>JBBRAG010000023.1:0-46513 GCA_038206945.1 Bacteroidia bacterium | reverse complement strand
AAAAAACTTATGCCATTAAGCTTTTATAACCACATTTAAAAACTGAATCGCATACAATAGTTCGTAGAAAAAATCTCACAATTTCATTCATTATAAGTTTAAGTATTAATTTAGCGAGAAGATTTTGCACAATTTTTTCGTGTGTGGCTTTCCAAGTTGCACCAGTTTCTTTATTCTTTATAAGTATTTTTTGCGCAGCGTTTTATTATAAATATACTGTAAAATAGGTATTAAAGTTCACTTAAAATTTAAATTATTTTTCCTTATAATAATTATACATTAATAGGGTGTAAATTAATAACCATCCTGCACGTCTGTAGTTATGATGTTTATATACAAGTATATATTACGCTTCTTGTGCAGCTTCTATATTTACCGCAGTTTCTGCCACTTCTGTAAGTGTTTCATCAGCTTCCTTTTCTTCATTTAAAGTTTCTTCTAACAAAGCTGCAGCTTCAACTTCTCCTAATATTGTTGCAAAAGAAACTAAAGTTCCGTATGAAGCAATCTCATAATGCTCTACTTTTTGGCAGGCAGAAATAATACCGGCATCACGCACGGGACCTTTTTCTGTTTCTTTCATTATTTCTTCACCTTCTTTTAAAATACCGGTCATAGCTTCGCATTTTTTAGCTTGTGCTTTCATGCCAAGTGTTTCAAAAACTTCTTCTAAACGACTTACCTGATTTTCAGTTACTCCTAAATGGTCTTCAATGGCAGTTGCTAAATCTTCTGAGGTTGCGTTCTTCATCATTTTAGGTAATGCTTTGGTCAACGCTTTTTCTGCCCAGTAGATATCTTTTAATTCGTTTTCAAATAATTCACGAAGTCCAGCGGCAGCATCTGGTTTTGCTCTAACACCGATTGATTTTTTTGCCGGGGCTTGTTTGCCCGCTTGGGTTGTTTTAGTTTTCATAAGGATAGGTTTAAGATGATTAATAATTTATTTTATAATGACGCCTGATTAAATATCATTTACAAATTTTATAATAAAATTTTTTGCCATTAATTTTAGCTATTACATAAAATTATTTGTGGATTTTTTTTCACAGATTGTATAATAAGAAATAGTTAGGTTATTAAAATGGATTTTTTTCAGGAATAAAATTGGCAGTAGAATTACATTATATAGAATTTATGTCAGGTATGATCATTTAATACATCTAAAGTATAAATGGATTTAATGGAAGAAGTAAATAGCACGCTCACTTGTTTTTATTCCGGTCTTAGCGGACTGCAATTACCAGTTCCTAAATATTTATTTTCCGAACTCCATAAAAATTCAAGCAGGCTTACTTATTACGCTACTTTTTTTAATAGCATAGAAGTAAATAGTACCTTTTATAAATTGCCTCAGCCTAAAACTATTAGTAAATGGGCTACCGAAGTACCTAAAGAATTTAAGTTTACCTATAAGCTTTGGAAAGAGATAACGCACGTGGCCAACCTTGATTTTAAACACGAGGATGTGAAAAGTTTTTTCCATGTAATATCTTATGCAGGTAATAAGAAAGGTTGTGTGCTAATTCAATTTCCGCCTAGTTTGGGCAAAGCCAATTTCAGGCAATTGGATGCACTTTTAAGATGCATTGCTCAATACAATTATAAAGGTGAATGGAAAATTGCCGTGGAGTTTAGAAATAGATCGTGGTATCAACCCGAGGTGTATAACCTATTGCAATCTCATCAAGCCGCCATCGTTGTTCAGGATATCCCTAAATCGGTAACGCCCGGAATAAATCATGCTTCAGATTTTATGTACATACGCTTTCATGGACCTACCGGTAATTACCGGGATAGCTATTCAGAACATTTTTTAGCGGAATATGCAACTTATGTACATGAATGGCTGCAAGAGGGTAAAGTTGTTTTTGTTTATTTTAATAATACGATGGGCGATGCCTTTAAAAATTTAGAATCATTAAATAAGTATATATATACTGCTTACATTTAATGATTATGGAGTAAATTGAATAAGAAGCAGTAACCCAACATTACTTCAATAAAAAAGGTAGTCGATTTATTTCATTTATCATCAATCTTTATCCAAACCGGTGCATTATCGCTTGTTTTCTCCCACCCGCGCACTTTTTTATCAACACCACCTTTCATAAGGCGGTTCTCTAATTAAGGGCTTAAAATATATGATCCATTCGTATTCCTTCATCACGGGCATAAGCATTCCGAAAATAAGCCCAATGGATGCCACTGCTTTATATTTTATTTAAACTCTTTAAGCTTTCTTAGTTCAGGATTTTTAGGTAAATTTTTTACTATTACCTTTTTTAAAGCGTCTTTTTGTAGGCTGTATTCCTTATTTAAATCATCTATAGATTCTAATTGGGTACTGTTTGGCTTAGATTCCATACTACAAAAAGAGCCATATAGTTTAGAAACCTTTTCGCGCAACTTTTCTTCATCAGCAAAAATTGACGTTTTTTTAGTGGCCATAAACCCTGCTTTTGTTTTTTGCAATTCATTGTAAAAAGTTTGAGCGTTTTTATTTTTTGCAAATGCAACCGTATCGGCTTTCAACCCTTTTTGGTAGTAAGAAATACTATCAATTGAGTTGTTTATATTATTATAAAGCGTTTGCAACTCTATTGCTTTAGCGTAAACCAATTTTGCATCTTCGGGGGTTAAATCCTTATTTTCCTTATTATGTATGCAAGTAACTTTACTTATATACTCTTTATCATTTACTTTTAGTTTTAATGTATAAACACCAGGCAACACAGTAGGTGCGCTAAATCCCGCTCCATCCATTTTTGTACTTCCTTCTGCCACTTTTGGTGGAGTTCCTCCCAAGTTCCACGATAATTTATTTATCCCTTTTCTAATAGTGCCGGGAATACTTTGCACTAAATTATTTTCATCGTCATAAATTTCGAGCATAATTTTTCCACTTGCCATGCGCTGCTTTAAATAATAATTAATAGTTGGAATAAATGCTGGGTTTTCAGCATCCCATCCACCTGATACTTCGGGGCCACCGTAACCAAACCTGCCATTGCTAATTGTTATATCGGGTGTTTGAAATAAAAACACATCCTGTTCCCAAATTTCTTTAGTTAGGTTTCTCATTGGACGGATATCATCCAAAATAAAAATACCACGACCATGTGTTGCAATAATTAAGTCGTGCGTTTTTGGGTGTATTTGTATATCTCTTATTAAACCATATTCAGGCATTTTATTTTTCATACGAAACCAATTTTCTCCCCCATCTAAGCTGGCAAATAAACCCATCTCTGTTCCTAAAAATAATAAGTTCTTACTTTCAAGGTCTTCTTTTATTTTGTGTGCAAAGCCTGTAAATTCTGTGCTGTTTATTCTTTTCCAGGTTTTACCCATATCGGAACTTTTACCTAAATAGGTTTTGTGATCGCCATACATGTGGTTATCAAATGTAGCGTACAAGGTATTTTTATCAAATTGAGAAGGTTGGATGCTGCTAACCCAAGCCTGATTTGCAATGCCGCATTTTGCTATGTTTAGCGATACGTTTGTCCAGCTTGTTCCGGCATCTGTTGAATATTGTAAGTTACCATCATCGGTTCCAACCCAAATTAAATTTTCATCAAGTGGAGATTCTGCAATGGTAAAAATGGTACAATGGTTTTCGGCGGAAGTGTTGTCTTCGCTTAACCCGCCACTCTCTTCTTGTTTTTGTTTCTTTTTATCGTTGCTGGTTAAATCTCCCGAAATGCGTTTCCAGTTTCTACCTTGATCCGTAGATTTATATAAATACTGCGCACCCACATATAAATTTTTTGGATTTTTTGCGCCGGTTACAATTGGGGTATTCCAGTTCCAACGTAATTTTTCTTCCTTCTCGGTTTTTTGAGGCTGAATAAATGCCGCTTTCATATTTGTCAAGTTTGTGCGGTTCATATTACCACCTTGGTATTCAGAATAAACTGTTTTACCATCTACATCGGGCACCGTCCAAAAACCATCGCCTCCATTTACTCTGCTCCAACTGGCATTATTAATACCGCCGGGCGCAGCGCTTGGTGCCATCCAACTTCCGTTATCTTGCAAGCCTCCATATACATTATAAGGTTCTTTCAAATCAAACGCTACGTGATAAAACTGGCCAACTGGTAAAGCCTGATTAAACTGCCATGTTACCCCTCTATCAATACTCACGTAAATACCACCATCAGTACCTAAGTACATGATGTTGGTGTTTGATGGATTGATCCACAAGGCATGCATATCGCTATGCACCCAACCACCTTCACTACTTGCTTCGCTAAAAGAATACCCACCATCATCGCTATACGCAAAATAAAAGGCAGGGCGATAAACACGTTTTGGATCTTTAGGATCTACAACTATAGTACTAAAATAAAAGGGGCGAGCCTTTACATTCATAGTGGCACTTTTGTTTTTCCAAGTTTCACCACCATCTGCTGAAATATAAAGCTCTGTGTTTTTCGATTCTACAATAGCAATCATTTGCTTAGAATCACTTGGTGCAATGGCCATAGCAATTCTTCCAAATGGTTTTTCGGGTAAGCCTTTTTTAATTTCTTTCCATGTTTTTCCGGCATCGGTACTTTTAAATAACCCGCTGGTTTTTCCACCCGAATTAAAACTAAAAGGTTGACGGCGAAACTGCCACATAGAAACAAAAAGTGTATTTGGGTTTGATGGATCCATTAAAATATCGGCACAACCAGTTTGCTCATCTATATAAAATATTTTATCCCAGGTTTCGCCCCCATTGGTTGATTTATACAAACCACGGTGTTTGCTGTTGCTCCATAAAGCACCCGGTACAGCTACATAAATAGTATTTGTACTATCGGGGTGGATAACAATTCTAGAAATATGTTCTGTGCTATCTAATCCTATTTTTTTCCAATTATCTCCACCATCGGTAGTTTTATAAATACCATTGCCAATTGAAACCGAGTTACGCATGTTGCTTTCGCCGGTACCGGCATAAACTATGGATGGTGTTTTTTGATTAATGGCAATAGCACCTATTGATTGACAATGTTTATCAAATTTAGGTTCGTAAGAAGCGCCCGCGTTGGTAGATTTCCACACACCACCGCCGGCAGTGCCTATGTATATTGTTTTACCATCGGTGCTGTTAACTCCATCAATAGAAGTAACACGTCCACTCATAGTGCCAGGACCAAGGTTGCGAGCTTCCATCATGCCAAACATGGCAGCGTTAACTGCAACTTGCGCTTGTGTATTTAAGGCACAAACAAGCAACGAAAATCCAATGATTTTTTTCATAGATAATAAAGATTAAAAAGAATAATTTTATTTTGTTGGGGTAGCAGGTGCAGCAGCTGGAGTTGTTGGTTTAAATAAGGACTCATTAATAGTTGGGTTGATGGTTAAGCTAGTTAACTCGGTTGCGCCCCAAGGACCGGAAATGGTGTACGGAAAAACAATACCTTCAGGTAATTTTTTAAAATTACTAAAGTTGGTTGAGTTTTCTACTTCTTTTCCGTTGGTAGTCATTTTAGTAGTTTCTTTAATAAGATAATAATTACTTGGATCGATATAATAAGTAGTTTCAGTTGCATCTTTATCAATAATTTTTATTTTAAAACACTCTGTTCCATCAACGTCATCTTTGCCAATTAATTCTATTTTTTTACCAAGTTCTTTATACGTAATAAAATCATCTTGCAGGTTTAAACCATCTTGCGATTTTTTTACATCATCTGCTGTCATAGCTTCAGGTTTTGTTTGCCCTTGAAATGGCATATAAGACCATCCTTCTTTAGTAGTTACAATACTATAACCCTCCATGCCCATAAGTGCAATATTTTGGCGCATAGCTGTTTTATCAACCTGGAATATGGTAATTTTTATATCGGCACCATTTGCTTTTAATGAGCTTTCCATTTTAAGGCTTTTTACTTTGGCCCAATTATCTTTGCCGCCAATGGCTTCGATGTGTTTTTTTACTACTTCATCAAGATTTTGAGAAAACAACGTTGATGCCGCTAAACCTATAATGGTAAGAAATATATTCTTTTGGATATTTTTCATGTTTTTATTTTAGACGGTAAATGTACAATAGTTTTATTCTTATTTTCAATTTCTTGACTTGAGATTTTAATTTTATTAATAACTGTTTTTATGAACGAGTAACAACCATTCATCGGGTAATAATATAAAAAACACTAACTTAAACCTATTTTATCCTATATCGTAAACCACCATACAACATCCGCCCATATATAGGTCCCCAAACCATAGACGCATCAAAATATTGACCATATGGGTTATTGGCAGAAACGATAGGATTTAATTGGCGTTCATTCAACATGTTTTCCATACCTAAATAAATATCTAATTTTTGTTTTACCCCGATTTTGTAAGTTATCTGTCCGTTTAAGATAAAATAAGCCGGCGAATAATTACTTCTTGTGTACTCGGTAGGATTACTGCTTGTCTTTGGCAAACGTTTTGCGCCATTCCATTGTGTGGTAAAATCAAATTGCCAATGCTGATTTTTTGTTTCATAAGCCACGTTAATAAACGCTCTATGCTTACCTAAAAGATATTTTGGCAACAATTCTGTTGAATATTGTGTACGCGTATCTATGTAGCGATACGCAACTCGTACATCAAGTCGTTTACGAACTTCGCAATTAAACTCTGCTTGTAATGTATTAGAAAATGACTTGCCCTTTAAGTTGTAGAAAAAAACTTGTTGTGGGTTTTTATCTATATCTACCACCACCTGATTTACAAAATCTGTACGATAAACATCTAATACAATTTGAGCATCACGGTAATTGAGTTTAAACTTGTGCAAAAAATTTAGCCCGTAATTCCAAGCTATCTCAGGGTTTAACCCATAAGGCATGGCTGAGTTAGATGGCGTAACAATAAACTGACGAGAAGATGCCATAAACGAAGAGTTTTCTGCCAGTATATTAGCCGTTCTTAAAGCACGGCCGCCTGAAGCGCGAATAACCGTATTATCGTTATTAAAAGAATAACGAAGATGTAACCGTGGAGTAAAAAACAAACCATAATAATTATGATAATCGGCACGTAAACCTGCAACGGCATTAAAGTGTGTTAGATAAGAATACGTGTACTCGCCAAATATACCGGGCACGGATTCTTGCCTATTGAACTTAAACTGCTTATATGTTTCAGAAACATTATCTAATAAATAACTTGCGCCTGTTTTATACTTGTGATTGGTATTATTTATAATTCCTTGAAAAATATAATTGGCATAAAATGTTTGCTGAAAGCCATAGTAATTATTTAGTCCGTAGAAATTATTTTGCCTGTGTTGCAAAAAGCTAAGTTGTAAACCCATACTTGTTTCGGGTTTGTTTTTAAATACATATCCGTTTTTGGCAAAGACATCCCATTTTTCGGAGTTAATACCTATGCCGTAATAAGGCTGTGCTGTTCTTTCAATGGAAGGATTAAAAGCCATTTGTCCACCTTGCCTGTTATCGTTTACATAACTTCCTCCAAACTGTCCTTCAAATCCTTTGCGAGTTTGATAGTTCCATCGGTTCATAATATTGTATTGTTTTCCTGTGGGAATATCTAAAAAGCCATCGCCGTTAAAATCTTGTTTTAAAGGATTATTACTAAAGTGCGTTAAAAGCCCCACACTCCAAACATCATTAAGTTTTTTTGCAAGATTTAGATTATACTCATTACGACCGTTCGCATTTACATACGTATTAAAAAAAAGTTTTTCGCTTTTCTCAGGCTTTTGTAATTCGGTGTTAATCTGACCTGTAAAACTTTCATAGCCATTAATAACACTTCCCGCTCCTTTACCTAACTGTATAGATTGTATCCAAGTGCCGGGAATAAAACTTAAACCATACATAGTTGCCAAGCCACGTAGGTAGGGCATATTTTCTTTGGTAATTAAAGCATATTGCCCCGATAGCCCAAGCATTTGAATTTGTTTTGTGCCTGTTATTGCATCCGCAAAATTTACATCTACTGATGGATTAGTTTCAAAGCTTTCAGAAAGATTACAACACGCAGCTTTAGCAAGTTCTTTTTGCCCCAGGGTTTCTATTTTCATCGGGTCAATCATAGAAAATTCGGATGATTTTGTACGATAAACTACATCTATTTCCTTTAATGTCTTTGCATTTGACAAATAAAAATCAGCATGTGTTTGCGTAGTATCTATAAGAGCTGTATCATTTTCGTAACCGATAAAATAAATTATTAATATACTCGTTTGCGCTGTTTTCTTTATAGTGTGTTTTCCGTTTTTATCACTTGTTGTTCCAATATTAGTGTTCAGCCAACGCAAGTGTGGGAACTTATATTGAGAAAGCTATTCCCCATTTTTATAATATACAACCCGTACAGACGTTGATTTAAGAAGTTTTTATATTGGCTACTTTTTTGAAATACTATTATAGCATAAACGCTTCATATCATGAAAACAACAACCGAAAAACACCAAAACGAAAAAGCTTCCATTTCTAAACATTCAGAATCACATCACGGTTCTAACGACAAAAAATTAATGGAAGATCATTCTAAAAAAACAGAAACTAAAACTTCACCAAAACAAACTGACAAGAAAAAATAATGGTTGTTTATGGCTATTGGATAAATAGCAAATTTGACAAAAGAAACCGCCAGTCTTATTATTAATAATAAGATTGGCGGTTTTTAATTTATATCATTTAACAGCTTCTCTTAAAAAAAGCAGAAAGGGATACATAGCTTTAAAAACAGAGGCTGCATATTTTGGATACTCTTTACTTAAAAGCATTTTATCATCTATGTTATGTACGAGTATAAAGCATTTGTTTTTTAATATTTCAACAGCCGGGTTTTCTTTATCGTAGCCTTTTGGCGGATTTACCAGTTTACCTTCATCGTTTATACCATCAAAGTATTTTTTAAATTCTTTATGGGCAAGTATCTTTTTAAAATCGGCATAATTGTAATCAATTTCTTGCCGCATAGCAGCTAGTTTATCGGGCATTGGCATCCAACAACCACCTGCTAAAAAAGAATTGCCTGGCTCTACGTGTAAATAATATCCCGGTATATCGCTTTTTTTGCCGCCGGGGTTTATGCTTGCACCCATGTTAGATTTGTAGGGCGTTTTATCTTTAGAGAAACGCACATCTTTATAAATTCTAAACGTAGTTTTTGCAGCTTCCAGTCCTGCTATTTTAGGATCGAATTTGGCAATGTTGTTAATTACCTGCTGCACCACTTGTTCGTGCGCTTGTTTTACTTCTAAATAAACTGGCTTGTTTTTTTCGAACCAATCTCGGTTGTTATTCTTTTTAATTTTATTTAAGAAATTGAGGGTTTGTTGCATGATTAGATGAAATTGGTGGTTTCAAAAATACATATAGAAGAAGCAACAAACAAGCGGAAAGATATGGGTGTTAATAGCTGTGCAAATTGAGTGAATATTTGTGAGCATTCGTTATTTAAAATTTGTGTTATTTGGTTTATGCCGTATTTTAGTAATCAATTAACAGTAGCCGTAAACAGTTTATAATTACGACTAATTGCACACGGCTACCTGCTAATTGTTTACCAGCCTTGCAAGCACCTGTTTATAGGCTATTATACTCCTTTGCTTTTAACAAATTTCAATTAGCTGGTAACAAATACAAAATACCACCCCGCCCCGCTCCGCCGCATTTGTAATGCTGCGGTATAAAATAAAAACCGCCTTGTTCTCGACTACCCTCGAATGGACAAGGCGGTTTTTTTATGCGGTGTATTTGCGTAAGGGATGTAGGCAGAAAGCCTTTTTAAGTAATCTTAAAAAGCTTTACGCCAGCAGCCCGACGGCGTGCGTCGACAGGCTCAGCATGACGCACGCCGGAACGCCCATACTTCGCCAGGCTCAGTATGACAAAGACAGGCTCAGCGAGACATTTTAAAAAAAAAACCCCGAATAAATCGAGGCTCTTAGTTTAAAAATTAAATTTGTTTAAAACAACCAGCGGAATAATAAAAACAAGCCGCCAGACAGTAACATGGTTACAGGCAAGGTTAAAAGCCAAGCCATAAAAATTGTCTTAATGGTTTGTGGCTGCAGGTTTTTTACGCCTTTTTTAGCTACCATAGCCCCTGCTACACCCGATGATAATACGTGTGTGGTACTTACCGGTAAATTCCACGCAGATGCCATGCCTATGGTTGCAGAAGCTACTAACTCGGCCGAAGCGCCTTGTGCATAACTCATGTGTTGTTTGCCAATTTTTTCGCCAATGGTTTTTACAATACGTTTCCAGCCAATCATAGTACCAAAACCTAATGATAAGGATATCATAATGATTACCCATTCTGGCGCGTAATCGGTTATTTTTTTAGATTCTTTAATGGTGGCTTTTAAATCATCTTTTTCTATAATGCTTAGCGAAGAGTTTTCGCCATAGCCAACTTTTTCTGCGCTTTTAGAAATAAGGATGATGTGTTTTCTAACTTCAAAACGTTTTGCCGAATCTATTTCGGAAACACTTTTTTTGTTGTTAAGAATGCTTAGTAGATCTGCACAACGAGCTTTGGTTTTTAAAATATCTATGTTTTCTTTTTCAGATAATTTTGTGGTATCTATTTTATGAACCAATTGTGTAACATGGCTCATTTGCTTATACGTTTCTCCAAGATCTTGCGTATCTTTTATAGCAAAATAGCCCGGTACCAAGCCAATTAAAATAAGCATAACTAAGCCCACGCCTTTTTGCCCATCGTTTTGTCCGTGGAAAAAACTAACCAAGGTACATGTAGTTGTAAGGATAACCCTGATCCAAAAAGGAGGTTTTACACCCGGAATAGGTTCTTTATAAATGGCATCATCTTTTACTAATCGTTTAAAAATAAACATAATAATAATTGCCAATGCAAAACCCACCATGGGCGAAATTAAAAGCGATAAACCAATATCTTGCGCTTTGCCCCAATTAACAGCATTTTTACCATTAATAAAATAAAATGCTAAACCAATACCTAAAATAGAACCAATTAACGCGTGCGATGATGAGGATGGAATGCCTAAATACCAGGTACCTACGTTCCAAATGATGGCACTTAATAATAACGCAAACACCATGGCCATGCCATGCGCAAGATTAGAATCTGTAAGGGTTTCGACAGGTAATAAATTTACAATGCCCATGGCCACACCAATACCACCTGTTAACACGCCGATAAAATTAATTAAGCCGCTCCAAACCACAGCATGGGTTGGTTTTAAGGTGTTGGTATAAATTACGGTTGCCACTGCATTTGCTGTATCGTGAAAGCCGTTAACAAACTCGAACGTACAAGCCAGTATAAGACATAATACAAGTAAAATGATTATTCCTGTTGCCATAGTGTTTTAATTTTTTTAATTGAAATTAATTCGTTTCAAAAGTGTATCTTTTTTTTACTTACAACGTTAACTAATTGTTAAGTTAAGCACTTAAAATGAAATTTGATACTGCAAAACCACCAAGCCATACCTGTTTTTTTGCTTTAGGTTACCAATATTGTTTTCGGTAAAGTATGGTCGGTTTTGATAATCTAAGGTAAATTTAGAATTATGTCCTTTAATAAGCCAATTTACGCCGGCATCCCATAGTAACATAGGGTCTGATAAGGCGTTATAAACAGCAAACTGACAATTACCAAAAAACTGCAAAGTACCTTGATTACCAAAAAGTTTATCCTTTAATTTATACCCCACTTGCGCGTATAAAACATTGCCTGTGCCTAAGTAAGGAACTGCGTTGCCATAATTTTGTTTATCGTAAGATGTAACACCACCTGTGCTGGCTGTGTTTTTTAAAGCCGCTGTGTTAGCACCTGTTGCCGGGTTATTTGCACCTTGCACACGTATAAAGTTTTTTCCATAATTATAGTTTGAATAAGATGCGTAAACACTAATGGCAGTTCCTTTCTCTTTATCGAGCGGTGCATCATAAAAAACATCAACCGCTATATGAAACATATCTTGATTTAAGGTATCTGCAACGCCTGTTTTAGAGGTTTGCGTATTTAACATCATAGCATTATGCTGATAATAAAAACCTGCGCCTATATTAAAAATTCTTTTTTTGCCTAAGTAAGTCCCTGTGGTTGATGGCCCGAAATTACTTTCTTCATCTAAAAACTGGTACATAAAATAGCCTTGATAAACAGGCTGTGGTGGCAAAGTAGAAAATGTAGCATAACTTGTGGTGGCAGTATTACCGCCATTTGGATTAAGCGGATTAATACCCGAGCCATTTTGAGCGATAAAAGGTTTTGCGGCAGATATTCTATAATCTAATTTTCCAATTTTACCTTTTACATATACACCAAAACGACGAACAAACTGATCGTACGTATCATTAGTTACTTCCTGAAAACCGGGAGGGTCTAAAACCATAATGCTTGATGTAGATATGTTGGAGAAACGAGATGGCCCGTTCCAACCATTTAATCCCATACCAAAATAAAAAGCTCTTTTAATAACGGCGTAATCGGCGGTTACATCATGAAAAAAGGCACCTGCTTTACGTGCCGACGTATAATTAATACTGTTTTCGCCAAACTGCGTAAAAAACGAAATACGATCGGTTAGTTGTCCGCTTAATATTAAACGCGCGCGCCTTATACTAACATCACTTGTGTTAGCTTGGTTATATCCGCTAACCTGTGTAAGCGCATTGTTTTCAGTATAGCGCCCCCATAACTGAGTAACCATATTCATTCTAATAAAACGAGAGCTATCTTGCGTATCTAAATAAAAATTTATCCCGTTTTTCATTTTATTTCCAAATTGAGCAAATAAAAAGTTACCAGTTAGCAGACAAATCATAACTGCCCCAACTTTTGTTTTTTTAAATTTGGTTTTTACCATTGTTAAGTTTAAGTTAAGTACGTGTTAAGTTAATGAGGCAAAATTGTGGCTTTGATGTTTTTTTTAGGTTTCCTAAATGTTATGTAATTGTTAAGTATTGTTTGCATAAAATTTTATTATTAGTGAGTTATATCTTCTGGTTAATCCACTATACCAAAGTATTGAGACTAAATAATGAATCAAAACATAATAAATCTCACAAGGAAATATTTAAAAAATACACTGAAACCGCTAAAGTAAATTTATTGTTACCTTAACTTTTTTTAGTAACACACTCGTAACATTAAACAAACATTATTGTAAAGTTGTTGTGCTTTTTTTGTGCCGAATAAATTAAAGCATGAAAAGAAAAATTATTCTCTTATTTTTTACAAGCATTTTTATTAGCAGATCTTCTTCTTTTGCGCAAGGTAAAAACGGTTTATCTAAAGAAGAGGCAACGGCATTAGAAGGTATTATTATAGAAAAATATTACACCTCAACTAAAGAAGATTGCAAAGACACCACCGGCGGGTTATTACCCGAAGGCTCGGTAACTTATAGGATTTACGCAGATCTTAAACCCGGTTATCATTTACAGGCTGTTTACGGCGCGGCTAACCACCCATTATTTTTAAAAACAAGCACTTATTTTTTTAATAATACCCAAGGTGGCGGTCAAAGCGGCGATCAAATATTTGATAAACATCTGAATGAAAATACCGTTGCCTTAGATTCTTGGGTTACAATTGGTGTAGCAACTAAAACACGTTTTGGGATCTTAAAAACAGAAGATTCCGATAGTTCTATTTTACAAAGACCCACATTAAATAAAACTGATGGATTAGTATTGGCCGGGCAAACACAAAAACTGGTATATTATGGTTTTGATCTTAGCTTTTTCAGCAAGGCAAAAAATGCTACCTATTTCTATTCAAATAACGGCTCTTGGGCTGCCATAGGCGGCGGTAAAGGCCAAACCAAAGATAACAGAGTTTTAATTGCCCAACTAACAACCAACGGTAAATTATCTTTTAGTTTTAATTTACAGGTTGGCGCGCCAAACGGAGCCACCATCCAATTTGTAGCTAAAAAGCCGCAGGGCGCAGAAATACAATTTAAAAAATTATCCCATTAATGAAAAAACCAGTTGTAATAACACTTATTCTTTTAAATTCATTTGCAAGCTTTACACAAGGAATTATTAGAGGTAAAATTACCGACAATACAGGTGAAGCCTTAATAGGCGCTATTGTAAGGTTAAAATCTGTTGCTACAAACGGAGTAATGGCTGATTTGGATGGAAATTATTCTCTTAAAATTGCCGATACCTCAGCGCAAATTATAGTTGTTTCATACGTTAGTTACAAAACACAGGAAATAGCCGTACATCCAATTAACGACGAAGTGATTATTAAAGATTTTGTACTGGTCTCTTCTTCTACGCTTGATGAAGTAGAAGTTGTTTCTAAAATGGCCAAAGCAAATAATTATTACATGGAAAACCTTAAAATGAAATCATCTACTACCATGGATTATATTTCGCAGGAAACCATGAAGAAAACGGGTGATGTAAGCGTAGTAAATGCGGTGGCCCGTGTATCGGGTGTATCTTCTTCTTCGGCCGCAGGCTTTATAACCGTGCGCGGTTTAGGAGACAGGTATATTAAAACAACTATTAACGGATCGCGAATACCAACGCTTGACCCATTTACCAATAACATACGATTAGATCTTTTTCCGGCAACTTTAGTTGATAATATTATATTGGTAAAAACCGCCAGTCCGGATTTACCCGGAGATTGGGCAGGTGCTTATTTATCAGTAGAAACAAAAGATTACCCGGATAAACTACAAGTTAATATTGAAAGTTACGCAGGCTACAACCCGCAATCATCATTTAAAGATGTTATCAGCTCTCAGAGAAGCTCTACCGATTGGCTGGGCTTTGATAACGGTTTTCGTAATCATGCCAATAATGCTTATGGACCCACCTCTCCTTTATATTCGCCTCCAACCGATTACCAAACTTTTGTAGTTGCCGGTTTAGGAAATTATTATCATTCTATTGGTGTAACACAATCTTGGAATCCTGCTACAAACCCGGCAGCCTCTACCTATTTTAATTTAGGTTTGGTACAATTAGGACTTTTACAAAACTCTCAGCTAAACGATCCAAGCGCTATTGCCGCCGCCACCACACAATTTAATAACGGGCCTTATAAATCGCAGGCATTTAATTCTTTAAACGCACCGATAGCTAAGCTTGGCCAATCTTTTGCCGATAATTGGAATACAACTGTAAGAAAGGCACCACCAAACTTAACGCAAAGTTTTAGTATTGGTAACCAGGTAACTTTATTTGGCAGACCATTAGGCTTTTTAGCAGGCTTTCGTTATGGTACTGTAACTTTGTATGATGCCCATTCTACCAGCAACCGTGTTATGTCAGATAGATCGTTGGAATCTTCTGTACGCCAACAGGCTAGTATTGAAACAAATGGCTGGAGCGGATTATTGAACCTGGCTTATAAATATAACCCAAACCACAGCATAGGGCTTTTATTTATGCCCAACTATACCGGCACTAATAATATAAAAGATGCTTTAGATGATAGAGACCCTTCTACCAATGTTATTACTAAAAGTCAGTTTTACGAACAACGAAAGCAATTGATATACCAATTAAAATCTGAACATTATATACCAAAACCTCAGTTAAAAATTGAAGCGAACGCATCTTACACAAACGGTAAAAGCGTAACCCCCGATTTTAAAGATCTTCAATATACCCGCGACGCCATAAATAATACCTACCAAATTGGCCCAACCGTTGGTAATGGTATCAACCGATATTACAGGTATTTAACTGAAAACCTTTTTGATTCTCGAATATCAGCCGAACTGCCAATAGGTAAAGCCGCTAAAGCAGGGCCAAGAAAATTAAAGTTTGGTGGCGCATATCAATATAATAGTCGCAAATACGATCAGTATGATTATGCTGTAGCCTTTGATCAAAGTCAAAATATATCTCCAGTGTTAACTTCTAACGATTTAAACAGCTATTTCGCACTAAGCAATTTTGCTATTTCAAACAATGCCATAAAAATGTATTACCAGGAAAATGGTTCTGCGGCCAACCATATATTTGGCAACAGCCGTATTACCGCAGGGTATGTTATGACCGATTATTCTATTGTAAAAAGACTAAGGTTTGCCGGCGGATTACGTGTTGAACAATCGCATTTTTTTACCGATGTGGTTAAGTTTGATTCTTTAAAATATCCTATTAACGATCAACGAAGAAATTACTCTTCATCAGAACCTTTAATTAACCCGGGTAAATTAAATAATGTTGCTTTTTTGCCAAGTGCTAACCTTATTTTTAAATTAAGAAATAATGATGATGCTCCCATAAATTTACGCGCTAATTTTAGCCAAACAGTAGTACGCCCAAGTTTAAGAGAATTATCTGAGTTAGCTATTTTTGATTTTAATTTAAGAACTCAGGTAGAAGGTAATGCTAATCTAAAGCCTACACAAATAAAAAATTATGACATACGTATAGAATGGTATTTTAAAAACAGAGATAATATTTCGGCAAGTGTTTTTTACAAAGATTTTCGCAACAATATAGAGTTGGTTAATTCCGGATCTTATTCATGGCAAAATGTAGATAAAGCACTTGCTACTGGTGTTGAGATAGATGGTAAAAAAACTATCACTAAAAATTTAGACCTGATAATAAATGTAACCTTAGCCTATTCAAAAACTACATTTATCCGTCAGAGACAACAAATAGCAAACGGGGTTAAAGAATACATTCCGGAAGATAAAATTTCAAGACCAAATTTTGGACAGGCGCCTTACATAATTAACGCCATTTTATCTTATAACTCAGATAAATTAGGGCTAATAGCCACGTTAAGTTATAATGTGCAAGGGGCACGGTTAGCAATAACACAGGCAATTAGTACTATACCTGATGTTTATGAAATGCCGCGCAATTTATTTGACTTTAAAGTAATTAAAAAATTAGGCAAGCATTTTAGTATGAGCCTAACTATAAAAGATGTTTTAAACACTGCTATTAGAAGGGTTTATAAATATGGTGATGGAACTACCATAGATTACGATAAATATCGCTACGGAACTACTTACAACCTGGGTGTTATCTATAAATTATAAAAATGCATATCATGAAAAAGAGTTTAGTTATTTTATTATTCGGATTGTTTTTTTCGAAAGCTGTTAAAGCACAAATAGAAAAAGTAATTGTAGAAACCTATTACATAGCTGACAGCCTAGATGCTACAGATACTATTGACGGAAATTATCATGCATTGGCTCAAGGCTCAAAAACTTACCGCATATATATTGATCTAAAGCCGGGTTATAGAATAAAAACTATTTATGGAGATACTGCTCATGCGTTAAAATTTTCAAGCACGACACCGTTTTTTAATAATATTGATCGTCCTTTATATTTTGGCTACCAGATAAAAAAAAATTATTTTAATTCAAATCCCACACTCGCTTTAGATACTTGGCTTACCTTGGGTTTAGCCACTACATTACATAATGGTGTATTGAAGGGTGAAGATACCGATGGCTCTGTAGTAGGCGGCTCAAATAATCATGGCGGTACTGCCTCTGTTCCCGGAGGCTTATTAAAAAATAATGATACTTTAGCAGGCATTCCTTTAACTTCACAGGATGGACTTTTACCAAATACAGTTACTTACGCAAACAGTTTTTCAGATAATGGTTTTAAGAACACAAGTAATATTGATACAACTATTTTTGGGCACGATAGTACGGGTACTACATTTATTAGTCGGGGTGCCTCGGTACAGCAGGTTAACGGCGTAATAGGGCCTTTGCCAGATAATAAAATTTTGGTGGCTCAACTAACTACTACTGGAAATATTTCGTTTGAATTAAATTTAGAGTTGTTAGATTCTACTAATAAATTAACTACATATGTTGCGCAAAGCTCTTATACGTTAGGGGCAAATATTTTTCTATCTCCCATACTTAAATACCCACCTGTTTGCGGCTGTACAGATAAAAGATATCATGAGTATGATTCTACATTTGCCTGCAACGATAGCAGTGCCTGCCATACCTTAAAGGTGTTTGGTTGTACAGATGCGCTTGCCTGTAATTACGATCCTAATGCAAATATATTATTACCTAATTTTTGCTGTTACCCGGGTTTGTGTAACGATAGGGATATCAGTCTTGTTTGCCCTGATCTATCTCCTAACAGGTTAAAAAGATCTACTGATAATTCGTCTGTATATCCTAACCCTGTAAAAGATGTTTTATCAATACAGCTTTTTTCCTCCACCGATGATAGATTGGTAAATTATACCATTTACGATGCTTATGACAGGTTGGTAAGAGAACAAGATTTAGGTGTTATTCCTGGTAATAGTATTATACAGGCCGATGTTGCTGATTTGCCCGCAGGTTTATATTTATTCCGCGTATCTGTTTCGGGTGTCTCTTCCATTAAAAAATTTATTAAAGATTAACATGAAAAAATATAATTATAAAAAATTTCTTTTCTGCGGTATTGGTTTATGTGTGTTTGCACTTATAAGCAGCTGTAAAAAAGAAAAACCCGTTGCCTTGCAGGAAACCGGTACCGTAACCGATATAGATAATAACGTATATAAAACAGTAAAAATTGGCAGCCAATGGTGGATGGCCGAAAATCTGAAAACAAAAACATATCGAAACGGAAGATCTATAACCGAAGTACGTTCTTCAGATCCTGATACAACCTGGGCTAATACAACAAAAGGTTCTTTTTGTCTATACCCAACTAGCGAAGATTATTTTACAGTATATGGCTTACTTTATAACTGGTATGTTGTAAAAGATACAAACAACATAGCGCCTGCGGGCTGGCACATACCAAGCGATGAAGAATGGAAAACCTTAGAAAAATATTTAGGCATGAGTCAGCCCAATGCTGATAAAGTTAATTGGCGCGGAACAGATGAAGCCGATAAACTAAAAGTTGCTTCGCCTTTGGGTTGGAGATTAAGTGGGAATATATGGTCAAGTAACACAAGTGGGTTTACCGCTTTAGGTGGATGTTGCCGTCTTTTTAGCGGCGTATTTGGAGACCCGGCTACAAAAAATACCGGTTTTTGGTGGTCATCTACCGAACATACAAGCAATAATTACGCTTGGTACAGGTATCTCGATTATAAAAACTCAAACGTATTTAGATACAATGGTTCTAAAAATTACGGCATGAATATTCGTTGCGTAAAAGATTAATACTTAATGCTGCACCACAATTTTTTGTGTTGAAATAATCTGCATTTGCCTATCCTTTACAGAAATAAAATATACACCATTTTCTAAATTGCTTATATCAATGCTGTTTTTAGTGGAGGTTGGGTTATACAACGTTTCTCCTAAAGAATTAAAAATAACAACTGCACCTATTTCTTTATTTGATAGCAATGTTATATTACCGGTGGTCGGGTTAGGATAGATCACCACCTTATCTGTATTGGAGTTAATAGCTAATTGGCTAATACCGGTAGTTATTCCATTTCCTTTTAACACAATGGCAGTAGTAGATAATGCCGGTAAAGAAATACTTAACGTATTGCTGCTAACAGTAACTGTTCCGGTTTGCAAAGCGTTATTAGTATGAGATACAAATGTTTCGGTAGATGGAAGGTTTTTTATTTGCAAGGTAATATATGTTCCGTTAGTAAGGCTTAAATTAGAAACTGTTACTTTGGTTGTATGCGAAGCAGTTAAATTCCTGTTGACCAAAATAACAGTCATAGAATCGCCTGTAGTATTTACAGATGAATAGGCAGATACATCATTTTCATTAGAGGAGGTAGATTTTACACGTGTTGTTTTTCCATAACGGCTAAATAAATGCATCGTTTCCCACATACCCGGAAACCAGGTCCATGGTGTGAAAAACTCAACATTATTATCGGCAAAAGTGCCTAAAATAGATGCATAGCTGTTTGCTGTAACATTGGCATTTACGTTAATGGCCGGATCGTATTCAGATATACCGCAAGTAACCCCGTGGTTAGCTCCCATATATTGGGTAAGCCATTTATTGATCCGTACAAGAATATACTCTTTTGTAATGCTATTATCCCACCCTGATGGACTTGTAGTTTTTACCCCATTAGCACCTGGATAAACATAGGTTGTATCAAAATAAACCCGATGGCCTTGTACAATATCAGCAGTAACGGTTTCTGTTGGGTAACTGTGTATATCAATAACATCAAGTAATCTAACACCGCTTGCTGTTTGTTCTTCGGCACAACGCTTAATAAAAAATTCAAGCCAGTTATAACTTTGGCCGTTTACTGAAATTTTGCTGTTGTTCCAGTTATACCACTGCCATTCAGATTCGGGTACAGGGCCGGTTAATTTTATGTTAGGAAATTTTGCTCTTGCTTTTTTTGCAACGGCAAAGTATAATTGCATATAATTTTCGGCAGTTGGTAAAGAAGGCATTACATCATCATGCGTGGCGGCCCATCCATCCGGTTCATTATCCATGCTCCAATAAATTTTATTATTTGTTGTATAACCTAAGCCTCCGTTTCCAAACCAATGGGTTAAGATGGCTGTAGTAGAATCAGCTGTCCAATTCTCTAAATATAAACTAGTATTACCACTAACAGATGCCGCACATCCTCCCGAACCATTTGGGGTGCCGCCACCTGCTAAATTTTGACAAGTACCTATCCACCAATTAGAGCCATTATATGCCCAGTCATTAAAATTATTATTTAAATTAGAAGCTGCATATCCAATTAATTGAAAAGCCCACATGCCTTGTGTTAAAGGCAAACTATCTTGCAGGGTTTTAGCTCCGTAATCCCAATTATGTACATAGTTGTTGTTGTACCAATCGGGGTGAGAAGATATTTTTTTGCGCCAGTTATATTTAGTGGCATTGTTACCACCGTTCTCCCGTGTATAACGTAACCCGGCATCGCGCATTATTTTCCAATCTGCGGCTATAGTAGGAGAGCTTTGGTTATCTGAAATGCTATTATTCTTACCATAAATGTAAGGTGAAATATTTTTTCTGCCGGCGGTTGCATCTACCTGTATGTTTACTGTTTGCGCACAGGCCAGCTGACTTATAAATATAAGAAGGATAATTTTTTTCATGATAAAATATTTATCTTACAAAAATACGTATTCATCGGGTATAAAACAACGTAAATAGGTTTATAAAACATATTAAATCTTACTAAAATACTTGAGGCATACTATTATAAATCCAAATTTTATAAAATTTAGACAAAGCTCTCATCCTTACAGATTAAAAATAACCAAGGGTAGATGTATTTTGTTACTTTTGGCATACTTGAGCGCAACTACTAAAAATAAACACGTGGCACTGGCCTTACAAGGCGGTGGTGCACACGGAGCTTTTACTTGGGGGGTTTTAGACCGCCTGTTAGAAGAAGAACATATTATTGCCGATGCCATGTGTGGCACCAGCGCGGGCGCAATAAACGCAGTGGTTTGTGCTTACGGGCTGCATAAAGGCGGGCCTGCAAAAGCAAAAGAATTGCTGGAAACTTTATGGAAAAAACTTTCGGGTGCGGGCGGCTTTAAACCCTCTGTATTTGATAAATACTGGAGCAACGGCGATATTTATAATTCACCTGGGTATATGCTTTTTAATAGCATGTCGCAGTTTATGTCGCCTTACAATTTTAACCCGCTAAATTTTAATCCACTGTTGGATATTTTAAACAGCCTGGTAGATTTTGACGACCTGCATAGTTACCGCGGCAAAAAAATATTTATTTGTGCTACTAACGTAAAAACCAACCGTGCTAAAATATTTACCAATAAAGAAATTACGGCTAAAGCTGTTATGGCTTCGGCCTGTTTGCCATTTTTATTTCAAGCGGTAGAAATTGGGGGCGAGCATTATTGGGATGGTGGTTATATGGGTAATCCTCCTATATTTCCATTAATTACCAATACTAATTTGCATGATATTGTTTTGATCAAGATTAATTCTATCAATATAAAATCAGTACCTACTACGGCACGCGATATTGCTGACAGGATAAATGAGATAAGCTTTAACAGCTCTCTAATAAATGAAATGAAACTTATTCATTACCGCAATGAATTGTTGCGCAATGGAGTTTTAAAGACTGATGATAAGGTAAACCGTGAGATATTTATACATACCATTTCTGGTTACGATACCTTGGGTAAAATGCATTATTCAAGCAAAATGAACACTTCATGGGAGTTTTTATTGCAGCTTAAACAAAAAGGAAGAGATACCGCCGATAATTGGTTGAAAAATGAATTTAATTTAGTGGGCTCAAGATCTACCTTTGATGTGGAGGAACATTTCTTTGAAAAGTTCTAAATTCGCAGTCTGATAATTTTATTATGGAGATGCGCTTATTCGTAATTCTATTTTTTATTTCCACACAACTATTGGCTCAAAAGCCAGATTCTACTTATTATGTTTCGTCAACCCACACAGAGTATGCCTTTGGTTTAACCCAAAGTTCTAAAGCAAAAGATACTATACTTGATAACGTGCATAACTATTATCAAACAGGTTTATTGGGTAATATGGGTTTGCCCTCCTACTCGCTTTTAGCCGATAAGCCACAACAAGGTTCTTCTACTTTTTTTAAGTGGAATAAGTTAAATAATCGCAACGACCTTATTACCGAAGATAATGCTTTATATTTTAACACCCAAAAGGTTTACACTAAAATTAGTGCTGCTGTTGGGCAAAAACAAGAGCAGTTTTTAAAATTGGTACACGTACAAAATATCAGAAAAAAAGTAAATGTTTCTTTATTATTTAACCGTTATTCGTGTACCGGCTTTTATTTGCAGCAGCAAAGTTTAATCACCAACTTGTTATTATCTTCTAACTATCAAACCGACAATAAACGTTGGGGTTATGGTTTTTATTTTCTTTTTAACAAATTAAAATACCAATTAAACGGCGGTGTAACTTCAGATAACTTGCAGGATCCTCAATTTTTAACAGCAGCAAAAGATCTTTATCCGTTCAATCCCCTTTTTACTTCTGGTGCTGCTAAACAAAACATAAAAACAGCAACTATATCTTTCAATACATTTTATCGTTTAAACAGTAACGATTCCGCTCGGGCTTCACACTACTTGGTATTTGAAACCAATTATCAAAGCAATTATTTTTTATTTGTTGATGGATTAAATGACACCCTTCCCTCTAAAAACCATCTATATAGTTATGCTAATGATGGAAGCCATGATTCTACCGGTTCGCGCATTTTTTCGAACAGTTTATTATATAAGATCTCAGCGGCCAATAACAATTTTATTATCTACGGGGGTTATAAAAATGAAGCCATTAAATATCACCAGCATTATATAGATACCGTAGGGTTTAACCATATACTTAAAGGCGGTGTTATCATAAAAGTTAAACAACATACGCTTTATGCCAACGCAGATTATGTATTAGCAGGCTTTAACGCCGATAACTATGATATAAATGCCACTTATCATTACAATATTAACAGGCATTTTTACATTAACGCACAAGCCCAAACACAAAGTCGTTTACCGGAGTTTAATTTACTAATGTACAATGGTAATCGCTTTATGTGGAACAATAACTTTTCTGCCGTACAAACTCAAAACGCAGGTATTTCTATTACTAATACAAAATATAAATTTTATGCGGGTGTTTATACACAACAGCAGCAAAATCAAATTTATTTTAATACAAATGCTTTACCTGTTCAGTATAACGGCACTACCAATATTACCCGTTTTTTCGCCGGTAAAGACCTTAAACTTTCTCACTTTCATTTTAATAATAATGTAAACTACCAAGTAACAGCAAATACAAATATTATTCGTTTTCCAAAGTGGGTAACTACGCACCAACTATATTACGAAGGCAAATTATTTAAAAAGAATTTATGGTTACAAATTGGGTTACAAGCACATTATATATCATCATTTATGGCTAATGCGTATGTACCTGCAACTAATCAGTTTTATTTACAGAATGATAAAAATTACGGCAATTATGTATTTATAGATGCCTTTATAAATTTTGAAATTAAGCCGGTTAAATTTTTTATAACAGCCATGCACGTTAACCAGGGTTTAATGGGCGGCAATTATGTACTTACACCAAATTATCCAATGCCAGATAGAAGCATTAAGTTTGGTTTAATATGGATGTTGTTCAATTAAAAATGCTTATTCTTTTACAAGTTTCTGTACATACACTTTAACGCCACGGGTAATTTGCACATAATAAATACCAGCAGGTTGATTTTGAAGACTGATATTAATTTCATCTGTATAAACAACTTCTGCTTCCTTAACCGTTTGCCCTATCATATTGATAATTTTAACTTTTAAAACATCTCCATTATCTTTAACTTTAATCGTAAAATTATCTTTAAACGGACTAGGATAAATTGCGTATTGTTGTAATCCATAATCAAAAGCATCTATACCTGTTGTAACACTTGCGCAGGCAGTGCCCCCTACATCCACAAAGTTTTTGCATAAAGATTGGTAATATTGGTTTGCAATTATGGCGTCATGTATTATAATAAAATTTTCATCGTTTGTGCTTTCGGCAGAAAGAGTCCAGTTAAATGAGCCTGCCCCAACTTGCGGATCTGAAGCAGGGTGTAAAGCATCTGCCAAAATAATTTTATTGTGATAAAGAGCAGCGCCTCCGCCATTATAAACTTTTAAATTTGTGCCCATAACTGCAGGAGGACTTAAAACTGTGTAAGGAGAGTTACTACAAGAGCTTCCACAATAAGTTTGACTATATGTATCCATTATCCCAAAAGCCGCTACACCGGCTGCAATTTTTGTTTTAATAGCTGTTGCGGCGTTATGATCCGTAAATGTATAAATACCAAATGCAAGTTCAGTATTAGCACTATTTATTACATTTTGTAATTGTGTACCTGCCCCGTCCTTAGGGCTAAAATAAACTTGTATAGGTGTACCATTAACAGTAAAGCTATTTACCGCAGAGGCAGTTTTATAAATTCCAAATTTAGAATTAGTTGTATTAGGCGTTAAGGCTGTGCCGCCCCACATTTGATTGAACTGGCTATAATATGCCTGCGCCAAAGGCTTATCTTGTATAATAAGCACATTGTTGTAATCTGTACTATTTTGTTCGGTAGTAAAGTTAAACGACCCGGTCCACACAATTGCCTCATTCGCGTTGGCTGAATTTGCATCAAACACTACAAACTTATTATGGCATATACCATAACCTGTGGTTGTTGGGCTTGCAATGGAATGTATATTAGAATTTAAATTTACCAACGCGCTGTTGGTAGAAGTGCCATTACATACCCAACGTATAGCAACGCCACGTGCATAGGCATTATTTACGGCTGTTGCAATGGCATTTATATTATCGGATGCTGAGGTTTGATAAAAATTATAAACACAAAAATCAATAGTGTATTTTGCTCTGTTTATATAAGCTATAAGCGTGTCTTTAAAGGTTGTATTTAAATAAATGGCGTTTACGCCAGATGATACGTTGGTATTGACCGGATGATTAAAATAACATTTAATTTTTGGATTTGCTGTTTGAGACTTTACTGTAAAGCTATTAATACATAAAGCCAGCGCAATGAATGCTACAAGTGTTCGATTCTTTTTCATGTTCAAAGTTTATTAAGACTTTGAAAGCGGTTTTGGATGTATCTTGAATGATATTCCAATAAGGTGTTCACCCTCAAAAGCAGGCACAAGATACTACCGTTTTATGCCTAAAACAAGTGCTACATAGTTAAAAAAACTACAGAATTGTAGATTTATCTTAACAAAAACGCCCTTCATTACTGAAAGGCGTTCCGCTAATTTGTATGAATGAACCTATTACTCAGCAATAACTTCAAAATTAATAGTGCTTGTAATTTCTTTAAACAACCTTACTTTAGCGGTGTAAGAACCTACTTGTTTAATAGCATCACCGTTAATTTCAATGTTTTTACGCTCAACATCGTAACCAGCTTTTTTCAAAGCTTCAGCAACTTGTATATTGGTTACAGAACCAAATATTTTACCGCTTTCGCCTGCTTTTGCACCAACTTTAACTACTACACCGTTTAATTTTTCAGCGTTAGCAGTAGCTTCTTTTCTAAGTTTTTCTTCTTTAAAAGATTGTTGTTTTTTTACTTCGGTTAAGGCTTTTAAATTACCTTCGGTAGCTAAAGTTGCTACACCGCGTGGCAACAAAAAGTTACGGCCATACCCAGGGCGAACTTTAACAACATCGTTTTTAAAGCCTAATTTTGATACGTCTTGTTTTAATATTACTTGCATGATAAATCTCTTTAATGTGTTATTACTATTTTAAACAATCTGCTACGTAAGGCAAAATTGCCATGTGGCGTGCACGTTTTACCGCTTGCGATACTTTACGTTGAAATTTTAAAGAG
Organism: Bacteroidia bacterium; assembly: GCA_038206945.1. GTDB lineage: Bacteria > Bacteroidota > Bacteroidia > B-17B0 > Aurantibacillaceae > PALSA-968. Next base: position 20,191 of record JBBRAG010000023.1, on the reverse strand, counting down.
GTACCTGTTAAACGACGTGGTAAAATTTTACCTTGTTCGTTAATGAATTTTAATAAAAAATCACCGTCTTTATAATCGATATATTCAATACCGCTTTTTTTAAAGCGGCAATATTTTTTACGTTTGGTTTCTGCCTGAGGAGGATTTAAAAACCTTACTTCTTTTCCTGATGCCATGTTTGTTTTAATTTAAAATTTTAATTAGCTCATCGCTTTTATTTCTTAATGCTTCGCTGAATGATAAAGCATTTAGGCGCTGGTTTTTTCTCTTTTTGGTTTTCGTTCAGTAACCACTTCTCCACCTTTACGTTTTGTACGACGTTTTTCAGCATAAGCAATAGAGTGTTTATCTAAAGCAACGGTCATGTAACGCATTACACGCTCATCACGTTTAAATGCTAACTCTAACTCGTTAACTAAAGTGATACTTTCGGTTGTGAACTCAAATAACTGATAGAACCCAGTCGATTTTTTATCGATAGGATAAGCCAGTTTTTTAAGACCCCAAAATTCTTCATGAAGAACTTTCGCTCCCAAATCGTTCAACGCTTTTTTAAATTTTTTTACGGTTTCCTTTGCCTGGTCTTCAGACAAAACGGGAGTTAAAATGAAAACCGTTTCGTAATGTTTACTCATTATTTTTTGTTTTTTTTAATTGTTACACTCGTTCTGTTTACCTTACAGGCACAAGTTCCTTATCTTTTTTAAGGGACGCAAATGTAACCAATGCTTTTATATTATGCAAACTTATTTTAAAACAGGTAAATTTGAGTAATTGCCGGCTCATTTAACAGTTAATTCTGAAATAAATTCTTTACTGATTTTCTTACACTACTCATTTAAGAAGTTTAAAACCTTTAACCAGAATTATAAGCAAAGGTATTTTTGTTATTTTTGTGAGATGTAATTTTTACAGCTATGGCAAAAACAGCAGAGAAGACAGATAAGAAACTAAAATTTACAAAAGAGGATTATTTAAAATGGTACGAAACCATGCTGCTTATGCGCCGCTTTGAAGAGCGCACGGGGCAGCTTTACACCATGCAAAAAATAAAAGGTTTTTGTCATTTATATAACGGACAAGAAGCCATTGTGGCCGGCACCGTTAGCGCTACCCGCAAAGATGATAAACATATTACCGCCTATCGCGATCATGTGCATCCAATAGCCTTGGGCCTTCACCCAAAATATGTAATGGCAGAGTTGTATGCAAAAATTACCGGTTGCTCTAAAGGCAAAGGTGGATCCATGCACATATTTAGCAAAGAATATAATTTTGTTGGTGGTCACGGTATTGTTGGCGGACAAATTCCTTTAGGTGCCGGCATAGCTTTTGCCGAAAAATATTTAGGTACCGATAATTTATGCGTTTGCTCTATGGGCGATGGCGCTGTTCGTCAGGGGGCGCTACACGAAGCCTTTAACATGGCTATGACATGGAAACTGCCCGTAATTTTTATCATCGAAAATAATCATTACGCCATGGGTACTTCGGTAGAACGTACCAGCAATGTTCACGATCTTTGGAAACTTGGGTTGGGTTTTGATATGCCAGCTAAACCGGTAGATGGTATGACGGTTGAAGCCGTTCATGAAGCTATGGAAGAAGCTGCCGCACGCGCACGCAGAGGCGATGGCCCTACTTTATTAGAAATGAAAACATATCGGTACCGCGGTCATAGTATGAGCGATCCTCAATCTTATCGCAGTAAAGATGAAGTAGAAGAATACAAACATCAGGATCCTATTGATAAAGTTATCGAAACTTTGAAAAAAAATAAATGGATAGACGATAAAGGTATTGAAGCAATGGAAGCTAAGATCAAAACCATTGTAGAAGAATCTATTGCATTTGCCGAAGAATCTCCATACCCGGCCGAAGAAGAATTATACAAAGATGTATATGTGCAAACCGATTATCCATTCATTAAGTATTAAAAATTTAATATTTTAAATTAAAAATTAATGGAAGTAAAAGATAATTTGATACAAACAAAAACGTTTGACTTTGCCAAGCAAATTATCTATTTATACAAACACCTTAAATCTAAAAACGAATTTATTATTTCAAAACAATTATTAAGGTCGGGAACAAGTATAGAAGCAAATGTAGAAGAAGCAAATGCAGGAGCATCTAAAAAAGATTTTGTACATAAAATGACTATTGCTTTAAAAGAAGCCCGAGAAACAAAGTATTGGCTTAGGTTATATGAGGAAACAGATTTGGTTAAATCAAACTTTTCTTTATTAAAACAAGAAGTTGATTCTATTGTAAATATTCTTTCAAAGATTGTAAAAACATCAAAAAATAATTTAGTAACCTAATTTTTAATCTTGCATTTTTAATTTTTAATTTAATATAATGGCTAACGTAATTAAAATGCCCAAACTAAGCGATACCATGACCGAAGGAGTGGTAGCTAAATGGCATAAAAAAGTAGGTGATAAAGTTAAGAATGGCGAAATAATTGCCGATATCGACACGGATAAAGCCACCATGGAATTTGAATCATTTTATGATGGTACACTTCTATACATTGGTGCCGAAGCAGGTATGCCTGTAGCTATCGATTCGTTAATTGCCGTTATCGGTAAAGAAGGCGAAGACATTTCAGATATTGTAAAAGATGTAGACAAATCTTCTTCAAAAGACAAAAAAGACGAGGATAAATCTTCCGATAAAGAAGAAGAAAAATCATCTGATAAAAAGGACGATAAAAAAGAGTCTTCATCCGATAAAAAAGAGGATACAAAAAAACCAGGTGCTAAAATTCCAGATACTGTAAAAATTGTACGTATGCCTAAACTGAGCGATACGATGACGCAAGGTGTGGTGGCTAAGTGGCATAAAAAAGTTGGCGATAAAGTGAAGAACGGTGAAATTTTAGCTGATATTGAAACCGATAAAGCCACCATGGAATTTGAATCTTTCTATGATGGTGTTTTATTATACCAAGGTACTGAAGCAGGTAAACCTGTGGAAATTGATTCTCTTTTAGCCATTATTGGCAATGGCGGAGAAGACATAGATGCTATTATTAAACAAGAAAAATCAGGCGGAAACAAAACTGCCGAAAAAGAAATTGATAAGAAGGAAGAAAAAGACGAGAAGCCAAAAGAATCTTCTTCGAATAGTAAATCTAATGATAAACAACACTCTCAAGCTCCAAAAGAGAAAGTTATCGCGCATCATTCCTCCAACACAAACGGACGAATTATTGCTTCGCCTTTGGCAAAAGCTATTGCAAAAGAAAAAGGAATTGATATTACCGCTGTTTTAGGTTCGGGCGATGGTGGACGTATCATTAAAAAGGATATTGAAACATACACACCTGATGCGCCTATAAAACAATCTGTTCAATCAAATAACGCACAAGAAGAAAGTTACGATGAGGTGGCTGTATCGCAAATGCGTAAAGTTATTGCCCGTCGTTTAGTTGAAAGCGTAAATAATGCGCCGCACTTTTACCTTACAGTTGAAGTGGATATGGAAAATGTCATTGCCGCGCGCGAAGCATTAAATAAAATAAGTGATGTAAAAATATCCTATAACGATATTGTTATTAAAGCCTGTGCTGCCGCATTACGTAAGCATCCTAAAGTAAATTCAAGCTGGATGACCGATCGCATCCGTTACAACCACCATATAAATATTGGCATGGCGGTAGCTGTTGATGATGGTTTATTAGTACCGGTTATTCGTTTTGCCGATAATAAAACCCTTTCGGAAATTTCTACCGAAGCTAAAGATTATGGTAAAAAAGCTAAAGAGAAAAAATTACAACCGGCCGATTGGGATGGAAACACCTTTACAGTGTCTAACTTAGGCATGTTTGGTATAGATCAGTTTACCTCTATCATTAACACACCCGAAGCTTGTATTTTAGCCGTTGGCGGCATACGCCAGGTTCCTGTTGTAAAAAATAACTTGGTGGTGCCCGGCAATACAATGAAGATAACGTTGAGTTGCGATCACCGTGTGGTAGATGGCGCAACAGGAGCGGCCTTTATGCAAACACTAAAAATATTCTTAGAGAACCCGGTTACTATTTTAGTATAACTTACTTTTTTGTTAAGATTGTAGATTTATTTCTACATCGTTTTTTTAATTAATGAAAAACAAGCACTTGTTTTTGGCATAATATTTTTATGTAAATGAGTAAACTAAAAATAAAAACTATGAAAAAAACAATCGCAATAATGTTAACTGTATTCTCTTTAGGAATGATGGCACAAACATCTATGACAAACAAAGAAGATGAAAAATTTGCCATGGAAGCTGCTAAAGCCGGTACAAAAGAAATTAAATTAGGCCAACTTGCCGCAACCAAAGGTTCTACACCAGAAGTTAGGGAATTAGGAAAAATGATGGTTGAGCAACATACCCAAGCAGCTAATGAATTAAAAACTTTGGCAGAACGTAAAAGCATTAAGTTACCAATGGATATGGATGCAGAATGCAAAAAATGCTACAACGAGCTTTCTAAAAAATCTGGTAAAGATTTTGACAAAGCTTATACCGAAATGATGGTTAAAGATCATAAAAAAGTTATTGCTGAGTTTACTACCGAAAAAAATGATGGTAAAGATGTTGATTTTAAAGAATGGGCCACTAACACCTTGCCAACTTTACAACACCATTTGCAAATGAGCGAAACAGCTCATAAAAACGCAAAAATGTAAATAAAAGAATTAACTAAAAGATAAAGTGAAAACTCCGGCAATTAGTTGGGGTTTTTTTTGGCAATTTTTTAAAAAAGAAATCTTTTTAATCCGTTAATATTCGAATCCAGATATCAGAAAAAATAGGTTTTTTACGATTAATTAGCCTTATATAAAGCACCGCCACAACTGTTCTTGTCTGCGCCTGTAACTTGTTTAAGGCAATTGTGTTGATTACCTAATCGTAAAGCACCTAAAAAAGCAAAAATTAATGCTTCTTTAAATTGTATGGTTTTATCATCGGGTACAATTAAGTTAGAGGTAGTATACTGTTGTATCCTTTCAATAAAAAAAGAATTATACGCGCCACCACCGGTAATTAAAATATTTTTTATGTGAAAATTATTTAAAACTTTAGCTGTTTGAAAGGCGCTATGTTCAACGGCAGTAGCTAATTTATCGTGGATAGATATATTCTCCTTTTCTAATAAAGGAATAATTTTTTCATCTATCCACTCTCTACCTAAAGATTTGCTTTTAAAATTTTTATAGAAGGAAAGTGCATTTAGTTTTTTAAATATTGGTTGATCAACTTTGCCTATGGTAGCAAGCTTGCCGCCTTTATCATAATCCATTCCCGCTTTAGCGGCATAAAAATTAAACACCAAGTTTGCAGGGCAAATATCAAAAGCCAAGCGTTTTTTGTTTTGCTTGAAAGATATGTTGGCAATACCGCCAATATTTAAGCAGGCATCATATTCATTAAAAAGTAATTCATCTCCAACGGGCACCAAGGGCGCTCCTTGCCCGCCACGTGCTATATCTAAACTTCTAAAATCACATATAGTATCAATGTTGGTTTGCCCAGCAATGGCTGCTCCATCCCCAATTTGACAAGTAAAACCATTTATATCCCCATTTTTATTTTTTAATGGTTTCGATGCGTGCTTTGCAATTTTCGGTTGATGAAAAATGGTATGCCCGTGAGAAGCAATTGCATCAACTTTTAATTTCTTTCCCTCTAAGAATTGGTTTATTGTTTGTCCTGAAAATTTCCCAAAATCAATATGCAGCTTCCAGAAATCCTGCGCGTTAAGTAAGGGTGCCTTTTGTAATTTTTCTTTCCATGGTTTATTGTACGTAAAAGTTTTTGCTTCTATAATTTTATAAATCCATTTGCTTTTATTTTTGGTAAAGGTGCATAACGCCACGTCAAGTCCATCCAACGAAGTACCACTCATTAAACCAATAATCGTATAGGAGTTTTTTAATTTCATTTTCCGATCAATTCGTTAACTGCCATTTTACCAACCAAACTACCAAGGGCAATGCCCATGCCGCCCATTCTTACCGCGCAAATAATATTTGGTGATATAGGCTTTATGATGGGCTTTTTTTCTAAACCAACACCCATTATACCGCTCCAACGTTGCTCGATAGTGTATTTTTGATTGGGAAGAATATTCTTTTTTAAAATAGCTTCTAATTTATTTTGAACGAGTTTGGTAAGTTGCATAACGGTGGTTTCTTCTGTTTTAAAATCAAGATTCCTGCCTCCGCCAAATAAAATCCGTCCGTCAATATTTCTAAAATAATAATAACCCTGCTGGTAATGAAAAGCACCTTCTACTTTTAATCCTTTAATAGGACTTGTTACTAATACTTGCGCACGCGCAGGTTTTACATCTAATGCAGATAATAAAAGTTTAGCAAAACCATTGGTAGCAACAATAACTTTTTTACTTTTAAGGATAAGGTTATTCGTAAACGATGTTTCAACATATATTTTTATATCTTCTATTTTGCTAACTTCCATGTTATTTAAAATAAGTATACCTGCATTATATGCTTTATTGAGTAAGACCTGCATCATCTGCCCGGTATTTATCTGTCCTTCATAGTTATTTTTAATACAATATTTGAATCCTGAAAATTTACTTTGTTCTATTTTATCTTTATCAACTTCATATACATGCTTTTTGCCAATAACATCTTTCATTTTTCTATTAAAGTCAGATATTTTATCCGCACAAACTTCAAAATCATTTTTTGTATCAAAAACTTCAAAACCACCCAATTGTTGGTAGTCCATATTTTTATCTCCAATAATTTTGCGAAGATTATTTAACCCTTTATATCTTAATTGAACTGTTTGCCAAACAGAATCTGCGTGCATCTGTTGTAAATCATCTGTAAGTTCAGAAACGCTTCCAAAGCAACAAAACCCTGCGTTCTTTGTACTTGCACCATTCGGCAAGATACCGCGTTCAATTACTAACACCTTTTGTTTAGGAAATTTTATTTTATAACTAATAGCGGCATTAAGGCCTACAATGCCGCTGCCGATAATAAGTAAGTCGATATTGTTGAAATATGTTTGGTTCTCCCAATAGCTTAATGTCATTAAGTTTTTTAAATTTACACAAAATTACATAATTAAAGATTATAACTTATTAATGAAACAGCTTGCTTTTTTAACTCTTATTATATTTTCGACACTTTTATTTAAAGCGCAGACAAATCTTCCTCCGGCTTCCGTATTATTAACCGTACAAGGTAAAATATTTGAAGATGATGGATCTTTGAATGGAGCTATTATTACAGTAACGCAAGGTGGAAGAACTGTATCCAACATAACAACGGGCAGCGACGGTAAATATAATTTTCAGCTTCCATTAGGCGGCGATTATCTGGTAACGATAAGTAAGCCGGGTTTAATAACAAAAAAGTTTTCTATAACTACGCGTGGCATTCCGGCAGAACGGACTCAAGAAGCTTTTGGTGCTATAGATGCGCAGGTTAGTCTTTGGAAAAAAGTAGATGGGGTTGATTATTCTGCTCTCGATCAGCCTGCTAATAAATATGCTTACAGCGGCGACAAACAAAATTTTGATTATGATAAAGCATACCTCGATCAAATGCTGGGTGTAATAGATGGAATAAGACAACAGGAAAAAGCCCTTGAAAAGAAAAATAAAGATGCAGATAAAAATTATCAAGCAGCTATAAAAGAGGGTGATAAGGGCTTTGGCAAAAAAGATTACCAAGCCGCATTAGGAAAATATAATGAAGCGCTTTCTCTTAAAAAAGATGATGAGATTGCCAAGCAAAAAATAGATCAAACAAACCAAGCCATTAAAGCAGATGCCGAAGCTGCCGCGAAAGCAAAAGCAGAGGCGGATGCGAAGGTTGCTGCCGATGCCGCGGCCAAAAAGAAATTAGCCGATGAAACCGCGGCTAAAGCTGTTGCAGATGCAAAAGCGAAAGCTGAGGCAGATGCAAAAGCGAAAGCTGAGGCAGATGCTGCCGCGAAAGCAAAAGCAGAGGCGGATGCGAAGGTTGCTGCAGATGCCGCGGCTAAAAAGAAATTAGCCGATGAAACCTCTGCAAAAGCTAAAGCAAATGCGGATGCTGCTGCGAAAGCAAAAGCAGAGGCGGATGCGAAGGTTGCTGCCGATGCTGCTGCCAAAAAGAAATTAGCTGAAGAAGATGCTGCAAAAGCTAAAGCAAATGCGGATGCTGCCGCGAAGGCAAAAGCAGATGGAGATGCAAAAGCAATGGCGGAATTAGCCGCTAAAAAGAAATTAGCTGAGGAAGATGCTGCAAAAGCTAAAGCAAATGCGGATGCTGCCGCGAAAGCAAAAGCAGATGCAGAAGTAATAGCTAAAGGAAATGAAGAAAAAGGTAAAGCTAAAAATACAGTACGCCAAGTTTTGGGAGGAAATGATGTTCAGTATCGCGCAGCAATTGTTCGCGGTGATAATAATATGAAATTTAAACGCTACGAAGAAGCTGTTACTGCCTACACAGAAGCTTTGACGTACAAAGCAAATGATGCCTACGCTACTACAAAATTGGCTAATGCAAAGAAAAACATTACCCTTCAGCCACTTATTGTTAAAAAAGAACCAAACCCACTCTCTTTAAAATATCCGCAAGGTAAAACACAGTTGCCAGAACTTTTTGATAAAACCGGTACTCAAACCACAATTATTTTGGTTAAAGGAGAAGATGCATGGGTGTATACCAAAAAAGTATTCAGTTTTGGTACGGTTGTTTGGAAAAAGGATGAAAACAACATTACACAAAATCAGTGGGAGAACGAAACTAAATAATACGGATGTTGAAAAGTGTTGTTACATTTATATGCCTATTTTTAACTACGCTTTGTTTAGCGCAAAAAAATACGGATGAACAATTAGCTTCTCAATTCTTTCAAAGTAAAGAATACGATAAAGCCGCTATCTATTACGAAAAGTTATTTTATAAAAATCCTCAATTATATTATAACCCATATTTTAAATGTTTATTAGCGACTTCTGAATTTAAAAAAGCTGAAAAGATCACTAAAAAGCAATTAAAGAACAATCCGGAAGATCTGTTTTATTATGTTGATTTAGGACAGGTTTTTAAAATAGATAGCAACCATGCTAAAGCGAAAGAACAATATAACAAAGCTATTAAAGAATTGGGTGCAGATATATCTCAAACTTTACAATTAGGAAAAGCCTTTATTGGGGTTAAAGAATACGATTATGCTATTGAAACATATCAAAAAGGCAGAAAATATAATAAAGCTATTTACCCGTTCTTTTATGAAATAGCCGATGCATATAAAGCCAAAGGAGATATGCGTGCTATGATAAACGAATATTTAGATGCCTTAAGTTTTAAAGAAACCGAGCTGCAAAACGTACAAATGCAACTCCAAAACAGTTTGGGTTATGATGATGAAAAAGGTGGATTTAATAATCCTATTCTTAAACAAGAATTGCAAAGACGTATACAGCAGCATCCGGATAAAATTATCTATTCAGATTTTTTAGTTTATATTTTAATTCAGCAAAAAGATTTTGAAGGTGCGTTTATCCAATCTAAATCGTTGGATAAAAGGCAGAAAGAAGAAGGTTTTCGTATAATGGAATTAGGAAAACTTTGTGTGCTTAATGAAGATTACCTCACAGCTCAACAATGTTTTGATTATGTAATTGGCAAAGGAAAAGATAACTTTAATTACGCGCAGGCATGTATAGAATCTGCCAACGCTCATTTTGAAAAGATCAGTCGGGATAAAAGTTATACCCAGGCCGATCTGTTGGATGTTGAACAAAAATTAAAAAATACTATTAAGCAATTTGGTTACAACCAACTTAGTGTAAGTGTGGTGCATAAACTATCCGTATTGCAAGGCTTTTATTTAAATAAAGTACAAGAAGCTATTGATATGCTTACAGAGGTTATCAATACGTCCGGAATTGATAAAGCATCTGTAGCTGAATTAAAATTAGATCTTGGCGACCTTCTTCTTCTCTCAGGAGATGTTTGGGAAGCATCTCTTTCTTATTCACAGGTTGAGAAAACATATAAATATGAAGCTATCGGTCAGGAAGCAAAATTTAGGAACGCTAAAATTGCGTTTTATACAGGCGATTTTAAATGGGCCAAAGCACAACTGGATGTTTTAAAAGGAGCAACCTCAAAATTAATTTCTAACGATGCGATGGATCTGTCGCTGGTAATTTCTGATGCTATTGGTATTGATACCAACGAAGTGCCGCTGCAAATGTTTGCGGCTGCCGATCTTTTATTGCTTCAGCACAAAACCAAAGAAGGTTTACAAAGATTAGATTCTATTAATATTTTATTTGATAACCATTCTTTATCAGATGATATTTACTTTAAGAAAGCACAAATTTTTACGCAGGAAGCCAAATATAAAGAAGCTATAGAAGCATACCAGCGCATAGTAGATGTATATGGCGAACAAATTTACGGCGATGACGCGTTGTTTAAAATGGCAGAAATTTATCAATACAATTTAAAAGATATTGAAAAGGCTAAGGAGCTTTACCAAGAATTTTTAACTAAATATCCAGGCAGTGTTTATAGCGTAGAAGCCAGGAAGCGCTTCCGTAAATTGCGCGGAGACGTAGTCAATTAATTCATAATTGCTCTCTTTACTTTTTAATTGATATTTTAACTCAGGAAATATTGTTTAACTTTACGTCCTTAAAATTAAACAATTGAATTCTTATCAAATAGCAGATCTTGAACGTTTAACAGGAATTAAAGCCCATACTATACGCGTTTGGGAGAAACGTTATAACCTAATAGAACCACATCGTACATCTACTAACATAAGATATTATGATGATGACCAAGCAAGAAAGTTACTAAATGTATCTACCTTGTTGTCGGAGGGTTTCAAAATATCAAAGATCTCAACTTTAAGTGATAAACAAATTAATACGCACATTCAAAATCATCAAAAGCATACAGGAGATGATACCATTTGTATAGGTTTTATTCATGATCTGGTTGCAGCTATGTTTTTTTTTGACGAAGCAGCTTTTGAAAAAGCATTTTCAGCTGCGGTTACACGTTTTGGAATGTATCATGCTATGTTAAAAGTTTTTTATCCCTTTCTTAATAAAACAGGATTGATGTGGAGTTCTAATAACGTAATCCCTGCACAAGAACATTTTGCCAACTGTATCATTCGTAAAAAAATAATTTCTGCTATAGATAGCCTTCCCACACCAAATAAAAAAACTAAAAAATTTTTGTTGTTTTTGCCTGCTGATGAGTGGCATGAAACAGCCCTACTTTTATCAGATTATATTATTCGCTCTAATGGTTATAAAACAGTTTACTTAGGACAAAATGTTCCTCTACAAAATTTAGGTCAGGTAATTAAAAATACCAATCCCAGTCATTTACTTACTTTTTATATTGCTCGTAAGGCTTCTAAAGAAATTACAGATACATTAGTAGACTTGTCTAAGAAAACTAAAAAAAGTATTATTCTTTTTGGTGGAAATTTTGATCTCCTTAGTTTAACAAACTCAAATAAAAATATAGAGCTATTAACCTCTCCTTCTGCCTTACTAAAATTTCTTTAGCCTTTTTTAAATTTATATTTACTAAGAGCAATAATTAATTTATTTGCTTATTTAGTTTTGTTTAATATATTTGCTTAAAAGTTAAACAAAATAAATGTCCAAAATATCAGTTATAGGAAGTGGGTTCTCAGGTTTATCAGCAGCTTGCTTTGCGGCAAAAGACAATTACAAGGTTATTGTTTATGAAAAAAACACGATGATTGGTGGACGCGCCCGTTACTATAATGATCAAGGATTTATGTTTGACATGGGACCCAGTTGGTATTGGATGCCGGATATATTTGAGAAATTTTTTAATGAGTTTAATAAATCAACCCATGATTATTATAAATTAATAAAGCTTGATCCAGGGTTTCAATTGTTTTTTGGAAATAATGATATATTACCTGTTCCTGCAAATGTGGAAGAACTATATCAGGTGTTCGAGTCAATTGAAAAAGGAAGTGCTGATAAGCTGAAAAAATTTTTAGCAGAAGGCGAGTTTAAATACAAAATTGGAATGCAACAGCTTGTACATAAACCCGCCTTATCTTGGTTAGAATATGCAAACTATGCAGTACTTAGCGGTGTTGCTCAATCTCACATATTTAAATCCGTAAGGAGTTATGTACGCAGTTTTTTTAAAGATGAACGACTGGTAGCGTTGATGGAATTTCCTGTTTTATTTTTAGGCGCAATGCCACAAAATATTCCTGCACTATATAGTTTAATGAATTACGCCGCATTATCCTTGGGCACGTATTACCCAATGGGTGGTATGTATAAAATTGTAAGTGGCATGCAGCAGTTAGCGTCTTCTTTAGGAGTAACCTTTATGCCGGATTGTGAGGTAAATAAAATAACAGTTTCAAATAAACAAGCAACAAATTTAGTAACTTCTAAAGGCATGTTTGCTACAGATGCTGTAATAGCATCAGCAGATTATCACCATGTTGAAAAAAAATTATTAGAAGAATCTCATAGAAATTACAACGAAGATTATTGGAATAAAAAAACTTTGGCTCCTTCTTGCCTTATATTTTATGTGGGTGTAAATAAAAAAATAAAAAAACTTATTCATCATAATTTATTTTTCGATACAAATTTTGAAGTCCATTCTAAAGAAATATATGAGAATCCACAATGGCCTTCAAACCCTTTGTTCTATGTATGCTGTCCTTCTAAAACCGATCCAAGTGTTGCGCCGGATGGAATGGAAAATTTATTTATTCTTGTGCCTGTTGCACCCGGATTAATTGATACAGAGGAAACGCGCGAACGTTATTTTAAGGTACTTATTAAAAGAATGGAAAAAGAATGCGGCGATAATTTTTTATACAACATAATCTATAAAAAAAGTTATTGCATTAATGATTTTATAAAAGATTATAACGCCTACAAAGGAAATGGCTATGGTTTGGCCAATACATTAAAACAAACAGCTGTATTTAAACCTTCTATAAAAAATAAAAAAATTAATAATCTGTTTTATGCAGGGCAGTTAACTGTGCCCGGGCCAGGTGTGCCACCTGCATTAATATCGGGTCAAATTTCGGCCGTTCTTGTTTCAAAATATTTAAAAAAAATACAACATGAAGCAACTTTTTGATGAAGTATCAGTGGCTTCGAGCAAGCTAACCACACGTACATATAGTACCAGTTTTTCGCTTGGAATATATTGTTTAAATAAAAATTTACATAATCCTATTTACAGTATTTACGGATTTGTACGTTTTGCCGACGAAATTGTAGATTCATTCCATAATTATGATAAATCAGTTTTGTTAGAAGAATTTAAACAGGAAACCTACAAAGCTATCGACCGAAAAATAAGCTTAAACCCTATTTTAAATAGTTTTCAGCAGGTTGTAAATCAATACCACATAGAAAAAGAATTAATTGATTGCTTTTTATACAGCATGGAAATGGATCTTAATAAAAAAGAATATTCTAAAAATTCCTATAGCCAATATATTTTAGGTTCTGCCGAAGTAGTTGGCTTAATGTGTCTCCGTGTTTTTACCAAGGGTAATGAAGAATCTTACCAACTTCTTAAACCATCTGCCAGTAAATTGGGTGCTGCGTTTCAAAAAGTAAATTTTTTACGTGATATCCAGGAAGATTATAAAAATTTAGGCCGTATGTATTTTCCAAATGTAAACCTTGATAAATTTACTGAATGTAGTAAGCGCCGTATTGAATCTGAAATAGAAGAAGATTTTAAAGAAGCACTAATGGGTATTAAACAACTACCTTCTCATGCCCGTTTAGGAGTGTACGTGGCTTACATGTATTATATAACATTGTTTAATAAAATTAAATCCGTGCCTTCTTCTCGTATCATGCGCGAACGTATTCGCATTCCAAATTACCGGAAACTAAGTTTATTGGCCGGTTCTTATTTTAAGCATAGCTTTCGCATGATATGATAAAGAAAAATAGGTACAAATATTTAGTTAATTTTAAAAAATGATTTCTTTTCTAATTACACTGGCTACATTTTTAACCATGGAAGGCATAACCTGGCTTACCCATCGTTTTGTGATGCACGGCTTTTTATGGAATCTGCATGAAGATCACCACAATAAAAATCACCATGCTTTCTTTGAAAAGAACGATTACTTCTTTATTATTTTTGCTGTAATGACTATGATCCTCTTTTCGACTGGCACTTACATACCTCATTTAAATTATTTAATTTTTATTGGCTTAGGCATTACCCTATATGGCATGGCTTATTTTTTAGTACATGAAGTGTTTATTCATCATCGCTTTAAATTTTTAGCGCGCACAGATAACGTTTATTTTAGAGCTATACGCAAAGCACATAAAATGCATCATAAACATTTGGGTAAAGAAGAAGGAGAATGCTTTGGTATGCTTCTGGTTCCTTTAAAATATTTTATAGAAGCATCTAAAAAACAAAAATAATGCCTGCTAATTTTACCTATATAACCATTGATTTACTTTGCCTTATTTTTCCGTTCCTACTATCTTTTCATCCTAAAATTAAATTCTTTAACCAATGGAAATATTTTTTTTTTCCATGTTTGTTAACGGCTACATTTTTTATTGGCTGGGATATTTTATTTACGCACATGGGCGTATGGAGTTTCAATGAAAATTACGTACTTGGTTTCTATTTTTTTAACCTTCCTTTAGAAGAGCTACTTTTTTTTATCTGTATTCCTTATGCCTGTGTATTTACATATCATTGCATGAAGATTTTCTTAACTTCTTCTTCCAACAATAAAACGCATATTTTCTCTCTTATATTGCTAACTGCTTTGGCATTTTTTGGATTACTTAATCTGTCAAAACTTTATACATCAGTAACATTTCTTTTATTGGCTTTTTTACTGGCTATACCAACAATCAAGCGTGTTGCCTATATGTTTATTTTTTACATTTCTTTTTTGATCATACTCCTTCCGTTTTTTATTTCAAACGGAATTTTAACCGGAAGCTTTATTGAAGAACCTGTTGTGCTATATAACAATACGTATAATTTAGGACTTCGTATGTTTACCATACCGGTAGAAGATACTTTTTATGGAATGCTTTTAATGCTTATAAACGTTATACTTTACGAATTTCTATTAGAAAGAAAAGGAAATAAAAAGGATGCCAAGTCACCATTAAAACCTACTATTGAAAGATAAAATTCTAGCAGCTTTACACTACTTAGCCGTTTCTTTTATTACACCAAGCTCTTTACCAATTTTAGCAAAGGCCGCAATGGCTTTATCTAAATGTGCTATTGTGTGCGCTGCCGATATTTGCACACGTATGCGTGCTTGTCCTTTTGCTACAACAGGGTAGAAGAAGCCTGTAACATAAATACCTTCAGCTAATAATTTTTCGGCAAAGGTTTGCGCCAGTTTAGCATCGTATAACATAATAGGCACAATGGCGCTATCTCCATTTTTAAATTCTAAGCCAACTTCTTTAATACCTTTTTTAAAGTAATTAATGTTGCTTTCTAAAGTATCTCTTAAAGTAGTTGTTTCATTCAGCATATCAAACACAGCAATAGATGCGCCAACAATATGCGGAGCTAACGAGTTTGAAAACAAATATGGACGAGAACGCTGACGAAGCAATTCTATCACTTCTTTTTTGCCGGTAGTAAAGCCACCCATAGCACCGCCAAGCGCTTTCCCTAAAGTGCCTGTAATAATATCAACTCTATCTAATACATTTTTTAATTCAACCGTACCCCTACCCGTCTTACCAATAAAACCGGTGGCATGACTTTCATCTACCATTACCATTGCATCGTATTTAACGGCTAAGTCGCAAATTTTATCAAGAGGCGCAACAAAACCATCCATGCTAAAAACACCATCGGTAACAATTAAACGAAAGCGTTGATCTTTTGCTTTTATTAACTGTGCTTCCAAATCTGCCATATCGCAATTTTTGTAACGATAGCGTTGTGCTTTACATAAACGTACTCCATCAATAATACTGGCGTGGTTTAACTCGTCAGAAATGATAGCATCTTCTTCGCCTAACAAAGGTTCAAAAACACCGCCGTTGGCATCAAAGCAAGCAGCATATAAAATAGTATCTTCTTGATGAAGAAAATCTGCAATCTTTTTTTCTAATGTTTTGTGTAGGTCTTGCGTGCCGCAGATAAAACGTACACTCGACATTCCATAACCATGTGTATCTAAAGTTTTGTGTGCCGCTTCAATAACTTTTGGATGAGATGATAAACCCAAGTAATTATTTGCACAAAAAATAATTACTTCTTGTCCATTTGCCAGCTTTACTGAAGCACCTTGTTCGGATGCAATAATGCGTTCGCGTTTAAACAAGCCTGCTTCTTCAATGGCAGTTAATTCTGTTTTTAAGTGTTGTAAAAATGCTTTTGACATGTGATAAATTTTATGTGATAAAACTATTTCTCGCGGTAAACAGACATATCAATAATAGAATTATTGGGGTCGCTGTTATCGGTTAGGGTTATGGTAAAATTTTTCTTTTTGCTATCAAAGCAATTAAATACAAAATAACCCTTATCCATAAAAGGTGCCGTGTATTTTAGTCGATAATAGTTTTTTAAATCGTTTAGTATTTTATCGCCTTCTTCTGTACTTTGCGAGATAATTTGAAGTTCTATCTCGGTAATAGTATCCCTCTCTAAAGAGTAGGTAATATTGTATTTACTAATAGAATCTATTTTTTGTTCAAACGTAATATGAGTAGCCGATTTTTCAATTGCTTGATTTACTTCACTTGCAGGAATTGCGCTTTTACTTTGTCCTAATTCAATGCCTCCCAAAATACCATCTTTGCTTTTAATAATTGAATCTAAAGCGTAATGATATTCAGGGAAAATTCGGTTAGAAGCAACTTCTTTTGTTTCAGTATGATTACACGAAGAGAGCCAACAAGTAGCAAGTAACAAGTAACAAGTAATATTACCTACTACTTGATACTTTATACTCAAAAATAATTTTCTTATATTTTTCACAGTTTAAAGATGTATTACCTCTCCGTAAGCAGCCGCAGCAGCTTCCATAATAGCCTCGCTCATTGTAGGATGCGGGTGTACCGATTTAATTAATTCATGTCCGGTTGCTTCTAATTTACGAGCTACCACAATCTCTGCAATCATTTCGGTTACGTTAGCACCAATCATGTGGGCGCCTAATATTTCGCCGTATTTAGCATCAAAAATAAGTTTTACAAACCCATCGGGTGCACCAGCAGCTTTTGCTTTACCCGATGCTGTGAAAGGAAACTTACCTACTTTAATTTCATAACCTGCTTCTTTAGCTTTCTTTTCGGTATAACCAACCGAAGCAATTTCGGGCTGGCAATACGTACAACCCGGTATGTTGTTGTAATCCATTGGCTCTGGGTGATGACCAGCAATTTTCTCCACACAAGTAATGCCTTCTGCACTAGCAACGTGTGCCAATGCTTGTCCGCCTACACAATCGCCAATAGCATAATAGCCCGGTACGTTGGTAGCGTAAAATTTATCGGTTAAGATTTTACCTTTATCGGTAGCAATACCAACATCTTCTAAACCTAAGTTTTCTAAATTGGTTTGAATACCTACCGCAGAAAGAACTACTTCGGCTTCTACAATTTTCTCGCCATCAGCCGTTTTAATTTTTACTTTGCTGATATCGCCTTTGGTATCTACACTTTCTACCGAAGCGTTCAACATAATTTCGATGCCTACTTTTTTAAGCGATTTTTCTAATTGTTTTGATACGTCTTCGTCCTCAACCGGAACAATGTTTGGCATAAATTCTACCACGGTAACTTTAGTACCCATAGTTGCGTAAAAATACGCAAACTCAATACCTATAGCACCCGAACCAACTACTAATAAGCTCTTTGGTTGTTTAGCTAAGTTCATAGCTTGGCGATAACCAATAATTTTTTTACCGTCTTGTGGTAAGTTTGGTAACTCACGGCTACGAGCACCAACGGCTACTATAATATGTTTTGCATCGTATATGGTAACAGCTTTATCGGCTGCGGTAACTTCTACTTTTTTGCCCGCTTTTACTTTAGCAGTGCCCATAATAACATCAATCTTGTTCTTCTTCATTAAGAATTGTATGCCTTTGCTCATGCCATCGGCCACATCGCGGCTACGTTTTACAACGGCACCGAAATCGGCATTAATGTTATTGGCACTAATACCATAATCTTTAGCGTGGTTTAAATACTCAAACACTTGTGCGCTTTTTAAAAGGGCTTTGGTTGGTATGCAACCCCAGTTTAGGCAAATGCCCCCCAGGTTTTCGCGTTCAACAATAGCGGTTTTTAAACCTAATTGAGAAGCACGTATGGCAGCTACATAACCACCCGGACCGCTTCCTATTACTATAACATCGTAGTTCATTTTGTCAGTTTTTTGATGTAGCGAAAGTAGGTATTTTTTTGAGAGCTGGCAAAGAGATTTGAGGGGAATAGGTGTTAGCGATAGATCTTATAACGGTAAAATAATTATAAATAAATAACATATAGTTTTATATTTTATAGCCGCTTTCACTAGGTAAAGCGGCTTTTTTATTTACTTTTAAAGCCATATTTTAATAATATGGATTCAATCTATAAAAAAATTATTGCATATAATGGTAAACGAAACAAAAATTTCGTCCATTTAAAATATAAAGCCATTGCCGAAAATCCGCACAGGTTTTTTAGAGGCACCAACCATTTATTTAATGAATCTTTAGTTAAAGAAAAAGTAGTTAAAAATGTGCCTTTTGTATGGACATGCTCTGACTTGCATTTAGAAAATTTTGGCAGTTATAAAGGTAGTAACGGCTTACTCTATTTTGATATTAATGATTTTGATGAAGCCTGCATTGCACCATGCACCGTAGATTTAGTTAAGCTTTGTACCAGTGTTTTTTTAATGTGCGAAGAATTAAAATTTACCGAACAAGAAGGAGTTAAAATTTGTAATTCATTTTTAGAATCGTATAAACAAGCTATTCTTTCGGGTCATGCTTCTCGCATAGAGCAGCCGATAGCTACAGGCATTATTAAAACTTTTTTTGATCAGTTAAAGTACCGCAATAGAAGAAAGTTTTTGAAAAAGAGGTTAGAGAAAAAAAAAGAAGAAGTATATATTAAAACAGATTTCAAACGGTATTATCCTTTATCAAATTCAGATAAAAAGATAATAGAAAAAGCAGTTAATGATTGGGTAAAAGAAAACCATCGAGATAAAGATTTTTTTAAGTTTATAGATGCTGCTTTTAGAATAGCTGGCACAGGTAGTTTAGGCTTAAATAGATATTGCGTATTGGTTAAAGGTAATGGCAAACCAGATTATTGCTTACTTGATATTAAACAAACAGAAAAAACTTCTTTAGAAAAAATTTATGCTGCACGTCAGTTAAAAAATACTACTCCTGCCCACATGGTGGTACACGCACAACGTAGAATGAACGATACAGCACCCGCGGGTTTTACAACCATTACTCTAAATAAAGAATGTTATATTTTTAAAGAACACCAACACCACGAAGATGATTTTACCCTACTGGATTTTAAACAGCAGAAAACCGATTTCATTAAATTATTAAGAGAACTGGGCGGTTTAGTAGCTTGGGCACAACTACGCAGCTCGGGACTTGACAATACAGATAACGGCGATGCTTTGATTAAATTTGCAAATTCAAAAAAACTGGAAAAAGTTATACCATGCGCCAAAATAATGTATAAGCAGGTTTTAAAAGATTATGAAAGCTACATAAAAGCCTATTCAGCAAAAAATAAAATAAAGCATATAATTTTGGAGAATTGACAAAACAAATTACATTTGTAATATCAAATGAAAAAACAGATCTTAAATAATAGCTGGTGGTGGTTCTCAACAAATGATGTGAACAGCTAGAATTATTATATAAATCAAATATAAACTTCAAAGCCCGTTGTTCACAAAACAGCGGGCTTTTTGTTTTAATATAATTGAAGAATGAAGAAAATTAATGTACATACACTTACAAAAAAAATAAGTGGCGATTTAGTTACTCCAGTGGGCATTTATCTCAAAATTAGAGATAGATACCAACAGCCTTTATTGCTGGAAAGCTCTGATTACCATTCTAACAAAAATAGTAAATCATTCATTTGTTTCGAACCTTTGGCTAGTGTTATTGTTAA
>JBBRAG010000022.1:0-47333 GCA_038206945.1 Bacteroidia bacterium | reverse complement strand
ACAGTATTGATACTGCTGGAGACGATTTATATGTAATTGATTTTAATTCGGTTTCAAAACAACACAATAAGCGCAAAAAAAGAATATTAGATATAGCAACCTCAGCTGTGCTTATTACATTACTTCCTATTACTATTCTGTTTCAAAAAAAGCCTTTGCAGTTTATAGCTAATTTATTTTTGGTTTTATTAGGTATAAAAACTTGGGTAGGTTACGAAGCCAATGCCGACAAGCGTTTGCCAAGTATTAAAACATCGGTTTTATGTTCGCATCAGCACATAAAAATTAATGACCAAGAATATTCTAACAAATTAAATTTGGCCTACGCTAAAGATTATAAAACAGAAAACGATCTAAAAATTATACTGAGAAATTTTAGATTTTTGGGGAATTAAAAATTAGATTTCTCTCTTAATTCCGAAAGAAAACTTTTACACTTTTAACTTTTATACTTTTTTATGCGTTAGGGATTGAAGTGGTAGCTTTTTTGTAACCAAAAAACTATAAGCGTAAAGCCCGACGGGTGTAATCAACCGGAACGCCCAACTAATTCATACTCTTAACAAAATCGTCAAATAAATAACGGCTATCGTGCGGACCGGGAGCAGCCTCTGGGTGGTATTGAACAGAAAAGGCAGTTTTGCTTTTTAACCGAATACCTTCAATAGTATCATCGTTTAAGTTAACGTGTGTAATTTCTATTTCTTTATTGTTGGCAACATCTTGTGCTTTTACACTAAAACCGTGGTTTTGTGAAGTGATCTCACATTTATTTGTAAGTAGATTTTTTACGGGATGGTTAATCCCTCTATGTCCGCTATGCATTTTATAGGTAGAAATGCCTTGCGATTGTGCAAGCAATTGATGCCCTAAGCAAATGCCAAACAAAGGAATTTTAGTTTCTACAATTTGTTTAACTAGATAAGTCTCATCCTTCATAACCGATGGATCTCCTGGGCCATTACTTAACATAAAACCATCAGGTTTAAAATCAAGCATCTCTTGTAATCTAGTTTTCATAGGGAAAACCTTTACATGACAACCTCTCTCAACCAAACAACGCACAATGTTTTTTTTTACACCAAAATCTACCAAAGCAACACGTTTTGTAACTTTATTACCTTTAACCTCGTAAACCTTTTTTGTGCTGACTTTAGATGATAACTCTAAACCTGCCATGCTTGGCACTTTAGCCAGTATTTTCTTTAACTCATCAATATCAGAAACAGAAGAAGATATAATGCAATTCATAGCGCCTTTATCGCGTATGTAACGTACAATGGCGCGTGTATCCACATCGCTAATACTAACAATACCTGCTTCGGTAAAATATTCGTGTAATGATTTTTGTGCTGCCGGACGAGAGAAACCTGTATTAAATTTCTTGCAAACCATACCCGAAATTTTGATGCCATCACTTTCTACATCAACATCATTAACGCCATAGTTGCCAATGTGCGTGTTGTTCATCACAACTATCTGTCCGTAATAAGATGGGTCGGTAAAGATCTCTTGATAGCCCGTCATTCCTGTATTAAAACAAATCTCGCCGGTTGTAGTACCAATGGCACCGGCGGCTTTTCCTTCAAAATATTTTCCGTCTTCTAATAGTAAAATAGCTTTGGCTTTGTTTTGATATTTTAATTGCATGGGCAAATTTAGAATTTAGAATTTAGAATTTAGAATTTTTAAATGAAATGTTTGTTTTTTGTTGAAACAAATTTCCACCTTTGTACTTAAATACAATATCATGAAAAAAGTTAGAGTGGCCATTAACGGTTTTGGCAGAATAGGAAGAGTTTTTTTACGTGCTGCTATTAATCGTCCCAATATACAAATAGTAGCTATTAACGATTTAACCGATAGCAAAACCTTAGCACACTTATTAAAATACGATTCGGTACATGGAAGATTTAATGGTACCATTGCCATTGAAGGAGATTATATGATTATTAATAATCAAAAAATACGAATTACCGCAAGTGCAGATCCATCAAAATTACCGTGGAAAGAATTAGATGTGGATGTAGTAGTTGAAAGTACGGGTTTTTTCCTTGATAAAGAATCTGCTCAAAAACATTTAGATGCAGGTGCCAAAAAAGTTTTATTATCAGCTCCGCCAAAAGACAACGATATTAAAACTATTGTAATGGGGGTTAATGATGGTATTCTTACCAAAGATGATGTGGTTATTTCCAACGCATCTTGTACTACAAACTGCGCTGCGCCTATGATAAAAGTGCTTTTAAAATGGGGCATTGAAGATGTTTATATTTCTACTGTGCATTCTTACACAGGCGATCAACGTTTGCATGATGCACCTCATAAAGATTTGCGTCGTGCACGTGCCGCTGCTTTAAACATAGTGCCAACCTCAACAGGGGCTGCAAAAGCAACTACAAAGATTTTTCCGGAGCTTGAAGGGAAGGTAGGCGGTTGCGGCATACGCGTGCCGGTGCCAGATGGTTCTTTAACCGATATTACCTGTATTTTAGAACGACACGCGGAAGCTGCAGAAATTAACGCGGAGTTTAAACGAGCTGCTGAACAGGAACTGAAAGGTATTTTAGAATATACCACCGACCCAATCGTATCAAGTGATATTGTGGGTAATCCTTATTCCTGCGTGCTTGATTCTGAATTTACAGCAGTTGTGGGCAACATGGTAAAAATTATTGGCTGGTACGATAATGAAGGTGGATACAGCAATCGCCTGGCCGATGTTATTGAAAAGTGGTTTTCTTTGTAAAACTTTTTATTTTTTAGATCTTTCTATTTTAATCTGTTGTTAGAAAACATAATTGCTATCTAATGAAACAACTTCCCGCCAATAGCCTCTATTATATGCTGGGTAGTCTGCATGGTAAGGTAAGCATCATCTAACGTTATGGCAGCCTTAGTTTTATTTATTATGGCTTTAGCAAAAAGCTCAAACTCATGTTTTATGGCGTTAACAGGCTTTACTTCTATATTTGTTTTTACAATATTTTTATCCTGACGAGAGGCGATAATATGCTCAGTATCTTTTATATCAAGGCCTTTTTTTAATTCAGCATTTGTAACTGTTTTTTGAAGCATATCTATGCTCAAGAAATTATGCTTTTGAAATATCTCCAGGCTTCTTTTATTATGAATCGCAACCCGACTAACACTTAAATTGGCAATAGTACCATTATCAAAATCTATACGTGCATGCGCAATATCATCTGCATCGCAAATAACCGGCGTGCCGTTTGCCTGTATCTTTTTAATGTTAGATTTTACCATGCTTAGCACCAGGTCAATATCATGTATCATAAGGTCTAACACCACCGAAACATCTGTACCGCGTGGGTTATAAAGAGCGTACCTTTGCGTAGTAATAAAAAGCGGCCTGTTTATATATGGTTTTGCTGCTAAAACAGCAGGATTAAATTGTTCTACATGGCCAACCTGCGCTATTATACCTGCTTCGTGGCAAAGTTGCACCAATACTTTAGTTTCTTCGGGATGTATAGTTACCGGTTTTTCTATAAAAACATGTTTACCCGCTTTTATAGCTTGTTCGGCGTATTCAAAATGAAATGGCGTAGGGCAAACAATATCAACCGCATCGCAATTTTTGCAAAGGTCTTCGTAGGTAGGAAACGGCTTTATAGAAAACTCTTTTTCTACCTTATCTGCAATAGTTGCATCCGAATCAAAAAAACCTACAATTTCAAATTCTTTTATTTCTTTCAATAAAGAAATATGAATCTTACCCAAGTGACCTGCGCCTAAAATGCCGATTTTTATCATCCTTGCAGCAAACATACCGCATAATTAAAAACCGGATGTTAGTAAACTCCTAAAGATATTCATACAGCAATGTTAGTTTTAAATAGATTTGCTTTTATATGATAGATAGGTCTGATACTTTCCTCCATAAAGGAAAAAGAAAAAAATTAGTTGAATTGCTTCGTTCTAAGGGCTGTACGGATGAAAATGTGCTGGCCGCTATTAATAAAGTGCCGCGCCACGCTTTTTTAGACAGTGCATTTTTAAACTTTGCGTATAACGATGAGGCTTTTCCTATAGGTGAAGGTCAAACCATATCGCATCCCAGCACAGTAGCCTATCAAACCGAACTTTTAAAACTGACAAAAACTGACAAAGTGTTAGAAATTGGCACAGGTTGTGGTTACCAAACAGCTGTATTGTTAGAAATGGGCGTAAAGGTTTATACCATAGAACGACAGCAAAAACTGTATGAAAAAACCCGTGTATTGTTACCCAAACTGGGATATAATACCCGTTTTTTTTATGGAGATGGGTACGAAGGCTTGCCAAGCCATGCGCCATTTGACAAAATAATTGTAACCGCAGGGGCCCCTTACCCGCCCGATGTATTATTAAAGCAAATGGCTGTTGGCGGCATAATGGTTATACCTATTGGAAAGGGCTCTGAACAAATAATGAATGTAATAATTAAAAAATCTGGCACATTATTTGAAAGGAGCGAATTAGGCAAATACAAATTTGTGCCGATGATTAAAAACAAAAGTGGTTATTAACAAAAAAACGTTAATAACTATCTAAATTGTTAATAACTTCGTTTATACAAGTCTGTACATTTGTAAAACTAATAACTTAATCAGTTAAACTAAAAAAAACAAAAATGAAAAAATCAGTATTAGCATTAGCAATGGCTTTTGGAGTTACATCAGCTTTTGCACAAGATTTAACATCAAAAAAAGGTGAGCCTATTTTACCTGAAGCAGGAGATTGGGCTATTTCCGCAAGCGCTAACCCGTTTTTAGATTATATGGGTAACTTTTTCGGAAAAACAGCTAATAATACAGCTCCAACTTTTAATTTTTTAGGAAATCAAAACCTAATTATGGGTAAATATTTCTTAGATGAAAAAATGGCAATCCGTTTAGGTGTTAACCTTGGTTTTGCAACTTATTCAACTTCTAACATGATAGCGCAAGATAACCCAGGTACAATTCCTGCTGGTACAGCGGCTCCTATGGTAACTGATAAAGCTACGCATAGCACAACCGGAATTGGCTTAACAGGTGGTATTGAAAGACGTAAAGGTAAAACTCGCTTACAAGGTTATTATGGTGCTGAATTAGGTGTGTTTTTTGGTGGCACACATGATAAATACACGTATGGTAACTCATTTGCAGGTACAGGCACAGTTGCAGGTACCAGTGCAACACCTAACTCAACTGTTTTTTCTACAGTTAGCGGCGGTTCTCCTGTAGTTGTAGGAAATGGTGCTGCTGCTATGCGTGTAACAGACTCTAAAACTAACGGTAACTTCCAAGTAGGTATCCGTGGCTTTATTGGTGCAGAATACTTTATCTTGCCTAAAATATCTTTAGGTGGAGAATTTGGTTGGGCTATTGGTATTGCAGCTAATGGGTATTCTAAAAACACTACCGAGAAAATTTACACAGGTACTTCTGCTTCTACTCAAGAAGTTAAAGGGCCAATTAAAACAAGTAACTTTGTTATTGGTACTGATAATAAAAATTCATTTTTTGGTCCAACTGGTACCTTACGTGCTAATTTTTATTTCTAAACTAAATTTAGTTGATAATGAAAGCCCTTGCAGAAATGCAGGGGCTTTTTGCGTTAAAAGCCTTACCTTTGCAGCATGAAAAAGTATTTATTTTCTTATCTCTTAATTCTTATTTCTTGTCTATCTGTTGCGCAAACAAAAAATCACACCGATGCAAGAGGCTTCAAACAAGGCGTTTGGGAAAAGAAGGATGAGGTTTCTCAAAAACTTATTTACAAAGGCACTTTTAAAGATGATAAGCCCCAAGGCGTTTTTTATTATTACTATAAAAATTCGGATAGCTTACGCACTAAAACAGAGTTTAGAAAAAATGGCAAGATAGCGTATGTAACCATGCATCATTTAACATCGGGTAAAATGCAGGCAAAAGGAAAATATATAAATGAAGAAAAAGATTCTACCTGGAATTTTTATGATGAAAAAGGTGTTCTAATTTCCACCGAAAATTATTTGAACGGAAAAAAGAATGGTCTTTCAAAAATATTTTACGAAACCGGCGGTTTGTCGGAAGAAAAAACCTTTAAGAACGGCAAAGAAGAAGGGTTTTTTAAATTATTTTATGATGACAAAAAATTAAAAGCAGAAGGTACTTATCTGGGCGGAGAATATAATGGCAAATGCAGTTGGTATTTTCCTAACGGTATAGCTGCCGCCCAAGGTTTTTACATACAAGGAATTAAAAACGCGGTTTGGGTTTACAAAGCGCAGGATGGTAAAATAACAGATAAAGAGGTTTGGCAAAATGGCAAACAACTAAGCCCGAAGGAAGCCGAAGCATTTTTTAAGAGCAAAAATTCATCATCTACCAAAGAAAAAAAAACCGCCGATAATCAACCAAAATCAACCACAAATAATACATCGCCTAAAAAATAAAATGAGTAAAAAAGGAAAAGTGTTGGTAGCAATGAGTGGTGGTATTGATAGCAGCGTAACAGCCATGATGCTGCACGAACAAGGGTATGATGTAATTGGTATTACCATGAAAACATGGGATTATCAATCATCTGGCAGTAGCACCAAAGAAACCGGTTGTTGCAGTTTAGATTCTATAAACGATGCTCGTCAGGTAGCGGTTAATTTAGGCTTTCCGCATTATATTTTAGATATACGTAACGAGTTTGGCACAACCATTATAGATAATTTTGTAGAAGAATATTTAGCCGGAAGAACGCCAAACCCTTGCGTTTTATGCAACACACACATTAAGTGGGATGCACTTTTAAAGCGTGCCAATATGCTTGATTGCGAGTTTATTGCAACCGGCCACTATGCGCAGGTACGTAAAGAAAAAGACAGGTATGTAGTTTCTCGGGGTTTGGATACTAACAAAGATCAATCGTATGTGTTGTGGGGTTTAACACAAGAGAGTTTAGCGCGCACAATTTTTCCTTTGGGTAAATTTACCAAACCCGAAATTCGTAAAATGGCCGAAGGTTATGGCTTTGCCGAACTTGCTAATAAACCAGAGAGTTATGATATTTGCTTCATTCCTGATAACGATTATCGCGCGTTCTTAAAACATAAATTGCCTGAATTAGAAGATAAAGTAGAAGGCGGCGATTTTATTTTTAAAGGGGAAAAAGTAGGTACCCATCGTGGTTATCCGTTTTATACCATTGGTCAGCGTAAGGGCTTAGATATTGCTTTGGGCGAGCCTGTCTTCGTGAAAAATATTATTCCTGAAACAAATACGGTTGAGTTAGGTACTAAAGAAGATCTTTCTGAACAACAACTATATGTGCGCGATTTTAATATGATCAAGTTTAAAATCATGCCAACTGATTTTGTGGGTCGTACTAAAATTCGTTATAAAGACCCCGGAGTAATGGCAACCATAAATACAGAAAATGATAAATTGCATGTGGTGTTTCACGAGCATGTTAGCGGTGTTGCCCCTGGCCAATCGTGCGTTATGTATGATGGAGATGATTTAGTGGGTGGTGGTTTTATTGCACGAAAATTTTAATTTAGAAATAAAAAGATGATACACTTTTATGTTGGCGAAAAATGGAAAGAGTTTCTTAGCAAGAAACACTTAAAATTTAAGTATGCTGTTTCAAATTATGGCAGATTGATAAGTTTTACAGATAAAATAGAAGACGGGCGCTTGCTAAAAGGCAGCATAGCCGATGGATACCCAACATTTAAGTATATTACAAAAAAGGGCAAAGGCAAAGTTTTATTTATCAGGAAAATAGTTGCCAAAAATTTCCTTCCCGAAAAGAAAGAAGAGCAAGAATATGTTTTGCTATTAGATTTTAACCGAAAAAACAACCAGGTAAGTAATTTAAAATGGGCTACCAGGGCAGAAATGCTGCTGCATTACAAAAAAAGCCCGGCTGTTAAACAGGCACAAAAAAATTTGCAACAACTTCATAGAGATAATGATGGGAAGAAATTAACAACAACGCAAGTTATTCACCTTAAAAAAATGATTTTAAACCCAAAGCGTAAAACTCGTTTAAGCATAATTGCTAAACAATTTGGTATTAGCGAAATGCAACTTTATCGTATTAAAAGTGGTGAAAATTGGGGACATATTAAGGTTTAAGAAGAAGTTCATAAAAGAAAATGATGTGGTTATTCTAAACTTGTTTCGGAATCTGTTAGATACTGAAACGAGTTAAGCTTAACATTTTTTTTAATCGCCTTTTTTACAACCTCAGTATAAATTATTTCGACAAAAATTTAGTCAAAAAGAATCCGACAAAATAAAATTGGCATAAATTTTTCATGTATAATAAAACTGCTTTTAAAAACAGTTTTAACAATAATTAAAATTTAGACTTACCTTTACACTTTATAATATTACAATGGCAAAAACTATTATTACTTGTTCTTTCTGTGGGAGAGATAAACGTGCGGCAAAAATGCTAATTGCCGGTCAGAGTGCACACATTTGCGAAGTTTGTGTTTCAGAAGCGTACAAAATTGTTTCTGCCGAAAGCGAGCAATCTCAAAAAGAAAGCGCCAAACAAACACTTACCATGCTAAAACCCGATGCTATTAAAAAGTATTTGGATGAATATATTATTGGGCAAGATCAAGCCAAAAAAGTAATGAGTGTAGCAGTTTATAACCACTTTAAACGTATTTCAAATCCAAATCACGTTATTGAAAAAGAAGAAATTGAAATAGAAAAATCTAATATAATTTTAGTGGGAGAAACCGGTACGGGTAAAACCTTAATGGCGCGTACCATTGCTAAACTATTAAATGTACCTTTTTGCATTGCAGATGCTACTGTGCTTACCGAAGCAGGTTATGTGGGCGAAGATGTAGAGAGTGTGTTAAGTCGTTTGTTGCAAGCCGCTAATTTTGATGTACCTGCAACCGAACGAGGAATTGTATTTATTGACGAGATGGATAAAATTGCTCGCAAAGGAGATAATGCTTCCATTACGCGAGATGTATCGGGAGAAGGCGTACAACAAGGTTTATTAAAATTGTTGGAAGGTTCTATTGTTAACGTTCCACCACAAGGCGGACGCAAACATCCGGAGCAAAAAATGATACAGGTAAATACTAAAAATATATTATTTATTTGCGGTGGTGCTTTTGATGGTATCGAAAAAATTATTGCTCGCAGATTGAACACACAAGCTATTGGTTTCAGCGCATCAGTTAACGCCAGCGAAGTTGACAGAGGAAATATGTTACAATACATTCTTCCGCAAGATTTAAAAACATTTGGTTTAATACCTGAGTTGATTGGTCGTTTACCCATAACTACGTATATGAGTTCATTAGATGCAAAAACGTTGCGTCGTATTTTAACCGAACCTAAAAACGCTTTGATCAAACAATATCAAAGTCTGTTTAGAATGGATGAAATTGACTTGCAGTTTGAAGAACCTGTTTACGATCTAATTGTTGGCAAAGCATTAGAATATAAATTAGGAGCACGTGGTTTAAGAGGTATTTGCGAGGCGATTATGTTAGATTTAATGTTCGAAATTCCTTCACAAAAAAATCCGCCAAAAACATTTACTGTTACTTTAGATTATGCTAATCAAAAGCTATCTAAGGCAAACTTAGGTTCTTTAATGGCGGCTTAAAAAATTATTCTGTAACTTCTTTTCTTCCAAAAAACTTTAAAATAATGGCTAATACTAAACCTAGGTATGTGCCTATTACATAAGCTTTGCTTAAAAGATCAAGGCAACTCGCCCACAAAATCAAGAGGGCTAAACCAATTATAAATATAAAGAAAGTAAGATTATGGCTTTTTTTAGGAGTAAAGGGTTTAATAAGATACTGGCATATTTCAAGCACACAAATAAAGCTTAAAGCACCAATAATATAAGCCGATACGGAGGTTAACCGCGAAGGTATAAAATATTCTATTATACTTAAGGTGAACAAAAGTAATACTACCAAAAATAAATCTCTATTGTTTCTAAGATTAAATACCATACCTAATTATTTAGTAAATAAATTTATAAAAAAAACGGAAACCGATTAATAATATAATGAAATTTTATAAGCATGGTTTTAAAAACTGTAACCAATAAAATTAACTTACTATTATATTATATTTGTTATCTATGAAAACCACCGAAAGCGATTCAAAATACACCCATCTTGAAAAGATGAGCGTAAACCAACTTCTTACAAACATCAATAAAGAAGATAAAACCGTTCCGGTTGCTGTTGGAAAAGCAATTCCGCAAATAGAAAAATTAGTAAAAGTAATTATTGCACAAATGAAAAAAGGTGGACGCTTATTTTACATGGGCGCAGGCACCAGCGGCCGTTTAGGCATTGTAGATGCTAGTGAATGCCCGCCTACGTATGGCATTGCACAAGGTATGGTGGTTGGTATTATTGCCGGTGGAGATACCGCTATACGCAAAGCTGTTGAGTTTGCCGAAGATGATGAAACCCAAGGCTGGAAAGATCTTCAAGCCTATAAAATTACTACCAAAGATGTTGTTGTAGGCATTGCCGCATCGGGCAGTACGCCTTATGTTATTGGCGCATTAAAAGCCTGCAACGTAAAAAAAATTGCTACCGGTTGCATTGTTTGTAATGCAAACAGTGTGTTGGCAAAAACTGCCAAGTATCCTATTGAAGTTATTAGTGGCGCCGAGTTTGTTACCGGCAGTACACGCATGAAAGCCGGTACCGCACAAAAACTAACGCTTAATATGATTTCTACTGCTGTTATGATTAAGCTTGGCAAAATTAAAGGCAACAAAATGGTTGATATGCAATTAAGTAACAACAAATTAGTTAAACGTGGTACTAATATGCTGATGAAAGAATTAAATATTGATTATTCTTCTGCCGAAAAATTATTACTTAAACATGGAAGCGTGCGTAAGGCAAATGTTGCTTATAATAACTCTTAATTTTCAATCAATACTATGACTGAGATTTTCCATTTCCTTAAAGATCTAACCAACCCCGAATCGATAATAAAACTTGGATTGCCTTTATTACTTTTTGTAATTTTTGCAGAAACAGGTTTATTTATTGGTTTCTTCTTACCTGGAGATAGTTTGGTTTTTATAAGCGGCTTGTTATGCGCTACAAATCAAGCTACCTTACATGTTAATATAATAGCACTTATTTTATATATGAGCCTTGCCGCTATTATTGGCAATACAGCAGGTTATTTGTTTGGAAGAAAAGTTGGCAAAAGCTTATATAAAAAAAAAGATAGTTTTCTCTTTAAGAAAAAACATTTGGAAACTACACAAAGCTTCTATAATAAGCATGGTGGCAAAACACTTTTTGTAGGAAGATTTTTACCAGTCATTCGCACGTTTGCGCCTATACTAGCTGGTGTAATAAAAGTAGATTTTAAAAAATTTATGCTGTATAATATTGCAGGTGCTTTTTGCTGGATAGGTTCTGTAGCGGGCATCGGTTATTTTTTAGGGGCTAAATTTCCGCAGACAAAAGATTATTTAGGTTATATAGTAATAGGTTTAATTGTTGTAACCAGCATACCTGTTTTACTTACCTATCTTAAAGAAAGAAAGCCCAAATAAATTATCTTTACAAAATGTTTACAGGAATTATTGAAGCCCTAGGCAAAGTAGAAAAATTAGAGATTGAACAAGATAATTTAAACATTTATTGTTATTCTCCGTTTACCCATGAGTTACGAATAGACCAAAGCCTAGCGCACAACGGCGTATGCTTAACCGTAGTTGGCATTGCCGGTAATGTGTATAAAGTAACAGCCATTAAAGAAACGCTTGATAAAACAAATTTATCTCAACTTATAATTGGAGATGAAGTTAATTTAGAACGCTGCATGCCCGCTAACGGCAGGTTCGACGGGCATATGGTGCAAGGCCATGTAGATCAAACGGCAATTTGTACCGTGCGTAAAAACTTTAACGGAAGTTGGATGTTTACCTTTAAATACAAGGCAACCAATAATAATATTACGGTAGAGAAAGGAAGTATTACTATTAATGGTGTAAGTTTAACAGTGGTAAATTCTAACGAGGATAATTTTTCTGTTAGCATTATTCCTTACACCTACAACTTTACAAATTTTAAAAACATAGATGTAAATACAACCATAAATTTAGAATTTGATATTATAGGTAAATATGTGGCTAAGATGCTTGCAAAGTAAAAGATAGCATGTATCATATATTAGTTAGCTCATAAACTAAAAGAGCCTACCCTTTGGTAAGCTCTCTTATTATATAAAAGTAAATCCTATTTATTGGTGATCAAAAACTTCTCACGCATTACTTCTTTTTGGCTATTGCTAATTTCGTAAAAATATTCGCCTATAGGTAACTTTGTTTTAATTTCTGATAAACCATTTGTAAGTGTATGTGTTTCTACCAACTTTCCTTCTATGTTATAGATATTTACTTTTCCGTTGGCAGTTGCATTTTCCATTTTAACGGTAAACTCGCCGTTAACCGCCGGGTTAGGAAACAAAACAGCTTTGTTGCTGTTTGCAATTACTTGTTTTATACCTGTTGTATTTACATTAATCTGTCCTTTCATCTGCATGCTTGCCATGTGGTTAGCGCAGCCAAAATAAATTGTAACGGTCGATGAAATAGTAAATGTGTAAGTGCTGGTTTTTGTGCCCCAACCGCCCGCCATTGGGTTTGGATTATTGGCATTCCAATCGGTTTGATCTACCTGAACCAGTGGATGAGTATTACTCCCTACAATAGAGATGGTATCTCCCATAGCGGCAGTAGTTGTTGCGGGACTATAACTATTACCACTGGTGGTAATAATATGTTTAGTCGCAAATAAACCCTGCGTAATTAATAGCAGGCAGGCAAAAGTTGTAATTATTTTTTTCATATATTTTTTACGAAAGATATGAAAAAAAAATAACATAATTAACAAATTCTAAAAAGAATTATCGACGACTTTTATCAAGGGTATCATATTTATTTTCAGAAAAGCTAAAATGGAAAGAAAATAATCCAAATATGGTAAAACCTGCATTAAGTATCAATAAATGAAGAATGCAGGCTATACGGTAAAGGCTAAAATAATCTCCACGTTTATCTGTACTTATTAAGTTGGACGGCAGTAACAAAGCCTCGGCAAGACTAAAAATTAAAAGACAGCCCAACAGACTTTCAAAATTACGAAACGGATATAATTTAAGGCTGCGCCATTTAGAAAGTGGCTTACCCCAACTGTGTATAAGATAATAATGGCCGTGTAAGGTTTGTGAAAAAAGCATGGCTTGGTCTCCCCTACTCTTTTCAGTAAAAAAATTGGCCGTGCTTACAATTTTAAAATGCTTAATATCTTTTCTATAGTACGTATTAAGATCTTTAATTTTTAGTATTGCTTCGTAAGGCATTTCGGCGGGAGAAGTTTGAGAAGGCAAAAATTTTAACCGCAGTTTTTTGCAAAGTTTTTTTATTTGAAAAGGCGAAAAAGTGCGGTCTTTTTCAATGTCATCGTCATCTAAAAATTGAAAAGATTTATTATAAAATTTTAAATTATCTAAAACATTTTTTTCGGATAAGCGACTTTGCACTAATATGCGTTGCGCTTGTTGCAACAGCATATCTTGTTGAGATACTTGATTACCTTGTTTCTCTAAAGCTTTATGCAGGTTTGTTTTGCGCATGTGTTTGTTATGTAAATTTACAAATTAAATTTGTTTTATGCGGGTTGTTTTACAAAGAGTGCTTACTGCAAGTGTTACTATGGATGATACTGTTTTTTCTGAAATAGAAAAAGGATTGTTGATTTTAGTTGGCATGGAAGAAGCAGATATACAAGAAGATATTGAATGGCTTTGCAAAAAAATTACTGAGCTGCGCATATTTGCTGATGCGGAAGGTAAAATGAATTTGAGTGTTAAAGATGTTTTAGGAGATGTTTTAGTGGTTAGTCAATTTACACTATTTGCTTCTATTAAAAAAGGAAACCGGCCTTCTTTTATAAGATCTGCCAAGCCTGAAATTGCTATACCTTTATATGAAATATTTATTAATACATTAAACAACTTACTGGAAAAAGCTGTTAAGACGGGTGTGTTTGGGG
Source organism: Bacteroidia bacterium (assembly GCA_038206945.1). Taxonomy (GTDB): domain Bacteria; phylum Bacteroidota; class Bacteroidia; order B-17B0; family Aurantibacillaceae; genus PALSA-968. The sequence continues at coordinate 33,280 of JBBRAG010000022.1, read as the reverse complement.
CAGATATGCAGGTTGCTTTGGTTAATGATGGTCCTGTTACTATTACAATAGATTCTAAAAACAGGGAGTAAGGTTTGCGTTAGGGATTGATAATGAAAGCCTTTTGCGAAATGCTTTTTTAGCATTCTGCGAAGCAAATAAAAAAAACAAAAACGATGAGCTAAACAGGTAAAAGCTTTGCTTATAAAGCCCGCCGCTGTAACCAGCGGAACGCCAAAAAAAAATTAATTACACAGATGCCGAAACAAGTTTAGTATGCAATTAATATTTACGATTTTGTATGGGTAAGGTTATCTATAATGCCTTGGATCTGCTCTACACCAATACGTTTTGCCTTGATGATTTTATTTTTATCTAAAAGGTAAATTACAGGCGTACTGTAAATATCAAACTTTGTTTTAAGGTCTATTAAGTGAACGCCGTTGTAAACATTTATCCAGTTTAGCTTATTATCACGAATGAATTTTTTCCACTTTTCGACTTCAAAATGAGTATAAACGCTATAAACTTCCATACTCTTACCTTCTTTTTTCATTTTGTCGTAAAGCTCTTTTAATTTAGGAATTTCTTTTTGGCAATGGCCGCAATCTACATCCCAAAAAACAACTACGGTATAATCTGCTTTAATATGGCTTAGTGGCACAAAAAGTTTTTGTAAGGCTACGTAATTATCGGTATAAACCTGGGTTAAACGCTCGCTGCTGGTTATGGTATCTATCCCTAATTTACCAATAAATTTAGCGCCTGTGGTATCTATCATATTCATTTCGGGTGCTTTATTGCCAAGTAAAAGCGGCTCTAAAATATCGCCACGTTCTATGATTTTTTGATTTTGTTTTTCATCCATCCAAAAGGCTTTATTGGTGCGGTAATATTTATTTATCATGTGTACAAATACTGCATCATGCCCCATAATTTTAGAAGATTCGCTGGTATAAGTAATGTAATAGACAATAAATTTGAACATTTCTTTATTATCGCTGGTTTGTTTAACCAACCAATCTGCATATTTTATTAGTGAATCTGGTGCGGGGGTTAATACTTTTTCGTAATAGGTTTTTAATTTATTGTAAAAAAGTTTGTTGGTATTAACTGTACCAATATCATTTAAAGGAATGCCATCCCAATAATGCGCAACGTAATAATTATATTCCCAGGTAGAATCTTTTCTGCCGTTAGAAGCTTTTGGTATAGGAGGCATTTCTATATCAGTTTGTAAACGGATAACGGTACTTAAATAGTTGTTAGGATTTTGAGCTACATAATCTTTTTGGTATTTTTTTATTTCTTCAAAATGCTTGGTCTTATTCGCAATAATCAGCTTCGTAGAATCAGTATCTTTACGTTTTAATACATCTTTTTCAAAATCATACGCATCTTTATAATGGCTCGACATAAATAATACAAACTGCCTAAAATCTTCGTTTAGAGGCGAGCCTACTACTTTCATATTTTTATAAATCTCGGTAGTATCTGTAGTGATAGAGAATTTTTGTACACCGGCTATTGGAAGATCAAAATAGATAAAATTATTACCATTGCGCTTATATAAAATACTGTAAATACCTTTTTCTAAAGGCTTTTTACCTTTAAACGTAAAAACACCTTTTTTTACCACGCCTGTATCTACAATAGATTGATAATTCTCCCACTTATAGCGTAACAAATAGCAGGCAGAATCTTTAATTCCTTTAATGGATATTTTAATTTCATAATCTTGTGCCTTTACAGTAGAGCTTACAAGCGCTGTTATAATGATTAAAGTAGAAATTATTTTTTTCATAAATTTTATTTTTTGTTACCTATCAAAAATTAAACCAATTTTTAAAGATACATATTTTTTATTTTTTTCGCACGTTCATTTATTTTATTTGCTCTAAAGTATTCTTTTCACTCGGCCTTAAGTGCTTCAATCATTTGTTTCAAATCTCCGCCATATTTTTTGTTAAAAACCTGATTTATAGAATCATACAAACCGTCGTATCGATGTGCATCCATAAAAAAGCAGTTCTTTGCAATTAAAATTTGCTTACTATATTCTCTAAAGCGAGCCGGATAATACAGGTTTAAATGGAAACTTCCCTTATATATTTTATTAAGCATTTCTTCTTTCTGTTTAAAACGAGTAAGACTATCTTTATTTTCGGTTGAGACATACAAGGATTTTAAAGCTTCAAATCCTTTTAAAATAAAATGGTTATAAGTTGAATCGTCCTGCTTTGTTTTTAAAAATTTATGTAGTTCAGCCGTATCATTCTTTAAGAATTTAAGCGTTGCTTTTCCTGCCATAAAGTTGGCAAGATTCTCATTAACATCTACACTGCTTTTGGCGTAATAGGTTGCATGAAACAATTCATGAAAAAATAAATTTGCCATGCGCCCTTTTGTTTTGCCAAACATAGAAGATAATACAGGATCGGGCAACCAACCAAGGGTGCTCCAGGCACTTACTTCAGATATATCGGCATCATAACCTTGCCTATATATTTTTAAATATTCTTTTTGAACAGCATTTCTATTAAAAAAACCTTTGTAAGAAACTTTACCTACTATAGGAAAATTCCATACATAAGCGTTGAAACTAAAAGGTTTGCAAGCTGTAACCACCCATAAAATTGGCTGGTTGTGTTGATCGAAATAGGTTGTAAAGTTTTTGGTTGGTTTATAACCTAAACTATCTACCGAATATTTTTTTATTTCATCTACTAATAAAAGTTTTTGTCTTTCTTCTTTGCTTATACGGCTATCTTTTAAAACATCAGCAATTTTTTTTGTATTTAAAAGTATGTTTATTTGTCCGTAAGAAACTTTGGTTAAGTATAAAGCAAGGTCGGCATAATTTAATAGCCAGACAAAACATGCAATTGTAAGAAGACTACAAAATAATTTTATAAAAATTTTTAAATTCATCTAATTACTTATTTTTACGCGTGTTTTTTATTTTCTCTAAGATACTCGCTTTTTTAATTAGTCCGCTAACATGGGTGTTTGCTTTATTTATAGTAGCCATTTTTGCGAAAGATAAAATTCGTAAAAAAAAGATAATTATTGCGGCCATACTTATATTATATATTTTCTCTAACCCGTTTTTGGTTGATGAGGCCATGCGCCATTGGGAAATTACCACACCCGATTTAAAACCAACGCAAAAGTATGAATATGCCATTATATTAGGCGGCATGAGCTGGTATGATGCACGGCAAGATAAGCCACAATTTTTGCGCAGTGCCGACAGACTTTTTCAGGTTTTGCCATTAATGGGCAACAAACAAATAAAGAAAATAATTATTACTGGCGGTTCGGGTAGTATTGATCGTCCGGAAGAAAAAGAATCTGCCATTTTAAAAAATTATTTATCAAAAATTGGTTTTGCAGATAGTAGTATTATTATTGAAAATGAATCTCGCAATACAAGAGAGAACGCATTGTTTACAAAACATTTAATGGATAGTTTGCACATAAAAGATACTGCCTTATTTGTTACATCTGCTTTTCATTTAAGGCGTGCCATTGGTTGCTTTAATAAAGCAGGTATTAAAAACATTGTTGTTTACCCAACCGATAGGTATAGCGGGCCGCGTAAATACGACTTAGATTTTTTATTTATACCAAACCCCGGCACGCTTGATGAAAGCACTTTGCTATTACACGAAATAATGGGTTGGCTTGTTTATAAAATTAAGGGGTACTGTTAGATAATATACTTAGACTTTTTTTAGTAAATTTGTGTAAAACAATAAAGCCATGATTACCGTAGCCGAAAGAAAAGAAATTGCCAAATTGGTTTTAACAACACATGATAATAAGGTTATAGAAAGAATTAAAGATTTAGTTTTTTCTACAAACAAGGCAAAAGAAAAATACAATAAAGAAATTGACGAAGCAGTAGTTGAAATAAAAAACGGAAAATATTTTACACAACAGCAAGCCGATATTTTATTAGCTACATGGGAAAAAGAGTAATTCTGCAAATTAGGTGGAGTACAAAAGCCATCCATGATTTTATTGATAACTTGAACTACATAAAACTTCAATCTCCAACTAACGCAAAACGCGTAAAAACAAGAATAAACAAGAATAAACAACATTATTAAAACAATTTCATCTAATCCAAAAATGTTTAGAGAAGATGAATTAAGAGAGAACAACGATGGTACTCATCGCGTTTTTAATAACAGTAGCATACGAGTTTCTTATAAAATAGAACCTTTTGAAATATTTATTGTAAGGGTAGTTTATTCAAATCAAGAACCTAATCTTTTTTAAATATTTATAAAAAGCTAAGGAGCTTTATTAAACTTCAATCTTAATATCATTTCCACATTTAAAATGCCCTAACGGACAAGCCATATAACCATGTAAACCACAAGGCCTGCAAGGTGGCGCAGGAAACGCCTCAATTGTTTTTGAATTATCTGATAGCGGATAAAAACCAAACTCTTTTACGGTGCTGCAAAAATAAGCCGTAACATTTCCATTTACAGCTGATGCCAAATGCAAAGGAGCAGAATCGTTTACGTAATTCATTTGTGCTTTTGCCATTAAAGCACAAGAATCTAACAATAATAATTTACCACAAAGCACGGTTATATTTTTATGTGTGGATGCGTTTTTAATTTCGCTGCATAGAACTTCGTCGCCTTTTGCACCTAATAAATAAATGTTAGTATTAGAATCTGTTAAGTTGCAAAGCTCAATCCATTTATGCTTTGGCAATTGCTTGGTAAACCAAACCGAAGCCGGTGCCATACAAACAAAAGCTTGTTGGGTATAGTGATTTACTTTTTCTGTATTGGTAACAGAAGGGTATAATCTTGGTTTAGAAAAATTACCCTTAATATACTTTTTTAATAATAGATAATTTCTTTGCACTTCGTGCGAGCCATCGCCAATAACGTGTTTTTCTCTATACGTAAATAAAAATGATAAGGGATTTTTATCAAAGCCTGCGGTAATTTTTGCATTCGATAAAACAGTTATAAGCCCCGAACTGGCAAAGCGATGCAGATTAATTAGCCAATCGAATTTTTCTTTTCTTATTTGAAAAATAATTTTAAAAAGATTTTTGATTTTGTTTTCTTTCTTATTCCAAACCCAAACTTTTTTTAAGTAGGGGTGGTTTTTAAACAAGGTTTCGTTACCGTTACGTACTAAAACATGCAACTCAGCTTGCGGAAATGCTTTGTTGATAGATTCCAACGCGGCGCTTGCTAAAATAGCATCGCCAATAAAAGCAGTTTGTATAACCAGTATTTTTTTGAAAGATTTACTCAACGATACAAATATAATAAACCTCTACAATGTCATGCTGAACTCGTTTGGCTTCGCCGATTTTCAATTCAGCATCTGTTTTTTTTGTGAGATTCCGAAACAAGTTCGGAATGACAAATACTCAATTTATAAACAAATTATCTATTAAGCGTATTTTACCCGAAAATATTGCTGCCAAACAAATTATTTTTTTGTGCCCATCCTGCGCTTGTCGAAGGGTCATATCAGAAACAGATTTCAAAGTTTCTGCGTCACAAAACTCAATATAATCGGCTTTTAATAAAGGGTTCTTACTTACTTCGCTCAATAATTTGTTTTTTATTTCGGCTAAAGGCGTTGTTTTGCTTAGTGTTTTGGCTTCTTGCATTAATTTTGGAATTAAAGCTGCTGCTTTTCTTTCTTCCACGCTTAACAATGTATTTCGGCTGCTCATGGCTAAACCATCGGGTTCGCGTAAAATATCGCAGGCAACAATTTCTACATTTAAGTTTAATTGCTCAACCATTTTTTTAATGACCAATACCTGCTGATAATCTTTTAAGCCAAAAAAGGCTTTGTTGGGTTTTACAATTTCAAATAAGCGACTAACAACTTGTCCTACGCCGTTAAAGTGCCCCGGACGATGTGCACCATCCAATACTTTATCAATTGCGCCAAAATCAAAAATACGTATATCTGGCACAGGATAAATTTCTTCTACCAAAGGCATAAAAAGCATATCGCAGCCTGCATCTTCTAATAATTTAATATCTTCTTCGGGCGTGCGTGGATAACGTACCAAATCGTTCTTATCATTAAACTGAGTTGGATTAACAAAAACGCTGCATACAGTTACATCGCACATTTTTTTGCTTTGCTCAATTAAAGAAATATGTCCTTTATGCAATGCGCCCATGGTAGGTACAAAACCAATATCGCTTCCTTGAGATGTTAATTTCTCTTCAGATTGCTTTAATTCTTGTATTGTTTTGCAAATAATCATCTTAAAATCAACAAATCTATGATAAGACTTTGAAAATTGGATTTTTTTTTATTAATTTTGTATAACTCATCAACATAAAAAACAATTTATGAAGAAAAAAGCTAAAGTTCTTTTCGTATCACAAGAGATTTTCCCGTACCTGGAGGAAACTCATATTAGTAAAACTTCGCGTCATTTGCCACAAGCCATTCAAGAAAAGGGCAAGGAAATACGAGTTTTTATGCCAAGATATGGCAACATTAATGAGCGCAGACACTCTTTACATGAAGTAATTCGTTTAAGCGGTATGAACCTTATTATAAGCGATAGCGATCATCCGTTAATTATAAAAGTAGCCTCTATACAATCTGCACGTATGCAGGTGTATTTTATTGACAACGATGATTTTTTTAGCCGTAAACACGTTTTAAAAGACGAAAAAGGCAAACAATTTGATGATAATGATGAACGTGCTATTTTCTTTGTTCGCGGCGTAATAGAAACCATTAAAAAACTTGGGTGGCAGCCGGATATTATTCACTGCCAAGGGTGGTTTACAGGTTTTATGCCTTTGTTTATTAAAAAAGCATTTAACGATAATCCTATGTTTGCCGATACCAAGGTTATTTTTTCTTTATACGACCAAGATGAATTTACAGGCTCTTTAGATAAAAGCGTAACGGGCAAACTTACTTTTGATGGCATTACCACTAAAGATGTAAAACAAGTGGCCGACCCAACATACACTAACATTTGTAAGTTAGCTATTGATTACAGCGATGGTATTATTTTAGGAAGCGAAAACGTAAACGCAGATTTAGTTAAGCACGCCAAAAAAACGGGTAAACCATTATTGACTTATAAAAACGAAACAGAATATATACAAGCTTATAACGCGTTTTACGACTCTGTTTTAGAAGGTGTGGTAGAACTTACCGAGTAGGTTGGAGCTGAATTTATATGCCTGATACTTATTTTAAAGGAAAAGTAATTTGGATAACAGGAGCCTCTTCAGGAATTGGAGAGGCTTTGGTTTTTGAATTAGCTAAGAACGAAGCCAAAATTATTTTATCGGCAAGGAACGAAAAAACTTTACAAACTGTAGCAGAGAAAGCAAATCTTAGCAAAGAAAATTACTTACTTATTCCGTTTAATTTGGCAGATACAAGTCAGGCTGAAAGTTACGTACAGCAAATTATCCAAAAATTTAACAGAATTGATATTTTAATTAATAATGGCGGCATGAGTCAGCGAGCCAAAGCTATTGAAACTAGCCAAACCATTGAAAGAAATATTTTTGAGATAAATTATTTTTCCCAAGTTGCGCTTGCCAAAGCAGTTTTACCCGTTATGATAAAACAACAAGGCGGGCAAATTACGGTTGTTAGCAGCATTGCCGGCAAATTTGGTTTTTATTTACGGTCTAGTTACTCGGCGGCTAAACATGCGCTGCACGGCTATTTTGAATCGTTACGATTAGAAATTGAAAAAAATAATATTAATGTTTTAATGGTTTGCCCTGGAAAGATACAGACCAATATATCTAACAATGCTATATTAGCCAACGGAAGCAAACATGCTAAGATGGATGAAAGTCATGTAAACGCGATGACCGCCGAAGAATGTGCCAATAAAATATTATTAGCCATTAAAAATAACAAACAAGAAATTTTTGTAGGCAGAAAAGAAATTGCGATTGTTTATTTAAAAAGGTTCTTTCCAAAATTGCTTTATACTATCTTGAAAAAGCAATCGCCCTACTAAAAACTTGGCCACAGATGGCAGATTACGCGATTTTTTGCCACAAAAAAACAAATTATCACAAATAAATTTCTCCGCTTAGCTTAAAATAACAACACGTTGTTACTTTAATTTTATAAACTTTGCTACCACTATGCGTTAGGGATTGCAGCAAGAAAGCCTTTTTGTACCCAAAAAGCTTTACTGCGCAAAGCCCGGCGGCGCAGCAATTTTTTGAATTATACGAGGATGACGATGCGCCGAAACGCCCAAGCAATTTTTAGCATAATAAAACGTTAGGTTTATAACAGTATAATGGATACATACTATCTTTGCGTTAATGAGCATTTATAAGAAAAAACAACAATGGAAATGGTGGCTTGCAGCAAGCGCTATGCTTATTGTATTGCTATCGCTTTGGTACTCGCAGCAAATTGTACATAAAATTTCTAACGACGAAAAAGAGAAGATAAAGCTTTGGGCGGGCGCTGTGCAAAAACGGGCTAACCTGGTAAAATCTACCAGCGAACTTTTTACAGAGATTAAAAATGAAGAGCGAAAAAAAGTAGAACTTTATGCCGAAGCTACCAAAGAACTTACCAAAGATGTGGCCGATTTGGGGTTTTCGTTAAGGGTATTGCAGGATAATAATACGGTACCGGTTATTATGACGAATAGCCAAAATAAAATTGTAAGTTTTAGAAATTTAGATTCTACCCGAGAGAAAGACACTACTTACTTAGCTGCGCAGTTAGCCGAAATGAGGCAGATATATAAACCTATAGAAAGCGAATATGCGGCAGGCAAAAAAAACTATCTTTATTATAAAAATTCAAAAATATTTTATCAAATAAAACTGGTATTTGATAGTTTGATAAAATCATTTATATCTGAGGTTGCTATAAACAGCGCATCGGTACCTGTAATTTATACAGATAGTACAAAACATAATGTGCTTGCTTTTGGAAAGATAGATTCTCAACTGGTAGCAAATTCAGATCAATTAAATGCGAGGTTACTGCGCATGAAAGAACAGGCATCACCCATTGAAATTAATTTAGGCAACGGCATTAAAAACTACATTTTTTATGAAGAATCTTCTACGCTGAAGCAGTTAAGATATTTTCCTTATGTGCAACTTTTAATTATTGCTTTGTTTTTATTAATTGCTTATGCTTTGTTTAGTACGGCGCGTAACTCTGAACAAAATTTGGTTTTTGTAGGTATGAGTAAAGAAACCGCTCATCAACTGGGTACTCCCCTATCTTCGCTGATGGCTTGGGTTGAATACTTAAAGGAAACCACCTTAGATCCATCTGTTATTTATGAAATGAACCGTGATGTGGACAGACTGCAAACTATTACCGATCGTTTTTCTAAAATTGGTTCTCAGCCTGCTTTAACCCATGAAAATACATTTAAGGTACTTGAACACGCGCTTGATTATTTAAAACAACGAAGTTCTAAAAATATAAAATTTGTGTTGGAAGATAACAGCAGTAATAATACAGAAGCTTTGTTATGCGTACCTTTATTTGAATGGGTTATTGAAAATATTTGCCGAAACGGAATTGATGCAATGGATGGTAAAGGAAAAATTACGGTAAATGTAAAAAACCAAAATCACACCATTATTATAGATATTAACGATACTGGTAAAGGAATTGTCAATAACAAATTAAAAACAGTTTTTGAACCAGGCTATACTACCAAGCAACGGGGCTGGGGTATGGGATTATCTTTATGTAAGCGAATAATAGAAAATTATCACAGCGGAAAAATATTTGTAAAACAATCAGAAATTGGTAAAGGAACTACTTTTAGAATTATACTTAGCGTATGATTTTTTTATCGCTTCTCAACCGCTAGTTCTTTTTCTATCTGCTTAATTTGATTTTGCAAATGTTCAACAACTTTCGCCTGCTCTTCAATAGCTTCTTCTTTTTTATGTTTTGAACGTAAAAATTTATGTTGATGTTTTACATCTTCTAATTTGGCATTTTCTTTTTGGCATGCAGCTTTTAAGTGGGCTAATTTTTGTTTCAACACTTTTTGATCTGTTTCTACTACAGCTATTACAGAGTCTTTTGTTACTTCCTGTTTTTCAAGTGTATCTTGTTTAACTAAGGCAATAGAATCTACGTATGCTTTTTCCGCATCTTCTTTTTCTACCTCAGATGGACCACATGCCGTAAACATAATGCTTACCGACGAAAGAATTAATAGTATTTTTTTCATAATATTATTGTATTGTAATTTTATGCCAGCTTATTAAACGTTTATTTGGCAAAGTAATTCCCCAAATTGTGAAAGGTAAGAAATTATACTACGTGCGATGTTTCTACCGATTTAGAATCAATAGCATCCCGCAGGCCGTTGCCTACCAGCATAAAAGAAAGTACTAAAAGCATAATAGCAATGCCGGGAATAAATGCGAGGTAAAAAGCATCTGGAGTAAATATAAACGGACGATGATCATTAATCATTTTGCCCCAACTTGCCATAGGGGGTTGTGCGCCAATACCTAAAAAGCTTAAACCCGCTTCAGTTAAAATGGCATTAGCAAAGTTAGAGGCTGATATTACAATTACCGGCCCCATAACGTTAGGTAATACGTGTTTTGTTATTAAACGTTTGTTTTTGTACCCTAAGGCACGGCCGGCTTCTATAAATTCCTTTTCGCGCAGGCTCATAACTTGGCCACGTACAATACGGGCTACCTCTACCCACATTGTTAAGCCTACCGCAACAAAAACCTGCCAAAAACCTTTGCCTAAAACAAGTGTAATAGCAATTACTAAAAGCATGGTAGGTATGGACCAAACTACGTTAATAACCCACATAATAACATCATCTATCCAACCCCTAAAATAACCTGCCATAGCACCAAGTATTACACCGATAAATAAGGAGATAACAACCGCAATAAATCCTACCGATAAAGAGATGCGAGTGCCGATTAACATGCGGCTTAGCATATCTCTCCCAAGCCTATCGGTACCTAAAATAAATTTTTTGGTAACTATGTTATCTTTTTCCACTTCGGTGCGTAGATCTGTTATAGAAGAGGTAATTTTTTGATTAGTGCTAAACTGGTAAAAATCTATCATCCCTGTAAGCTCATTATTTTTTATAGGAAGGTTAGAATTAATATCATACACTACATCCGCCAAATTATAGCGCATTTTTGTGCCCCGGTTAGGCTCGTTGCCAGTATATTCTTCTACCACAATATCATTGCCAGAGAAGGTATAATCATAAAGAGTTATATAGGTATAATCGCTTTGCTGACCAAACATCATTTTCATGAACCAGTTTACACGATGTGGTTCTTCGTTTTTACGAAGTTTAAGCATACGCACGCTAAAGCCGGGGGGTTTAATTTGTAACTCAGGTTTTTGGTCGTTGCAATCAGGCGTAGAATCAGGTGTTATTAAATATCCGGCAATAAAAATAAAAACAGAAATGGAAATTACAAACAACCCACTCATAGAAAGTTTGTTGCGTTTAAAGCGTCTCCAGGCCATGTGTGCCAATGAACGCGCTTTTTCTTTGCTTATGTAATTACTATCAGCCACCCTGTTTACGCCCTTTCCAAATTGGTTTAACAACAACAGATATCAGACTAATAGCTGGCACATAAAAAATATTTGCCATAAACGCCGGCAGGTAAAAAGCAAAGTTTAATTTTTGTTTGTACATAATTCCGCCTAAAAATAACAACAATAATTCAATTATGCATTTGTATATTAAGGCAAATAGACAAAACTTATAATTAACACTACCAAAAAACCAAGAAAACATCATAATAAGCAACATTATATTGGTTAAAAACAATATAGCGCCAACAAACCAGGCAGTTTTTATGTGTAGGTTTTTAGTTTTTGAAGCCCACCTTAAACGTTGGTTCACAAATGAGGATATAGAAGTTTCGGCATTACTATAAACAATAGAGTTTATATTTTTAGTGGTAGAAATTTTAAATTCTTCATCAATAAAGCTTTGAAGCAGGAACATATCATCACCCGAAGCAATATGTTTATTATTTTTGTAAGGATTAACCTTTAAGAAACTTTCTTTTTTATACGCGAGATTTGCACCGCTGCACACAAAAGGTAATTTATTTTTTGCGAATGCATAGCCGATGCAGGTTATCGCCATGTTTTCGAGCTGCTGGAAAGTTTGAATAAATGATGAACCTGAAAGGATTACCGGGCCTAAAACAAGATCTATATCCCACTCTTTAAATTGAAAAGCAAGCGTATTTAACCAAAGATGATTGCTGGTAAAAGTATCGGCATCTCTTGTAACCATAATGCTTCCACTTGCTTTAGAAACCGCTGTTTCAATGGCATTTTTTTTACCGCAAAGGTTATATTTTTTAAGATCGATCAATAAATAAGGAATGTTGTTATAACGAAGAAAATCATTGGCTACTTGTTTTGAAGTATCTTCTGAATTATCATCCACTAAAATAATTTCCAATAATTCTTTTGGGTAATCCTGCTCAATAATTCCTTTTAAACATGTTATAAGTTTGTTAGTTTCATTTCTAAATGGAATAATAATACTTATTTTTTCTGTGGGAATGAACTCACTTATTGCATCTTCCTTTTTAGAAAATAATAGCCAAAAAATACTTACGTTTACCAAGATCGTATAGATGAAAAGTATAACTATTACAGATGTTTCCAGCAAGTTCATCTTTCAACTTTACCAAATGTAAATTTATTTCTCACCAAAAATATATAACCTATAATAGACGGCAAAACAATGTTTATCAACCACAACAAGGTGGCGGCAATAGATAATTTCCAATCGTTACTACCCATGCCGCCAAATAACAGCACTACTACAAAAGCACGTATAGCAACTTCAATAAAACTTATCATTGGTATAGTACTTAGTAATAAATAGGTTATAGTTATAGCGCCTATTATATGGTAAAAATTACCGGAAACCCCGCAGGCAGTTAGTAATAAATAAAATTGCATAAAAAATACAACATATCGTAAGGCAGAAAGTGCTAACATTTTTAAAAGCATGATTTGTTCAATTTCAAGATCATTAAAATTATATTTTTTAAGAAATCTTGTCTTTTTTAACCAAGCAATAACTTTATTTATTCTGAATAATAAAATAGAAAATACAAACAGTAAAATAATTTCGCTTATAAGTATTGTATTAAAATATACTTTAACTATCATAGAAGAAAAAAGCAGCAAGCCCAGGCAACCCATTAGTATAGTAATAAGCAATTGGGTTATGCCACATATAAAATGTAAAGTGGTAGCTTTTGCTCGATGTTCGGGCTTAAAAAATAAAATGCGCCCGGCAAATTCGCCTATTCTGCCTGGGGTAAGGTTGCCAATACAAACTCCCATCCAAACCGACTGCCACGCTTTTGCAAAAGAAATTATTTCTGTGCTTTTGGTTATTAATTTCCATTTTATAACCTCTATGCCCCAGTTTAAAAATAGCAATAAAAAAGTTAGTACTATCCATAAATCGTTCTTAAAAATAAATATCTCTTTAACCGAACTTAAATTTTCGGCAGAATATGATGTGTAAAGTCGTTGGGCAAAAAATCCAAGGCAGGCAATACCAATAAATATTTTTATTAATGAGGAGATTCTATTTTTAGAAATAAGTGCCAATGTGTCAAAGATAACAGTAAGTATGGTTTGTTTAACTATTTTGCTAATTCAAAAAATAATTTTATATTAGCTATTTAAATCACCTACATGAAAAAACAAGTGTTTTTTATTTTATGTTTTTTTAATTTTTTAATTTCTTCAGCTCAAACAAGTAATTATTGGTTGCAAGCTGCCGGTAGTTCTAATATAGATGAAAACCTTGCCATTGCAAAAGACAATAACAATAACATTATAAGTGCAGGTTACTTTACAAACACCATAACTTTTCCTAACTCAACTTATTTAACGTCGGCTGGCTCCGGCACAAATGATGTGTTGATACAGAAAACAGATCCACAAGGCCAAGTTCTTTGGGCTGTAAAAGCAGGTGGATTAGGCAGCGATAGGGCTACAGCGGTAACTTGCGATGCAAATGGTGATATATATGTAACGGGTTATTATTATGGAAGCGCGCAGTTTGGGAGTTTTACACTTAATTCAATTGGCAATTCTCAGGATATTTTTATTGCAAAACTAAATTCATCCGGCATCTTTTTGTGGGTAAAAAGTGCAGGTGGTAGTATGGCAGAAGATCCGTATGCTATTGCGGTTGATAACGCAAGTAATGTAATTGTAACAGGCGAGTTTCAAGGTGCGGCAACTTTTGGTACACAGGTGCTTACTAGTGTAATCAACCCATCAAACAACTCATATTCATTGGATGTATTTACCTGCAAGTACGATGGAATAGGAAATTTTTTATGGGTAAAACAGGGTAGTGCCAAATATGATGACCGTGGTATAGATATTGGAACGGATGCCAATGGAAATATTTTTGTTTGCGGTCAGTTTTCGGATACTATAACTTTTGGTCAAACTCATAACAACCAAATAACCAATGCTGTTTTTCTTATAAAATATAATTCGGCAGGGCAAGAGCAATGGTTTGTAAGGGCGGGTGCTACTAATAGCATTGCGTATGGTTTAGCCGTTGATAACAATAATGATGTGTATATAACGGGAGATTATACAGGTAACCTTATTTTTTACGGCACACCTAATAATTTTTTAAACGGAAGTTATACCAATCGTATTTTTTTGGTAAAGTATAGTAATGCCGGAACATATTTATGGGGAAAAGAGGATGCCAGTAATTCGTATGTATCTTCTAAAGATGTGGCTTTAGATGTAAATGAAAACCCCTGCATTTTTGGCGAATTTGATTGTAAAATGGATGGATATAGCGTTTTAGCGGGTGGCACGGGTATGTTTAACAGCGTGGGTTTTCATGATCTATTTATTACTCAATATGATAAAAATGGCAACAGGGTTTGGGTGCGTAATTTTGGAGGTCCATTATATGATAAAGCACACGGCATTGTTTTTACAAACAACACTACACCGTATGTTTGCGGTAGCTTTCAAAAAGTACTTACCATAAATTCTTCTTACCCAATAGGTATTTTAGACTATGCGGGTGCTAATACGAATGGTTGGATATCATCGCAAAATTGTAATAATTATTATTCATACTACCATAGTGCAAAAAGTGCCGGGTTTAGTGATTGCTTTATAATGCATGGGGTTGATAACAGCTGTGCTTATTACGATTATTATTATAGGAGTTGGGGTGGTTGTCAGCAAAACTTCGTAAAAGGTTGTATTGATGATTTAAGCTTTAATTGCCTAGATACCATAAATATGTGTGGTCCTGATTCAATTACAGCTAACCCATATACGGGAAGCATTGGTGCTGTTGGCCCGTCTTACCATTATGTATGGAATACAGGAGATACAACAATATCTCATTATGTAACAACAAGTGCAAACTACTCTTGTGTGATGACAACTATTGATGGTTGCTTTAATACACAAGATACTGTATATGCTAAAATAAATCCTATACCACAACCGCCAACCATTACAGATAATTTAGGTATAAATATAAATCAACCCCCACTAACACATTCTATTAGTGTTTGCGGGCATGGGCCTATTACTTTAACAGGTGGTAATATACAGGGCTGTACGTTTCAATGGATTAGCTCAACCGGCACCGGTATTATTTCCACATCAGGCACAAGTTGCAATGTAAATCAAACAAGTACTTATACTTTTACATTAGTAAACGCTTATGGTTGTAGCAATAATAATGATATATACATAAAATTTGATACATTAGAAATATTAAAGCCTAAAACTAACATGCCAGATACACTTAAGGTTTGTCAGGGCTATTGTTTAAATTATTTTATATATGATAGTATTTCAAACCCCACCGGCCAGCCCTATAACTGTTTTACCACATTAACAAACGTAATAACGGGTAATTCTCAGGTTTTTGGAAACCCAAATTGTACAAGTATTTCTAATTTATCTTTAAATATTTGTCCAACAGCTACCGGCTGGATCAATCTGCATATTATGTATATTTTTTCAAGCTCATGCGGAAAAGATACTTCCTATTTTAACAAGCCTGTTTATATTATCGTTAATCCAAAACCTCAAATAAGTTTAAGTTTAGCAGGAAATAACTTTATTTGCCCCGGAGACTCTACTCTTCTGCTTGCTACTGTAACCATTGCACCATCTGCAAACACAACCTATACTGTTTCTCCTAATGATTCTATATGGGTTCATATAGCCAGTACTTATCAGGTAAGTGCGTATGCGCTTGACACCTTAACAAGATGCAATAATACGTACTATGCTTATTTCCAGGTTCAAACAGTAAATAACCCCCTTGTACATACTTTACCTGTAAATGGATTAATTTGTCCAAATGATTCGGTGGAATTGATTTGCAATTGGCCAAGTACAACAGCGTGGCAATGGTATGGCCCTACAGGTATTTTACCGCCTAACACACAAACTATTTACGATTCTATACCCGGTTTTTATTATTGTGTAGCTACTAACAGCAGTGGCTGCGTACTTACATCAAATACGGTTGAAATTAAAAAATATAACACACCTTATTTAATAGCCTTACCGCAAACTGTTGTTTGTGCCGGGCAATCTATAACGCTTAAGGTAATAAGTAATGATACCACATTAATTCAATGGCTTCCACCTTTAAGTGGTGGTGGCACTACAAGAACGGTAACTCAAAGCGGCACCTATTCATGTAAAGTAACCATGTGTGGTATAACAACTACTTGTAATATAGTTGTTACAGTATCGCAACCGGTTGCGCATATATCTATACCGGGCTCTTCAATCATTTGCCCAGGAGATTCTGTTCAATTAACCGCAAACACTGGTATGGTTTCTTATTTATGGTTGCCTTCACATGCGTTAACAAATAGTATAACAGCATACAGTTCGGGTAGTTATGTATTAATTGCTACCGATGGTAATGGCTGTGAGGCTAAAGATAGCATTGAGATAACATACAGTCCTAACGCGCCACCTGCCCCGCTTACAACTAACGATAGCATTTGCATAGGAACTTCGGCTAACTTACAGGCTTCCGAAAGTGGTAATTATGTTTTTGAATGGTTCACACAAGCCTATAGCGGGTCTGTTATATATACCGGAACTAATTTTACCACGCCTACTTTAAATCAAAATACAACCTATTATATTTCCGTGAAAGATAATACCGGCTGCCATTCTTTAAGACAAACGGCCAATGTGTATATTAAACCAAGCTCTATATTACCCGTTATTTGGGGTGATACATCTTTATGCGTTTCAGATACTTTACGCTTATATACAAACCCGGTGGGGGGTGCCATTTATCATTGGAGTGGGCCTAATAATTTTACTTCTTCCTTATTACATCCGCAAATAAATATGGTTAGCCCTACGGCAATAGGCACCTATTCTTTATACATCAGCGGAAGTGGCTGTACAAGTTCCACGGCAACTTTAAACGTAAATATAATCTTAGTTAATACGCCTGTAATAATGCTTATTAACGATTCTATATGTGGCGGTTCATCATTAATTCTACAAGCACAATCAACTACTAATAATGTAAATTATCATTGGAATGGTCCTTCAGGTTTCTCATCTTCCAATGTTATAGATACAATTAATTATGTAACAAATTCTAATGCCGGAACATATTACGTTCAGGCAAATCTTGGGGCGTGTAAAAGTATTATAGATAGTGTGAAAATTATCCTAAAACCCACGCCCATACCAACCATATATATACAGCAAAGCTTATGTAAAGGAGACAGTCTTACACTTACGGCGCAAACAGATCCTTTAGCAACAATAAACTGGACAGGTCCTTTAGGCTTTCAATCCAATCAATCAGTGCCTATACTTACTAATCTTGTTACTGCAAACAGTGGTTATTATGTATGTGCTACAAAACTTGATGGTTGCACCGGAAAAGACTCTGCCAAAGTAAACGTAAACCCCTTACCAAATTTTAATTTAGGAAACGATACTACTACTTGTGCAAGCGCACCCGTAGTACTTTACCCGGGGCATTTTGTAAATTATATTTGGAATGATACTATACCCGATTCTTCTTTCACCGTTTTCAATTCAGGACAGGTTACTTTAACAGTTTTAAATCAATACGGCTGTAAATATTCTGATACAATTAATATTGTAGTTGCACAATGCGCACTTATCTCGCCAAATGTGTTTTCACCTAATGGAGATGGAATAAATGATATTTATTCATTTAAAATAGACCACTATCAAAGTCTTAATTTTAATATATACGATAGGTGGGGTAAACTTGTCTATAAAAATCTAGATAATGAAAATAGTTGGAATGGGATTGATATAAATACAAAAAAAATTGTCGATAATGGGGTTTATTTTTATACTATAACCGTTAAAAATATGCTAGGGGCAAATCTATCTGACAAGGGATTTATAGAAGTGTTTAAGTAGTTTTTTAAGCGACATATTTTGTAAAAACCATCCAAAAACTGACAAAATTTCAAAATTAGATTACTGGCAATATTTTTGACGTACTTTTGCGCCGTTAAAACGTAAACCTATGAGCAAAGATATAATATCAGAAGAACAAACAGCCGATAATGCTGATAATAACATAAATCAGGAAACTCCTGCCGATTTTTCCAAAGAAGCCTCTGAGGCAGGAAGTGAATTCAAAAAATTAGAAACCGAAATTGCCGCCCTAAATGATAAATATCTTCGTTTATATGCCGAATACGATAACTTCCGCAAACGCAGCGCCCGCGAACGAGTTGATTATATGAGCACGGCCGGAGAAGACGTTTTAAAAACTTTTTTACCCGTGGTAGATGATTTTGAACGTGGTATAAAAGCCAACGAAAACATAAGCGATGTTAAACCTATTAACGAAGGAATACAATTGATCTTTAATAAACTACAAAACATTTTAAAATTAAAAGGAATCGAAGCTATGCAAAGCATTGGTATTACTTTCGACCCGGAAACAATGGAAGCTATTACCAACATACCCGCGCCCAGCAAAGAGCTTAAAGGCAAAGTAGTAGATGAAGTAGAAAAGGGTTATTTGATGAACGGCAAAGTTATTCGTTACGCAAAAGTAGTTGTAGGTAGTTAATATTTATAGAATTAAAGAATTATAGATTGAGTAAATATAAATTGTAGATTAAACTAATTAATCAACAATTCTATATAAATCAACAATTGAATTATGGCAAAAAGAGATTATTACGAAATACTTGGTATTAGCAAAAGTGCAAGCGATGATGAAATTAAAAAAGCATATCGCAAGCTGGCTATAAAACACCATCCTGATAAAAACCCAAACGATAAAACGGCAGAAGATAAGTTTAAAGAAGCTGCCGAAGCCTACGAAGTTTTAGGTAGCCCCGAAAAACGCCAGCGCTATAATCAATACGGACACGCAGCTAACGCATCATCAGCTGCTAGCGGTGGCGGCGGCCATTATGGCGGCGGCATGAATATGGATGACATATTCTCTCAGTTTGGCGATATTTTTGGTGGCGGCGGTGGTTTTGGTGGTGGCTCTTCACGCGGCGGAGGTGGTCGCCGGGTAAACCGAGGTACCAACTTGCGTGTAAAAGTAAAACTTACCCTGCAAGAAATTGCTAATGGGGCAGAAAAGAAAATTAAAGTCAGTAAATATATTTCTTGCAATACCTGTAAAGGCAGCGGTGCAAAAGGCGGTGCAGTAGAAACCTGCAAAACCTGCCATGGCAGCGGCGTGCAAACACAAGTGCGCCAAACTATTTTGGGGGCTATGCAAACACAAACAACCTGTTCTTCTTGCGGCGGACAAGGTTCTACCATTAAAGACAAATGCCATACTTGTCATGGAGATGGCATTGTGCGTGGCGAAGAAGTTATTACGTTAAATATACCGGCAGGCGTGGCAGACGGCATGCAACTTTCGGTTAGTGGCAAAGGCAACGCGGCACAGCGTGGTGGTATTAACGGCGATTTAATTGTTGTTATTGAAGAAGAAGAACACGCAGAACTTAAACGAGATGGGCATAATTTATTTTACGAATGTTATGTAAATTTTGCCGATGCTGCTTTAGGTATTTCGGTAGAGATACCAACGGTTGATGGTAAAGCAAAAATTAAAATAGATGCCGGTACACAAAGTGGTAAGGTATTGCGCCTAAAAGGCAAAGGTTTGCCAGACGTAAACTCTTACCACAAAGGAGATTTATTGGTAAACATTAACGTTTGGACACCTCAGCATCTTAGTGCCGAAGAAAAAAAGGTAATTGAAAAATTAAAAGAATCAAAAAACTTTCATCCAAACCCGGGCAAAAACAACAAAACCTTTTTCGAGAAAATGAAAGAGTATTTTGAGTAAAGGGTACGGTATATATGTTGATGTTGTACGATAACTTTTTACGCCAACTCTGCGGTAAATAATTATTTTTACAAATTAGCATAATGGCCGATTTTAAAGACATACTCCTCGATCTTAAAAGACAGATATACAAACCAGTCTATTTTTTGCATGGCGAAGAATCTTATTTTATTGATGAGATATGTAATTACATAGAACATCATGTATTGGATGAAACCGAGAAAGGCTTTAACCAAACAATTCTTTATGGTAGAGATACCGATTTGGCAAGTATTGTAAGCCTGGCCAAAGGTTTTCCTATGATGGGAGAACGGCAAGTTATTATTGTAAAAGAAGCGCAAACTTTAAAAGAACTTTCAAAATCTACCGGTGAGGGCGATGAAACAAAAGAAAAAAAGTCTTCATCCGATAAAAACCCGTTGATTGCCTATCTTGATAATCCGCAACCGGCAAGCATTTTGGTGTTTTGTTTTAAATATAAAAAATTAGATGCACGTTCAGCACTCTCTAAAGCTGTTGCTAAAAAAGCGGTATTGTTTGAATCTAAAAAATTGTATGATAATAAAATTCCTGATTGGATAAGCGGTTATTTAAAAGATAAAAAATTAAGCATCAATCCAAAAGCGGCCATTTTATTAGCAGAATATTTAGGTAATGATCTTTCTAAAATTGCAAATGAAATTGGAAAGCTTTGCATTAATTTACCCGAGCACAGTGAAATTTCTATAGATCACATCCAGCAAAATATTGGTATTAGTAAAGATTTTAATGTGTTTGAATTACAGGATGCGCTTTCTAAAAAAGATGTTCTTAAAACAAACCGAATCGTTCAATACTTTGCTGCAAATCCAAAAGAAAATCCGTTAATAATGACCAATGCTTCTTTGTATAATTATTTTCAAAAGGTATTGTTGTATCATTTTGTACCTGATAAAAGCAGGGGCAGCGTTGCAAGCGCTTTAGGCATGAATCCATTTTTTATAGAAGGCTATGAACGCGCTGCTCGTAATTATAATACAGCCAAACTAAAAAATATTTTTGGTTACCTGCACGAATGCGATGCCAGATCTAAAGGGGTTGATAATGTAAGTGTAGAAGATGGCGACCTGTTGAAGGAAATGGTATTTAAAATTTTACATTAATATGAACCAATTAAAAAATAATTGGCTTATTATATTGGTGTTAATAATTGCGTTTTTGTTAAGATTTATCCCTTTATTTGATTATGAATTTTCTTTTGATGAGTTAAGTGCACTTGACAGAACGCGATTTACTAATTTTAATGATCTTATAAATAAAGGCGTACTGATAGATGCCCACCCTGCTTTAATACAAGTATTCTTGTTTTATTGGATAAAAATAGGTGGCAGTTCTGAAACTTGGGTTAAATTGCCATTTTTAATTTGCGGATTTTTATCCTGCTATTATATCTTCCGCTTTTCTCACAAATGGTTTGGTTACAAAACAGGAGTTGTAGCTACTATACTTGTTAGCTGTTCAATGATTTTCTTGATTTATAGTTCTTATGCTCGCATGTACGCAACCGGGGTTTTACTTTCTATTTTGTATTTACATTATTTATTTGAAGTTGTATTTGGTAACTCAACTAAATTTAAAAATTATTTTTTCTTGGTCATGTTTTTATTATTGGGAGCATTGAATAATCACATGGGAGCACTTTTTGGTTTATTATTAGGCTTGTTAGGTTTTATTTTTTCAGCTAAAAAGCAAAAGAGATATTTATTTTATTCTGCTTTGGTTACATTATTACTATACCTACCTCAATTGCCGGTTACATTAACACAAATGGGTTATAGCATTGGCGAAGGACAAGGTGGGTGGTTACCACTGCCTAAATGGTATGCCGGCTTCAGCTTTTTAAAAACATTATTTGGTACAGGTATAATTGTTTATATTCTTTTATCCCTATTTTTATTTTTTGGTATAAAGAGTAACTTTTCTTTTTTAAGAGATAAAAAGATAATTTTCCTATTTATAGTTTTTATTATTTATTGTTCTGTTATCTATTTTTATTCTATTCTTAGAGCACCTATTTTACAATTTTCGGTTTTATTGTTGGCTTCGCCATGTATTGTAATTATTATGGCTAAAGGTTTATCGCTTATTCCAGGTAAATTTTTTAATATAATGGGTATCGCATTAATTATCATTTTATTAATTCAAACTATTTTTATAAAGCAATATTATACATTGGGAATAAAACAAAGCAATAAGTCGGCTGTAACCTTAACTGTAAATGCAAAAAAATTGTATGGCGCAGATAACGTTACAGCTATATACGGGGTAGAATTATTTTTTGTAAAGCATTATATAGACGAATTTAAGCAACATTATAATTACCTATCGGCTTCTGATTCTATATTTAATAAAGCGTCATTATTGAATAGGTATATAAGAGCATTAAAGGAAGAATATATTGTTTTATCCGATCCAGACGTTTTTTTATTAGAAACAACAAAGCTCTATTTTCCATATCTAATTAAACATGATGAGGGTTACCTAAAGAATATTTTTTTATTTAGTAAAATTGAAGCTAATAGTATAAATGATGAAACAATTATAACAAAAAACACGCTTGCTAACCCTGGTAAATTTATATTACCTGATAAATATACTAATGAGAGTCATGCTATTTTAATTGATTCTACCAATGAATTTCCATTTATGGTATATGCAAATTTTGATTCGTTGCATATAAAAGAAGGTGAATATATTGTATGCTCCTCAGTTTTTAAACCACAAAATAAAATGGGTAACCTCTCTTTCGATTTTTCACTTAAAAAAAATGATTCTACTTTATTTTATACAAATAAAAATTTTAAATTTTTTTATACCAAAGAAAATACTCTTCAATACGGTTTTTCTGTAATGTATGTTGGAACGGAAATAAATAAATGGAAAGGATCTAAATTAGGAGCCTATTTTTGGAATTCTGATAAAAAAAAATACTTGGTTACAGATTTTTGTATAAAAATATTAGATGTTAACCCACATAAATATTTACTTTGGAATTAATTTTTTAAAATTTAAACATGAATTACTGGCTTATAAAATCAGAACCATCCACTTATAGTTGGGAGCAATTTAAAAAAGACAAGCAAACTTTTTGGAATGGCGTAAGAAATTATGCCGCACGCAACAATTTAAAAGCTATGAAAAATGGAGATCTTGCCTTCTTTTATCATAGTAATGATGGTTTGTGTATTGTTGGCATTGCTAAAGTAATTAAAGAGCATACGCCCGATAAAACAGCTACCGAAGGTGATTGGTACGGAGTAGATTTCGCGCCATATAAAACTTTAAAAAATCCGGTAACATTAGCACAAATAAAAAATGAGCCTCAGCTTAAAAATATGGAAATTGTAAAACTAACTCGCCTTTCTGTATCTAAAGTAAGTGCTAAAGAATTTGATAAAATTTTATTAATGAGTGAAACAAATTAATGAATAAACTTTCGTTTGCCTTAGTTACAGTTGATGTGCTTGATGATGTAGCCAAAGATATTATTAGCAACCTAACTGAAAGTAAAATTATTTTATTTAAGGGCGAAATGGGTGTCGGTAAAACAACGCTCATTAAGGAGATTTGCAAACAATTAGGCGTTATAGATTCTATGAGCAGCCCAACTTTTTCGGTAGTGAATGAATATAAAACAAACGACAACAAAATTATTTACCACTTTGATTTGTATCGGATAAAAAATATAGAAGAATGTTTTGATTTAGGTATGGAAGAATATATTTACAGCAACAATTACTGTTTTATAGAATGGCCTGAAATTGCGTTACCATTACTTCCTGAAAAATATTATACCCTGTCTATAAAAACGTACACCGATAATACGCGCAGCATTACCCTTCAATAAAAATTAGCTTAAATTAATTTTCCTTTTTCAAAGAGTCTCTAATTTCTATCAATAATTTATCAGTATATGAAATCTCCGCAATAGCTACCGGTGCTGCTTCTTCTTTTTTCTTCGCAGCATTAATTCCTTTTATAATTAAAAATAATACAAGCGCTACTATAATAAACGATATACAATTTGACAAAAAACTTCCGTATTTAATGGCTCCAATTTTTAAATCGGCAATATTACTAAGGTGCGCTGCATCTAATGCCGGCTTTAAAACCAAGGGTGTAATAACATCATCAATTAATGATGAAACTATTTTACCAAATGCACCCCCAATTACAACGCCAATAGCTAAATCTATTACGTTGCCTTTCATGGCGAACTCTTTAAATTCTTTTGCAAATCCCATGATTTTTATTTATTTTTTCGGTAATACTTTTTTTAATTACTGTCAAGCACTTTAAGCAGTTCATCTAACTTAGGTGTTAAGATGATTTCTGTTCTTCTATTTTTTTTGCGAGCTTCGGTTGTTTTAGCAGGGTCTAAAGGAAAAAAATCTCCACGTCCGGCTGCACTAATACGTTTAGGATCTATACCCGGGCTGCTTGATAAAATAATTTTTGTAACCGATGTAGCGCGCATAACACTAAGATCCCAGTTATCTTTAATTTCTCCGTTGCCGTGCATAGGCACATCATCTGTATGGCCTTCCACCATTATATTAATATCAGGATTTTGATCTAACACTTTGGCTAAATTTTTTAAAGCTTCAATGCCTTTAGGTTCTACAGCCGTTTTACCGCTTGCAAACAATAAAGATTCGTCCATACTTACATAAATTTTGCCGTTTTTTTGTGTGATGGTCAACCCTTTATTTTCAAAATTATATAGCGCATCGCTTAATTTCTTTTTAAGATCGGCCGCAGCCTGATCTTTTTTCTTTAATACTGCCTCCAATTCATTCACACGTTTTTCGCGTAACTGTAGTTGAGTTGATAAAGAATCTAAACTTTGTTTTTGTTTATTAAGCTGCGCAGATAATAAAGTTAGCTCATCCTGCTTTTTTAATAAGGCGGTTTGGGTAGTTTGCAGATCGCCGCTTAGTTTAGCATTATCTTTTTCACTACTTGATAATTGCTTATTTAATTTATCCATCAACTCATCATTAAGTTGATTTAGTTTGTCGTATTTAACCGTTAAAATGCGGTAGTTAGTCCCCATAATATTGGTATCTCTTTTTAAACCGTCAATATCTTTTGTGTTTCGGGTAAGCTGCTCTGTAAAATCTTTAACTTTTGCCTCATTGGCTTGCGAAGTAGTTTTTAAAGCTGCTAACTCTGTCTCGCAGGCTTTTTGTTTATCCTGACATTCTTCTAATTTACGTTGCGGTACGCAAGATGACAATAGAGTTGCTGCTAAAATGCTTATATAAAAAGATCTTTTCATCATAAATGGTTATTTAAAGCAAAAATATGGTTACGGCGGTAATAAATTACCGCTTTTTTTTAAACTTTTAAACAGCGCTTAGCGTATAAACTATATGAGGCCTTTAAAATTAATTGATTTGCAAAATATTTTATAAATTTGAAATATAAAATACAATGTTAGGCTGCACCTTTTAGAGAAACATTATTGTATGGTTTCAAACGTTTTCTTAATTTTATTTGGTTCATTTACATCACAAAACCCCAATTTTCTCCTGTAAGAAAAACGTATTTTCTGTGTTTTTTAGCAATATATTTAGTTTAAATTTGCAAACTAAATTCATGTTATGAAAAAACAACTATCTATTTTTTTACCTATTCTGCTTATTAGTATAAGTACTTACGGTCAAACCATGTTTCAAAAAATATTCGAAAAAGATTATACAACCACCTTTGGAGCACAGCAAACAAATGATGGTGGCTATATTATGGCTGGCCTGCACCAGGTTTCTGCAACTGATTTTGATTATCTCGCTGTTAAATTAAATGCTGTTGGAGATACTTTATGGACCAAAACTTACGGCGGTATTGGCGATGAAGAGTCTTACGCCATGCAACAAACCACAGATGGAGGTTATATTTTTGCCGGCATAGACAGCTCATCGGGTTTAGGCAGTTATAATGTTTATTTAGTAAAAACAAATACCATTGGTGATACCTTATGGACAAGATCGTATGGCGGAAACCAATCAGATTTTGCACAAGCAGTGCAACAAACAGCCGATGGTGGTTATATTGTGGCAGGCTATACAAGCAGCTTTGGTGCAGGAGAAGCAGATATTTATCTTTTAAAAACAGATGCAAGCGGTAATCTTATCTGGAGTAAAACGTATGGTGGCGCGCATGGCGATTATGGGTTTGCGGTTAAACAAACAACTGATGGTGGCTATATTGTATCGGGCATTACAAGCAGTTTTGGAATTAGCCCTTATGGCAATATAAACGATGTGTATGTTTTAAAAACAGATGCCAGCGGTAACATTAACTGGAGTAAAACTTACGGACAAAACGGAGATGATTGGTCTTTTGGTGTGGTGCAAACAAACGACGGCGGTTATGCTATTACCGGCCATACTAATACAGATAGTACAGCAGCTTTAAGTGATGTTTATTTAATTAAAACAGATGCAAACGGAGACACCTTATTTACCAGATCTTTTGGCGGTTCTAACTATGATAAAGGCACAGCCCTTATTCAAACAAATGATAGTGGTTTTGTTATAGCAGGTTCAACCTACAGTTTTGGTAATGGAACCAGCGATGTTTATCTTATAAAAACAAATAAATTAGGCAATATAATTTTTAATTCAACCTTTGGCGGAAGCGGTAATGATTGGGCGTATGCAATTTCTCAGGCAACAGATGCCGGTTTTACGTTGGCAGGATATTCAGATAATTTTGGCGTAGCTAACAGTAGTTTTTATTTTATAAAGACAGATGAGCAAGGTAAAGGCAATAATTGCCATCAAACAAATCCTGCTACGGTAACTGCAAATACAATAACTAAAGTAAACAACGCTCCCACTATCACACAAACACCGGCTACCATAACCAAGCGCAATACGCATACAATAATTAACAGCGGTATTTTGGGTATAGATGTTTGTCCGTTAACTACGAGTATTAAAAAATCAATAACAAATAATTTAAATATCAGCGTTTATCCTAACCCATCTAACGGAAACATAACGCTTAAAACAGAGAAGGTAAACGATAATACTTCTGTAATGGTTTATAATCAATTAGGACAAATTATTTTAACCAAACAAGTAACTAACCCACTTACCAATTTAAATATAAACGTTTGCGCCGGTGTTTATCAGGTACGTGTTTTAAATGGAAATGAAG
The DNA here is from genome assembly GCA_038206945.1 of Bacteroidia bacterium. Taxonomy (GTDB): domain Bacteria; phylum Bacteroidota; class Bacteroidia; order B-17B0; family Aurantibacillaceae; genus PALSA-968. The sequence goes on along the minus strand of JBBRAG010000022.1, from coordinate 5,691 downwards.
TTATTTATCAAACAAAAATTATTAAAGAATAAATTTCTATTTTTGATAAGAGCAATAAGTACATGAAAGATAAAATAGAAAGCATATTAAAAGAAATAGAAAATTTTACCGCGCAAAGTAAAGAACAGGTAGAAGAGTATCGTATTAAGTGGCTCAGCAAAAAAGGTAAGGTAACCATTTTGTTTGATGATTTTAAGAATGTTGCACCTGATATGAAACGCGAGTTTGGCGCAAAACTGAACGAACTAAAAAATAAAGCCCAAGAAAAAATAAACGAACTGAAAGAAAAATTTGAATCTCAAGACCAAACTTCTTTTAAAGATATAGATCTTAGCTTGCCAGCCCAACCGGTTGCGCAAATGGGCTCTTTACATCCTATTAATATTGTAAAAAAAGAGATCACCAAAATATTTGAAGACATTGGTTTTACGTTAAGTGAAGGACGAGAAATTGTAGATGCCTGGCATAATTTTACGGCATTAAACACGCCTGAAGACCACCCTGCACGCGATATGCAGGATACTTTTTACATACAAACCAACCCCGAGATTGTGTTACGAACGCAAACCTCATCGGTACAGGTACACGTAATGGAAAATAACAAGCCACCCATCCGTACCATTTCTCCGGGCAGGGTTTATCGTAATGAAACTGTTTCTGCTCGTAGTCATTGCCAGTTTCATCAAATAGAAGGTTTGTATATTGATACCAACGTTTCTTTTGCCGATTTAAAACAAACTATTTTATATTTTGCACAACGCTTTTTTGGTACAGAAACCAAAATACGTTTGCGCCCAAGCTTTTTTCCTTTTACCGAGCCAAGTGCCGAAGTAGATATTTCGTGTACCATTTGTAAAGGTGCGGGCTGCAATATTTGTAAGTACAGCGGTTGGTTAGAAATTTTAGGTTGCGGTATGGTAGACCCACAGGTACTTACCAATTGTGGTATAGATGCTACAACATACACTGGCTTTGCTTTTGGCATGGGCATAGAGCGTATAGCCATGCTTAAATATAAAATTACCGATATACGTTTGTTCTTCGAAAACGATATACGTTTTTTAAAGCAGTTTCAATCAGCGTAATTTTAAAAGAGTAAAAAAATTAATATTTTTTTAAGGTCTCGGAAACATTTTATCCAATAAATAATCGCAGAATTTGCGGTGATATTCTATCTAAACAACCTTACATATTTAGGGTTATGTTTTTTATATTATCCCTTAATTTTAAATACATTAAGAGTGTAGGTGTTGTTCTTTACAACCATAACCGCCATATCTTTTGCTTCATTAAGTATTATACCGGTTCCGGGTATGTAGCACCAATTATCTTTCTCGTTACGAAACATCGTTTGTCTTAAAAGCATCCCTTTTTCATCTATTTTTACGCAAACAGCGGTAGGTCCGGTTATGTTATGTACTTCTTCGTAATCGTTTTCATCATAATTTTGAAGCGTATATTTTTTTAAATTTTTTGGATGCTCTGCATAAAATAAATACAAATTATTGTTGCTTAAAACAATATCCTGCCCATACATATTTTCTTTGCCATATTTTGGAATTATTTTAGAAAACTCCACTTTACCAAACTCGTTAAATTTACTTACAATATATTCTCTCGATAAAGTGTTTGTACTGCTTCCCTGGCTAGAGGAGTAGGTAAAAGAGTAAGCGTGGTTTTCTACCAAATAAAAGCCGGTTTTTGTTTTAAAAACTCCTAGTAAACTAAATGTTTTTTCTCCAGCATCTTTGGTATCTTTATCTCCAATTATTTTATACGTAAGTTTTTTATGTATATCATCCGAATAGTAATTAAAATTAGAAGTCACTAGGCTTGCTTTCTCTAAATCAATCACTATGTAAAAGACACCTATTTTATTTTCTTTTTTTTCTTTTTTAGAAAAATCATCTCTAAAGGCACCTGTAAAAACATATTGATTATCTTTTTGAATGGTTTGATAGTTTTGCAGGTATTTATTTTCTATCGGCAGTTCTACATATTTATCAATAGTTGAGTTTGCTGAGTGTATTACCAAAACTTCTCTTTGCGGCGCATCTTTTTCTTTTTTAGCATCAGGCAGTATAAAATAAAAAATAGTAGCCTCGTTGGTTATGCCATATGCAGAACTTTTTATTAGCATATCATTTCTAGTATCGGGCAAGTTTATAGTATTTATAATTTTTAATGAAGATGTTTCATATACCTCTGCTTTTACTACTTGTGGCTTTTTATTCCACTGAAAAGCAGAAACTACTAACATTTTTTTGCCATCGGGAGAAAAAGTTACATCAAATTTACGCCCATTAACTCCAAAAGGATCGCTAGCTAAAGAGCTGATTACTTTTTTTTCAAATTGTACATTGCCTTTGTTTTTATCTAACACACAAAGGCTAAGCATATTGTTTTTACCATCATAAAAAACCGAGGTAATAAAAATTTTATCCCCTTTTATAGTTACTGCGTCAATACTTTCATTGCTAATCTTAAATTTTTGCAAGGGCAATTTATATTCAAATGCCATTGTTAAATCGCTGGTATATTTAGTTAGGTGATAAAATTTATTGGCCTTGTCTTCTTCATTATTTTACCACTTAATATATCCCCAGCATCGGTTCTAAAACACGTAGATGTAGTTGGAGTATTCTTTAATCCGCCTTCTTTAGCAGATACAACTTCTGCAAGCTGCCCACACATTATGTTGTAAAGCAGTAGTAATGCGCTGCTTAAAATTATTTTTTTCATTTGATGTAGTTTAATTATAATTAAGGTCTCGGAAACATTTTATCCAATAAAGAATCGCGGAATTTGCGGGGAAGTATTTTGCTTAAAACAGCTAATAAATTTACATCACCCGAAGGGATGATTAAATATTTTTTATGTCCGTTTGCCTGCGCTATAATTTTACCTGCAACCTCTTCTGTTTTCATTAGTTTGCGAGGTGTTTCTTTTTTCATCCAAGCCGGTGCATTTTTAACTTCCTCGTGAAACTGAGGGGTATCCATATCACCCGGACAAGCGGTATAAACATTAATGTTTTTGCTTAATAACTCACGACGTAAACTTTCTCCAAAATTAATTACACCTGCTTTAGCAGCGCAATACATAGAATATCCCGCAGCACCCATCAAACCAAAACCTGATGATATCATTAATACTTTTGAACCTGATTGAAGTAACGGAAGAAAACGGTGTGCAGAAAGAATAGTACCTAATAAATCAATTTCTAAATCTCTTCTAAGTTCTGATGTTTGTGTGTAATCAGAAAGTAGTTTAGTTGTAACTACACCTGCGTTTAAAACAAGGTAATCTATTTTGCCATGTTCGGCTTTAAGTTGGTCGTAGGTGCGTTGTAAGCCTGCTTCATCAGTAATATCGCAAGATATACCCTTAGCAGAAATGCTCATGGCATTTAATTTGCCAACGGCTGCGTTTATTCTTTCTTGGTTGCGGGCAACCACTATAATTGAATAACCTTGTTTACCAAGTATTTCGGCTAATGCATAACCTAAACCCGATGAACCGCCTGTAATTAATGCTACTTTACTCATATTTTTCAATTATTTGTTTTTCGTCATTCCAAACTTGTTTCGGAATCTTTTAGAGATGCTGAAACAAGTTTGGCATAACATTTTACTTTAATAAGAAATCAAATTTTGCTGCTGCTTTAAGAATGATGTCAGCTGCTTTTTTCAATTGTTCGTGTGTGTGTTCGGAGGTAATAAACATACGTATGCGTGCTTCATTTCTTGGCACAGCCGGAAACTGAATAATGCTGGTATCTAAGCCTTCACGTTGCAAGAAATCGTTTAAACCTAAGGTTTTTTTCTCTGCACCAAAGTGAACGATAACCACCCAAGCATCGCCTTCGCTTAATTTTACTTTTCCTTGTAATAAACTTCTGTAATAGGTTGCGTTAGATTTTAAACGCGCTCTTCTTTCAGCACCAAGCGTACCATTAGCTAACTGAATAACTTTGGTCATGCCACCTGTAACAGCAGGATCTAATGCACAAGAAAACATACGGCATCTTGCATACCAGTTCATGTACTGAATAATTTCTTTTTTAGCATATACAGCACCACCAACTCCGCCAAAGGCTTTACTGAAAGTCATAACGTATAAATCAACATCAGCTAAAACACCTTGTTGTTCGCATACGCCACGTCCATTATCACCGGCTACTAAAGCTGAGTGGGCTTCATCTACCAAGGTAAATGCGCCATATTGCTTAGCTAAACGAACTACTTCTTTTAAATTGCCATAATCGCCATCGCCACTATAAATACCTTCTACACATATTAAAACACGTGTAAAATCATCGCATTGTTCTTTTAATAATTCTTCTAAATGCGCCATATCGTTATGACGGAAGAAAGTCATATCTCCACCCGAAAGTTTTGCACCTTCTACGATAGACATGTGGGAAGCCGCATCCATAATAACTTTATGGCCGGGTTTAATGAAAGCAGAAATTGCACCTAAGTTAACGCTGTAACCTGCGGTGAATAAAGAAACCCCACGTCCCGGTAAATCAAAAAATTTAACCAAAGCTTCTTCTAATTGTTTATGTACCAAGTACGTTCCGCTAATAACGGGCGAGCTTGAAGCACCTAAACCGTATTGTGCAACGGCATCTTGCGCCGCTTTAATAACATCTGGATGATAACTAAAACCTAAATAATTATAGCTTGATAAGTTTACTACGTGAACAGTTTCGCCGTTAGCACGTAATAAATCTGTTTCTGGTCCTTGTGTACCGTTACGAGCTGCTTCAAACGTGTACATCTTTTTTTCATTTAAGATGTCAACGTATTCTGAAAACAATTCCATTTCTTCTAAATCCGCGCCCATGTTCATCATAAACATATCGTACGTGTAATCAGAAAAATTTTCTTGCACGTGTTTAACTAAGCTTTCATCTAAGGTATTAGCTGCCATTTTTAAACTGTTTTAAGTTTATTCTTCTGCGAACGAGTGTAAATTTCCATCAGGTTATCAAAGAAACTGGTTCCTTTATCAACGGTAATGATTTGCCCTGTAATAGTATCGCAATAACCCGAGCATAAAGCCACAATAGCTTCCGATAATTCTTCAGGCTGTATCCAATAATTATCAGGTACATATTTTTTGGCAAAATCTGCTAAATCTTTACCAAACGTATTTTCTAAAGATTGTGTTTTAATAGCACGAGAACGCACTGCATTGATACAAATATCGTGCTTACGCAAACGGTAGTTAATGTATTTTACAAATACTTCCATTACAGTTTTTGATGCGGCAACAAAATCGTATCCAATAGAATAATCGGTTGGGCCGGTTGAAGACACGCCAATAATGTATTTTGGATAATGACCAAAGGCTGCAAAAATTTCTTTGCTATAAGATACCATAGGCCAGGCAGAGTAGGAGATACTTTTTTTCAATCCTTTTAAAGAATAATCTTCAAAACTATTTACTACCTGAGCTGCGGATACGTTGCTAATAAAAATATCTATTTTAGAAACTCCTTGCGTTTTAAGTTGCGCTAATAAGGCTTTTGTATCCTCATTGTTTGATACATCGGCTTGCAACAAAATTGGTTTTGGCGCACCACGTTTTTCAAAAGCGGCAAAAATGGCTTGTTCGTCATGATCTCCCCAACTGTAAGTAAGCACGCAAAGCGCACCTCTTTTACCGAAAGAAAAACCAGAC
>JBBRAG010000021.1:0-50701 GCA_038206945.1 Bacteroidia bacterium | reverse complement strand
TAAGTTTTAATTCCCAATAATGATAGGTACATATTTTAAATAAATTTTAACTTTATGCAACTATGCAAAAAAAAATTTTGATTTTGAAAATCAAAAATTTAAAAAAACAAAAATAAATAAATTGGTTACAAAATACTTTTTATATTGATGGTAAATAGGGGTTTAGGCATACTAAACGCTCAATTCCTAAATATAGACGGTTCGACTTTTGGTCGGTAGCCTCCACAAAACCACTCAAACGAGTGGTTTTTTTTATGCCCCATCTTTACGCATCATTAAGTAAATGTAAGCACCAGCAAGGCTATCGGGGTGTTGGTATGATTAAACTGCATACTATTGCAGAATTATAGATAATCATATTTTACTAAACTTTTGTTACCTATTTGTTACTTTTTAAAAAGAGGGACAAAAAAAGTAACAAAATTAAAAACCTAATGCAATGAAAGTACAATTTAACTATGTGTTTGATAGGAAAGGAAAAATTAAATCCGCTAACGATACAGGAATTATTGAGATTAGAAGCTATTTAAACGCCAATACAAAATACTTTACTACTAAGATTGAAATATATCCATCTGAGTGGCACGAAACAAAACAAAGGATAATTAGTAGAAATTTTTTATCCATCGCAAGTTCAGCATACATCTGCTTTAATTTTCGATTTTCGTCTTCAAGTTCTTTAAGCCTTCTCAAGTCCTGCGTTTCCATACCACTATACTTATTTTTCCAGTTGTAAAACGTTTGTTTATTAATGCCAATACCTCGGCATATGTTAGCGGCAGATTTGTCAGCTTCAAATTCTTTTAAGGCCGCAACTATTTGCGCCTCGGTAAATCGTGTTGTTTTCATTTTTTGACAGTTTTTAAAGTTAATATTCTACTTTTAAACTGTCCAATTTTTCGGGGAGGTTAAAATAAGCTTGAAAAGGAAACTCCGCACAAAAATTTTTCAATATCCATCTAAAAAACTATTTGATTAATTACCCTCGGTTACTAAAGTAAAGAAAAGGTTAATTTAATTTTTCAGTATTTTCTTCTTTTCTCTTTTTATGCAGGACGTATATCTTTCCACCAATAATGGCTAAGGGAATGCCTATAACCGCTTTAGTAATATTAAACCAACCTAGTGTATGCTTCCATAAAATAAACGTACCTATTAACCACATAATAGCTTCTTTAGAGCCAAGTATAAAAACCGCTTTTTTTGCTTTTTTTCCGGCTATTTTTGCAGTAACATATGCGGCGCCTATGGCATATAAGCTGTGATAAATAAGTGTTATCAATAACAATTTGGTATCAAACATAGGCTTGCTTAACGGGGGGAATAAACCTATCCAATGTAATAGTAAATGGGTTAAAAAGGATAACACTGTGGCTATAGCAATACCCACCACAACAGAAATTATCAGCCTCATTGGCAATATTTCTGTCAGGTATTTTAACTTAGAGCAGAGATCTTTTTTTTTAGAAATGTTTTCTTTTATTTTTTTTAAATTATACATTAATTTTAAATTTAATATCAAACAAAAAGAATAAAATTTAGCTATTCTATTAATTCTTCTTAACTAGGTTATCAAGAATTTTTCCTTGAATAACAAAGTTAGCAAACAATGTTTCGTGCAGGTTACAACTTAATTTTTAATAGAGAAGTAAAAGCTTCTTTTTCAATATCACCTATTTTATAAAGATGATCTGCCATGGTATTAAAATCTGCCTGCGCACTTAACCTTCCTTTGTAAATTCCGGCGGCTTGTATAGCGGCAGTGCGCCACAGATCGCCTGATTGTGTGAACAGTTTAGAGGTTTCTAATAAGGTTTCATTTTTATGATACGAATAGGCTTCCTGCAAAAAAGCCGCATATATAAATCGAAAGCCACCTCCACCCGTTCCAATTTCTTCCTGCATACGAACCAACTGTGCTAAATACAAACCTGCTTTATGAAGACCTAATTTATCTTTCCAGGTTTTGATCTTATCCGCTGTGTATTTAATCCCTTTTACACCCGCTATGCTTCCCGGAATTTTAAGCATATGTATAGCGTTCTTCCTGATTCCTTTTTTGATGGCGTGGCGTATCTGCTCTTCGGTTATACTTACTTTTTCTTTGGGATAATAAATTTGTCCTTTGGGAGCAAGCGCGCCTTTAGCAAAACGAACACGCTCTAATTCATAAGAAGAAAGGCTGGTAACATTTTCCATTACCGGATCACTTATTAAATAATTATCATTTTCTTTTCCATAGACGATAATATTATGCGCGTTAAAATGAAAACGGTATTCTTTAGGAAAGTAAGATAAATAATAAACACCTACCTGGCAACCTACAGGCTGATTAGCTTTTAACTGCTCTTCTAAAAATTGTTTTGCTTTTTCTGGTGAGTTGAATTTTTTACGAACTACAGGAATGCTTAATGCTTTACAGGTACGTTTAAAAATAAGGCCAGGCATATTACGAAACGCGATAGCAGGTCCGTTATTAATTTTTAAGAACGGAATGTATATATAAAATAAGCCTGAGCCAATACCAAAAGCAAGTGGCTCTGTTATTTGGTTTACACCGGCGTGCCTTAGTAAATTTGTGGTTACCCCATTTTCGCAATGAGCAGCTTGTAAATGATTAAAATCAGCTTTCATTACGGATTCATTTTCTTTAAATTGTTTATCGTTACATCAAAAACATCTGCATATTTCTGTAATTTTTTATCGCTCAGGCTATTAAAAACATTGGGTTTTAAATGGCGTTTTATTTGCCATTGCCAAAAACCGGTATAAGCTGCCAGCGTTGCATAATCCATCACTTTACTTTCTATAAAATAAAGCAGCGGGCTAACCTCTCCTTTAATAGCCTTCTCTTTAGCGTCGGCAGCACGTTTGTTTATATCATCCCAGGTTATACCAAGGGCAGTAGCTTTTACTTCCCAGCCAGTACTTAAATTGGCGCTGTAGTTTCCTTTTTCATCAACTGCATAACAAACTTCTTTGGTAAAATTTTTAAGCGAGCTTGGGTCTTGTGGGACTTCCGTTTTTTTCATCGTATGATTATTTATGAGAAGTTAATCCTAAAAAATATTGTTTTTGTTTTTTAATGCTTTTACCTAAGAAGGGCGCAAATAACACCCTATAAAAAAACAAAACAATAGGTGCCACAATAAACAACGCAAAAATAAGGTAGTATTTAAATAACACAAGCGTGCGTTTTCTATTTTTAGAATGTTTAACCAAATTACCCCATATAGCAAAAAGTTTTTTTGCACGGCCTTCTACAAACATTAAATTGGTTTTAACTACAATGGCTTTGCTGTTAACAAGATCTTGTTGTAGTGTAGCAAAATTATTTTGTATAAGATGTTGTTTTACAATTTCGCCAAAATTTTTGGTATGTAAAATATCTCCATCCGCCACACCTGGCTTAGGAAATATGCCCCAAAGTTTATCTTTCTTTCCCCACAACATCCAGTATAAAATTGTTACCGCACTAACCAAATTGGTATTATGATCTACCAAAGCAATGTTGCCTACCAGTTTTGCACCCAAAAGGTTAAGCGAATCTTTAACACGTTCATGCGCGTTTATCCACATATTGCGTGCGCCTATAACTGTAATAACGGGTGTGTTGTGCACTATTTTTCTAAAGAAAGGATCTTCTAAAAGAGAAGTAGTTGGAATGCTGGGCGACAAGAACCAGGGCTGATAACCTAGTATAATAAGATCATAAGACGATTCTTTTAGTTGGAATGGTTGCAGCATAGCAGGTTTACCCAACACACTTTCAGGCATGGCCTCAAAAAAACTATCGCTGTTCCATGGGAAACTAAAATTGGTGACCGGGTTTATGCAGATTTTTTCAACCGTAAAATCTCCTTGTTTAAAAGGCAATAAAAAGTTAGTTATAATATCGCCTAACTGACCGGTTTGTGTATAGTAAATAGCTAATATTTTTTTACTCATTTCTACTATCGATACTTAAATTACTTAATATGTTAGATTTTTTGCTGTAAGCTAAAATTACCTGTTGTAAAGCAGGAGAGAGCTTTTTAAAATTTTTACAAATGTAGATATTATCTATTTCTAAATTGTGGTAATACCCAAGTATTTTAGGTGCGTTTTCCTGTACCAACAGGCGTAAGAAATGATATTCTGTATTAGTACTGTCTTTTTCTAAAGCGTTTTCTAATTTTGTTTTCCCGGCTTTAAAAGAGGCCAATTTATTTTTTTTGCCACTTAACAATCCGGCTTGTTTTAATAATAAAGCGCCCTCATACGCTTGCTTTTCTTTTATTTTTGAAGTTTGCAAAAGCGCAATTTGCTTGTTTATTAGAATACTATCACTGGCTTGCAATGATTGATAAAATGCTGCCTTATCAAATTTTTGAGCTGACGCACCAGCACAAAAACAAATAAATAATAAGCTACATAATTTTATTTTAAAACCCGTAAATGACATTTAATATATTGTAAGTTTGTAAAAATAAGCATTTATAAAATGAAGATCATACTTTTTGGTTACGGTAAAATGGGTAAAGAAATTGAACAGATTGCTTTGCAAAGAAAACATACCATTATCTTAAAAATTGATAAAGAAAATAAAGATAAAATTACACCTCAGCAATTAAAAGAGGCTGATGTAGCGATAGAATTTAGCACACCGGATACGGTTATAGATAACATCTATAAATGCTTTAACGCAGATTTACCCATAGTTGCAGGTACGACGGGCTGGTACCATAAATTTAATGAAATTAAAGATGATTGTGTTACAAATAATCAATCTCTTTTTTACGCTACCAATTTTAGCTTGGGCGTTAATTTATTTTTTAAGTTGAATGAGCAGCTGGCAAAAATGATGAATAACTTTACCGATTATGAAGTAAGTATGCAGGAGATACATCACATTCATAAACTTGATAAACCAAGCGGCACAGCTATTACTACTGCTGAAAAAATATTGGAAAATAATGTTCAAAAAAGTAAATGGAGTATTGATAATAAAGGCGATAAGAATTTATTTATTGATGTGGTACGGCAGGATGAAGTGCCCGGTACACACACCGTTTCTTATACTTCGGTAGTAGATGAAATCTCCATAACTCATAAAGCTTTTAACCGGAAAGGATTTGCGATAGGTGCTGTTTTAGCGGCAGAATTTATTCAACATAAAAAAGGTATTTATAAAATGAATGATCTGCTCAATCTATAAATAAAAAAAGCCCGCATGGCTGCAAGGCTTTTTTCATAAATTATTAAAATTATTAATTTACTAAAACGCTGGTTAATACCGGGGTGCTGCTAATGGCTGTAAAAACAGTCTTTCCGGTAGTAAGATCCGTGTAGCTCGATGCATTTAAATTTCCGCCAACCATATAGGCCGAGAAATAAATTGTATTACCTGCTGCAAAACCAAGATCATAAAGATCGGCTGTAGGAATATTTATTTTAAAATTTAACGTGCCTGGCGTAACTGCTACTGTATAATAGGTAGAGAAGTTACTTACACTGTTACTTGCGCTTGTACTACCGGGGTTAGATAAAAATACAATTACTTCACTTCCGCCTGAAGCAGCTGCAACGTTGCCTCTAACTTTAATATAATTTTCGCTGGTGTTAGTAGCGGATGTTGCAAAACTGGTATCAACCGCAACAATACCACTAACGTTTGTAGTTGGTATTTCAGATATTGCAACGTTACGGTAAGTAGTACCACCACCAACGTATTGAAAATCTTGCGTTAATAAAGTACCAAAGCCTGCTTTACTGGTGGTTATACTATAATTACCTGTACCAATGTTTGAAAACATATATTTACCGGTATTATCGGTTATTGTTTTCATAATCGCATTATTGCTGTTGTTAATTAAAACAATAGTATCTCCACCCAAATTGTTTAGCATTTTAGAGCCTGATACATCATAATGCGAAGCAAAGCCTTGCATATTACCTGATAAATTTGGCCCGGTTGAACCCGTTGCGCCTGTTACACCGGGATCTCCTTTTTTACAAGAAGTTGCCATTAAAATAATTGATAATACCGAAAGTTTAATGATGGTTTTTTTCATAGATTTTATTTTTTAAAATTTTATTTGTTTTGTTTAGGATGGTAAAACTGATCTAAAGTTTAAAGGATAAAATGAAATTAACTTTTTTTATGTAATTTGTTATAATTATGGATGTAGCAAGAAATTCTTTTTTGAAATGTTTTTTCAGCACTCTGCTAAGTAAATATAAAAAACTTTAAACAATTAGCTAAATCAATAAGAGCTTAACTGCAATCAGCTATTTCTGCAAGCTCAGTATAAAACTAAGGCATGATATTTTTAGACTTTGGTAGAAATGACGAAGCGCCGCAAAGTTCAAATAATATTTGTAATTTGTAGTTTGTGTTTACATTTGCGGTATGCAAAATTCACGATTTAAAAAATTACCGACACGCAAACATTTTTTAACCAGACTTGCCAAAAACTTTTTTGTGGCTTCGGGTCTTCTTTTATTTTCGCTACTGATTGGTATATGCGGCTATCATCATTTTATGCACATGGGCTTTGCAGATTCATTAATAAACGCTTCAATGATATTAGGCGGCATGGGTCCGGTAGATCATGCCGATACAGATGCTGCAAAAATTTTCGCCTCTTTTTATGCCTTATATAGCGGGGTAACTTTTATAAGTAGCATGGCATTTTTATTTATACCTATTGTACACAGGTTTTTACATAAGGTACATTTGGATATTGAGAACAATTAAGGATAGATTTTTTTCTGCTCTGATTGTAAGACCTCATATTGAGAAGTACTATTGGTGGTGGCGTTATATATATAAGCTACTACGCTACAATGTTTAAAATTACAAGGTACAGCCGGCTTATTGCCCGGGTTATTTGTTGTGCCCGCAGCAGGGTAAGAATATTTTAACGTGTAATTATATGTTTTAGCTATGGCTTGCCCATTGTTAGAGCCGCCTGTTACCAACGCATCGCCCCATGTAGTGCTGATTGCATCGCGCAGTACAAAACGGTGTACATAATTTGATATTTGTCCTTGTGTGCCGCTTTTTTGCGGGCCAATAATACTATCCTGCGTAAGTAAAACAACTATGTTATACGTTCCGCTAAGCGATTTTAAGAATGTAGAAGTGGTATTAACTGTAAGAGCTTTTGTAATGGTATCAAAAGTTGTGTTTAGTGTAAGTTTAATAAAAGCAGTATCATTTAATATAATGCCTTGGGTAGTATTAGCCCAGTTAGGGTAAAGCAAATATTTTGAAGAAAATGGGTTGCCTTTTCTATTAACCATACCGCAGGGGTTACCTGTATTAGACATATTAAAAAAAGCATCATAAGCATCTGCAACAGCACATTGCAGGTTTAATGTATAGGTAGTTACCGGCGTAGCAAAATTACCGGCGTTAACAGCCATAGGTACTATACGACTTCCATAAAGCGCAATTAAAGAATCTAATTCTGTAGCAGCAGGCGGACAGTTTACACAAGTAGAACCTGTATAATCTTCTACCAAAATATTTTTATAAACTTTATTGGTGTCATTGCTTGTTACAACGGTGTGTGGCTTTAAAGGTGTATTTACATAATCGCAGCCGGCAAATAAATTAACAGCGGTAATTACTAAAATTATTTTGAACAATTTGATCATTACTATAAAATTACGCTTTTTTTTATTAAAAACTGGTTGATACTGTTAAAGAAACCCCATCAGATGCAGGAACTGTTCTGCATACACCGCCTACGCAAAATATACCTTGCCTTTGTTTACCATAAGATAAAGTAATACGAACAGCATCACGTATAAAACCTATGTTAACCAGATAGTAGTGAAAACGTTTGCTTTGATCTGCATTGCCGTAATTCCATTGATCTAACACGGCTAAAAAAAAGTTAGATTGCGGCCACCACTCAACCATTCCAACTAACCAAGCACCTTTATCTTGTTTGGTTTGCATGGTTTCTCCTTCAAAACGAATAGAAGAAGTAGGTTTATATTTATAGGTTACATCTACCACAAAAATATTTGTTTTAATATTGGCAAATTCTTTTACGCTGCTATTTTCTACAATTATATTTTTATTATAATATTGGTTGCTATATAAAAATGTTCCTTTAATTTTTTTAGAGAATTTTTTATTGATCTCGATATTAAAATCATGAAAATATTTTTCACCGGGCTTAAAAGATCTTACTTTATAATGATATTGCCTGTCATCATTTTGAGGGGCAATATTTACGCTATCAATACCATAGGCCATTGATGCATTAGCCGCTACTTCCATGCCATATTTACCGCCAATTTTAGATCCTCTTTTAAATTTATATTGTACCTCGCCCTGTGCGGCCATTTCGCCATTTGGTTGTGTTGCATACGGATAAAAAGTAGCCATTAAATACGTGTGATATTTTGTAAGCGCGGGCATATAATTTATCATGGCTGCGTTAAGCGTTTGGTCTCTATCACTTCTAAAGCCCATGTTATCTACATATTTACCGGCCAGCATGGCAGAAAAACCATTAACGGCGTAAGAAGTAGTTAAATAAGCTCCTTGTCCGTTTTTGTAACTATATTTATTTACATACGCGGGGTCATTAATTTTATTAGCATACTCTGCATAAATATTAAAGTTTCCTCTGCTAACAGTTACTCTTCCGCCTCCACACCCCACATTTTCTGGTTCGTTTAAGGTCGGGCTTTGGCTTGATTGGTATTTACTTACAAAACTTCCGCCAATGGTTATTTTGGTTTTTTTATTTGCCCATAAAGAATCTAATAATTCATTCAGGCTTATATCAATATCTCCTGCACGTACTACGCCCGGACTTAAACTAAAAAAAGTACGCTGGTGGCCAATCATTCCTTTAAGGGTAATACCTCGTATAGGGTTATAAATGGCTCGAAAGCCATCCATCGTGTTATCATATAACAGTCCCCGTTCTTCATACACACGCAGTATCATGCCACTGCCAAACTGATCGTAAAAATTACCCGCTGTAATATCTAATTTTTTATTTTTATAACGGGCGTATTTATAAGGGATACCAGAGCCTTGATAACGAGGGTCGAAACCTTGCATAACCGGATTATAACTTTCGTAACGAATACCGGCAGAGAAGCCTCCGCGTATGTAATTTATGTTTCCAAAGCCGTTTGATAAAACCTTTTGAGGAACAATAGGCGCCCCTATAGAAGTATCTTTATTATAATATTGCGCGTCTATTTGGAAGTTACCGTGTATAGATTCTACAATATCTTTAATTTGCGAATAAGAAAATGTGCTAACTAATAATCCTAAACAGAAAAGTAATTTCTTCACTATAATAGCTGATTTAATGTTCTAATTTTTCACCTTTTATAAGGTGTTTAATATTTTCGTATAAGTAAATTTCGTCTCCTTCGGCATACGAGTTATGCGACCAAACTATTTCTCCTTTACCATCAATAATAAATGTATGTGGCACAGCATTTACATTCATGGCTCGTTTAAAATCCTGGTTATCGTCTATATAAACTTCGTAAGGCCAGCCTTTTGTTTTTGCATCGGTAATAACTTTTGGCATGGTGCGTGCATCATCAATAGATACGGCTATAATTTTTACACCGGTTTCTTTTTGCCAATCGGCATAATCATCTAATATATTATCTAATTCTTTTTTGCAGGGTTTACACCAGGTTGCCCAAAAGCTTATAATAATTGGCTTGCCGTTATTGGTAAAAGTAGAGGTGCTTACTTTAGAGCCATCTAAATTTTTTATAGTTACCACAGGTATTTTACCGCCGTCGAATATAAACCCACCATCAAATTTAAAAGCCATAGAACAAAGTGCTATAACTATTATTGAAAACGTTACTTTTTTCATTCTGCTAATATTAAATTAAAGTGTATTAAAAAAAATCCCCCCGTTTTTTTCGGAGGGATTTTTAAGCTGTGTGAAAATTATTTTACAACACTTATTTTGGTTTGGTGTAACCCATTTTGTGAAGAAACTGATAAGGTGTACATACCGCTTGCTAATTGATCGGCAGAGATATTTATCATATTTTCTCCCTCATTAAAATCGTATGATTTAGTAAATACAACCTGACCCATTATGTTATGTAATGTTACCGTTGTTTTTTGAGCAACTGCTAAATCAACATTTATGTTAAAGTAATTATTAGCCGGGTTTGGGAAAACATTTACATTGTTGATGTTTGAGGCGTTTTTTTCTATACCTGTTAAAATTGTAGGAGTAATAGATTTTGAGTTTAAAATAATTCCTTTTGTAACATCGATAAGTAATAAAATAGCCGTTAACTTAGATTGTTTCCAGGTAGAAGTTAGAGCTACATTACTAAAGTTATAAGTATACGTTGTACCAGAAGTCATTGCAGTTGGTAAACTACTTGATTGACCTGTAAAACCACCAACAATAACTCGGGCAACGTGATCGTACCACATAAGCGATGCAGAAATTGGGTTAGTAGAGGTTTGCCAGTTATGACCCGCGCCTACTAATGGTAAATTTTGAGATGAAGCACTATAATAGTTATGTTGTGCATATGTACTTGTTGTGCTATGAACACTATCTTCAGTAACAACTAAAGCTAATCGATAATTACCAGTTAAATCTACGGCTGGTTTTGCGGTAGTTGCTACATTCATAACCGAACCTGTAATAACCGCAGATAGAGTTAGATCTGCAAAACCAAAATCTGGATTATGATCTGAATACCCAGTAAAAATTTGAGATGGATCTAATAATTCTTTTCTATCAACCACAATAGTTGGGAAGCCTCCAAAGCCTGGTAAACCAACTAAACCACTATTATAAACAGTAACAGCCATAGGATCTGTACCACTTGTTTTATCATGTACAGCAATTAAAGAAACATTGTTTGGATGTACATGTTGCATAGAATCCATAAACACAGCACCACGCGGGCACCATCCGCACCATGCACCGGTACCTTCTTCTATTACAAGTTGGTGTGTAGGTAAAAAAGAGGCGCCCGTTAATACGGTATGTAAAGTATCGTTAGTATGCATTACATCACCGGTTAATTCAACCCATGACTTAATATTATGAGTACCTAAAGTTACATTATAAGGTGTACTAATGGTAAATGTACCCGATGCAAAAGTTGAGATATTAGCTGTTTTTGGATAGCTGATAATACTTGAACCATCGGTGTATTTTACGGTGTAAGATGTTATGGTGCTTAATCCTTTATTATTTACTACACCGCTAATAGATACATTATTACCTGCCAATACATAAGAAGCAGGAGAACCAGATAAAGGTGCAATGCTAGTGTATTCTATTTCGGTTGCAGGAGGAACAGTAATTGAAATATTATCAATAGCTGCGCCGTACTCCCATGAATCTGTACTATTATATACTATTGCCAAATTAATATTTTGACCAACATAAGCAGATAGATTGTAATGTACAGTAGCCCAAGCATTTGTAGAAATAGCCGGAACATCTGCTAATTGAGTCCAAGTTGAACCTCCATCAGTAGATACATTTATATTAAAATCTTCAACTCCAACCGTAGTTGTAGCGCCAAGAAAATAGTAATCAAATGACAGCCAAGCTCCGGTAGTAATACCATTTATAACAGATGTTTTAATTGTATCGTTACAAGTAGGAGAACCACTACCTAACGCATCACTATTCATAACAGCAAAGATAGTGTGAGCAGGCGGCGCAAAACCACCACTAGAAACAGCAGCTGTATTGCCAAATGTCCATCCGGTACCATCTGTATTGGTTAATGTGTAACCCGCTGGAGGGTTTGTACCTTCAAAGTCTTGCAAAAAAGGCACTTGCGAAAAACCCGTTATGCCTAAACATAAACCGGCTGCTAATAAAAACGTAGATTTTTTCATGAGTTTTATTTGTGTTGGTTATAGTGCAAATGTAGTGCAACTGATATATTATCCAAATTTATTTATTAATAGTTTTGTCAAACGTTAAATACTTGGTTCTTTCAAACAAATTTAATATATTTATACCCAAATAAGATCTTATGAAAAAACATTTATTTTTATTATTGGTTTTAGTAGCTGGTTTTTTTTCGGCTAAATCTCAAAGTATTGAAATTTTAGACACAATGGGTGGATCGTCTACAATGGCTCAGGTAAGCTATACAATAAATGTTAACCCGGGTGCTGATGATTCGAGATTATTTTATGTTAAGAATACCACGCCTAATTCTATAAACATGCAATTAAAAAGTTATGTTGTATCTAATCCTGGTTCTGAATTAATTTCTTATTGCATAGGTACTCAATGCCACGGTGCAGGACAGCCTGCTACCACAAACATTACTATTCCTGGAAATGGAACACTTACCAGTAATGGTTTGTTACTTGATTTTACTGATTTTTCAGGGCAGGGTTCTGCTGTAGTTTTATATACGCTATATACACCTGCCAATCAAAATGATTCTACTTCTCTTTCAATAACATATAAGATAAATACTACAGGTATCAAACAAAATGTAGCTAGTTATAACGTATCTAATATTGCGCCTAACCCTGCAAGCAATAACGTATCTTTATCTTACGATTTAAAGAACAGTAACCAACCAGCTACCATAAAAATTTACAATATGCTTGGTACTTTGGTTAAAACCACACCTCTAGAGGCTTATTCTAATAACACTAAAATTGATATCTCTCTATTAGAAGAAGGTATTTATTTTTATTCGGTAACTGTAGGTTCAAAAGTAATTAAAACAAACAGATTGGTTGTTGCAAGATAACAACCCGATATAGCTTCTTCTATTTATCTATACTTTCATTTATTCCCTTGATAATTACATGAAGAAACTTATTTTCTTTCTATTAGTTTCTCAACTTGCGTTTTCACAAAAAACTTACTATCAGCAGCAAACTGATTATACAATTAATGTAAAACTGAATGATATAAGCCATGAGCTTAGCGCTTATGAAAGCATTGTTTACACCAATAATACGCCCGATACATTAACATTTATTTATTTTCATTTATGGCCAAATGCCTACAAGGATAATAACTCTGCCCTTGCTAAACAATTTTTACAACAAGGTAACCGCAGTTTATATTTTGCTAAAGATATTGACAGAGGTTATATAGATAGCCTCGATTTTAGATGTAATAATAAAACATTAAAAATAGAATACGATAAAGATAACGCTGATATATGTAAAGTTTATTTAACGCAGCCACTTCTTCCTTTGCAAAACACAACTATTTCCACCCCATTTAAAGTAAAAATTCCTTCGGCGATTTTTTCTCGTTTAGGACATGATAAGCAAGCCTATTACATCACACAATGGTATCCCAAACCAGCTGTATATGATGCTAGCGGTTGGAACACGATGCCGTATTTAGACCAGGGAGAATTTTATGCTGAGTTTGGAAGCTTTGATGTAAGTATTACACTTCCAAAAAATTATGTACTTGCCGCCACTGGAGATAGATATGATAATGAAGCGGAAAATACTTTTTTAACCCAAAAAATTATTGAAACCGAGCGTAAAGTAAAAATGTTGGACTCCGCTTCCTTTACCGAAAATATGGCATTTCCAAAATCGGATACATCCTTAAAAACTATTCGTTTTAAGCAAGATAATGTGCATGATTTTGCTTGGTTTGCCGATAAAAGATTTAATGTGCTTCGAGGAGAAATGATACTCCCTCACACAAAAAAAAGTATAACTACCTGGGCTTTTTTTACAGATAATAAAATAGACCTATGGAAAAACGCTATTACTTATATAAGCGATGCAACTTTTTATTATTCGCTTTGGAATGGCGATTATGCATATAATAACGTGAGCGCGGTTGATGGGACTATTTCGGCCGGTGCCGGCATGGAATATCCAAACATAACTATTATTGGCGACGCTTCTACCGCTTTTGATTTGGATGTTGTTATAACACACGAGGTTGGCCATAACTGGTTTTATGGCATGTTAGGCAACAATGAACGTAAAAATGCCTGGATGGATGAAGGTATAAACTCGTTTAATGAATTACGTTATATAAAAACAAAATATCCAAAGGCTACGCTGGCAACAGTTTTAGGTAGAGATAGTACATTTAGTTTACTTCACTTAAATAAATACAAACAAGCGCATCAATATTATTGGTTATATGCTATGTCGGCAAAGCAAAATGAAGATCAGTCCTGCCGTACTTTTTCAGAGAATTTTACCAGCATAAATTACGGCGCCATTGTTTACAGTAAAACAGCCGTGCTTTTTAATTATTTAATGAGTTACATGGGCGAAAACGATTTTGATATTGCCATGCAGTTTTATTTTGAGCAATGTAAATTTAAACATCCAAAGCCTGCCGATCTTAGAAAAACCTTAGAATATTTTAGCGGCAAAAAATTAGATTGGTTCTTTAATTGTTTGCTGGCCACCACTAAAAAACTCGATTATAAAATAACCTCTTTCAAAAAACAGGCTGATGGATCTTATAAAGTAAATGTAAAAAATGTGGGCGAGGTTGCCGGCCCCGTAGTGCTATGCGGGTTAAATGAAAAGAAATTGGTAGGCATGGTTTGGTATGATGGCTTTGAAGGATCTAAAACTTTACTTTTTCCCGCAGCCCAACTAACTTCTTTTAAGATAGATTATAACGAAGTTATGCCTGATATTAACCGAAAAAATAATACCATACGCACAAGCGGGCCTTTTAAAAAAATTGAACCACTAAAATTTGAGTTTATTGCCGCATTGGATAATCCTGATCGCACACAATTGTTTTTTAGCCCGGCCATGGGATATAATTTATACAATAAATTTATGTTGGGCGCTGCTTATTACAACCACGTTCTATTTGAGAAAAAATTTGAAACAGAATTAGCCCCTATGTACGCTTTTGGCAACAAGAATATAAGCGGCTTTGCTAATGCAAGAATAAATTTGCATCCTGATAATATATTCAGCGCTGTAAATATTGGGGTTAAATCTCAGCGTTTTGCCTACCAGGATAACTACTTTATTGTAAATAATTACAATAAAATTGCACCGTACATAAATGTAGATTTTAAAAAAAAATACAATACCTCTTTATTTCAGCACCGATTAACGTACCGCTACGTTTTTATTAATAAAAAAGATTATTTTCAAAAGCCATTTAATTATTGTGTAAATGATATAACGTACCAGTTTTCAAACAACTATGCGCTTTACCCTATGTTGGTAAAATTAAGCGGACAAGCAAATGGTGATATGCAAAAACTATCAGTAACTTATACGCAAAAGATATTTATCAATAAAAATAAATATTTTGAGATACGCGCATTTGTCGGCAAGATGCATCAAAGTAAAACTACATCCGTTGATTACCGTTTTAGGTTAAGCGGCTGGAATGGCAATAACGATTATCTATACGACAATTTATATGTAGGAAGAAATGAAACACAAGGCTTGGCAGCTAACCAATTTGTAGAAACCGAAGGTGCATTTAAAGTGTTTAGTTATTACGGGCAAACAAATAATTGGATGGCCACCCTAAATATAAAAAGCCCTAAAATATTTAAACTTCCGATATTGCTTTATGCAGATTTTGGCACTACCGCACCCTACTTTACGGGTACAAAAAATATTTTTATAAACGCAGGTATTGATGTGGTTATTTGGCGCGATGTGTTTGAAATATTTCTTCCTGTACCGGGTTTAACTACCAACAACCTAAGAAGTTATAATACATTTTATAGCATTGATTACCTGCACCAAATACGCTTTACCCTAAACATTAATAAAATAAACCCGTTTGGGTTAATAAAACAAGTGGTAAGTTTTTAATTCTATTGTACGGCGTTAGGGATGCAGCAAGAAAGCCTTTATGAAATGCTTTTTCAGCATTTTTCGAAGCAAATAAAAAAATAAAAATCTTAACTAAATCATAAAGCTTTACTGCAAGCAGCCCTACAATTGCAATGCTTTTTCAGCATTTATAAATTCCATTAAAAAATAATAAAAACAATTTATAAATCAACCGGAACGCCAAATTAAATTACATTTTTAGGCGGTTTTGCACCAAACAATTTGTTAGATTTGGAGCATAAATTTTAGATCATGTATTTATCAGATAGGGTTAACCATTTAGCAGAATCTCAAACAATTGCAATGGCAAGAAAAAGCAGGGATTTAGCCGCGCAGGGAATTGATATAATTAGTTTAACCCTTGGCGAACCAGATTTTTTTACACCAGATCTCATTAAAGAAGCGGCAAAAAAAGCCATTGATAATAATTTTACTTTTTACACGCATGTTTCCGGTTACGTAGAATTACGCGAAGCTATTTGCGCTAAATTTTTACGTGATAATGATTTGCACTATACCGCTGATGAAATTGTAGTAAGCACGGGTGCCAAGCAAAGTATTGCCAATGTAGTTTTATGTATGCTTAACCCTGGCGATGAAGTAATTGTACCCTCGCCATATTGGGTTACTTATACCGAAATTTTAAAGTTGGCCGGTGCTAAACCTGTGCTTGTAAATACCTCTATTGAAAATGAATTTAAAATAACGCCCCAGCAATTACAAAAAGCTATTACGCCTAAAACGCGCCTGATGATCTTTTCATCGCCTTGCAATCCTACCGGTTCGGTTTTTAGCGAAAAAGAATTAACGGCTTTAGCCGATGTTATTAAGCAATACAAAGATTTTTATGTAGTAAGCGACGAGATCTATGAACATATTAATTTTGTGGGTAAACACGCTAGCATTGCGCATGTAGAAGGAATGAAAGAGCGTACCGCCTTAATAAACGGCGTATCAAAAGGCTTTGCTATGACGGGTTGGAGGGGCGGCATTTTAGCCGGACCCAAATGGCTTGCACAAGCTTGCGATAAAATGCAGGGTCAGTTTACATCGGCAACGTGTAGTATAACACAAAAAGCTATGCACGCAGCTATGCTAATGCCTGCAGAAACTACCCACCCTATGCGCGATGCTTTTAAAAGAAGAAGAGATTTGGTAGTAAAACAATTAAGCGCTATTAAAGGTTTTAAATGCAATAACCCTGATGGTGCTTTTTACGTTTTCCCTGAGGTAAGTTATTTCTTTGGAAAGAAAAATGGGGATAAAACCATTACCAACGCTACCGACCTTTGTTTATACCTGTTGGAAGAAGCAGCGGTATCTATGGTGCCGGGCGCGGCTTTTGGCGATGATAATTATTTGCGTATAAGCTACGCAACCTCTGATGATAAATTAACCGAAGCGATTGATCGCATTAAAAAAGCTGTTGAAAAACTAACTTAGAATGAAAAAATTTTCTGTCAAAAAAGAACATATAAGAGAAATTTTTAAATCGTTCGCTAATCTTAATGTACTTGTTATTGGCGATGTAATGGTAGATTCTTATATGTGGGGTCATGTATCCCGCATATCGCCCGAAGCACCTGTACCTATTGTAACTGTTAAGAAAAAAGAAAGGCGCTTAGGTGGCGCGGCAAACGTAGCGCTTAATTTACAAGCATTGGGTGCCACACCTATTTTATGCAGTGTTATTGGCGTTGATTATGAAGGACAAGCATTTTTAGACTTGTTGAAAAATCAAAAGCTTAGTCAGAAAGGAATTTTAAAATCTCGGGAACGAGTTACCACCGTTAAAACACGTATCATTGGAAATAACCACCAGATAGTGCGTGTTGATGAAGAGTGGGAAGAAGATATCATCGCGTCAGAGGTAGACCAGCTTCAGCAGCTTATTTCATTTATTTTACAACATGATAAAATTGATGTGATCATTTTTGAAGATTATAATAAAGGATTGATCACCAATAAAATTATTCAAAAAACGGTTGATCTTGCCAAAAAACGCGGCATTCCGGTTGCGGTCGATCCTAAAAAGAAAAACTTCTTAAACTATAAAGGCGTTACGCTTTTTAAACCAAATTTAAAAGAATTAAGAGAAGGTTTAAAAGTAGATTTTAATGTAGATAATGAAAATGAAATGCAACGAATATTAAGCAGTTTCAGACATAAGCAAAAAATTGCCACTATTTTACTTACACTTTCAGAAAAAGGAATTTGTACCAACTCACGCACTGTAAAAGAAATTCTACCTGCACATTATAGAAACATAGCCGATGTATCGGGTGCGGGTGATACCGTAATAAGCGTAGCCGCTTTATGCATTGCTTTAGAAGTTAACCCCATCTTAACCGCTGCTTTAACAAATTTAGCAGGTGGTTTGGTTTGCGAAAAAATAGGTGTGGTTCCTTTAGATAAAGAACAATTTTTAAAAGAAGCTTTAAATTTAGATTTTGTAAGATAATTTTTCTCGCAAAGCCGCAAAGTACGCAGAAATAAATAATAGCAAATCAAATTTTTAATTATTTCATATAAATAAACAAACCATGACAGAAAATGAAATATCAAAAATATTAATTGATATTTTTATAAAAGTTCATAGGACTCTTGGACCTGGTTTATTTGAAAGTGTTTATAAAGAAGTCATTTGTTAAGAGTTAGCTCAAAGAAATTTAAGTTATATAAGACAACAAAACATAAACATTATTTACGAGGATGTGCAATTAAATATTGGCTTTAGGGCTGATTTAATTATAGAAGATAAGGTAATAATAGAAATTAAATCTATTGAATCGCTGGCACCTGTTCATCACAAGCAATTACTTACGTATTTAAAACTTACCGATATTAAGCTTGGTTTGCTTGTTAATTTTAATGTTAACTTAGTAAAAGATGGTATAGTTAGAATAGTAAATAACTTACAATAAACGAATGCTTCTGTAATTTTACCGTAATTGTGAGATTATATAATATCTTTATATTGCACTTATTATTTTTTTCTCTTAAGAAAAGACAAGCCTTATTTACGTTATCAAAAACGTTTATTTAAATAATATATAACTCTGCACCTTAGTGGCTTGCGAGAGATAAATTTAAATAATTAGCTATACCTTTGCAACCTTAGCGCCTTTGCGAGAGATAAATTAATAACGAATGCCTGAAGTAAAACCATATAACCAAAATCAACCTAAAAAAGCCCAGATAGCCGAAATGTTTAACAACATTGCTTTTCGCTACGATTTTTTAAATTCACTTTTATCGTTAGGTATCCACAAAGGCTGGCGCAAAAAAGCCATTACTATTTTAAAAAACAAGCAGCCTCAACTTATTTTAGACGTGGCAACCGGTACAGGAGATTTTGCCATTGAAGCATTAAAAACTAACGCTAAAAAAATTATTGGCGTTGATATATCTGAAGGGATGTTGAACATTGGTAAAGAAAAAATTAAAAAATTACATCTTACCGAAAAAATTGAACTACAGGTTGCTGATGCCGAAAAATTACCTTTTGCAGATAATTATTTTGATGCTATAACCGTAGGCTTTGGTGTACGCAATTTTGAAAATTTAGAAAAAGGATTGAAGGATATGCTTCGTGTTTTAAAACCCAATGGCGACCTTGTTATTATTGAATTTTCTAAGCCAAAAGGCATTTTTAGCGCATTTTACAAAATTTATTTCAGGCATATAACACCTGCCATTGGCAAATTATTTTCTAAAGACCATCGTGCTTATTCTTATCTACCTGAATCGGTAGAAGCGTTTCCGGATGGCGAAAAATTTTGTGCGATTTTAACCAACTGCGGTTACAAAAATGTATCTTTTAAGATGCTTACCTTTGGCGTGGCTTCCATTTATAACGCTGTCAAATAGAATAATTCTCAATTTTAACTTCTAATTTAAAAAACAAGATTTTTTCAAAAAAAAGATTATCTTTAGCTTAAATTTAAAAAAATGAAAAAAATATTACTATCAATTTCTTTACTGCTTTCATCTATAATTAATGCCCAAGATAATTGGATGACAAAAATTAATAACGGCGTAAATGACAGCACAAATTTTACAATGCTTCAAAATTTTAGAGATACTTTGTATACCGGAGGGGCAAATGTGGTAGGCAATAATATACTAACCATGTTTAAAACCGGCGACGGAACTAGTTTTACAGAAGATAAAGGTTTGAGCCAAGTTGCGGGTAATAACGGTTATCAAAATAGATTAGTTAGTTCGGTGGCTAATACCAATTATATGTTTTTAGGTGCTGGCGTAGGTTCAGGCACCGGAAATGCAAGGCCTGTTGTTTACAGAAGAGATGTAGGTGGTAATTATACGCAGCACGGAACTATAAACACATCCATATTATCATTAAGCAACCAGGGATATTCTACCTCGGCAAGCGCAGTGGCTTTATATGCTTCAACCGCTTCAACAGATTCTATTTACGCTTTTTGTACCCCGGGAGGTGGTGTAGGAAATGTATCAGTATGGAAATCTGCTACAGGAACTGCTAATTGGGATACAACAGTTGTTTTTCCTTATGCAACAGATTTTGTAGGTTGTACGGATGCAATAAAATGGAATGGCGCATTATATGCAGCTATTACAGGTAATACTGATAATTATATTATAAGGTCTGTTAACGGTAAAACATGGGCAACCGTAACAACCGCAACAGCATTAGGCCAGACTGGTAATACTTTTTCTTCCTTTACCATCCATAACGGAAAATTAATGGTAGCTGTTTCATCGCCGGGAAATGTTAATAGCTCTCCTGTTTATTATACAAGCAATGGCACTATCTGGAATTCT
The DNA here is from genome assembly GCA_038206945.1 of Bacteroidia bacterium. Taxonomy (GTDB): domain Bacteria; phylum Bacteroidota; class Bacteroidia; order B-17B0; family Aurantibacillaceae; genus PALSA-968. The sequence continues at coordinate 30,084 of JBBRAG010000021.1, read as the reverse complement.
TATTTTACGTATGCTACAGGTACCGGCACAGATATATATGGTGTATCTGATATTAAATCCTTTAAAGGAAAATTATGGATACAAGCTATAGCCAATTCTAGCTTAGCTCCTCAAATATTTTATTATTCAACGCAAACAGGTTTAAAACATTCTACTAGCTTAGTTGACCTAGAAAGTTCTATGTATACCGGAAACTATTTCAGGCTTGATACCTTAGCTACAAATGATGCCATTTATGCCTCTGGTTATACGAATGGCTTCGTAGGCAATACATCCATTAGTTATGGGCATGGCATAACATTTAGTCTAAGCCCCCCAAAAGCAATCTTTACCCATAACAACCCTTTATGCAGTGGTTATAATTATTTTACCAGTACATCTACAAACGCTAGCTCAACTTTTAACTGGTATGTAGATGGTACCAATCAATCAATAAACTCTTATTTATATGTGCCTATAAGCGCCGGCACGCATACAGTAGCATTGGTGGTTTATAGTAATGGCACAGGTTCTTTATCAGATTCTACAACACAGGTAGTAAATGTTTTTCCGGGCTTTAATCAAACTTACCCATCTAACATTGTAACGCCTGCTTCGGTTTGCCCGGGGCAAACTTTTACAGTAATAGACACAACCACTTATAATGGTGCAACCGGTCCGTATACATCTTATTGGAAATATCCTTATGGAAATTATTATCAAGGAACCATGTCTCAGCAAATGGTTGATACTATAACGCAAGGTTATCCATATCACACGTATTATCACTATGTACAAAGTGCAGATGGCTGTACAAGCCCTCCTTCTACATTTGGTGCGCCAACATATTCTTTTACCATTAATGTACCCCCGGCCGATAGTCTTAGTGGTTTAATAACAGATGGAAATAACTTGCCGGTTACCGCAGGTTCGGTTTATTTATTTAAACAAAAAGCTAATCATGTAGGGATTGGAGATACAGCCGGCACCTTTAATTTAACTACTGGTAATTTCTCTTTTTCGAATGTACTTTATGGGAATTATTATTTAAAAGCAGTAGCTGATATAACGGTTTCTACTTACACAAATTCGGTTGGTACTTATTATAACAATAATAGCACCACAAACATTACAAATTACCAATGGTATAACAGTATTGTTATCAATCATAACCATTGCACAGGGGGAGATGACAGCCTTAAAGACATCAAAATCATTCAATTTCCTTCTTTGCCGGGCACTGGTGTTGTATCAGGAGCTATATCACTTACTTCCTCATTCGGACAGCGTTTAAGCGGAAACGGTTCCGGTAATCCTACTATGGGTTCTCCTTTAAAAGGTATTGATGTTAAGCTGGGTAAAAACCCAGGTGGTGGATGCGCAGCCAGAACAACTGCTACCACAACAGCCACTACTGCTAACGCTATATACACCTATACATTTACTAACGTGCCGGCAGATGTTTATAAAATTTACGTAGATATACCAAATTATGGTATGGATAGCGCAAGAAATATAACTATCTCATCAACTAATTCAGTTAGTATTAATAATGATTATTATGTAGATTCTACCTTAATACATATTTCAAATACAACCGGTATATTAAAAATAGTTACTACAAACAGCAACCTTTCATTATATCCAAACCCTGCCTCAGATGCTGTTAACCTTATATTTGAAAACGATGCCACAGGTAATGTAAACATACAATTATATGATATAAAAGGAATGCAGGTCGCTAACCTATACAATCAAAAAATGCAGCAAGGCAAACAAACGGTAGCTTTAAATCTTGCTAACTTACAATTAAACCCCGGTATTTATTTTATCAGGGCTACAATTAATAATACTTTAGAAACTATTAAACTTACAATCCTAGGTAATTAGTATTAAATATTTTAAAAGATTCCCTGCAATTAATTTATTAATAACAGGGATTTTTTTTTAAAGATCAGTTTGTATTTCTTTTTTTCAACAAAAGATCTAAAACCTTTATTGTTTCGTAAATTTATAGGGTAATTATTTCAGCGCATGTTTTTAATATTTGATACCGAAACAACGGGCTTGCCCCGCAATTATAACGCCTCCTTAAGCGATAGTGATAACTGGCCTCGCGTGGTGCAAATTGCTTGGCAATTACACGATGTAAAAGGTAATTTAATATCATCAAACAGCATTATTGTAAAGCCTGTTGGTTTTACCATTCCGTTTAATGCAGCGCAAGTGCATGGCATTAGTACCGAGCGTGCTTTAGCTGAAGGACACGATTTGCAAGCCGTAATGAACGAGTTTGTAGAAGCAGTTAAACAAACAAAATACCTGTGCGGACATAATGTTGAATTTGATTTAAGTATGGTAGGCGCCGAGTTTTATCGCTTGGGCATGTCAGATTATTTTGTAGGTAAACCTGTTATTGATACCAAGAACGATGATGTAACTGAGTTTTGTGCAATTCCCGGCGGTAGAGGCGGTAAATTCAAATGGCCAAAATTAGAAGAGCTTTACGTAAAATTATTTAACCAAGGTTTTGAAGCGGCACACAATGCAGCCTTCGACGTTTCTGCAACTGCCAAAGCATTTTTCGAATTACTAAAAAGAAATATTCTTAAAGTAAGCGAACTACCAAGTACAGAACTTCAAACTATAAATTATGTAGCACCTGATTTATCTCAATTACTTTCTCAAGAGAAAAAGTTAAAGAGTCAAGAAGCAAGAGAAAAGAATCAAAATACAACAGACAAAATACAAGGTACAGTTTCTCCATCTCAAACTTCCAATATAAAATTCTCGCATCTTCATAATCACACTCAATATTCGGTATTACAAGCCACCAGCGATATTGATGACATGATTAAACGTGCCATCAACTTTGGTTCTCCGGCGCTTGCTATTACTGATCATGGTAATATGTATGGCGCATTTTTATTTTGGCAAAGTGTAGATAAACAAAATAAAGGCATTAAAGCGCACAACGATGCTATTGATAAAGGCGACCCTTCGACTATCGCTCAGGGTGCTCAAAAGAAACAAGAATTAAAAGCCATTATTGGTTGCGAACTTTATATCTGTAAAGATCGGTTAGATAAAACAAAACAAGATAATGGCTTTACACAAGTCTTTTTAGCAAAGAATAAAAATGGCTATCAAAACCTTTCAAAGCTAAGCTCTATTGGTTTTACCGAAGGTTCATATTATGTTCCTCGTATTGATAGAGAAGCTTTGTCTCGGCATAAAGATGGATTGATTGTTACTACAGGTTCGCTTAGCGGAGAAATCCCAAACCTTATTTTAAATGTTGGCGAGACCCAAGCAGAAGAAGCATTTGTTTGGTGGAAAGAACAATTTGGAGATGATTTTTATGTTGAATTAAATAATCATAACCTTCCTGAAGAAAGTGTTGTTAACGAAACCTTGCTTCGTTTTGCAAAAAAATATGATGTAAAATATTTTGCAGCAAACAACAATTATTACCTTGATAAAAAAAATGCAGCTGCACATGATATTTTACTTTGCGTAAAAGATAACCAGTTAAAAGAAACGCCCATTGGTCGTGGCCGAGGTTTCCGTTATGGCTTTCCAAATCAGGAATTTTATTTTAAATCTCCCGCAGAAATGCAAAAGATTTTTAGTGATATGCCCGAAGCGTTGGAAAACACGAATCTTATCGTTGATAAAATTGAATCATTCAAACTTGGCAGAGATGTATTACTTCCCAAGTTTGGTATTCCTGAAGAGTTTAAAGATGTACGCGATGAAGACTCAACAGATGAAGGAAAAGGTAATCACGGTGAGAATGCTTATCTAAAATTTCTTACGTATGAGGGTGCAAAAAAACGTTACCCAGATCTTACTCCCGAAGTAAAAGAACGTATTGATTTTGAATTAGAAACCGTTGTACGTATGGGTTTTCCCGGATACTTTTTAATTGTATCTGATTTTACAACAGAGGCTCGCCGCTTAGGTGTTTCTGTTGGACCGGGACGTGGATCCGCAGCTGGTTCTGCTATTGCTTATTGCTTAGGAATTACAAATATAGATCCTATAAAATACGATTTACTATTTGAGCGTTTCTTAAATCCAGATCGTATATCAATGCCCGATATAGACATCGATTTTGATGACCAGGGCCGTGATAAAGTTATTGATTACGTTATAAAAAAATACGGCAGTAACCAGGTGGCGCAAATTATTACATACGGCACAATGGGCGGTAAGTCTGCTATTAGAGATGCTGCGCGTGTTTTAAATTTATCATTGCCTAATGCAACCATACTCACAAAATCTTATCCAGAATCTTTAGCGGCAACGCTTAAAGCCTTATTAGCACCGGAAGGAATTGATAAAAAATATTTAGAAGAAATTAAAGACAGACGCGAATTTGTTGATCAATCGCATAATTTTAGAAAACTGGCCGAAGGTAAAAACCTGCAAGCCGATGTATTAAAACAAGCATATGATCTGGAAGGTTGTGTGCGCAACACCGGCATTCACGCTTGCGGAGTTATCATCACACCCGATGAGATGAGCAAGTTTGTGCCTGTTACCAAAGCAAAAGACAGCGATATGCTGGTTACTCAGTTTGATAACTCGGTGGCAGAATCGGCGGGCTTGCTAAAGATGGACTTTCTTGGTTTGCGTACGCTTACCGTAATTAAAGATGCGTTGAAACATATTAAGCGTCGTCATAATTTAGACATTGATATAGATACGATTCCTCTCGACGATAAAAAAACATACGAGCTTTTTCAACGCGGAGAAACCAACGGTATATTTCAGTTTGAGAGTGCGGGTATGCAGAAATACATGAAAGATTTAAAACCCGATTCTTTCACGGATTTAATTGCGATGAACGCCTTGTATCGTCCCGGACCAATTGCTTACATTCCAAATTACATAAATCGTAAACATGGCAAAGAGCCTATTGTGTATGATTTAGAAGGGATGGACGAGTACCTGAAAGAAACGTATGGTATTACCGTTTATCAAGAACAGGTAATGAGATTGTCTCAAAAATTGGCCAATTTTAGTAAGGGAGATGCCGATGTGCTACGTAAAGCCATGGGTAAAAAACAAAAAGATGTTCTTGATAAAATGAAAAGCAAGTTTGTAGAAGGTTGCGCTAAAAACGGGCATGATACAAAAATTTGCGAAAAGGTTTGGACAGATTGGGAAGCATTTGCATCGTATGCTTTCAATAAATCTCACTCAACTTGTTATGCTTATTTGGCGTTTCAAACCGCTTATCTAAAAGCAAATTATCCATCGGAATTTATGGCTTCGGTATTAACCCACAACATGGGCGATATTACCAAAGTAACTTTCTTTATGGAAGAAAGTAAACGCATGGGCATTAAAGTTTTAGGTCCGGATGTAAATGAAAGTATTGGCGATTTTTCGGTAAATGAAAATGGAGCTATTCGCTTCGGAATGGCTGCTATCAAAGGTGTTGGAAGCAACGTGGTAGAAGGCATCGTAAATCAGCGTAACGAAGAAGGTGGCAAATACATTAGCATTTTTGATCTGGCAAAAAGATTAGATACAAAAGCCATCAACAAAAAAAGTTTAGAGGCTTTATCATTAGCAGGTGCTTTTGATTCATTTGAAGGCATTACACGTTCTATGTTCTTTGCCCAAGATAAAGACGGACATACCTTAATAGAAAAATTAATTCGTTATGGAAATAGTTTTAACAGTGGTTCTGAAACCAATCAGGCATCTTTATTTGCAGAAGATAGCGAAGCACAAATTTCTGAACCACCGTTGCCTAAAGTAGAACCTTGGGGGCAATTAGAACAACTTGCCAAAGAAAAAGAAGTGGTAGGTTTTTATATTTCCGGTCACCCGTTAGATCAATATAAATTACTAATACAACACGTTGCCAAACAAACTTTGACTGGATTAGTTGATCTAAAAGCATTGAATGGAAAGGAAATAAGTCTAGCTGGAATTATTACTAATGCCCAAAATCTCACATCAAAAACCGGTAACCCTTATGGCAAATTTATTTTAGAAGATTATTCTGGCTCATTTGAATTTACTTTGTTTAGCAAGGATTACATTGCGTTTAAAAATTATTTAATTGCAGGATTACAAATTTTTTTAAAAGTGCGCATTCAAGCAAAGTATGGCCAGCCCGAAAACTTAGAAGCCAAAATTTTAAAAATAGAACAACTTTCTGAGATGAAAGACAAAACATTTAGTTCTATCAAATTAAAAGTTGGTGCGAGTGATGTGAGTAATGCTTTTGTAGATAAAATAGAATTGCTAATCAATACACATCCTGGCAAATGCAATATCGAAATTCATGTAGAAGACAAAGCAGAAAATTTATCTGTAAAAATGTTTTCTAAAACAAAGAAAATAGATATTAATGACGAACTAATGAACGAACTAAACCGACTTACTGGCGTTGAATGCGAGTTGAAAAGTTAATGCCAAAACCTAAAGCTATAGTTTCTGTTATTAATGATTTGGTTACCGATAGGCGCGTGCATAAAACTTGCGTATTACTTACCGAACAGGGCTATGAGGTTACTTTAGTTGGGCGCCTTTTAAAAAACTCTATACCATTGGACGGGCGAGTTTACAAAGCCCATCGCATGAAATTATGGTTTGAAAAAGGAGTTGCCTTTTATGCAGAATTTACCATTCGTTTATTTTTATTTCTTTTTAAAAACAAAGCAAGTTTATTAATTGCAAATGATTTAGATACGCTGTTACCCAATTATTATTTCAGCAAACGTAGAAGAATTCCTTTAGTATATGATAGTCATGAAATATTTTGCGAAGTACCTGAGTTGCAACACACACCTTTAAAGAAATGCATTTGGGAAACGGCAGAAAAATCAATTGTTCCTAAACTAAAGTATTGCATTACAGTAAATCAAAGCATTGCTAATTGGTTTAATGAGAAGTATAAAACAGATTTTAAAGTCGTAAGAAACATTCCTGATAAAATTATTGTCGATAAAATTAAAACCAGGCAAGAACTAAATATTCCTATAAATAAAAAAATAATTTTGTTACAAGGAGCGGGCATTAATATACAACGTGGCGCAGAAGAAGCTGTAGAAGCTATGCAATTTATTGAGAATGCTATTCTGTTAATTATTGGTAGTGGAGATGCCATTTCTAATTTAGAATTTAAAATTAAGGATTTAAAATTAGATAAAAAGGTTTTAATGTTAGGCAAAATCAAACCTGAAGAGTTATATCATTACACCTGTAATGCAGATATAGGTTTATCGCTTGATAAGAATACAAATTTAAATTACCAACTTAGTTTGCCCAATAAATTATTTGATTACACGCTTGCTGGAGTTCCTGTATTGGCTAGTCCTTTATTAGAAATAAAACTTTTTATAGATAAATATAAAGTAGGTATTTGCATTGAAAGCCATGATGCAAAACACATTGCAAATAAACTAAATTTCATGCTTACTTCACCCGATTATGCCATTTGGAAAGCCAATACAAAAGTTGCCTCTCAACAAAATAATTGGGAAAACGAAAAGAAAGTTTGGCTTGATTTAATTAATGAAATAAAAAACAGCTAATTGGGAAAACACCTTCATATAATATCTTTTGATGTTCCTTTCCCTGCAAATTATGGCGGAGTAATAGATGTTTTTTATAAAATCAAAAACTTACATAAAGCCGGCGTTAAAATTATTCTTCATTGTTTTAAATATGGAAGAGGCGAACAAAAAGAACTTGAAAAATATTGCGAGAAAGTATATTATTATAAACGCAATACTTCTTTTATTAATCAGTTAAGCTCTGTTCCTTATATTGTAATATCAAGAACTTCAAAGCAGTTGATAGAAAATTTATTACAAGATGAATATTCTATTTTATTTGAAGGTTTGCATACTTGCTATTATATAAATGATGAGCGACTTGCCAAGAGAAAAAAGATCTATCGTGAAAGCAATATCGAGCATCATTACTATTTTCACTTAGCACATTCTGAAACAAATTTTATAAAGAAGTTATATTTTATTGCTGAAGCACGTAAGCTCTATGCGTTTCAAAAACAATTAGTACATGCCGATTTAATGTTGGTTGTTTCTACTGCCGATAAAGAATACCTACAAGAATATTTTCCGCAAAATAAAATTGAATACTTGCCAAGTTTCCATGCGTTTGATGAAGTTAAAATTAAAGAAGGAAAAGGAAATTACATTTTATATAATGGCAATTTGCAAGTGGGCGAAAATATAAAGGCATTAGAATATTTAATCAAAAATGTTTTCTCTAAAATTAATCATCCTGTAATTATTGCAGGTTTAAACCCCGTTGCAAAAATTTATACTTGGATAAAAGAATATAAGCACATTAAACTAATTCCTAATCCAACAGATGCAGAAATGCAAACATTGATAGAAGATGCGCAAATTCATTGTCTTTATACACATCAAGCAACCGGTTTAAAATTAAAACTGCTAAACATTTTATACAGCGGCCGATTTTGTATTTGCAATGAGGATATGCTTGCAGGCACAAACTTGCAAGAAGCTTGCATTGTGAATAACACTCCAGAGGAAATGATAGAAGCTATTAATAATACGTTGAAAAAAGAATTTACAAACGCGTTAATTGCCCATAGAATAAAGACTTTAGAGGCGTTTAACAACGAAGCCAAAACTCAACAACTGATAAGTTATCTTTAATTTTATGCTGTTATAAATTTGTTGGTTGAGATGCTAAATCGTTCAGCATGAAGTGTTTGTTTATTTGCGTTAGGGATTGCAGCGAATAGCCTTTTTGTACTCAAAAAGCTATAAGCGTAAAGCCCGGCGGCAGTAATCTGCCGGAACGCCCAAATGATTCTGCAAAGCAAAAAATTATAGTAAATTTGCAGTCGATTATATAATTATCAAATCTGTAAAATGAAATACTGCAAAAACATATTAGAAACTATTGGTAACACGCCGATGGTTAAAATTAATAACATCACAAAAAACATCCCTGCTTTGGTGCTTGCTAAGGTTGAAACGTTTAACCCAGGCAATTCTATTAAAGACCGTATGGCTTTAAAAATGATTGAAGATGCTGAAAAAGATGGTCGTTTAAAACCGGGCGCTACTATTATTGAAGGTACGAGTGGCAACACTGGTATGGGTTTGGCTATTGCTGCGGTTATTAAAGGTTATAAATGTGTGTTTACATCTACCGATAAACAAAGCAAAGAAAAATTTGATGCCTTGCGTGCTTTTGGTGCAGAGGTAGTTGTTTGTCCTACAAATGTAGAGCCTGAAGATGAGCGTTCTTATTATTCGGTTTCATCTCGTTTGGTAAATGAAATTGCTAATGCGTGGAAACCTAATCAATATGATAACCTTTCAAACTCTACAGCGCATTATGAAAGTACCGGACCGGAAATTTGGGAACAAACAGATGGTAAAATTACGCACTTAATTGTTGGCGTTGGTACAGGCGGAACTATTAGCGGAACAGGAAGATACTTGAAAGAAAAAAATCCAAACATTAAAATTTTGGGTATTGATACATTTGGTTCGGTATTTAAAAAATATAAAGAGACCGGCATTTTTGATAAGAGTGAAATTTACCCTTACATAACGGAAGGTATTGGCGAAGATTTTTTACCTGAGAATGTTGATTTTAACGTAATTGATCATTTTGAAAAAGTAACCGATAAAGATGCGGCGATCATGACGCGCCGTATTGCACGCGAAGAAGCTATACTTGCCGGAAACTCTGCGGGTAGTGCTATGGCAGGTCTTTTACAAATGAAAGATATGTTTAAAAAAGGCGATGTGGTGGTGGTTATTTTTCATGATCATGGTACACGTTACCTGGGTAAAATGTTTAACGATGATTGGATGCGCGACCGTGGTTTTTTAGAAGATACTAAACCTAAAGCTATTGATTTAATTGCTTCGCATAAAAATCAAAAATTATTGACAGTTAATTTTGATGAGAAAATTGCGACTGCGGTGGCTTTAATGACTAAGTTTAACATATCTCAAATTCCGGTAAAAAAAGGAAACGAATTTGTTGGCGCTCTAAATGACAGTCATGTTTTTGCGCAGTTAATTACCAACGATACTTTAAAGCAAGAAACCGTTGATAAGGTTATGCAGAAAGCGTTTCCGTTTGTGAATATGAATGCAAGTATTGAAGATGTTTCTAAAATGATTACTAAAGAAAGTAACGCTGTACTTATGAAAGACAGGCTGGGCGAGGTACACATCATTACCAAACATGATATTATAGAATCTATCAGTAAATAAAAAATGGCAAATAATAAGTTAGTAGATTTTTTACGTTCGTTAAAAGTAACCTACTCTGCTTATAATTTGTTGCACGTTTCTAAATTAGAACACAACAAAGCTCCCTATAAAAATGCGGGCTTGCGTAAACAATTATTTCAAAGTATTTCGTCTAAAGATTTTGAAGGATTGCCTGTAGGTGATATCCCCTGGTTAGATAAAAATGTTTCAGTAGAAGAGATAAAACAAAAATTAAATCAAACTAATTTCTCTGCCGAAATAAAACAAGCTATTTTTTCGTGGAAAGAAAATGGTTATCTTATTATAAAGAATTTTTTTAGTAATGAAGTAATTGATTCTATCAACAAAGAAATAGAAGATCTATTAGCTGAAAATAAAGTTGAATTTGTTTTGGGAAACAAAGTCATGTTTGCCAATAAAAAATCGCAACTCATTCAAAATATTACAGTACAAAAAAATATAACCGATATACTTGATTTTATTTTAGGCAGAAAAGTAATTCCGTTTCAAACTATAAATTTTATTACCGGTAGTCAGCAACACGCCCACAGCGATTCTATCCATATGACGACTTATCCGCTTGGCTATTTAACTGCTATTTGGGTAGCTTTAGAAGATGTTGATGACACCAATGGACCTTTATCTTATTATCCGGGTAGTCATAAATTACCTTATATTTTAAATCACGCTTACGAGCGTGGCGGAAACGCTTTAACGGTTGGTGCTGACAGCAATTATTTAAAATATGAAGAAAAGATTGGCGAAGTGATTAAAACAACCCATTTTACCAAGCAAATATTTAAAGCCAACAAAGGAGATTTACTTATTTGGCATGCAAATTTAATTCACGGTGGAGAAAAAATTATACAAGAAGGTTCTACACGCAAAAGCATGGTAGTACATTATTTTGCCGAGGATGTAATTAAATACCATGAAATCACTGAGCGTCCTGCTTTGTTAGAATAGTAGGGTAATTTAGGCGTTCCGGCGCATTCGTAATTTCAATCAACCTCAAGAAATACTAAGCGTTGACTGGCTGATTGCAGTAAAGCTTTTATTGATTACAATAAAAAGACTTTCTTGCTGCATCCCAACGCAAAACTTACTTCAGCATCTCAACATACTTTAAAAAATTTAGGAGTGATAAAAAACTATACTTTCTTCATTTTCCAACAGAAACATTACAATTTGTCAGTTAAATTGCCAAAATAACCACATAACTCTGTTCATATCATTTTGGCTTTGTTTTTGGCTAACAAATAGCAACGCTTACATTTGTCTTAACCAATTTAAAAAAATTATTATGTTTGATAAAAATGAATTTGAAAAATATGCTACCAAGCATAAAGGTATCAGCAGCTTAACTTACGGAAGATTTCAATCTCAGTTTCAATCTTCATTAAACCCTAACGCTTCTATGACGCCCTATATCATCGAAGAACGTTCTTTGAACGTAGCGCAAATGGATGTATTCTCTCGTTTAATGATGGATAGAATTATCTTTCTAGGAACTGGTATTAACGACCAAGTTGCCAACATTGTGCAAGCGCAATTATTGTTCTTAGAATCGGTGGATGCTAAAAAAGATATACAGATCTATTTAAACTCACCGGGCGGAAGCGTTTACGCAGGCTTAGGTATTTATGATACCATGCAGATCATTCAGCCCGATGTAGCAACTATTTGTACAGGTATGGCAGCTTCTATGGGTGCAGTGTTAATGTGTGCAGGTCAAAAAGGTAAACGTACAGCATTAAAACACGCGCGTGTTATGATTCACCAGCCATTAGGCGGTGCAGAAGGACAAGCATCTGACATTGAAATTACCGCTAAAGAAATAGGCAAACTTAAAAAAGAATTGTACGAAATAATTGCTTTGCATAGCGGCCAAACCTATGATAAAGTGTGGGCTGATAGCGACCGTGATTATTGGATGATTGCCGAAGAAGCAAAAGCGTACGGTATGGTTGATGAAGTTTTAGTAAAAAAGCCAACTGTTTAATCTATTCATAAATTATAAAGAAAGGTCGTTGTAAAAAGCGACCTTTTTTCGTTGTAAAAAGTTTACTTTTGATATAAATTAATCTCTCATGCTTAAAAGACTATTCTCTATTTTATTTATTGTCGTATCATTTACAAATTTTGCCCAAACAGGATGGCAACCGGTTGCAGGTTTTGGTACAAACCCCGGCGTTTTAAATATGTATAGTTATGTGCCTACAGGTATTATTGGTAAAGCCCCCCTTGTTGTTGTAATGCACGGTTGTACACAAACAGCTACAGTAGTAGCTTCGCAAAGCGGATGGAATACTTTGGCAGACAGACATAAATTTTTTGTGATTTATCCCGAACAAATTTCAGCTAATAATTCAAGCACGTGTTTTAACTGGTTTTTAAGCGGCGATCAAAACCGAAACCAGGGTGAAGCAGGTTCCATTAAACAAATGGTAGATTATATGAAAGCGCATTATAATATTGATACTACTCAAATATTTGCAACCGGTTTAAGCGCCGGCGCTTGTATGACCACTGTTATGCTGGCTTGTTACCCCGATGTTTTTAAAGCAGGCGCTGTTATGTCAGGTGCGCCATTTAAAGCAGCTACCAACGCAACACAGGCATCAAATGCTATGTATGGCTATGTTACGCATACACCAACTACATGGGGAGATTCTGTAAGGAATGAATTTTTTTACGCAGGTGCTTATCCTAAAGTAGCCATTTTTCAGGGCAGTGCAGACCCGGTGGTAAACGCCGCCAATGAAACAGAAATTATGAAACAATGGACAAACGTTCATGGCGCAGATCAAACAGCCTATGCAACCGTTAGTTCTTTTAATGGAAACCCTTACGTAACAAAAAACACGTACAATGATACTAATGGAAACGAAGTGGTGGAAACATACACCTTATCGGGCATGGGCCACGCTATTGCCTTAGATACAGGCGCCTGCTATCAACAATGTGGTAAAACAGGTACTTACGCGTTAGAAGTTTATTTTTCTTCAACCTTTTGGGCTGCATATTTTTTTAAAATTTTAAATAACAATTCGGTTTCTGTTAACGGATTGCAAACTGTTTCTGCCAATCAAACAAATGTTACATATTCAGTTACCAGTACAGCCAACACTACTTACACCTGGACGGTTCCGGCAACAGCAAACATAACAAGCGGGCAAGGAACAAATCAAATTACGGTAAGTTTTAGTACAACATCCGGTAATGTTAGCGTTACAGAAACTGCTGCTGCTTGTAAAAACGGCCCATTTAATTTATTTGTAAATGTAAGTTCTTCAACAGGTATAGAGTTATTAAAAAATGAAAATGACATGTTAGTTTATCCAAACCCATCTAATGAAATTATTAACCTATCATCAAAAAATACATTGGGATTAATTACTATAAGAAATTTATTGGGTGAAGTGATCTATCATTCTAAAACACCAACCCGCATTTTACAGGTAGATATAGGCAATTGGCCGGCGGGGATATATATTATAAATTGCGCAACCGCTTATAAAACAGTAATCAAGCAATAACAATTTGTTGGTATTATAAAATGAATTAATACTTTTGAAAAAAAAATAAATCTTATATGAAAGTAAATATCTGTATAGCGGTTTTATTATTATTTATGATGGCTTGTGGACCTAAAAAAAGCACTAAAATGATACTGAAAGGTTCTAACAATATGTACGTTGCCATAAACGCAGATTCTGTATTAGTTGCCAACCAAAGCGATGCAGGCAAAGCAGTAGTCTTTTCAAAATTGGAACTCGAAAATGGTAAATACGCTTTAAAAACTTCAAACGGAAAATTTATTTCGGATGATCGTACAAAAAATAATAAATTATCTGCCACAAAATCAATCCCAAACGAGTGGGAACAGTTTGATATTATTATACATCCTGAATCTAAAATTAATTTAAAAACATCTGCCAATAAATTTGTGTGTGCAGATGATGCTAATGGCGGTTTATTAGTAGCCAACAGGGATAAAGCAAGCGATTGGGAAACATTTACCGTTGAAGAAAGATAAACTATTTTTTTTACTTATTATTAATATTTACAATATTTGAAAGAAGATAACCACATATTTGGCATACATGCCGTTATAGAAGCCATAAAAGCAGGTAAAGAAATTGAAAAAATACTTATTCAGCGGGGTTTATCCGGTCAATTATTTAATGAGCTACGAAAGGTTTTACAAGGGACAGAAATACCGTATCAAATGGTGCCGCCCGAAAAAATTAACCGCATCACTAAAAAAAACCATCAGGGCGTTATTGCCTTTACCTGCGAGATAGAATATTTTAAGGCAGAAGATATTTTACACAAAGTTTTCTCGGAAGGAAAAACACCCCTGGCTTTAATTTTAGATAAAATTACCGATGTACGTAACTTTGGTGCCATCGCTCGTACAGCAGCTTGCACAGGCGTGGATATGATAATCGTTCCGCAACGTGGATCGGCTCAATTAAATGCAGATGCTATAAAAACTTCGGCTGGCGCGCTACATACCCTGCCTATTTGCCGCGAGTATAATTTAAAAGATACCATTACTTTTTTAAAGGAAAGTGGCTTGCAAATTATCGCTTGTCATGAAAAAACAGAGAAACTTATTTATGACATAGACCTTAAATTGCCGACGGCTATAATTATGGGGTCAGAAGATATTGGCATCTCTGCCGAGTATTTAAAACTATGCACAGATGCAGTTAAAATACCCATGCAAGGTGCTATTTCCTCCTTAAATGTATCGGTAGCTACGGGAGTAATGTTGTATGAAGCTATTCGGCAAAGAATTTAGGCTGCCTTGCGGCGGTTAGCCTGTATCTGCTCCATTTGTTTAATTTGTTTGGCGCGCTGCTTTTTATCATATTTAGCTTTAAAAACTAAAAATAATATTACCGATACCGTAAATAAAATCCCAATACCAACCTCGCCATACAATTCCATTTTTTTGGCATTTGCGGCTTCTTCTTCAACAGATACCTGTTGTGCAAAACTTGCTGCCGGCGCTATAAGCATAAATAAACAAGCTGTCAGCCATTTATTTAAATTTTTTAAGATCTGTTTCATTTTACTAATTTTTATAATTATATAGTAAATTTAAGCCATTCTATCGGAAATAAAAAGGTTTTTATCGAAATTAATCAACAGTTGTTTTTTAATAAAAAAACTGTATATTTGTACTCGAAAATATTAAAAAGATTGAGGGGGCTACTAAGTCCCCTCTTTGTTTAAAGATGATAAGCGAGCAAACCATACAAAAAATCGTAGAAGATAAAATAAAAGGCAGCGATGTTTTTTTAGTGCAGGTTAAAGTAAAACCTTCTAATAAAATTGAAGTTTATATGGATGAGCCAAATCATATTTCTATTGAGAAATGCATAGAAATAAGCAAACACATTGAAACTAATTTAAACAGAGATACCGAAGATTTTGAATTAATTGTTTCATCTCCGGGTATTGATGAAGCTTTTGTTGTGCTGCCGCAATATCAAAAATATTATGGCAAACAAGTTAGTGTTATTCAAAAAGATGGCATCAAGGTTATCGGTTCTTTAGCAAATGCAGATGAAAAAACTGTAACCATCGAAACAAAAACCAGAGAACGTAAGCAAATTGGCAAAGGCAAGCAAACAGTTATTAATAACATAACAATAGATTTAGATAAAATAAAAGAAACCAAATTAATTTTACCATTTTAATCATAAACCCAAAAAGTAATCATGCAGTCTGTTAATTTAATCGATTCGTTTTCCGATTTTAAGGAAATAAAAAACATCGACAAAGCAACCTTAATGAGTATAATTGATGACGTGTTTCGCAGCATGATCATTAAAAAATACGGTACCGATAAAAACTTCGATATAATCGTAAACCCTGATAAAGGTGATGTAGAGATGTATAAGAACCGCTCTATTGTTGAGGATGATTTTGCTGAAGATTCTTTTGAGTATGATGCCAACAAACACATCAGCTTAACCGAAGCAAGAAAAATTGATGATAGTTTTGATATTGGTGAAGAGGTTACAGAACCTGTAAACATGGAAGAATTTGGTCGTCGCTCTGTTTTATCGCTTCGTCAAAATTTAGTACAAAAAGTATTAGAACTTGAAAAGAACGAAATTTATAACAAATATAAAGAACGTGTTGGCGAAGTAATTACGGCCGAAGTTTACCAGGTTTGGAAAAAAGAAATTATGATGGTTGATGATGAAGGAAACGAATTAATCCTTCCGCGCACCGAGCAAATTCCTACCGATTTCTTTAAAAAAGGAGATACTGTAAAAGCAGTGGTTTTAAAAGTTGATATGAAAAATGCAACACCTGTAATTTTACTTTCTCGTACATCGCCTGTATTTTTAGAGCGTTTATTTGAAACTGAAGTTCCTGAAATTGCAGATGGATTAATCACCATCAAAAAAATTGTTCGTGAACCGGGCGAGCGCGCTAAAGTGGCTGTAGAATCTTACGACGAGCGTATTGACCCGGTTGGTGCTTGTGTTGGCATGAAAGGTTCTCGTATTCACGGTATCGTTCGTGAGTTGAAAAACGAAAATATTGATGTAATTAACTTTACAAGCAATGCACAATTATTAATTCAACGAGCATTAAGTCCTGCAAAAATTACCAACATTACTTTAGACGATATATCCATGCGTGCTCAGGTTTATTTAAAACCCGATCAAATATCGTTGGCCATTGGTAAAGGTGGTTTCAATATTAAATTGGCAGGTAAACTTACCGGATATGAATTAGATGTTTATCGCGAAGCGGAAGAAGAAGAGGTTATTGATGAGGAAGACGTGAATTTAGAAGAATTCTCTGATGAGATTGAAGCGGCCGTTATCCAGGAATTAAAATCTATTGGATGCGATACGGCAAAAGATGTACTTAAACTTACACAAGAAGAGTTAGTGCGCCGTACAAAAATTGATGAAGAAACCATTAAAGCTTTACGCACTGTATTGGCATCTGAGTTTGATACAGAACAAGAATAAACGTGCAAAAATGAATTAAATTTAGCACACATAGAGAATTAAAACAATAAGTAAGCAAGGAAAATAAAATATGTCAGAAACTAAAACAGTACGATTAAGTAAACTTGCAAGCGAGGTTGGTGTCTCTGTGGCTACCATTGCTGATTTTTTATCTTCAAAAGGCCATAAGGTAGATGCTAAAAACCTTAACGCCAAATTAGGCGATGTAGAATACAACCTGGTTATGCAGCAGTTTCAGGGCGATAAAAACGCTAAAAAACAAGCGCAACAAGTTGGGCAAATTATTCGTGAGAAAAAAGAAAGTATTACTTTAGATGAAACAAAATCAGCCATTAAAAAGAAAGATGATTTTGAAGAAGATATTGTAATAAAAGATATGTCGGTTTCCTCTACTTCAAAAGTATTAGAATCATTGCGTTCAGAACAAAAGCAACGTATTGCCGAAGAATCTGAAAAAGAAAAAGCCCAAAAAGCAGCCGAAGCTGAAAAGAAAATTGAAGCAGAAAAAAAACCTGTTGTTGTTGAAGCGCCTGCGGCAAAAGAAGAAAAAAATATCGGCGTAAAAATTATTTCTAAAATAGACCTATCAACTTTAAATTCAAAAACAAAGCCTGATAAAAAATCTAAAAAAGATAAAGACGCTGAAATTGCAGCAGAAAATTTAAAGAAAGAAGAAGAAGAAAAAAAAACTGCTTCACGTAAAAAGACTAAAACAGAAGTGCCGGCGACAAAACCTGTTGAAGAAACTAAGCTTTCAGTTGCTGCAGAAGCCGCAAACGAACCACCTAAAGAAGATTTTTTAGAAACTACCTTTAAAAAATTAGAAGGACCTAAAATATTAGGTACCATGGTGCTTCCGGTTGAGAAAAAACCTACTCCGGGTAATTTCCATAACGAAAAGAAAAAACGTAAACGTATAGTTCAAAAACCGGGAAGCTTAAGTAAGGATGAAATAAGTAAAGTTGGTAAAGAACAAACTCAAATTGCCCGCCAAAGATTTAAAGATCGTGCAACCACTACCAACGCTGCAAAACGTGAGCCTAAACCAGCCCTTACGGACGAGGAAATTCAGGCACAAATTAAAGAAACCTTAGCGCGCTTAAGCGGAGGTGGTAAAAAATCAAACGCGGCAAAATACCGTAAAGAAAAACGTGGAGAAATTCGCGAACGTATTGCCGAAGAACAAGAGCAAACTGAAGCTGAGAAAAAAATATTAAAAGTAACGGAGTTTGTATCCGCCAACCAATTGGCGCAGATGATGAACGTACCGGTTACCAAAGTAATTTCTACTTGTATGAGCCTTGGTTTATTTGTATCTATCAATCAACGTATAGATGCTGAAACCATTGCTATTGTTGCCGAAGAGTTTGGTTTTAAAACCGAATTCGTTACAGCAGAAGCTATTGAGGTTATTCAAGTAAAAGAAGAAGAAAATCCGGAAGATGTAGTTTCTCGTCCTCCAATTGTAACAATCATGGGTCACGTAGATCATGGTAAAACATCGTTATTAGATTATATTCGTAAAGCAAATGTGGTTGCAGGCGAGGCCGGTGGTATCACGCAGCACATTGGTAGTTATAACGTAAAATTAGATAGCGGAAAATCTATCACATTCTTAGATACTCCGGGTCACGAAGCGTTTACCGCTATGCGTGCTCGTGGAGCTCAAATTACCGATATTGTAATTATTGTTGTTGCCGCAGATGATAGCGTAATGCCTCAAACAAAAGAGGCTATTAACCACGCGCAAGCAGCTGGTGTACCTATGATCATCGCCATCAATAAAATTGATAAACCAGGTGCAAATCCAAATAAAATACGCGAAGATTTATCGCAATTAAATGTATTAGTAGAAGAGTGGGGCGGTAAATTCCAATCGCAAGAAATTTCGGCTAAAACAGGTTTAAATGTGGATCTTCTCTTAGAGAAAATTGTTTTAGAAACTGAAATTTTAGATCTCAAAGCTAATCCAAAAATTAGAGCATCAGGTTCTGTAATAGAAGCAAAATTAGATAAAGGACGCGGACACGTTTCTGATATCATTGTACAAAAAGGAACGCTTCGTGTGGGAGATATTATTGTGGCAGGTGGCTTTAGTGGTCGTGTAAAAGCAATGACTAACGAACGTGGTTTACCAATTAAAGAAGCTGGTCCATCAATTCCATTACAATTATTAGGTTTAAGCGGCTCTCCAACAGCGGGCGATAAATTTAATGTAATGGCAGATGAACGTGAAGCGCGTGATTTAGCGAACAAACGGTTACAGTTACAACGCGAACAAGGTATTCGTACACAAAAACACATTACATTAGATGAAATTGGAAGGCGTTTAGCAATAGGCGATTTCAAAGAATTAAATGTTATCGTAAAAGGAGATGTGGATGGTTCTATCGAGGCATTATCAGATTCGTTATTGAAACTTTCTACACTAAAAATTGCTATCAACATTATACACAAATCGGTTGGTGCAATTAGTGAAAACGATGTTATGTTAGCATCGGCATCAAATGCCATTATCGTCGGGTTCCAGGTTCGCCCAACTACTAACGCGCGTAAATTAGCTGATACTGAAGAAATTGATATCCGTTTATATTCTATCATTTACCAGGCAATCGACGAAATTAAAGCGGCGATGGAAGGTATGTTAGCACCTGAATTTGTAGAGAAAATTGTTTGTAATATCGAGATCAGAGAAGTATTTAATATAACCAAAGTTGGTACTATTGCCGGTTGTTATGTACTTGATGGCAAGGTAACACGTCAAACCAAAGTACGCGTTATACGCGATGGTATTGTATTGCACAGCGGTGGTTTAGGTTCATTAAAACGTTTTAAAGACGATGTGAAAGAAGTTGCAGCCAATTACGAATGTGGTTTAAACATTGATGGTTTCGACAATATTGCAGTTGGCGATATTATTGAAGGTTACGATATGGTTGAGGTAAAAGCAAAACTATAATTCTTTATTTTAAAATAAAGTAACGTGAGCCATAATATATTAGAAAATAAAAACCTTGAAGCCTTAGAACTTCATTACGGCAAAATTATTAAAGAAGTTGGCGAAGATGCCAAGCGTGAAGGCTTATTAAAAACGCCGCATCGCGCAGCTAAAGCATTAAATTTTCTTACCAAAGGTTATGATGAAAACCCCGCAGAGATACTAAAATCTGCTATGTTTAAAGAAGATTACAGCCAAATGGTTGTGGTAAAAGATATTGAAATTTATAGTCTTTGCGAACACCACATGTTGCCATTTTTTGGTAAAGCACATATAGCTTACATTCCAAACGGATATATTGTTGGACTTAGTAAATTACCACGTGTGGTAGATGCTTTTGCACGCAGATTACAAGTACAAGAACGCTTGACAAACGAAATACGTGATTGCATACAAAACACACTTAAGCCTTTAGGTGTGGCAGTTGTAATAGAATGTAGTCACTTATGCATGCAAATGCGTGGCGTACAAAAACAAAATTCCGTTACCACTACTTCTGCCTTTACAGGAGAATTTTTAACGGATACAACCCGAAAAGAATTTATCAGCTTAATTTCTTCTAGGTTACATTAATTTTTTGGCGTTCGGGTTTTTTTCATTGCCAATAAAGTGAAGTTATCTCTTACGCCGTCAGGCTTTTCGGTACAATCTTTTTATGATTTAGCTCATCGTTTTAGTTTTTTTATTTGCTTCGCAGAATGCTGAAAAAGCATTTCATAAAAAGGATTTTTCCTTCCATCCCGAACGCAAACAAATCTTATAAAGCAGACTTCATAAAACTCAAAGCTTCTTCTTTTGTCTTTACATTTTCAAAACAACTAAGTAGTTTATTTAAAACTCGTTCAACTACTGCATCCGGACAAGAAGCGCCACTGGTAAGTATAATATTTACTTTATCTTTTTGGGGAATAAAATTTTCGGTACTCGCATTTTTATGATTAGGATAATCAAAATGATGTATAAACGTTTTTGATTCTATTTCTTTATCCGAAGAAATAAAATAAGTTGGAAATTTTTGTTCTAATAATTCTACTAAATGCGATGTATTTGAGCTGTTGTAACCACCAACTACAATTGCTAAATCTGCATCGGTTTTTAATAAACCATACGTTGCATCCTGATTTTCATTCGTTGCATAACAAAGCGTATCGCGTGTATCGGCAAAATGTTGTATGGTATTTTCTTCTCCGTATTTGGCAATCATTATTTGCTTAAAATGCTCGGCAATTTCTTGTGTTTCTGTTGCTAACATCGTAGTTTGGTTTATTACACCCACATTTTGCAAATGCCTGGTAACATCAAAACCAGCAGAAAATTTATCTTTAAATTCTTCATAAAATAGTTCAGAGTTTTTATTTCCTGTAATGTACTCACTCAATTTTTTTGCTTCGGCTAAATCCTTCACAACAATAGCAGGCGCGCTTTTTGCACTGCGTGAAAACGTGGCACGAGTTTCTTCGTGTGTATATTTTCCGTGAATAATAATGGTGTAATTTTCTTTGCCAATTTGTTCGGATTTTTTCCAAACCCGTTCTACAAACGGACAAGTAGTATTATATTTTTGCACTTCAATTCCTTTTTGTTGCAACAACTCTTCTACTTGCAACGTAGCGCCAAATGCAGGGATAATAACTACATCTTCGGGCGTTAGCTCATCAAATGAAATAAGTTGTTTACCATTGGTATCTTGTAAAAATTGCACGCCGTTATCTGTCAGGTCTTTATTAACATCGGGATTATGTATCATCTGACTAAGTAAATAAATTCGTTTGCCAGGGTTTTCATTTACGGCTTTAAAAGAAATTTCGATGGCATTTTCTACGCCATAACAAAAGCCAAAATGGCGTGCAATGTAAAATGCAACCGGACCAAAATCTACATACGTAGGTGACATATCTCTTTTACGAGGGTCATTGGTTTTTTTATACGATTTAATTTTTGTTATAAGCGGACTTCGGTAAAACTCAGGAATTTTAAAGGTTTTCATCTCAATTATTAATTGATATGAATATCTTCATCTATCAATAAATTATTTTTTACAGCAAACATAATTACGCCCGCAGTATTGTTTACACGTAGTTTTTGCATTACGTTTTTGCGATGTGTATGCACGGTGTGGAAACTCAAGAAAAGTTTTTCGGCAATTTGCTTGTTAGATAATCCAAGCGCAATGTGTTTAATAATTTCAATTTCTCTTTCAGAAATTGCAAAGCCTTCGCAAGATGCTTTTTTGAAGGCTTTAACCACAACATCTGTTGTATCGGCTGTTAAAGCATCCACAATTTGTCCGCATAAAAAACGCGTGCCATTTTGTGTATTATCAATCGCGTCGCAAATTTCTTGTTTATCGCATTCTTTTAAAAGGAAACTGGTAATACCCGCATTTAGTAAGGAAGAAATTTCTTCTTTCGGCAACATAGGGCTAATAGCCAGTATTTGTAAGGTTTTGAATTGATTTTTAATTTGAATAATATCGGTAGGTGTAATTTGCATAGACACCGGGTCTATCACCAAAATTTGTGGCTTGTGTTTTTTTAAGGCAGATAAAAGATTAGATTTTTCGGTTACCTCGTTTAATTTAACGCTGTAACTACCTTGCATAACTGCTTTAAAACCTTCTCGCGTAAGTACACTATTATCGGCAACTATAATGGTTAGCATTATTTATAATGATTTTAATTAAGCAAATATACAGAATAATTCAGAATTAAGAATGCAGAATTAAGAATTACTGCCAATGGTGCATAAAAAAAGGGTAAGCTACTTTCATCGCACCGCTACAACCACCTACCCTTGCTGCGTTCCCACCCTGGGGGATTTGGTAGGAGCTGATCGTGAAAGACTTACCCGGTGCAAAAATAGCAATTATTTTATTATTCCGATAAATTTGACAAACTTTGTGAGCCTTTTATGGATATATCTGTAATAATACCTTTATTTAACGAAGAAGAATCTTTGCCCGAGCTGCACGATTGGATTGTGCGTGTGATGCAGCAACATAATTACAGCTATGAAATAATTTTTATAGACGATGGCAGCAAAGATAGATCGTGGAAGGTAATAGAAAGTTTGTCGCAAAAAAACGCCCATGTTAAAGCTATAAAATTTAGAAGAAATTACGGTAAATCTCCAGCTTTGCATGTTGGTTTTGAAGCTGCAGAAGGAGATGTAGTTATTACTATGGATGCAGATCTTCAGGATAGTCCGGATGAGATACCAGAGCTTTATAACATGATTATTCAGGGTAATTTTGATTTAGTAAGCGGATGGAAACAAAAACGCTACGATAACGCATTCACTAAAAATTTACCCAGCAAATTATACAACTGGACAAATAGAAAAATTAGCGGCATTAAATTGCATGACATGAACTGCGGTTTAAAAGCCTATAGAAAAGAAGTTATAAAAAGCATTGAAGTATATGGCGAAATGCATCGGTTTATACCTGTATTGGCAAAAAATGCAGGCTTTGATAACATTACCGAAAAAACTGTACAGCACCAGGCAAGAAAATACGGAACATCTAAATTTGGCTGGAGTAGATTTATAAATGGCTTTTTAGATTTATTGACCATAACTTTTCTTTCAAAATTTGGAAAACGCCCAATGCATTTGTTTGGTACGCTGGGTACACTAATGTTTTTAGTAGGTTTTTGCGTAGCGGTGTACATAGGTGCAGAAAAATTATATTGTGTTTATAATAACCAGCGTGCGCCTTTAGTGGCTAGTAACCCGGCATTTTTTATTGCGCTTACAACTATGGTTTTAGGAACCCTTTTATTTTTGACCGGTTTTGTAGGCGAACTTATTTTACGAAATTCCTCGGTACGTAATCATTACCTGTTAGAGAAGAAGGTTAATCTTTAAGAAGGTTTTGCGTTAGGGATTGCAGAAGAAAGCCTTTTATTGAAATGCTTTTTCAGCATTAAGTGAAGCAATTAAAAAAACTAAAACTAGGAGCTAAATCAATAAAAGATTGAATCGAAAAGCCCGACGGCGTAATCGCCGGAACGCCCAAATATAATTTTTTAATTAAGGCTTTTTTATACATTTGTAAAACAATGGCGGCAGCTAAAATATTACTGAACCAGCAAAATTTTGAAATAACGCTAACGCGCCTTTGCCACCAACTTATTGAAACCCACAACACCTTTGAAAACACCGTTATTATTGGTCTGCAGCCTCGCGGTGTGTTTTTATCTAAACGAATACACAAACAATTAGTAAAGCTTACCACAAACACAACTATTTTGTGTGGTGATTTAGATATTACTTTTTATAGAGATGATTTCCGGCAAAAAGAACTGATACCAAACCAAACCAACATACCTTTTATAATTGAAAATAAAAATGTGATTTTGGTTGATGATGTATTATTTACCGGGCGCACCATACGCGCCGGCTTAGATGCTTTGCTTGCCTTTGGCAGACCAAAACAGGTTGAATTATTAGTTTTAATTGATAGAAGATTTAGCAGACACCTGCCTATACAACCTAATTACGTTGGTAAAACTATTGATAGTATTGAAACACAAAACGTAAAAGTAGAGTGGAAAGAAACCGATGGACAAGATAAAGTAACCCTTTTAAACACTTAATAAATAATGAGCCACCTAAGTACAAATCATCTTTTAGGAATAAAAAACATAACCAAAAATGATATTGAACTTATATTAAGTACGGCTAAAAATTTTAAGGAAGTCATTAATCGACCGATAAAAAAAGTACCTTCTTTACGAGACATTACCATTGCCAATTTATTTTTTGAAAACTCAACTCGAACACGTACTTCGTTTGAATTGGCGCAAAAACGTTTAAGTGCTGATACGGTAAATTTTTCCGCATCTACCTCTTCGGTTAAAAAAGGCGAAACACTTATTGATACGGTAAACAACATTTTGGCTATGAAGGTTGATATGGTTGTTATGCGTCATCCAAACGCCGGAGCTTGTGTATTTTTAAGCAAAAAAATAAAAAATTGTAAAATAATTAATGCCGGAGATGGCGCGCACGAACATCCTACGCAAGCCTTGCTAGATGCATACTCTATACAAGAAAAATTAGGTACGCTAAAAGGTAAAAAAGTAGTTATTGTGGGAGATATACTTCACTCGCGCGTAGCGCTTTCAAATATATTTTGTTTGCAAAAAATGGGTGCGCAGGTTAAAGTTTGTGGTCCGGCAACCTTAATTCCAAGGCATATAAAAGCCTTAGGCGTTGAAGTTGAAACCGATTTAAAGAAAGCGTTAGTTTGGGCAGATGTGGCTAATATGCTGCGCATACAGTTAGAGCGACAAGACATAAAATTCTTTCCTTCTTTGCGTGAATACAGCATGATGTACGGCTTAACACAAGATATTTTAGATGGCTTAAAAAAAGACATTTTAATTATGCACCCGGGTCCGATAAATAGGGGAGTAGAAATTAGCAGCGAAGTTGCCGACGGCAAAAATTCCATCATATTAGAGCAGGTAGAAAACGGCGTAGCTATACGTATGGCTGTTATGTTTTTACTTGCGGGTAAACAAAATTAATTTTCATTAAAGTGGTTACGTTTACAGCAACCTTACAAAAATTTAAAGAGCAAGGCGAAAAGACAGGCTGGACATACATTGAAGTTCCGGCTGATATAGCCTGCCAAATAAAGCCAATTTACAAAAAATCGTATCGGGTAAAAGGGAGTATTGATACCTATAAATTTGCAGCAAAAAGTATAATACCTATGGGCGAAGGTAATTTTATAATGCCTGTTGATGCTACTATTAGAAAGGCAATCAAAAAAATACGTGTCGGAGAAAAAGTTGTTTTGCAAATGGAAGAGGACATAGCTGAAGTGAAAATTTCGGCAGATTTATTAGCTTGTTTAGAAGATGATACTAAAGCAAAAGCCTTCTTTTTGGATTTATCGAAATCGCATCAAAATTATTATTCTAAGTGGATAGAAAGCGCCAAAACATATGCTACCAAAGCTAAACGTATTGCAATGGCTATAAACGGGTTTACTAATAATATGACATACCCTGAAATGTTGAGAGCTGAGCGAGATAACAAATTAATATAGTTGCATATTAATTCTCATATCTCTACTTTTGAATTCAACAATAAATTTATAGAAAACCTAAGTAGGTGAACGTATGGCAAAAGCAAAAACAGCTAAGATAGTTGCTAATAATAAAAACGAAGCTTTGCCAAAACTACAGGCATCTAATAATACTTATTACTATATTGCTTTAGCAGCTGTTTTACTTTTAATATTTGTTATACGATCTAATTTTGTAAACGTTCCTTTTGAGCGCGACGAGGGTTCTTACGCATACTGCGGTAAAATACTTTTAAATGGGGCCATACCTTTTAAAGATATTGGTTCGCAACGTTTACCCGGAGTTTTTTATTGTTATGCAGTAATTGTGGCAGTATTTGGTTACACGTTAAAATCGCTACACATAGCTTTTATGGTAATTAACTTATTAAGTACTGTCTTAATATTTTTCATTGCCCGCAAATTATTTAATAATCTTGGTGCAATTTCAGCCGCTATCTTCTGGGCATTACTATCTATGAACATGGCTATTTCAGGTTTCACAACTCAGTCAGAACACTTAGTTGCCTTTTTTGCTTTAGCCGGTATTTTTTGTTTGGTAAAATATTTTGATAAAAGAGCTTATTTGTGGGCGATACTATGTGGTTTAAGTTTTTCGTTAGCATTTGAAGTAAAACAAACTTCTTTCTTTTTAGGATTATGCGCAGGAGTTGTTTTGGTTGCTCGCCAAGTTTTAGAAAAACCAAGAGATTTTAAAAAAGGTATTATTTCAGGTATTCTGTTTATGGCGGCAGTTATTATTCCTGTAGTTATAGATTTATTTGTTGTTTGGAAGCGCGGCGGTTGGGAAGACTTTAATTATTGGTTTTTTGATATCAGAAAAGAGTATTCATCAGTGATTACATTCGATCAAGGAATTGAATACCTTAAAATGAGCTTTAAAGGCATATATGAGAATTATAAGTTCATTTGGGTAATGTCTTTTTTAGGTTCCTTATCTATATTTATTACGCAAGCAAAATGGTGGATTAAATTTAGCGTGCTATGTTTTTTTGTTTGTGGTTTTTTAACGGTTACACCCGGTAATCACTACTACGGGCATTATTTTTTGCAGTGGGTACCTACTGTTTGTATTAGTGCTGCGGCATTTATTTACTCAGCAGAAGAGTTATTAAAATTTAAGTTAAAGCTACAAACATCTGCCAGGTATATTGTGCTGGGCATTTTGCTTTTATTTTCTTTTTCCAATTTAAAAGCTTTACAAAAATATTACTTTAAAGTAAACTCAACTCAATTATTAAGGCAAGTTTATGGATTAAATCCTTTCCCTGAATCTAAAGTTATTGCCGATAAATTGAATACGATGTTAAAGCCGGAAGATAAAATTGCAGTATTTGGAAATGAAATTCAAATGTATTTATACACTAATAGAATTTCACCTTCCAGGTTTGCAGGTTCAGGTTCGTTATTGGAATTTAATATTAAAAAGGCTGAAGAATGGCAAAAAGAATTTATTTCTGATGTTGAAAAAGCAAATCCCCGATTTTTGGTATTTTATTCTCACCCTATTTCCTGGTGTGCTAATCCTAATGTAAAGAATTTAATTTTTCCTTGGTTTGATAAATTTACGGCGCAAAAATATAACCTGATTGGTTTTGCCGATATGTATGATAATACAACAAACTATGTTTGGGTGCCTAATATGGATTTAGTAAATAACCCACCTAAATCTCAATACAAAATATTTGTATTTGAAAGAAAATAGTAAAACTGAATTAGAAAAAAACGAAAAAAAATTCTAATCCCACTTTTTATCAACTATGTAATGAGGACGTTTTTTTACTTCGTCCAGTATTCGCCATATATATTCTCCAACTACACCAAGCATCAGCATTATTAAGCCACCAATTATTAATAATAAAATCATAATGGGAGCCCAACCTTGAAACGGTGTTTTGTGAACAAAAAATGTGTACACAATATTTAAGGCATATAAAAAACCTGTAACAGAAAAAATACCACCTATTGCAGTTAGCATCCTTAATGGCAAATAACTTACGTTTAAAAATGCCGAATAAAAATTACGGAAACGTTTTAAAAAATTGTATTGAGATTTGCCTATTTTTCTTTCTAATTTATCATACGGAATGTATTTTAATTTAAAACCAACCCACAAAATATCATACTGATAAAACCTGTTGCGCTCAGTTAAGGAATTAATTACATCCATAGGTTTTCTATCAAGCAATACAAAATCAAAGCCACCTGGAGGCGCTTGTGGAAGTGCAATTTTATAAAATAATTTAGAAGTCAATTTTCTTGGGCCGCTTGTGCCATGCGAGTTTCTATAACTAATTACTACTTCATACCCTTTTTTCCATTCATTAAGCATGGCAGTACATTGCTTAGGTGGATCTTGTAAATCTGCTGCCAAATTTAATATTACATCACCTGTTGCATAATCCCAGCCGGCAAGTATAGCAGCCATTTGCCCAAAATTTCTGGAAAATGAAATAATTTTTACATGAGTATCTTTTTTCTTTAATTCTATCAGTTCATTTAGTGAATTGTCTTTTGAGCCATCGTTTACAAAAATTAGCTCATAGGTATCATCAGGAAAATAGGTTGTTAGCTCATGAGTAATTTCGGTATATAATTGTGTTAAAGCACCCTGGTTTTGATAAACAGCAAAACAAATTGAAATATGACTCATATATAAAAAGTATTTGTAATTATTTTTTTTCTAAAATTCCGGTAAGGCTAAGGCCAAATGGTAATCGTATAAATTTTTCATAAAACTTTTCAAACGGAATTAGATATTTATCATAAAGCTTTCCTTGGTTTTTTACTAAATCCACACCTTCGTTTGATTTTAATTCTATTTTTTTTATTTTAAAAAAAATGAAAGAACCAACCATTCCGATTGCATCCTGAAACCAAAGTTTTTTTATCGAATATAAACTTGGATCTACCATTGCTTTAAAGTTAGTTTTATTATATCGCCTATAATGCCCTAACATTTTATCATGTACAGAAAAAAGTGATTGCATGGCAGGAACCTCTATTAATATTTTCCCTCCGGGTTTTAGCAATGAGTACATATGAGATAATGCCTCCCTATCTTTTTCTACATGTTCTAAAACATGTATGAATATTATCGTATCAAATAATCCATAAGAGTGGGGGGTTAAGTCAAATAAGTTTTCTCCGGAAACAATAACATTATCAGGTAATTTATACTTGTCTTTATACAGATCTAATAGTGTTTGGGAAGGCTCTATAGACACAATTCTTTCAAAGGATGAATTGTTTTTTACAATTTGATTAGTAAAACTTCTATCTCCAGAGCCAATTTCTAAAATGTTTTTTCCAATGTGTTTTCCAATTAAATCATATTGGTATTTCCTGTAATTAGAAAGCTCAAAATCTTTTAATTCGTTTGCGCCCCAATCCATTCCATGAACAATTGTATCTTCATTAGGTGCCGAGGTTTTAGTTTTGTTTTCCATTATGATTAAATTTTAAGACAATTATTATCTTCCTTTTTCGCACATTAAAAAAATACTGCTGCACAAATCAGGATATTGTTGTCCTAATTGATAACATCCTTCCAAATATTCAGGAGATATAACATCGGTGCCCAGTAATTTATCCCATTGAAAATTAGCTAAAGCTTTAAAGAAAATACCTGAACGGTAAACTACATTTAAGCCGGCTGCTTTTGCATCCCGCTCTAAAGTATCTAAAGTGTAGGTAATAAGATGGCCGTGCTCTGCTTCATCAGGAGTAACTGCTGAG
>JBBRAG010000020.1:0-51433 GCA_038206945.1 Bacteroidia bacterium | reverse complement strand
CCAACTATGTTTTATCATTGGACTATTTTTAAACATAGTTGATTGTATAACAAGAGCCGTATGAATCGAGAGGTTCACGTACGGTTCTGTGAGAGGCTTGGGCTGTAATGCCCTTGCCTACTTGACTTTGTAATGCTGCGGAAAATTAGTAAGCTAAGTTGGTTGTTTTGTAAGATGTAAATATAAAATTATAAAACAAAAATAATACACCGCAGGATTACAAATCCTACGGAGCAGTGCGACAAGAAGAAACTAAACCACTTTATTAAGCATGCTTAAAGCCATATCGGCAGCCATGCGTATGTTGCGCTCTCGGTTGTTGCCAAAAATAAATTTTTGTGCGGTAACTTCTGTCTTGGTGGCAATGGCAATACACACGGTACCAATTGGTTTATCGGGAGTTTCGCCTGCTGGACCTGCAATGCCGGTGGTGGCAATAGCATAATCTGTATTAAACTTTTTTAAAATGCCCGCTGCCATTTCTTTAGCGCACTCTATAGATACGGCTCCAAAGTTTTTAAGTGTATCTGGATTTACTTTTAATTCGGCAATTTTAATATCGTTTTCGTACGCAATAATACTTCCTTTATAATATGCAGAACTGCCTGCAATGGAAGTTAGTAAGTGAGAGATGTAACCACCCGTGCAACTCTCTGCAATAGAAATAGTTTTATTTTTTTTAGTGAGCGTTTCTCCAATAATACTTTGAAAAGTTGGCGCGGCTTTACCCAATTCTTCTTCGCCATAAATATAATCGGCAGCCAGTTTATAAACGGCATCGGCTTCTTTATCAACTAAGGGTTTTAATTTTTGTTTGTCTTCTCCCCTAGCGGTCAGTCGTAATTTAACCATACCGGGCGATGGCAAATAAGCCAGTTTAATTTCTTTTGCCGAAAGTGTATTTTCCCAATCCGTTAGTTTATCTGCTAAAAAACTTTCGCCAATACCTTGGGTTAAAATAGTGCGGTGGTAAATAAACGGAAGTGTGAAGGTTTGTTTTAGTTTATCGAAACCGAAATCCGTCATAATACCTTTCATTTCAAAAGGTACGCCGGGCATACTGATAAATACTTTGCCATTACTTTTAAACCACATACCGGGTGCAGTACCGTGGTTGTTAAACAGCACTTCGCAATTAATAGGAACCTCAGCTTGCTTGTTATTTACCTCCAACATGGGGCGATTACGTTTTGCAAAAAACTCAGTTACGTGTTTTAAAACTTCCGGATTAACAACCATCGTAGTTTTAAAATATTCGCACAAGGTATATTTGGTTATATCATCTTTTGTTGGTCCTAAACCACCTGTCATAATGATTATATCGGCACGCTTTTCTGCAAGGGCAAGGGCTTCTAAAATGTGTAGTTTATCATCGCTTACAGAAGTTATTTGCTTTACCGTAATGCCTAAATTACTAAGCTCGGTGCCAAGCCAAGCAGAGTTTGTATCAACAATTTGTCCTATTAAAATTTCGTCTCCAATGGTAATTATTTCTGCCAGCATGTATTATTTTTTCTCAAAGTTGATAATATATTTTAAGATGCGCTATTGTTTTAATTTTTTATTTTTACTTTAGAACGGATGATGAAGTGGTTGCTATTTTTTTTATTGCCTTGTTATGTCTTTTCTCAGAACTTAATTGAGTTAAAAGCCTTTGATTATAGGCGTGCCGATAGCATTGCGCTTCATTTTCCAAAAAAGAAATACAAAACCGTAACCGAAATTGCCGGTGTTCTTTGCGAAAATTTAAAAACAGAGCACGAAAAATTTAGAGCTATCTTTAAATGGATTACCGATAATATTGAATATAATAAAAGTGCGCAAAATGTAACTGATGCCAGTAAAATTGTTCGTAAAAACAAGGCTGTTTGTCAGGGATTTTCTAACCTTTTAAAAGAAATGTGCAACACCGTTAATATACCTTGTGATGTAATTGTTGGCTACACAAAAACGGAAGTAAAAGACATTAATAAAAAACTAAAAAAGACAGATCATGCATGGAATAGCGTGCAACTTTACGGCAACTGGTATTTGGTTGATGTTACCTGGGCAACCAGCAAATACAATGTGGTTACGCATAAATACATGAAAGAGTTTGATGAGCATTATTTTTTAACCGCCCCACAAAAATTTATTTTAGATCACTTTCCGCAAGATAAAAAGTTTCAGTTTTTAGATAAGCCGGTAAAAAAATCGGTATTTATAAGTTGGCCGGTTTACTATGCCGATTACTTTCATTTTAATATTGAAAATATTTCTCTGCAAAAAGGAGCTTTTAAGTGGCATGTAGATGATTCATTAAAAGTGTATGTTACTAGTAATACAACCTTAAAAAATGCCGCCGTGCTTATCAACAACGATAGATTTGTAACACCTGTTGATTTAAAATTTGATGAAAAGGTTAAGCAGTATTACTTTATTTATGACTTTCCCTTCGCCGTAAAATCAGATCTTACTATTTATTTAAATGGTGAGTGCATCTCAGAGTATTTGGTTACTGTGAAGAAGTAAAAAATGCTACTTCATATCGCCAATTACATTGGTGGCTTCCTGTAAATAATAATCTTTCTTAATATTTTCTGCCCATTTTTTCTCGCGGTTAAGCCTGGTGGTGTCTATAGAAAGTTTAAAAATATCTTCGCCTAAAAGAGAAACATCAAAGCCTTTAATATCTTTTCTTAACTCTTCATATTTCTTAGCATCTTCTTTATATTTTTTTGCTTCTGCCATAAATTTATTAAGGTTAAGGCTGTATTTAGTATCGTCTTTTTTTGTTTTATAATCTTTTGCTTCTTCGCTTACCAATATAAACTCTTTATTTTTAGCAACTCTTACGTTACTTTCTTTTTTAAGTTTATCATATTTTATGGTATTATAGGGTTCGTAAGTAGCTTTAGGCATTTCATCCCAAGGCAGTGGGTTATCTAATTCTTTTTCACCTGTTTCTATATAAAAATATGGATCGGGTAAATTAATATCCGGCGTAACACCGCGTAATTGAGTAGTACCACCATTAACACGATAAAACTTTTGCATGGTAACTTTTAGAGAGCCAAGCGGTTTTAAAGAATCGAATTGCTTTAATAAATAATTATCCAGATCTAAAAAAGATTGTACAGTACCTTTACCAAAACTTTGCGTACCCATAATTACCGCGCGTTTATAATCCTGCATGGCAGCGGCCATAATTTCTGAAGCCGAAGCGCTATTTCGATTGATCATAACAACCATGGGGCCGTCGTAAAACTGATCCGGATCTTTATCATTAAGCTGTTCGGTTTCGCCAACTTTTTTACGAACTTGTACAATGGGGCCTTGCTTAATAAATAAACCCGCCATTTCAACTACTTCCTGTAAAGAACCACCGCCATTATCACGAAGATCTAACACAATGCCTTTTACTTTTTCTGCTTTTAGTTTTTCTACTTCTGCTTTTACATCTTGCGCGCAATGATGCAAGCCAGAGCCATTAAAATTGGTATAGAAAGTAGGAAGCCTTATGTAACCAACTTTATTTTTTTCGTTCTGCATAATAGCAGAATGTGCAAAAGTTTCGTCTAAGGCAATAATATCTCTTACAATTGAAATTACTTTTATGGCACCATCCATTTTTTTTACGGTAAGTTTAACCTCAGTGCCTTTTTTGCCTTTAATTAAATCGATAGCATCATCAATATCCATCCCCACAATATCAACAGGTTCTTTACTGCTTTGGGCAACTTTCATGATAACATCGCCGGCTTTTAATTCTTTTCCTTTATCGGCAGGGCCTCCAATTACAATTTCGCTAACTTTTATGTACTCATCTTTTGTTTGAAGACGCGCGCCAATACCTTCTAATTGTCCGCTCATACTTTGATCGAACATTTTCTTTTCTTTAGGCGGAAAAAACTCGGTATGTGGGTCGTACATAGCGGTTATTGTATTTATATAATCAGCGTATCTATCTTTACGAGTAGCTTTTTTTACGCGCTTAAAATAATCGTGGGTAGATTTTAAAACTTTTCCACGTGCTTCAATTTCCAGTGAATCAAAAGGCTTAATGGTTGCAGCCGTATCGCGTTTTGCCTTAACTTCTTTAATTAGTTGCTGTGCTACTAAAAGATCGTTTAAACGTGCCACGGTTTGGTATTGCAAAGATTGCCTCCATCTATTTTTTAATTCAGTTTCATTTTTAGCAAAAGAAGATTTTTCTCCATCTGTTTCATATTCTTCTTCTGTTTTATAGTTGAATGGTTTAGAAAGAATTTCTTTGCACCAGGCTTCTTTTTCAAGTACGCGTGTATTTTTTAATTCGTTGGATAATGTAAATAATTCAAAAGTTTCTCCTTTTATCTGGTCATCAACTTTAGTTTTATATTTGGCCATGTTATCAACATCTGCCTGAAGCAAAAACATTTTGGTAACATCTAAACGTTTAATGTAAAGATTAAAAAATTTCTCGGAAAAATTATCATCTATTTTTTGCGGACTGTAATGTGCATTATCCAAACCACTCATTACAATATCCAGTATTATTTGGTTTTTATCAAAAGCTACGTTTACAAATGAAAATGATAATAAAGCTATACTGATGGTTATTATTAAAGGCTTTAAGAATTTTTTACGCATAAAGAAAATATAAATGTTTTTAAAATTAACGAAAACTTAGCTTGGATAATGTGCTAATGGTAGGAAAGAATTTAAATTAAGTTAAACGGTTTTAAACCAGTATAGAATTAGAACTTAGCTTTGGTAATACGCCTATGACTTTTAGGATTAAACACATAGCCTAGTTTAACCTGCAACGTAAAATAAGAATCTTTATTTTTTGTATCTCCGCGTTGTGCACCGCTGCCATCCCCATTAGGCGCGGTTGCATTTGGTATTTGTCCTAAATTAGGATCTGCGAGCGATTGCGCTATAGAACCTTTAGCTTGTATAAGAGCCGCTTTACTATAATAGGTTGAGCTAACACCATCTATATAATCTGTAAATGTTTTTCTAAAAAGATATTCAATACCGATAGACCATTTTCTTTGAATAGTATATTTTGCACCAATGCCAAAAGGAATAGAAATTGATATGCGTGAAAATTGTTTGTGTCCGCCCGGTAACCCCTGCCCTTCTAAGCTATAATCGTGTATGTTATACCAATTACCGGCATAAAGTTCTTTAGGATTGTAATAAAAACCGGCAACGCCTGCAGTTAAATAATAATAAGAACCAAAGGAATGATACCTTCTAAACATAGTTTTTTTGATCTTGTAACGATTTCCGTGTTTATCAAAAGATAAGGCATATTCAAAACTGGTAGCTAATTCAAATATGTTTGATTTAAAATTGAGGTTACGGTTATGCCTGAAATACTCATTCGTTAATTTATCATCGCCGGCAACCTGTAAATAAGTAAACTCAGTTCGGTTAGCCCATTTTTTAGTTAAACGATACCGGTAACCGATTGAAAGGGAGGGTTTTGTAAGATGCATTTCTATATCGGCATAGCTATAATGCGTACCAACTTTGTTTAATCCGCCAAGATCTCCTAAAAAGTTTGCCGCTCCAATACCAAATATTACCTCTTTTTGCTCTTTTTTCCATGAATCTCTTTTGGCAAAATATTGGCCATAGGAAATATTTCCTAAAAGAAATAATGTGATAAGTATGTTTAAAAAGCGCTTATTTAACATTTAATTATATGGAAGCTCAAAAATATAAAAAAAAATCCTTAAAAACATAGCCTATTTCTGCATTTTTTTGCAAAACCTTACATCTTACTATTAAATTATCTTATTAATTGAAAGAAACTGTTTTTTGAAAACGATTTACCCAAATTATCCGTATAAGTGATCATATAAAAATAAGTGCCGTCTGAACAGTTCATGCCATTTTTGGCTTTCCCATCCCAAAAGCCATCAAATCCGTCCCAATCGTGTAATAATAATCCCCAACGGTCATAAACCTTACAGGTAAAGTTAGAGTAGCCGGTAGCCGTAATAAAGAATAGATCATTAATATTATCTCCATTGGGACTAAATATATTGGGAATGCTTATTATCGCGGGTACATCTGTTACTGTAATAGTTGTAGTTGCTACATCATAACAGCCTTTATTATCAGTTGCTGTAAGTGTTGTTTGATAAACGCCTGCGCCGGTAAATATTTCAGTTGGGTTTGTTACCGTTGATGTGCTGTTGTTGCCAAAACTCCAAGCATTATTTACAATTGTATTTCCGGCTAAAGCAACCGAAGTGTTGGCATATGTTACACTTAAAGGAGATTGGCCGCTTATTGGATTTGCTGTAAAACCGGCTATAACAGAATCTTTAATGATAGTTGTGGTTACTGGAGCTATTGGACCACAGCCATTGCTAATGTTTAATGTATAGGTACCACCTTGGTTTACTGTAACAGAACTGCCTGTTTGATTAAATCCTGCAGGACCTGTCCATGTATAGGTATTACCGCTAACGTTATTGGTAGATAAAACGGTAGTAAGTCCTTTACATAAAACGCCAACAGGGTTTATAGTTTGAGAAGCCGCCATAGGTAATGTGGTTATAGTGATAGAACTTACACCTGTACAATTATTGGCATCTGTACCGGTAACCGTATAGGTAGTTGTAACGCTTTGTGTAGTTATTAACGGGTTACTGCCAAAACCATTATCCCAACTGTAAATGCCGCTTGTGCCTGCACCGTTAGCTGTTAATGTAACCGTATTACCTAAACAAATCGATGTAGAAGATGGATTAATAGTAATAGTTGGTAAATTAGTAACCAATACCATTGCTACCGCACTATTTGAACAGTTATTAACATCTGTACCAACAACTGTATAATTTTGCGAAGATGAAGGTTGCACCGTAATAGTTGATGTTTGTGCTAATGTACTCCAAGTATACGTGAGGGCACCTGAAGCCATTAAAGTAGCCGATCCGCCAAAGCAAATGCTGGCAGAAGTTGCGGTTAGGTTGGGAAGAGAGTTAACTGTTACAGATTGTGTAGCTGTGCCATTGCAACCATTTATATCTGTGGCTGAAACCGTATATTGTTGAGATAATGAAGGTGTAAACGCAGTACCATTAAAAATTCCACCGGTAAAAGTATAGGTTACCGCACCGTTTCCGGTTAAAGTAATTGTATTTCCTGCACAAACAGTAGCATTTGCCGGATTTGAGGTAACAGAAATTGTGGGAGAATTAAATGTTGATACAGTTGATGTTACCACACTACTTAAGCATCCGTTAAAATCTAATGCTTGGAGTGTATAAGTTTGGGTAGGAAATGAAACCGGTGTAACCACAATAGATGTACCTGTAATTGCTGAACCTTGCCACGTATATGTATAGGTAGATTGACTGGCGGTAAGAGTTGCCGTTTGCCATGTACAAACAGACGGTGAATTAACCGTAAATACAGGCAGAGAATTAACGGTTATACTTTGAGTGGCTTGTGTAGTTGCGCATCCATTTGCATCTGTGGCATTTACGGTATAATTATTACTTGAAGCAGGTGTAAAAGCTATTCCGTTAGTTATGGAAGGAGTCCAAGTATAACTGGTAGCGCCTGATGCTGTAAGGGTTACTGTGCCACCGCTACATACAGTTGCATTAGCCGGAGAGGCTGTAACAGTTAAGGTAGTTACAGGAGCCGGATTAATAGTTATTACAGTAGGTGTAGCCGGACAAGAACCCACACCCGATACAGAAAATGTTATTGGAGTAACTCCCTGCACAACACTTATTTGTGTACTATTTCCATTTAAAGAAGTAAATGTACCCAATGAAGGAACCCACGTATAAGTAGTAGCCCCATTAGCAGTTAATGTATACGTAGAGCCAATACAAGGCAAAGCATTTGATGAGGATACCGAAATTTGTGAACCGGCTGTTACGCTTACAGTAGAAATAGCTGCATTACTTATACAACCATTCACATCGGTAGCTATAACAGTATATGAAGCTGTGCTACTTGGGGAAACCGTAGCTGAGCTGGCTGAGGAAGAAACTCCAGTCCAGGTGTAAGTAACTAAACTATTTGGAGATGCTTGCAAGGTTACGGCTTGTCCGCTACAAGTAGTGGGATTGTTAACCGTTACAGTAGGTTGGGCGTTAACCATTATTGTATTTGTATTTTTACATCCAAATATATTTGCGCCTGTTACCGTAATAACAGAAGCTCCATTAGGTGTTAAGATATATGTATTAGTGCCTGTTGGACCTCCAGGCGTAAAGGTATAAGAATTTGTAGCGCCACCGCTTGCTGTTAACGTGCTTGTTATACCTG
Source organism: Bacteroidia bacterium (assembly GCA_038206945.1). Classification (GTDB taxonomy): domain Bacteria; phylum Bacteroidota; class Bacteroidia; order B-17B0; family Aurantibacillaceae; genus PALSA-968. Next base: position 43,165 of record JBBRAG010000020.1, on the reverse strand, counting down.
CGCAAATACTGTTGGTATTGGTAGTTATTGTTGGAAGTGTTCTAATAATAATGAATCCTGATGTTGTGTTTTTACAGCCGTTTAAATTAGTACCGGTTACGCTAAAAGATGTATTTGATGAAGGGGATGCTGATAAAGTAGTGGTTTGGGCTCCATTCGTCCAGGTATAGGTGTTTGCGCCGCTTGCCGTTAAAGTACCTGTGCCACCCGGACAAATAGAATCGTTTGGTACAATAATGGTTGGTAAAGGATTGGTAGTTATTGTAAAAGTTGAGTTGTTAGTTCCGCAAGCATTAGTTGCCGTAAGGGTATAAATTTGTACGCCTGTTGGTGGATTAACAGAAAGTGTAGAAGTGGTTGCACCGCCCGGATTCCAAGCATATGTAGTGGTTAATGTACCTGAATTGCTTGCCGTTAAAAGCGTGCTGTTACCATTGCATAATGTTGTGCCGTTAGAACTTGTAATAGTTGGGCTTGGTGTAGGATTGATAAAAATAGAAACCATATTAGTAACAACCGCTAAAGAACATTTGCCTTGTACACTTAATGTAAAAGTTATAGCACCTGTTTCGCCGCTACCGGGCGTATAAGTAGGACTTAACGTAGTTGTATTTGAACCGCTTAGAGTGCCTGTGGTTGTACTTAAATTTCCTGTGCCGCTTGTAACCCAACTATATGTTACGGCAGGGCCTGATACAATGCCGGTAATTGTTGGCGTAGCATTGCTACAAGCGCTGGCAGAAGTATTTAAATTTACCGATATAGGAATATAGGGAGCTTGACAAGCCTTGTTTACGTAAGTAGGATTACCAGCCAAATCGTATTCAATAGCTGCACCATCGTTTTGGGCGGCAGATCCACCATAGGTTCCAAAAATATTGGTTAGTAATTGCGCCTGATAACTAACGGTTTGTGTGCAAGATGGCGTACCTGAATAGGCTAAGGTAAAATTTCTAATAGCAACTATGCCGGTTGGTGAGGTAGTTATTGTAGAATTATTATTATTATTAACAAAATGACCATTTGTATTCCCCGCTATCTGAAAGAGTACATAAAAAGTATCTGTTAAATTAGCAAAAGAATTACCGGAAGTACACATATCGGTAGAAGTAATTATTAACACCTGCGAATTTGCAGGAAGAACACCGCCAACAGGTTCTTTTAAATAACCGCATTTTACAATACTTGAGTTTAAAGCTGCTACCAAAGGATTAGTAAGGGCACCGGGCGTTTGCCAGCCTTTAAATTTATTACCAAAATTTGGCCAAGTTGGTACTAAACCCGCAGCGGTAGTAGTGGTTGTGTAAGCAATGGTTAAAGCAGCATTACCTACTTTAAAAAGTACCATTTCATTTTGACCTTCTGTAGCACCAATTGGGCAAGGAGGTATTGCGTTGCAAGCATCTGCTAAAATACTTTCTACATATAAACACTGTGCATTCGCGTTAATACTAATAATAAAGGCAACAGCAATTGTAAATAATAATTTTTTCATTTTTTTGTTTGTTATGGTATGTACCTACATTTATTTAAAGCAAATGGTTTCAGGCAGTTTATCTTATTTTGAGGTAGATTTAGATAAACCCTGTTTAGGATTTTCATTTGCCACGCAAAAATATATAAAAAAAATTGCCTTTTGATTATCAAATTATTAAGATTTGTAAAATTTCATTTATTTAGTAATTATTATTTTTTTCCTAACTGGCAGATTATCACCATTTTGGTAAACTAATAGGTAAATACCGGCTTTATCAGGCGAGGTTAATTTCATCTCATTATTCCCTTCATAATTTAAGGTGTTAATCTCCTCCATTTTATTTCCTTCTATATCAAATAGATTTATTTTTACATTTTGCGGGTACTCTAAATTAAATTTAACAATAATATCATCTGTTTCTGTATTATAAAAAGCTGTTATGGCAGATTGCAAAGAAGGTTTTCCAATAGAGGTACCTACCATAATAATAGGGCTGTATGAAAACTTACCATTATAATCAACTTGTTTTAATCTGAAATAAGGGATGCTATTTCCAATATTTTCGGTAAAAACACTGCTATATTCTAATTTAACTAGGCTATTTCCGGCACCTTTAATGTTTTTATAGGGTATAAAATTCTCGCCGTCGGTTGAATATTCTAACATAAAATAATTGTTATTTATTTCAGTAGCTGTAGCCCATTTTACTAAAATATTTTCATCCGTTTTATACGCTGCAAAACTTATAAGTTCTATTGGAAGAACAACCGTAACAATAGAGGTTTTACAAGCAGGGCTTGAAACATTTAAGCTATAGTATATTATTTCGTCACTACGGTTGGCTCTTCCGTAAACAGAGGCAAAAACAGGGCCGGTAGCTACATAACTTACCTGCTCATCTGTATTAGCAGTGCCTGTGCAGCCTGCTGCAACAACACCCGTGCTGCCTGTACCACCACTAAATGCAGCATTATAAGAACAAGTACCCACATTAACAACGGTACCACCTGTAATTTGAGCTGCTGTTACGCCAGTATTGGCTATTCCTACCATATCCCCTCCATCCATCCTGGAATCAGGGCAAACACCTAAAACTCTTTCAGGATATCCATATTCTGCGGTAATAGTTGCCGTACAACCTGTTGGTATATCAAAGGATGCCCACATAGCATTTTCGGAGGCGGAAACTGTAGAAGTAGTTGGAGAAGTAGTTGAATTATCGCACATAGCGTAATACAAGTTATAAGCATCTAAATTGCAATTTGCATCACAATCTCCGCCTTGCAAAGGGGTATATACCGACATAGCATAAGGCCCTATTGTAACATTTGATGTGCAATATTCATCCACTATAATATTTGCAATGCCTATGCCTATTGTGCCTGTAGCACTTAACGTTCTAAACCTTATTAAAACCTGACTTCCGCTTCCTGCGCCTGCTAATGCTGATATATCAAAACCACCATATGTTTTAAGCGTATTATTAGGTACTGTAAAAACGGTGTACGTAGTATAAGATACTCCATTATTAGTAGAAATATCTATGGTAATATTGGCTGATGAACCAGAGGTACCACCAAATGTTCTGGCATCAAAATATAAATATGTCCCACCACAGCCAGAGGCAGCACTAAAATTTATAGCAGGCGTAATAAGTGTTGATGTGGGTTGAATCATTTCTACATAAGTGAAGCCAGCGCTGTTTATAATATTGGTTTCTACCCACCCCGCAGGAGTACCCGAGCCTGTTGTTAGACTATATTGTGCAGCTATTTGAGAATACATCCCAATATTAAAGCACAAAAAAAAGGAAAATATATAAAAAAACTTTTTCATGTAAAATAATTTTACACAAATGGTTTTCTGCCAGTTTATCTATAAATTATAAATTGATAAACCCGTTTAGGATGTTCATTTGATTAAACAAATATACATAAAATTTTAGATAATTATTGTTAATAAAAAGTTAAATAACTTCAGAATTGAGCTATTAATAAGCCTCTCCAACGGTAAAAGTGCTTCCGCCTACAAAAACAAGTTCATTTTTTTTGGCTGATTTTTTAGCTGCTTTTAAGGCAGTTGTAACCGAAGGAAAATCGAGGCCTTTAAAATTAAATTTAGCCGCTTCTTTTTTCAGCATTTTAACTTCCATGCCGCGCGGTATATTTGGTTTGCAGAAATAATAAGCCGCATTTTTAAAATGGGCATTTGCTTTTAATAACGGAAATATTTTACTTAAATCTTTATCGTTTACAACACCAAAAACAACATGTAGTTTACCTTTAACTATTTTAGAATTATATTCTCGGTTAATAGATTCAATAACTTGCTTTATACCATCTTCGTTATGGCCGGTATCGCAAATTACACGTGGGTTTTTTGAAATTACTTCCCATCTGCCATGTAACCCTGTAAGCTTCTTTACATTTGGTAAGGCTTTTTTTATATTCGCATCTTTAATTTTAAATTCATCTTTAAGAACATGCAATACGGTAAGTACGCCTGCTAAATTGTGCTTTTGATAGGTACCGGGCAAATCAGTTACAACAGAAATTGTTTTATTATCATGATTGAAAATATGTTTTGTGCAATTTTTTTTGGCCTGATAATTTTCTTTTTGGTGAATAAATAGTTCATCCGCAAAATAAATTTTACTTCTACTTTCTTTAGCTTTTTTTAGAAAAACATTTTTTATTGAAGGTTGGGTTTCGCTAATAATAACGGGTGTTTTAAGTTTTATAATCCCCGCTTTTTCTGCTGCTATTTTTGGTAACGTATTTCCCAATAAATTAGTATGATCATAACTTATATTGGTTATTAAAGATACTAAGGGCTTTATCACATTGGTAGAATCAAGCCTCCCTCCCAGCCCAACTTCTATAATGGCAATATCAACTTTTTTATCGGCAAAATAGGTAAAGGCAAGCCCAACTGTCCATTCAAAAAAAGAAGGTTCAATTTTTTCAAATTCGTGTTGGTATTTTTCTACAAAATTAGTTACGTATTTTTTAGAAATTTCTTTTCCGTTAATTTTAATGCGTTCTCTAAAATCTTTTAAATGTGGCGAAGTATATAAACCTACTTTATAACCTGCCTGCTGAAAAACTGCAGCCAGCATGTGAGACGATGAGCCTTTACCGTTTGTACCGGCAACATGTATGCTTTTAAATTTATTTTCGGGGTTGCCTACTAATTTGCAAATTGCAATGGTATTATTTATGTTGGCCTTATAAGCAGCCGCGCCAATGCGCTGAAACATGGGTAACTGTGTATACAAATAATCAAGTGTATGTTTATAATTCATGGTTACAAATTAAAGATTACCGGTAAGTAAACGCCACGAAATTGAAAATATATTTTTAATTTCGTGTAAGATAATTAGCGGACTAATTGTTGTGAATTTTACATTTTTATTTAAGTCGATATTTACCATCGCAATTTTTATATTTTTATTTTGCTGTGCCTTACAAATAAATTCGGTATCAAATAAAAACCTGTTTATTTTTGTTTGAAGAAGAAGTTCTTTTCCTTTTAAAGAAAATGCCTTTAAACCTGATTGTGTATCGGGGTATGAGATTTTTAAGATAATTTTATTAAATAGGTTAAATGATTTTGAGATAACTGTTCTTACAAAAGATAATTTTTTATAATAATCTTCATTACGTATACCAATAACAACATCATTACCTTCTTTTAATTTTTGATAAGCATTTATTAAACAGGTTAATGTATAAGGAAAATCATAATCTGTGTAAAGAATATTTTGAGAGATTGTTTCCATCATACCGGCACGTAAAGCAAAACCTTTCCCTTTATTATGTATATAAGAAACAATTTTTATACTCTTTATATTTTCTTCTAGTTGCTGTATATTTACTTTTGTAAAGTTTTGTAGTGAACCATCATTTACCAGTATTATTCGTACATTTTTACCTGGAAATAATTTTATCAATTCTTCGTAATCTGCCAAATATTTTTCAACCCAGTTTTTTTCGGGATTATAAAGTGGTTGTATTATTTCAAGATCATATTCAAACAAAATGTAAAGCAATAAGCAGTCAAAAATACTATAATATACTTAATTAATTATGTAGGTTTGTGTTTTATGCTAAATACTAAAACTCTAAAATACGGTCTTGTAGTAGTTGTAACATTTGCTTTTTTATGCTTCGTTTTCTATACCCGAAAAAAAACAAAACAACGTTGGATTGTTGAAAAAACAATAAGTTGCGCGCATTGGAAAAAACGTGTAAAAGAAATTGAAAGTGTACACGGTAAATACAAACCAATTTTTTTAGGAAACAGCTTAACAGAAATGTTTGATATACAAGGTTATTTTAACGACACAACTATATTAAACTGCGGCATTGTTGGTGATTTTACCGAAGGTTTATTAAAACGATCAGACGCTATTATAAGCCTAAAGCCAAATAAATTATTTATTGAGATTGGCATTAATGATATGATAGAAAAAATTTCTTTAGAGGAAATCTGTGATAATTATGAAAAACTTCTTATAAAAATTAAACAACATAGTCCTCAAACAAAAATTTATATCCAGAGTAATCTTCCTGTCATTATTAATCGCCCCTCTTTATTAACTACCGATGCTGACGTTAATAAGTTGGTGGTTGAGCAAAATAAAAATTTACAAATTTTGGCAAAAAAATATAATTGCACATACATTGATATTTTTAGCGAACTGATAAAAGAAAAAGATAAACCTTCGCTTTTTATTTGGGACGGAATTCATTTAACACCCAAGGCTTATGAGATTTGGACAGTCGTTGTTAAACCTTATTTAATTTCTGATAGATAAGAATAAATTTTAGCATAAGATGATATTCCTTTTTCTAAAGAAAAATTATCTATTGCCACTCGTCTAAAATCTTTTTGAGATATCTTTTCAAATTTTACAATTTCATCAATTGCTACAGCATATGATTTTTTAGAAAATTCTGAGATTAAAATTCCGCAATTATTAGCGCTTATAATTTCATCAACATCACCAATACCTGTATTTGTTATTACAGGTACGCCGCAAGCCAAAAGCTCGGCAAGTTTTGTAGGTGATGATCCTTTTTTTGAATATAGAGGTTTTATAAAAAATAAACCAAAATTAAAACAAGATATAAAAGCAGGAACTTCGTTTCTTTTAGCCGATTTAACTATAATAGAATTACTTTCTATATTTTTTAACGCAGCTTCCTTTCTAATATTTATTTCATTATCATTAGTTACAAATAAAAAAACACAACTAGGTTTTACTTTTTTTAATTCAACAAAAAAATCAAGCATTTCATTTTGCATATACCAAGTGCCTAAAGAACCTAAATATCCAATAACAAGCGTATTTTCCTTTATGTTTAATTTTTGACGATTAACTATTTTTTCTTCTTTTTCTGCAATCTTAAAATGATCTATATCAGCACAACAAGGTATTATTTGTATAGGAGGTGTTTTTTTTAATTTCCATGATTCTATTTCTTTTTTAGCATTATTGGTTAGCGCAACAATATAATCGGCGTTTTCAATGATCTCAATTTCCTTACGTTTAAAATACGCATATAAAATTTTATGCATTGGGTTTTTTAATCTCCAAATATTGCCATCTATGCGCTCATCAGCCCAAAAACCTCGCATATCAAAAATATATTTTGTTTTAAATTTTTGTTTTAATTGTAATCCTATCAATGCGGGTAAATAGCTTCTACCATGTAAAATAGTATCCTTGTTTTTTAGTTGTTTTTTTACGAGTTTTTTAAGATTGAAAAAATTTTTTGCCTGAGAAATCATAGGTATTTTATGATCGTAAAAGCAATATGTCCAATCGATACTATGTTTAGAAACAATTTCTAAAACAGCATCTCTATTCTTAGTAAAATTTTGTTCTTTTTCGCAACTGGCAATGCTTATCTTATATCCAAGAGATGAAAGTCCGGTTAGATATGGCAACACCTGAGATTGACCCAACATATCAGTCATGCCATCAATAGATATAAATAAAATTTTGTTATTCATATAATGTTGCAGTAAATGTAGTATTTTTATAGCTTATGAGTGAGAACCTATCAATTTTTGACCTATTAATTGCCCCTCTTTATATTTTTTTTGCGTGGATAATTGCTAATTTTATTAGGAACAAAAATGTATATAATTGTGCGGAATATAAATATTTTACATATGGTTTAATGGCAAAAATTATTGGCGCAATTTCATTAGGTTTAGTTTATTTTTTTTATTATCCTGAGGGTGGTGATACAACTAACTACTTTGAAAGTGCAAAAGCTTACGTAAATCTATTTTTTAAAAACCAAGATGACTTTTTTACTGGATGGTTAGGAAACGCAACTGGCATTGACTATTATTTTTTTGATGATAATACTGGATATTCAGTTTATTATCATAAAGACCCAAATTCTTTTTTTGTTGTTCGGTTATTAATACCTATTGTAGCTCTATCTTTTAAATCCTATTTTGCTACAGCAGTATTAACTGCTTGTATTACCTATACCGGTTTATGGAAATTATATCAAACTTTTTTACAAGAATTTCCTTCTCTTAAAAAAGAATTGGCAATAGCTATTTTATTTATTCCTTCTTGTGTGTTTTGGGGTTCGGGCATTATGAAAGATTCTTTTACTTTATCTGCCGTAGGTTGGTTTACTTATTCCTTTTATCATTTTTTTATAAAAAAAGAAGGAAAAATTATTTTTGTAATTCAAATTTTCATATCAGCTTTTATTATTATAGCTATTAAGCCATATATTTTTTTTGCTTTACTGCCAGGTTCTATATTATGGTTAAGCAACCAACAAATAAAAAAAATAAAAAACAACATTATACGGTTTTTTGCCACTCCATTTTTGCTTTTAACCGGTGGTTTTTTAGCCTACTTTTTTCTTTATCAAATGGGAGATTCCTTAGGAATATATAAAATTGATACTGTTTTAGATAGAGCTGTGGTAGTTCAACAGGATATGAAAGCGGAATACTATGGGGGTAAAAGTTTTGATATTGGCAATTTTGATGCTAGCGCAAGTGGTATTATAGCAAAAGCACCGGTAGCTATTTTTTCGGGTATTTTTAGGCCGGGTTTATGGGATGTTAAAAATGTAGTTATGCTTATTTCGTCCTTAGAAAATAGTTACCTACTTATTTTAACTATTTTTCTTTTAATCCGACTAAAAGTAATTGGATTTTTTTTTCTTATTAGAAAAAACCCCCTATTGTTATTTTCTATGTTATTCTCTTTATTCTTTGCATTTTCAGTTGGATTAACTGTAGCGAATTTTGGATCTTTAGTAAGGCTAAGAATTCCGGAATTACCGTTTTTTGTAGCGGGATTATTTATAATGCGACATTTATATGAAAAACAGAGCGGTACTAAAGTACGTTTTTAATAAACCATCGATGTAAATTAATTAACACCCAAATTCTTTGAAACAAATACTCTTCTCCATTTTTAAATCTTTTCAATAAATGTTGTACTTTTTCATAATCAACTACATTAACCTTATTTACAATAGTTTCATTTAGGTAATCATTAATTAAAAAAAACATCTCTTTATGCAGCCATTGTTTTAATGGAATTGAAAAGCCCTGTTTGGGTCTGTCAAAATATTTTTTTGGAACATGTTGATATAAAATCTCTTTTAAAATATATTTTGGAGTTGGATTATTTTTTAAGGATACGCTTATATTTATAGCTTCCTCTACTAAGCGATGGTCTAAATAAGGAACACGTGTTTCTAAAGAATAATGCATACTTGCTCTATCTACTTTTACTAATAGATCATCCGGTAAATAAAACTTAAGATCGTATAAGGCTTGCTTTTCCTGTGAATGCAATTTTCTACCATTAGTTATTTCGATCATAGAATTATCAAAAGAAGTATCTGTAAATTTTAATATTTCTTTTAATAAAACAGTCGATAAAGAATTTCTATTTAGTAATAAACTAATTTCTTGAGCAGAAAAAAAATATTGCTCTTGAGAAAATATATGTGATCTTATAGCATCTAAATCAAAAGGTGAAAACATTTCTGCTGCTCTTTTATTTCGACTTGAAGAAGAATTTTTTAATACTGTGGAAAGGACTGATTTACTGTGCTTTATAAAAAAATTATCGAGTCTTTTTGCCCAATTGTAGGCTCCATATCCATGAAATAATTCATCTCCTCCTTCTCCGGATAATGCAACGGTAACATATTTTTTTGCTAATTTAGATACTAAAAGTGTTGGAATACCTGATGAATCTGCAAAAGGTTCACCATAAGCACTCTTATAATCCTCTAAAGTCTCTATAGCATCATTAACTGTAACAGTAAATTCGTGATGATTAGTGTCAAGATATTTTGCGACTTGTTTAGCATACACAGCTTCATTGAATTTTTGATTTTCGAAACCAATAGAAAAGGTATTTATTTTAGTGCCGGACAATTTAGATGCGTTCGCTGCTACTAAACTAGAATCTATCCCCCCACTTAAAAAAACACCATAAGGTACATCGCTTTTAAGTTGATATTGAACCGAACTGGCTAATAAATCAGATAGGTGTACTAATGCTTGCTTTTCATTAGAAATAACTTTATTAGATATTGATGTAGCAATACTCCAATATTGTTTTTTCTCAAATTTTGTTTTACTTAGCTTTAAATAATGGCCTGGTTCAAGCTTGTAACAATTTTGGTAAATAGAATATGGGGCAGGTATATACCCTAAATGTAAGTATTGCGGTATAGCATTATAATTTACTTGTAAATTAAGTTTGTTTATTTTTTTAATTGCATTAATTTCAGAGGCAAATACAAAGTTTTCTCCATCCCAATAATAGTATAAAGGTTTAATACCTAAACGATCTCTAAATAAATAAAGTTCTTCTTCTTGTTTATCGTAAATAGCAAAAGCAAACATTCCATTTAAATTTTTGACAGCATCTACCCCATAACCTGCAAAAGCCTGTAAAATAACCTCTGTATCTGTACCTGAATTAAAATGAAAACCTGGATCAAGATTAAATTTAAGTTCGGCAGCTACTTCTGCATAATTATATACTTCCCCATTATAAACGATTATATATCGACCATTAAATGAATGCATGGGTTGAGCACCACGTTCGGATAAATCTATAATACTTAGGCGATTATGACCTAAGGCCACATGATTATGAAAAAATGTTCCATTGCTATCCGGACCGCGATGGTTTTGTGCTATTACCATTTTAAATAAATCCTCTTGCGAAAAAAAATTATTGACACTAAAATATCCGCTTATACCGCACATATAATTAAGATAAATATTTTTTATTTAATAGTACTATTTCCATTTTAATCAACTAATAACATAGTATTAAGTATTTTATAATTACTAAAAAACGCTTACTTAAAATCATTCTAAAATTATTTTTAAATGATTGAAGTAAATAAAAAAAAGATATTTTTTTATGTTTTCCTGTTAATGCTAAATGCAAAGCTATATAACTAAATGAATTTGATTTTAATTTATTTTCATTTCCACTAATAAATTTTGCTAAAGTTTGATTAGCCAAAATTGATTCTAAAAAGACTTTTTGTTTATTTATAAGCGCTTCTTTATTGTTTTCTAATACACTCCTGTTTTCATGTTCAATTATAATTGATGTAACTGTTTTGTATTTTTTAAATGAAAATGCAGCGCTTAATCTTATCCACAACTCATAATCCTCTGAAGCGTATAAACTTTTATTAAATAAATTAGTTAAAGCAATATCTTTTCTTAAAAAAACCCCGTTGCAGCTTAAACTATTTCCTTTAAAAATTTCGGTATTATTATTTGAAAGATTATTAACTACCTTAATTAATTTACCATTGGTGTTTGTAATTTTATACGCTAAATGAAAGCATTCTATAGATTTGCTGTCATTAATAATTTTAAGCGCTACTGATAGATGGTTTGGCATCAAAATATCATCAGAGTCTAAAAAACAAATATACTCCCCCTTCGCTTTTAATATTCCAAAATTTCTAGCTATCGCACGCTCTTCATTTTCTTTTTTAAAATATAAAATTTTTTTATTGTTTAATTCAGTAACAACTTGTTCCGTATTATCGGTACTTCCATCGTCTACTATAATTATTTCAAAATTAGGATAGGCTTGTGCTAATACGCTATTAATTGTAGGTATTATAAGTTTTTCTCTATTATAGGTGGGTATTATTACTGAAAAAAGCATCCTTATATATTTGTCAGAAATTTGCTTTCAATTTTATTATTTTCTATCGAGATTATCTCTGCACTTTTAAAATATAGCTCTAAATAACTACTAATTTCTTTTATTTCTTTTTTTATAAATATATTTTTTAATTGGCTTAGACTTTTTCTAATAGTATAAATTATCATTTTTTGCCTTTCAATATTGGATCCTATATAAAACATAAAAAATTTCTTTTTTTCCAGATTTACCATTTCTTCATATTTTTGAGAATTACTTTGAGTGGTTATGATATTAACAAAACTGAATTTTGTATGCCAAGCCATATTAATGGGTAAACCAGTTATTCGTAAAGAATATTCCCAATCTATTATTTTAAATCGGGTATTAAATAATCCTAATAATGAAAGTGATGATTTTCTAATCATATAACTTAAACCGGAGAAAATAAAAGGTGCGTTTGTGCTTTTCCAAGAAATAAAATTTTTAATGTTTTTGGTAATATTTATATCTTTTATATGTGTGTTTACTCCTATTCCATCAGAGCCTAAAATATCTACTTGTTTATTACTTAACATGTAATTTTTACATTCTTGTATTGTAGAATAATCAAAAAAATCATCATCAGTAATTATTTTAATTAATTCTCCTTTTGCCATTAAAAGTGCCTTATTAGTTCCATGCGATTCTCCAAAGTCTTTAGAAGAAGAATATTGATGTATTTTGTTTTGTGCAAATAATTCTTCTAAAAATATTTGAGTACCATCGGTACTGCCTCCATCAACAATTATTATTTCTTCATCATCCTTACAAGATTTAATTAAATCGGGCAAAGTAATTTTTAAAAAACTACTTTTATTGTACGTAGTTAATATATAGGATAAATTAATCACTTTAAAAATATCCTAATTCTGCAGCGTAAGCAATCATTTTTTTACTATTTCTTGTTTTTATAGGTTTTGCAGGCACACCTGCATATATAGTCCAAGGTTCGGTATCTTTTGTAACTAAGGAGCAAGCCCCTATAACGCAACCTTCTGCTAATTTTATTCCCGGCATAATAACAACATTAGCACCCACACCTGCAAATTTTTTAATATGTATGGTAGATAGCTTTGTTGTATCTCTATATTTCTTTGGTGCAGTAACACTTGTAAAACCATTTCCTAAAAAACTATCACTACCGGCTAATAATCTACTGCCAGCCGCAATTGTAACAAAATCATCTATAATAATTTTACTTTCCGCACCTCCAATTACAGTTATATATGGTCCTAAGTGTATATAATCTCCAATAACGGCTTCCGTTGTTAAGTAAAAGCCAGAATCTATTGCTACGTGGCTTCCTATGTTAACTAAGTGTGGCCTTCTTATTTCAACGTTTTGGCTTATAAAAACGTTAGTGCCAACTAATTTTAATTTTGAATAATCATATTCCTTTGACTCCAAGAAATCATTCATAATTTTAATATGGATATTGTGATTTATAATATAATATAGTTTCGGTAATTCCCTTCTCGAAATCCGTAAATTTAAATTTAGGAAATACTTTCTTAAATTTAATATCGTCCATTATCTTTTTTGGCGCACCATCTGGCATTTTATGATTCCATTTTATTACTAGATTTTTATCAAATCTCATATTAATAATTTGAACTAATTCTTTTATACTTAATCCAAAATTTTGTGCAATGTTGGTGGGTTCTGTCAGACCAATTATATTAATATTATTTGTTATTTCTAATACTATTTTTCCAAAATCAGCGGCATATAACCATTCTCTAATTGCAATACCGGTACCCCAAACTTCTAATTCTTCTTTATGCTCTGCTTCTGCTTTTACAAACTTTGATATTAATGCGTTCAAGGCATGTGCTTTATTTGGATCGGTTGAATCAAATGGACCGTACATATTTGGAACTAATAAATAAATACTTCTAATGCCGTATTGCATATCAAAACTTTCGCCAATGGTCCACATAAATCTGCGTGTAGAACCGTATGATAAAACAGATCTATGAAGGTGGCCATCCCACCAGTTATCTTCAACAAATTTATCAGCTTTTGCGGGATAAGCACAATTTGCTAGGGGATTAATAATTATTACTTTAGGATTAATATTTGAAAGTGCCTCATACATATTCATAATAATTTTGGTGTTATCCAAAATAATGTTAGCGGCATTTTCTGTTACATAATTTAAACTTCCTACGTGCGCAGCACAATTTATAATAATATCAGGCATTACGTTTAAAAACAATTCTTTTGTCTGTTTTAAATCACGTAAATCAGTGCCAAGAGATTTAGATGATTTTTCAAAATCAATCTCAGCTTTATTTAATTGATGAGCTACATTTCTACCAACAAAGCCCGTAGCTCCTAATAAAAGTATTTTATTTTTCTGTTTCATTTTACCAACCTTCTATAATAGTATTTACAATGTAATTAGCGTCTTCTTTAGTAATATTATCATGTATTGGTATATGTATTTGAGTTTTATCAAATAGTTCTTGGTTTAATAATACTTTTTTATAAGCTTGAAAAATGCTATTTCGGTCTATCCTTTGATGAATAACTGAAGCTGCAATGTTTTTTTCTTTCAGTTTTCTGATAAAATTTAATCTATCTTTAACATGAAATCCGTAAAGCCAATTTGCACTTTCTCTATCATTTTTATATTTAAATAAATTTATACCCGAAATTTTTTGTAAGCCTGTATTATAAATTAAAGCAATTTCTTTTCTATGACTCAATCTTTCTTTAAATTCTTCAAGATTTGCCAATCCCAAGGCAGCAGCATAATCATTTAAATGATATTTATATCCAAGATGCTTAATATCATATTTTCGTTCTCCAATTTCAGTAGGAGTTGCAGAATCTCTATTTATACCAAACCATCTTTTTGCAAAGGCTTCGTTGTATTTATCTTTATTTAAAATTGCTAAAGCTCCACCATCGCCTGTTGTGATATGTTTAATAGCTTGAAAAGAAAAACACGTATAATCACTTATATTTCCAATAACGTTATTTTTATAAGTAGCTCCTAAAGCGTGGGCAGCATCTTCTATAACAGTTATATTATTTTCTTTTGCTAATTTATTTATTTCAGTTAAATCACAGGGGTAACCACCCCAATGAACACACATAATGGCTTTGGTTTTGCTTGTAATTTTTTGCTTAATAGATTCTACAGAAATGTTACCGTCGAGATAATTAATATCTGCAAAAACAGGTATAGCCTTTTGTTGTAAAATAACTAACCCAGTTGCAACAAAAGTTTGGGCAGGTAAAATTACCTCATCTCCTTCTTTAATACCGGCAACATCTAATGCCAAATGTAATGCTGTGGTACCAGAATTTAAAGCTAAGGGGTTAACTATTTTTAAGTAAGAAGTTAATGTATCTTCAAATTGCTTAACTAATTTTCCTTCACTAATAAAAGTAGAAGATAATACTTCATTTACTTTAATACCAGCAGTTGGTGAGATGTATGTATTATAAATATTTAATTGCTTATTCAATTTCTATATTTGATATTAATGTTTTTATATAATGGCTTGTTGTAAATTTATTTATTTTTTGGCTATTTAAAAAAGTTTCGGCAGCATTTATATATGAACAATATTCGTTAAAACTCATGTTTTTAATATAATCATATATATCTGCATACTTTTTAAAATTATTTACATCAATATAACAGTTTGATGGTATGTATTTATTTATATTTGGTGCTCCGAGATATACCGGTACTGTTTTTGAGACGAAACAATCAAATATTCTTTCAGAAATACATCCATTTATAGCTGAATTATCATAGCAAATAGAAAAATTATAGTAATTCTGATATTTAAGTTTTTCTAGTGGTGGTATACTTCCTTTATAGCAATTTAAAATATATTTTGATTTTTTACTTGAAATTAATTTTATTAACCAGTTAAATCTAACTTTTTTTAATATCCGAACTCCTTTAAATTGTTTAAACTTATCATTAATTAAATTTCTACCATAAATATCAATGTCATTACTATGGTACTTTCCAAACCATTTAGCAATTAAATATCTTTTATGAAGTAAAGAATTATTATTGTTTTTGGGTTTTTCTATTTGCATTGCACCCGCTATTAGCGAACATAATTTTCTTTTTTTATATGATTCGATAGTAACTTTATCAAAAACAGAATGAGAATTAAAATCAATTGAAAATATGTAATGAACATATTTTTCATTAATGATTAAATCTTCATTATAAGTAAAAATTTTATTAAAATAATGATGATTTTTTATATCCCAATTTTCTGGTGTATAAACGGGGGGTTCACTAATTATAAGATATGATGGCTTATTATATATCTCAAATTCTTTAAAAGTTTTAAATTCATCTAAGCAAATTATTATATCTGCGTCTTTTGGGTTTAATATATCTTGAGTATGAATTTCGCCACCTAATTCTATTATTTTCTTTTTTAATGCTTTAAAGGGATAATTATCACTTTTCATTCCATACAATTCGCTTACTTCAAATATTTTATCTTGCAGTAAAGCTTCATCTTTTCTAACTATGAAAGAAATTTTTTTCAACTTAAATGCTTTAATAGTAAGTGTCTATATTTTAGAAGATAAATTAATACGCATTTTATTTAAATTATCTTTAAATAAAGCTAAATTTACGATCAGATCAAAAAAATTAAATCCTGGTTTATAGTCTATTGCTTCACATACTTGATAGTAATAGTTAGATTGAAATGAATCTGTAATTTCGTAAAAAAAATTATTGTCCCAGTGATTTTGCTTTCTAAATTCAAGCACATTAGTATTTGGCTGTATAAAAACACAGTTGGTAAGGTTTGCACCATGAATAGAAATAATATTTTTCGCATAATGACAACACTCTATTTGCTCTAAAAAACTCATATCTTCAAAATCAATTATTTTAAAGTTGTACTGTTTTAAAATAGGTATTAGTTCTTTTTCGTTTAGCACTTTCCTGTATTTTGCTTTTGTCCTGCTAATGTATATATTTTCATTTTTTTCAATGTTTTTAAAGGAAGGTTTATAGTAGTTAATTATTGTATCTCTTACTTGTTTTATATTTTCAGGATTGATATAGCCCGATTCGGTAATTTGTTTAGGAGAAATTAAATGAGGGCATTTTACATATGAATTTAAAGGTATTTTAAATATGGTTTTAAATTGAAATGGTTTTAAAGAATCGTATATATATTGGTATTGATAATTATCAGGTATTAATAAAATTGTATTTTTTGCTTTTTCTTTTACAGCCGCTAATCTTGGTAAAGCATCGCACATCCAATGAAATATAGCATTAGACCAATAATCAAATACTAATAAATAGGTTTCATTCTCTGGTAGTATTATTTTTTTTCTTTTAATTAAGGAGGATAACAAATATAATTTATTGTATGTTTTTTTGTGAGCAGTAAAAATTAAAAGATCTTTATCTAACTTTAACCCTTTAAATACAATACCTTCGGGTGTAACACAAACGTTTTTATATTCAAAAAGATTAACAGGTTTTAATAGGTGACGCATAGATTTTTCAAATAACTCAGCATCTTCTTTTTTTAAATTACGTGGAGGGCTTCTCTCTATAATAGTTTGCGGATAGATTAAAGAAGTTTTTTTTTTCATAAAAATAAACAAACAATTGTTTGAGTTTTACAGATTAACACTAAAATTTAAATGGTTATTATTAACTGCTACATAATTTGATAAAGTATGGATCTCATAATCAGAATGATAATCTATAATTTCTTGTAAACCATCTGTCATTAATTTATAAATTTTAAAATTAGAGGAAAGTAATTGAAAGAAATCGTAAAGATAGGTTTTTGATAAATAGTTTCCTGAACCATATTCAAATTGTATAATGCCTATTTTATTTCCATTTAAAAGTTTTTTTGCGCCTTTAAGTATATTTACTTCAAAACCTTCTACATCAATTTTTAAAAAATCAATTCTATCTATCTTATTTTCTAAGCAAAAATTATCTAAAGTATCTAATTTAACAAACTCTTTATCATCCATATAAATATTATGTTTTGAAAAATCTCTTTTAAAAACACCACCCAATTCACTATAAACAGGATCTGAATAAAATTCAATTGTTTGTTGAATGTCTCCAAAACCAATTGGAAATGTATTTATAGATAAAATACCATTTACTGTTTCGGTTAATTGCTTATAAGCTTTAGAATATGGTTCAAAACTATATATACAACAATTACCACAAAAAGCTTCATTAATTGTTTTTGTATACTGTCCGGTATTAGCGCCAATATCAAATATAATTGGTTTAGCATTAAAATATTTTTGTAATTGGGTCATTAAATATAACTCTCCATTTGTAGCCATATCGGTATTTCTGTAATTTAAACCCTGAAAGGAAATATTTCGAAGAATCTCATAAAGTCTAAAATACTTCTTTTTTCCAAAAGTATTTTTTAAAAAAAAATATATGATTTTTTTCATTATTTATTTAATTAAAAAAGTCCAATCTAAAGCAGTTACGTGGGTAAATGGCTCAAATGTTTCTTTAAAATTTCCTCTTGCAATACATTTCTCGTCACAAGGATCTACTAAAGAAAAGTGCAGTCCATGCGCTTTAATATCCAATAAAGCAGAAGGAGCAGAACAATACAGGCCAGGTCTAACAAAATATTCATCTCCTTTCAACCAATTACCAGGTATTTTAACGGTACTAACAAACTTTTGTTTTTGTGTTTTATTTTTTCCAAACCAATCAATAGTTGTGTCTGCGGCCCACATAATTGCTTTGCCATTATAATTATGTAATTCAATACTCGCATTTACTGCTTCACCTGAATTATTTATCCATGTAATCTCAACATAAATATCTTCATAGGTGTTTATATGATTAGTAATTTCACCTTGAGCATTCAATATTTTAGTTTCTAAAATTTGTGCCTTTTTCTTAGAATTAATTTGTTGATCATAAATTTCATGCCCATTTGATAGTGAAGAATTTCCATATAAATATTCTCTAACAGAGGTTGACATCGTTGTAACGCCTTCACTAATCCCTTTTTGAAGTAATATACCTTTTGAACATAGGGATTGAAGCGAACTCATATTATGACTCACAAATAAAATAGTTCTACCGCTTTGAGAAATATCGCCCATTTTGCCCATACACTTTTTTTGAAACTCAGCATCGCCAACGGCTAGCACCTCATCTATTATTAAAATTTCATTTTCTAAAAAAGCAGCTACTGCAAAAGCCAAACGCAACTGCATGCCGCTGCTATAATGTTTTATGGGTGTGTCTATAAATTTTTCTACGCTTGCAAAATCTACAATGGCGTCAAAGTTTTTAAGTATCTCATTTCGGCGCATACCTAAAATAGAACCATTCATAAAAATATTTTCGCGCCCACTAAGTTCGGGATGGAAACCTGTACCTACTTCTAACAAACTAGCAATACGCCCCCGGCAAACTATTTTACCGCTTGTTGGTGGCGTAATTTTAGATAGTATTTTTAATAAGGTAGATTTACCTGCACCATTTTTACCAATAATACCAACGGTATCACCTTGTTCTACATTAAAACTTACGTCTTTTAGTGCCCAAAAATCTTCGGTAGTTTTTGCCGATTTAAATATGTTTGAAATAGAATCTCGCAAACTTAAATAAGGTTGCTGCTCATGGTTTATCCTGAATTTTTTGCTAATATTATTTATTTCAAGTATGGGTTTCATTTAGGCTAAATCAGCAAAATAGCTTTCTGTTTTTCTAAAGTATACAATACCTATAACAAATAAAAATAAAGAACTACCTATACTAATATAAACAATTTCGTAATTGATGGTATAACCCAAAAACATTCCACGCATTAGCTCTAACGATCCAGATATTGGATTTAGTTTTAAAACAAACTGAGCAACCGGATTTTTAGAAATATTAATAGGATATAATACCGGGGTTAAAAACAAAAGACCTTGCACTAAAAATGGAATAACATAACGCACATCTCTGTACTTTATATTTAAGGCGGCCAGCAATGTTCCGCAACCCATAGAGGCTAAGCTAGTGATTAATATACTAATGGGTAAAAACAACAAGGCTACATAATTAATTTGTACTTTATAAATAAAAAGTAAAATTATAAATATGATAAAAGCCATAAAAAAATCTACTAAGGCAACTAATATGGCGGATATGGGTATAATTAAACGTGGGAAATAAATTTTTTTGATAATATTGGCATTGTTTACCATGCTATTGGCAGCATTACTCATACCTCCACTAAAAATGCCCCACAAAAGCATACCGCTTAATGCAAATACAGGATAAGGAATAGCCAATTGCGTTTTTTGTACTATTGAATCACTGATAAAAACAGTAAAAACAAGTGTCATAAATAAGGGCTGAAGTATAGCCCACAAAAAACCTAAAACAGTTTGCTTGTATTTAACCTTAACATCTCGCCAGGTAAAAAAATAAAAAAGCTCACGGTATTCCCACAGTTCTTTTAATCCTAAACTAAATTTATTTTGTGGTTTTATTTCGTACTCCATCATTCATTAACGTGAGTAAATTTACGTATTCTTTTTTCATAAAAGAGTTATAGAAAACTCTAACACCTTACTTAATCAACCTAAACTCTGCACGGCGGTTTAGCTTATATTCATCTTCGGTACAAGGCACAGCATCGGTACATTTATTTACAGGGTCTTTTTCGCCAAACCAATCTACCTGCTTAACACGCTTTATATCAAAACCTTGTTTTTTAAGTTCTTTAATAACTGCTTTGGCACGTCTTTCTGATAAAGCCTGGTTATACGCGGCAGAACCTCTTGAATCGCAATAAGCACCAATCTCTATGGTTGCATCCGGGTGATTATTTAACGTTTTTACATTACGTTCTAAGGCTTGTAATCCTGCCTCATCAATATTTGCTTTGTTAAACTCAAAATATAAAGGCTCTAAGCCAAAGGTATTGGTAGCTATGTTAACCGGCTTATTTATAATAACAATATTTTTTTCATATCCATAAAAATCGCCGTTTGGAGATTGCGCTTCCATTTTTACTTTATAAACACCCGTTTTTGGAAATGTATAAGATACACTGGTAGTTGC
Organism: Bacteroidia bacterium; assembly: GCA_038206945.1. Classification (GTDB taxonomy): domain Bacteria; phylum Bacteroidota; class Bacteroidia; order B-17B0; family Aurantibacillaceae; genus PALSA-968. The sequence goes on along the minus strand of JBBRAG010000020.1, from coordinate 22,378 downwards.
ATTACTATCTAATAAAGAATCTTCTACAGCCCAATTAAACTTTTTAAAATCAGTTAATGGCAGTTTAGTAGATTTTGCCGTAAAACTTACCTGTTGGTTTACATAAGCTGTATCGGGCGATGTAAAAGCAACTCTGTCTAAAGAATCTGGCTTATAGTTTTCAAAAGGAGGCCTTAAATAATTAATTTCATAAATATCCATATTGCCATATCCTCCTGCTCTTGAGGAGGATAAATATCCATGGGTTTCGGCTTTATTAATGATCATATAAATATCATCGCCTGCGCTGTTAAAAGGTAAACCCATATTTTGCGGCACGCTCCAAGAAGTGCCATTAGAGGTGCTTTTAAAAATATCATATCCTCCAAAACCTTCATGTCCTTTAGATGAAAAATAAAGTGTTTTACCATCTTCACTAATTACAGGGCTTCCTTCATCATCTTTTGTGTTTATCAAATCGCCTAGGCTAACAGCTGTACTCCAGTGTCCATCTGCTTGTTGTTCTGTTCTGTAAAGATCTAAACCGCCCAGGCCGTTTTTTCTTTCGCTTGAAAAATAAATTGTTTTGCCATTATCTGTTATACAGATATGGTTCTGAAAAATTTCGGCATTAATACTGGTATCTAATTGTTTTGGCGCACTCCAAACATTATTTTTTAAGTCAGACTCATAAATTTTATTTTTACGATAGGTATAAAATTTATCTCCGCTATAAGAAATAGAAATGACCGATTCATGATCTTTAGTTGTGTTAGTAATATCTTTCACATCCTTATCAGTTGGTGCAAAGGGGTGCGCATCTTTAAAAACACCATCTTTTTTATGCGCTATAAACATATCTTCAAAATATTCTCCATCTTTATTATCAATACCCGTTCCGGCATAATCTTTTCTACGCGAGGTAAACATCATTATCGTTTCGTCTTTATTAACTACCGGCACATATTCAGGAAAAATGGTATTAATACCGCCACCAACGTTTCTAAGTCGTATTTGTTTGTGTTTTGAATCTAATGGATGTCTCAACGCATATTCGCAATTAGTAATATTTTGGTTTATCTGCGTTTTTAAGGTTAACCCATCTTCATCATCTTCTAAATATTTTAAAGTTCGTTTATAATAGGAAATAGCGGTGTTGTATTTACCTTTGTATTGATAATATTCGCCCAGGCCATAAATAATTTGGGATGCCGTATCTTTTTTTGATAAACGTTCGGCACGTAATAAATATTTACCGCCTTGGGCGGGGTTGTTTAAATATTTAAATTGAAGAATACCATACTCAAAATTAGCTTTGTAATTATTGCTATCTTTTTTTAGTATGTCATCATATTGTTTGGCAGAAGCGGCATAATCATTATTTGCGGCTGCATTTTCTGCTTTTTTTACACTTTGTGCATGTAAGTTAAACACGAAAATTGTTAAGATAAAAAGGCTTACTATTTTTTTCATATATATGATTAAAGTGGCGAAATTAACAATTTATAAATAAAAAAAGCCGTCAGTTTTAAAATTGACAGCTTTTTAATATTTATTAGATAAAACTACTTATGTGTTTTTTCGCTTGAAACAGTAAGTTTTTTACGGCCACGTTTACGACGTGCTGCAATAATTTTACGTCCGTTTGGTGTACTCATACGTAATGAATAACCATGTTTATTGATTCTTTTGCGTCTTGAGGGTTGAAATGTCCGTTTCATAATATTATCTTAAAAAATGAGAGCGCAAATATATTTATTTTTTTTGAATAAAAAATTATTTTATTTACCTCTGCCCTGAAAAACGATCAAAACTGTATAAATAATTATTTTTACATCTACTAAAAGGCTCATATTTTCGGCATATAACAAATCGTATCTAAGCCTTTGTATCATTTCATCTACATTTTCTGCATAGCCAAATTTAACTTGTCCCCATGATGTAATACCCGGTCTAACACAGTATAAATGCTTGTAATGTGGTGCTTTTTCTATTATCTTATCAGCAAAAAATTTACGTTCGGGTCGTGGCCCAACAATACTCATTTGCCCAATTAAAACATTAAAAAATTGCGGAAATTCATCTAAACGGGTTTTGCGCAAAAACAAACCAAAACTGGTAATGCGAGGATCATTTTCGCTTGATAAAGCAGGGCCAAATTTTTCGGCATCAACAAACATGCTTCTGTACTTTAATATTCTAAAAGGTTTGCCGTGCAGGCCTAATCTTTCTTGCGAAAAAATAACCGGTCCTTTTGAGGTTAACTTTACAATAATTGCCAATAAAATAAATAGCCAGCTAAAAGTTATCAATACAAAAAAAGAAAATAACACATCAAAAATACGTTTGGCGTTAATTTGCCAACGCGGCGCAATTTCTCGGTTCAATTCTATTAAAGGCGCTTGTATTACCGAGGTAAATTTTACCGAACCCGCTAAAATATCATATACACCGGGTATTAGTTTTATACGCACATCTAAATCAATGGTAGCGTTTAAAATATGTTGTATGTAGTTATGTTCGGTAGATTCTAATGCGATGATAATTTCCTCGGCACGGTGTTTTTTAATTATGTCAGCAAGATCGCTCAACTCGCCCACGTGCGGTAATTTTTCTCTTAATCTTTCAGAAAAACCGTTGCGTTCATCAATATGCACAAAGCCTGTAAAAATATTGCCGTTACCTTCTTTTAAATTTTGAATTTCGTTAAAAATAACCCAGGCGTTTTCATTGCTTCCTATAATAAGTGTGTTAAAGCCAATTTTTCTTTTTTGAATTCGGTGGTTAGTGGTGCTGGATATTATAAAGCGTGGAATGGCGGTTAATATAAATTGAAGACTGAATAAAACCCCAAAAGACCGGTAATAATTTTTGTAAGATTGAATGTTATCATCCAATAAAAGCACGAAAAATAAAATAAGTACGCCAAAAAGGCTGGTATATAAGGTTTGTATTAGTTCTGTTAACCTCGACCTGCGATACGGATCGTGATAAGTGCCTTGTAAATAATACACAATTACCCAACAAACCGGTATAAATACAGAGCCTATGTAAAATTTTTTGTTAGAATATAAGTGTTCGTACCATTGATATTCATGTTCTATGTATATTTTTCGATAAAAAAAGAATAATATCCATACAAGCATGGCGGCAAAAAAATCGCATAAAAAATACTTTATAGCCTGCCTTATTTTGTTCATTATTGCCTAGTAACAAGCTTAATATTATCTATTAAAGATTGGTTTGCCCCAACCGAAGGATCGTAAATTGAATATATAATTAAATAGAAACTTACATCTTTATTAATCCTGCTCATATTGCTAACCTGCTCGGTCATATCTAAGTATAATTTATTCCAGTTAGCAGAGGCATAAGCACCGGCCAAGTCTAAATGTGCGCCAGATTGTTTACCCACAAGCGTAAAACGTATACTAGTATTGCCTTTATAATTAAATTCTAAATACACCCCCACACCCCCAGAAGGCAAGCTATAGTCATACACTGTTTCTACAATGGCAGCTGTGTCTTGTACAGGCTTTAATGCCAGGCAATGAGGGCTGTTTAAGCCAGGTGTATTTATGGAAACCGTGGTATTAGTATTACCATTTAGATTTTTTAAACCATTACCGCTGCCTAAGGGTTCTTCAAAATCTTCTTTAAAAGCAAAATAGGTTGATTTATAATACTCAAATACCGGAATTATCTTGGTTGTTTTGCCGGGTGTAAGATTAAGAATAGTATCGCAGCCGTTCATCAATTCATAATCGGCACGCAGGGCACTTACCCCGTTTACTTCTATAACCCCTCTTATAAGAATGGTACTTAAACCGCTTGCCAAAACCGGAATTGGTTTGCCAATAGGAAATGTACCGTAGCTTTGTCCGTTTACAAATACTTCCATATCGGTAAACTTTTGGTTGTTGGTACCTTGGATAGTATCATTAGTTTGGGTTGATGATGTTACTTTCATAAACCAGCCATCAATCTCAATATATGCCGGTATTTGCACTTTTTCGGCTTTACAGCTCCAAAAGCAAACAACTGCGAAAAAAAAATAAAATAGTTTTTTGATCATTTATTAAAAGTGTAACGTTTATAACAGGCAATTATTGCTTTTGTCGAATCTTTATTGGGCCGTCCAACCCCCATCAACGGGTAAAGCTGTTCCGGTAATGGTTTTTGCCTCCTCTTTGGCTAAAAAAACGGCCAGTTTTCCAATAGTTTCAACGGTTACAAATTCTTTAACAGCTTGTTTTTCCAACATTATTTTATTTATTACCTCACTTTCGGGTATATTATGCGTTTTAGCCTGATCGGCAATTTGTTTTTCTACCAAAGGTGTTTTTACATACCCAGGGCAAATAGCGTTTGCCGTAATATTAAAAGGTGCACCCTCTAAAGCAATGGTTTTAGTAAAGCCCACCAAACCATGCTTGGCAGATACGTAGGCACTTTTAAACGCGCTGGCCACCAAACCGTGCGCAGAAGCAATGTTTATAATACGACCAAATTTTTGCTCTTTCATTTGTTTCCAAACATTTTGGGTGGTATGAAAGGCAGATGTAAGGTTTATAGCAATAATAGCGTTCCATTTATCTGTCGGAAAATCTTCTACAGGCGATACAAACTGAATGCCTGCGTTGTTTACCAATACATCTACCGAGCCAAAAGTTGAAATGGCTTGTTCTATCATTTCTTTAATTTCTTCTGGTTTTAGCATATTTGCCGAAGAATACATGGTTTTGATACCGTATTCTTTACCCATATTTTCAGCTATTTGCGCCCCATCGGCTTCCAACCCATTAAAAACTATAGTATATTTTTCTTTGGCAAATTCTTTAGCTATCCCTAAACCTATGCCGCTGGTACTGCCGGTAATTAATACTGTTTTCATTTATTGTTTTTTTGGAAAGCCAAAAGTAGATAAATAGTTTAGTAGTAACAATGGAAGGAATTATTGTGTATAAATAATTTCTACTTTTTAAATTAACATTTTTTATTATACTTTTGTACAAATTTAAACCATGAATAAAATTATTATTTTTTCGGTAACAGTTATTTTTGCAACAGGTTTAATGGCACAAGTGCAGTTGCCAAACCCAAGTTTTGAAAATTTAGGTAATCCAAGTCCGGGTGTGGCTTCTGAACCTACCGGTTGGTATTCTAACAAATCGGGCTCAAATGTGGCTAAACTTGGCGGCCAAACCTGTTTTCAGGATAATACCTTGCACCACACGGGTTTATATTCTATGCGGATGGAAACCATTTCATATTTTGGAACGGCTGTGAACGGAAGCGCTACAACCGGCGTTATTAATGCAGTAAATACAAATAAAAGTACCGGCTATATTGGAACTATTAATTACAGCACAGCAACAGACGATAGACGTTATACGTGCATTGACAGGCCAGATAGTATTGTAGGTTGGTATCTATATACGCCCGGTGATGGAACTGAACAAGCTAAAGTTCGCGCTATACTACACACCGGAGATTATAACGACCCCGAAACCCCTGTTAGCAATAACCATCCTGATCTTTCTGCAAATAAAATAGGCGATGCTTTATTTGTATCTGCTGCCGGTATTACAAAAAATACCTGGACTCGTTTTTCTATACCATTTAACTATTACGGAAATACAAATACACCAGCCTATATTATGGTAAATATGACATCTTCTAATAACCAAACAACAACGGTTACAGGCAGTAAATTTTGGATAGATGATCTTGCGCTTGTTTATAATCCTTCTAGTGCAGGTATAAATTCTATTAGTGCAAAATCAAATACTATACATGTGTTTTATGCCGATAAAAACTTACATATTGATTTTTCTAACAAAACAGATGAGCAATCTACCCTTTCAATTTATGATTTAACGGGTAAATTGGCTGCCTCTCAAAAAATAGATAATAATAAAATTAATTCTATCAATTTATCTACTTTAAATGCTGGTATGTACCTGTATTTAATTTCGGGCACAGCTTCACAAAAAGTAGGTAAATTTATTGTTGATTAATAGTAAATTTATGCAAAAATCCTGCTTTATTATATATCGCGGGATTTTTTTTATTTATGATAAACCTGCACCATATCTTAATTCTATTTTTAACATTATTTACCTCCGTTTGCTTAGCACAAACAGGTATAGTAAAAGGAATTGTTTATGATTTTGAAACCCATGAAAAGCTGCCTGGGGCAACCATCCAACTTTCTACCAATTTAGCGAAGGGAGCTGCCACCGATGTGGATGGCCATTTTTTATTAGAACTTGATACAGGTTACCACCAGTTAATTTGCAATTTTGTTGGATTAAAAACGTATAAATTTTCGGTTCATATTGCTCAAAACCAAATAACCGAAGAAGATGTTTTTTTAAAGCCTGTTGCCAAATCGTTAGAAACCGTGGTAATTTCATCGGGTAAATTTGACCAAAAAATAGAAGATATTACCGTTTCTATGGAAATATTGAAACCCAAGCTTATCTCGGCTAAAAATACTACCAGTATAGAAACCGCTTTAGAGCAAGTACCCGGCCTTTCTATTATTGATAACGATCCGCAAATACGCGGTGGCAGCGGTTTTACGTTTGGCGTGGGTAGTCGGGTAGCTATTTTATCAGATGGAATTCCACTTTTAAGCGGCGATGCCGGCCGGCCAGAATGGAGTTATATTCCGGTAGAAAATATTGAGCAAGTAGAAGTTATTAAAGGCGCTTCATCGGTGCTTTATGGTTCATCTGCTTTAAATGGTGTAATTAACATACGTACTGCTTATCCGCGCAGCAAGCCAAAAACGGTAATTAGTGTTTCTGCGGGCGAGTATAGTTTACCACAAGCCCCCTGCAACCAAACTAATTGGTACAACAATAAAATACCGGGAATGGCAAATGTTAATTTTTTACACTCGCGCATTGTTAAAAATAACCTCGATTTAGTTATTGGTGGAAACTTTAATATGGATCAAGGTTATGTACAAGCGCCCCCCCCGGCTATTTACCTTCCACCCGATTTAAAATCTTTTTTTGGCATTACAGCCAATGATTCTGTACACACCTTTAAAAATAGTGATATGTTGAAACTGCGTGGCAGAATAAATTTTAATTTACGGTATCGGTCAAAAAAAATAACCGGAGTAAATTATGGCATAAACGGCAATGCTATGTTAAACAGAACAAATATGGTGCTTGCTTGGTTAAACGATTCGGATGGGATAAATAAAGGATACCCGGGTGCAGTGTTTTTAGAACGGCAAACCCTGTTTAATGTAGATCCTTTTATAAAATATAGTACGGCAAGTGGTATAAGCCATAGTTTAATTACCCGCATCTTTCATACTGATAATCAAATAACTGGCAACCAATCTAATAACGGAACAAACTATTATGCCGAGTATCAGCTACAACGTGCATTTAAAGGAATTGGCCTTACTTTTACGGGAGGTTTAGTCAACAATCTTTCTTTCTCTTATTCAAAATTATATGCTTCAAGCGGCACGCCAAATAATCGAATAAATAATCAGGCCATTTATGTGCAACTTGATTATAAATTAGGCAAGATCATTAATCTTTCTGGTGGAATAAGGTATGAAACCTTTAAACTAAACGCTCAGCAAATGGTAGAAGCGCCCATTTTACGCGGCGGAATTAATATCCATGTATTGAAGCAAACCTTTTTACGGGTTTCGGGCGGACAAGGTTACCGCTACCCTAACATTACCGAAAGATACATTACTACCAAAGCAGGTATGTTTGCTGTATTTCCTAACCCAGATTTAAAGCCTGAAACAAGCACAAGCTTTGAAATTGGCATTAAGCAAGGGTTTAGAATTGGTAATTTTAGTGGTTTTATAGATGCAGCCGCTTTTAACCAGGCATATAAAAATACCATTGAGTTTTTGTTTGGCGAGTGGGATCCTTCTATTGCCATTGCAGGCTTTAAATTTGTAAACACTGGTAATTCTCGGGTTAACGGAGCAGATTTTTCTATTTCTGCTACAACGCCAGAAACCAATAAAAAATTTGGGGCTACTGCACTACTCGGCTATACATATATAGATCCGGTTTCTACCACCCCAGATTATGTGTATGCGCAATACGTGCCTATTGCCGGCGACCCAAACAAGCCCTATAAATTAAGTTATAACAGTACCAGTCTAAATTCGTCGGGTAATGTGTTAAAATACAGATATAAGCACATGATAAAAGGTGATGTAGATTTTAAAATTTACAGGTTTCATTTGGGTATAAGCTACCGTTATTACAGTAAAATGCAAAATATAGATAAAGCTTTTAATGATTTAGAAACCTTAACCAATAATCCATTCTTCTATAAAATAAAAGCCACCAATTTTTGGAACACGCACAATGGTTTTAACATATTTGATGCCAGGCTTAGCTATAAAATAAACCAAAAGCAAAGAATATCCTTTATTTGCAACAACGTTTTTAATGTTACTTATATGCTTCGTCCTATGAAGTTAGAATCGCCCCGCACAACCACCATACAGTACGTTTATGAATTTTAAAACTAAACCGTCTACTTTAATTGATCGTATATAGGCTATAAATAGGTATAAGACTTATAAAGCAATCCATTTTATAAAAATTAAATTAAATACGTAACTTTACCCTTGCTTAAAAAACAGCGGTTGTTAAAAAGCATTTTAATAGAGATTAATGAACAATAGTGTATATATAAATAAAATTGCCAAATTTTTACCCGGTAACCCTGTTGGCAACGATGAAATGGAAGAATACCTTGGTTTTGTAGATAGAAGAAAATCTAAAGCAAAAGCCGTTATTTTAAGAAACAATAAAATAACAGCTCGTTACTATTCAAAAACAAAAGAAGGCATTAGTACACATACAAATGCAGAGCTTACGGTGGAAGCCATAAAAGGCTTGTGCACCAATGGTTTTACCTTAAATGACATCGAATTACTAACCAGCGGCACTACATCGCCCGACCAGATCTTACCCGGTCATGGCGTAATGGTACACGGTTTATTAAAAACAAAACCTATAGAGGCCATATCATTTTCGGGCTCTTGCTGCTCTGGTATGAATGCACTTAAATATGCCTACATGTCGGTTTTAACCGGCAATACAAATAACGCCGTAACAACAGGTTCAGAAAAATTATCGACTTGGATGTCAGCTCAAAATTTTGAAGAAGAAGCCATCAAATTAAAAGAAGTAAAGGCTGAACCAATTCTTGCCTTCGAAAAAGATTTTTTACGATGGATGCTTTCTGATGGTGCGGCCGCGGCATTACTTAGTAATAAGCCAAACCCAAACGGTATCTCTTTAAAAATTGAGTGGATAGAAATTTGCTCTTTTGCCAATGAAGTTGATGCCTGTATGTACGTGGGCGGAGAAAAAGATGCCGAAGGCAATTTACATGGCTGGAGTGAGTATAAACCTAAAGAATGGCTCGAGAAATCTATTTTTGCCATGAAGCAGGATGCGCGCATGCTAGATAAATACATTGCTCAATTAGGAACTAAAAAATACGTAGAATTGTTTAAAAAACATAACGTTGATCCGCAAAGTATTGATTGGTTTTTGCCACATATTTCATCCGAATATTTCAGATCTAAAGTAGATGATGAAATGAAAAAATACGGCGTTCAATTACCGCAAGAAAAATGGTTTGTAAACCTTAGTAATGTGGGTAACATAGGCGCGGCATCTATATTTATTGCTTTAGAAGAATTAATGAACAGCGGTAAATTAAAAAAAGGACAAAAAATAGCACTTACTGTGCCCGAAAGCGCTCGTTTCTCTTACGCAAATGCATTGCTTACGGTGGTTTAATTTTGACTGTATCTGCATTAGAAATAAAAGGTCTTTCCTTTCAATATAAAGGACAAAACACACCTTGCTTACAAAACCTTTCTTTAAAGGTAGAAGCCGGCGAACGGTTTGGGTTGTTTGGTCCTAATGGCGCGGGTAAAACTACACTCATGTATCTAATTACCGGACTAATTTCATTTACCGAAGGCAGTATTAAATTAGTAGGACAAGAATTAAAACAAAAAGACAAAAATATTAATAAACTTTTTGGCTTTGTACCGCAAGATTTTTCTTTTTATCAAGAATTAAGCCCTGTAGAAAACCTTCATTTTTTTGGTGCCTGGAGTGGCTTATCTAAAACTGAAATTAAAACACGCACCGAAGAATTATTGGAAACTTTAAATCTTACCGATGTAAGCCATAAACCTGTTTTTAAATTTTCGGGGGGAATGAAACGACGCGTAAACCTTGCCATAGGTGTTATAAATAAACCTGCTATTTTGTTTTTAGATGAGCCAACCGTTGGCGTAGATATACAAACCCGCCACGCCATTATAGATTATTTAAAGAAATTAAATGAGAACGGCACTACCCTTTTTTATACTTCGCATCAATTACATGAAGCTGAAAATTTATGTACCAAAATAGCTTTAATGGATGAAGGTAAAATTATTGCTCTCGATACGTTGAATCATCTTTTAACCAAACAAGGTGCTGTAAACCTGGAAGAACTTTTTTTAACCTTAACGGGTAAAGCCTATAGAGATAGTCATGTTTAAACTCTGGGCCACATTAACTAAGGATATTAAAATATTAACCCGCGATAAGGTTGGCTTAACCATTATGTTCATCATGCCAATTTTATTGGTAATTGTTATTACCAGCTTACAGGTAGGCACGTTTGAGTTAGTTAACGATAATAAAATTTCGTTGTTGATTTGTAATAAAGATACAGGCGAAGCAGGTAAACAACTAATAAATGCTTTAGAAAAAGCCGGAAGGTTTACGTTAAATACTACTTCTCAAAATTTAAATGCAAAAGAAATTTCAGCTAAAATGAGTAAACAAGATGCTTTGATAGCGATTGTTATTCCTTTTAATTTTTCTGCAAGAATACAGATGAAAGCCAATAATGTAAGCGCTAAAGCCTTAAATGATTTTGGTGCTAAACCATCCGAGAGTAAACCTTCAACCAATAACCTGTATGCTATTGATTTTTATTACCACCCTGTTTTGCAGAAGTCCTACACGCAATCTATACAGGGTGGATTGCGCACAGCCCTACAAATAGTAGAAAGTAAACAGGTAATGCAAACTTTATATTTTTCGTTGAATGAAAAACCACTTCCAAAAAACTTGGAAGATGAAATTATAACCAATCAGGTACAAATTAATGAAATTGCTGTTTCTAAAGATGGGAAGCATTCTATTCCAAACGCAACCCAACATAACATTCCTGCATGGACCATTTTTGCCATGGTCTTTATTGTAACATCCTTAAGTAGTAACCTGGTAAAGGAAAAACTTACCGGCAGCTTTATCCGCTTAAAAACATTGCCTACCAATTATATAATAGCCTTGCTATCCAAACAAATAACTTATTTATGCGTTTGTATTGCACAGGTTCTTGTCATTTTTTCTATCGGTATTTGGTTCTTTCCTTTTATTGGTTTGCCTGCTTTAAATATTCCTCACAATATTTTTGCGCTTGTGCTTGTATCTGTAATATGCGCGTGGTGTGCTATTAGTTATGCCCAATGTGTGGGTGTTTTTGCGCAAACGCAGGAGCAGGCAAATGGTTTCGGTGCGGTATCTATTGTCCTATTGGCCGCTATTGGAGGTATATTGGTGCCAAGTTTTGCTATGCCGCATTCGTTTCAATTCTTATTAAAAATATCGCCTATGCACTGGTGCCTGCAATCTTATTATAGTGTTTTTTTAGAAAATGCAGCACTTATAGATGTTATTAAAAACCTACTGCCTATATTAATAATTACCATAATTTTGCAGGTAATATCTCTCTGGCAATTAAAAATTAAAAACTTACTTTAAGTTATCTATAATGGAAACCACCGAAGCATTAAAAAAAAATTTAAAAGAACAGATCATACAATTCTTAAACCTAACTACACTTACACCGGCAGATATAAAAGATGATCAGCCTTTATTTGGAGAAGGTTTAGGGCTGGATTCGATAGATTCTTTAGAGCTTATTGTATTATTAGACAGAAATTACGGAATAAAAATAAACGATCCTAAAGAAGGCCGTAAAATTTTAGTGGACGTAAATACGATGGTTGAATATATTGAAAAAAACAGGACAAAGTAGATTGTTCCATGAAACGAATCTTTGTTACCGGTATAGGCATCATTAGTCCTTTAGGAGATACACTCTCTCTTAATCATGAGGCGCTAAAACAAAGTACTTGCGGTATTACTAATTTACAATTAATTAATTCTGCTTTTGCAGGTAAACTTCCGGTAGGAGAAATTAAAACCGAAACAAAAAAACTTAAGGAAAGTTTTAACCTTAAGCAGGCAGGCGTTACCCGCACCATGCTTTTAGCCTTGCACGCTTTTAAACATGCAGTGGCTGATAGTAAATTAAGCGAGGAGATTATTTCCAGAAAAGATACCGCGCTTATTGGTGCAAATACAGTTGGAGGCATGTGCTTAACCGATGAACTTTATGCAGATGCCAATAAAAAAACTAATGGATCAGAATATCTTTCATCGTATGATGCAGGCTCGGTTACTATTTTTTTACAGGAATTATATACCATGAAAGGTATAGTAAATACTATCAATACAGCATGTTCTTCATCGGCCAATTCAATTATGTACGGGGCGCGTTTAATTCAGCATGGCTTTGCAACACGGGCTATTGTTGGCGGTGTAGATAGCCTGGCAAAATTTACTATTAATGGGTTTAACGCTTTGCATATTTTATCGGATGAGGTTTGCAGACCGTTTGATAACGACCGTAAAGGCTTGAACCTAGGGGAAGGAGCCGCTTTTTTAGTTTTAGAAAGCGAAGAAAATATTGGTAATAAAAAAGTATATGCCGAGTTAACCGGTTACTGCAATGCCAACGATGCCTTCCATCCCTCCTCTTTATCAGAAACAGCTGATGGCCCTTTTTTAGCTATGCAAGGCGCTTTACAAAAAGCAAATTTGCAAGCCGGTGAAATAGATTTTATAAACGCCCACGGCACAGCTACCGGCAATAATGATGAAGCTGAAAGTAAAGCCATTTTACGTTTGTTTGAAAAGCCGCCTTTGTTTGCCTCAACCAAATCTAACATAGGTCATACGCTTGGCGCTGCGGGTGCAATAGAAGCTGTTTACAGCATTTTAAATTTAACCGAACAAGAAGTTTATAAAAGTTTAAATTTTAGTGATGTAATAGATTCAACTAAACTTACACCGGTAACTGAATATAAAAAAAAACCTGTTAAACATGTGTTATCTAATTCGTTTGGCTTTGGTGGAAATTGCAGTTCTTTAATCTTTTCTAAGGCATAGATCCATGTTTTATATTCATCAAACAAACTGTATCTCTCCGCAACTAACCTTAGGCCATATAAACCTGGATGACTTAAAAATAAGCGTAGATAATACCCTGCGCGCTATTGAACCTTCTTATGATGCTATACCGCCTGCCATGTACCGCCGCATGGGTAAAGCAGTAAGGTTAGCATCGGGTGCTGCCCTGCCCCTCTTGCATAATAGTATATTTAACGGCATAGTTGTAGGTACGGCAAATGGCGGCATGGAAGATTGTATTAAATTTTTAAATCAAATTATAGAGTATGAAGAAGGTAAGTTAACGCCCACTAATTTTGTACAAAGCACTACAAACGCTATAGCATCTCAACTTGCTTTTTTTTCTTCTAATAAAGGGCATAACAGTACACATGTGCACCGTGGTTTGGCTTTTGAAAATGCGTTGCTGGATGTTGATATGCTGTTGAAAGAACATCCTAAAAATTGTTATTTGGCCGGCGGCGTAGATGAGATCTCAACTTACAATTATAACATAGATTCTTTAGGAGGTTGGTATAAAAAAGAAAATATTTTAAATACCGACTTATATAAAATTGAAAGCTCAGGCAGCATTGCCGGTGAAGGCTGCGCCATGTTTACCTTGAATAATGTAAAAGAAGGGGCAACTGCAAAGGTAAAAGCAATCAGTACTATACATAGTGATAACGAAGAAGAAGTTAAACAACATTTACAGTTTTTTTTAGCATACAATTTAAAAGGCGAAACGTTAGATCTGTTAATTAGCGGGGAGAATGGAGATAATCGTTTTATACTTTTTTATAATGCATGCGAAACCATTTTACCACCTGAAGTAACTATTGCCAGATTTAAGCACATGAGCGGCGAATATCCTACAGCGGTTTCTTTTGCCTTATGGTTTGCGTGCCAAGTTATAGAAACCCAGCATTTGCCTAAACACTCCATTAAAAAACAAGTAATTACAACATTCTTTAAAAATATACTTATTTACAATTGTTACCACGGTACACAACATAGTTTTATCTTAGTATCAGCCTGCGAATAATTTAGTTTAAAAACTTCAAACTCGGTTTATAATTTCTCTTCAGGTTTTGAGACAAAGCAAGCAGCAAAATAATACGTATCCAATATTTATATAAGCCAACATAATGGAAGTATTTGCGTTAGGGATTGAAGCGAAAAGCTTTTGCTGAAATGCTTTTTCAGCACTCTGCGAAGCAATTAAAAAACTAAAACGATGAGCTGAATCAGCAAAACTTGAAGCAAAAAGCCTGACGGCACAGTAGATTTCTCGACTTCGCTCGAAATGACAACACGCCGGAACGCCCATATTTACTTAACAAACATTTTAGACTAAATAAAATTATCTAATTTTTAAATGGGCTAATTACTATTATCTTTGCGCCCGAAAACAATTGTTGATTTCGAGAATTATAGAATTATTGATTAATAATACTTCTACCATTCAACAACTCTGCAATTCTACAATTGATAAATGATCTCAGTAAATTCAGTTACAGTTGCCTTTGGAGGCACATCTTTGTTTGATAATGTTAGTTTTTTAATTAGCGGAAAAGACCGTGTGGGCTTGGCGGGCAAAAACGGCGCGGGTAAATCTACCATGCTTAAATTAATTGCCGGAGAACAATCGCCTACAAAAGGAGAAATTTCTAAACCTAAAGATTTTAAATTGGGGTACTTGCCGCAGGATATGATACACCAACACGGGCGTACCGTTTTTGAAGAAACTGCCTCTGCTTATGCAGAAATTACGCAATTGCAAACCAGATTGGTTGAAATAAATAAAGATCTTGAAATTCGCACCGATTACGAAACCGATAGCTACTCGCAATTAATTACCGATTTAACCGATATTTCTGCACGTTTAGATATTATTGGTGCTAACAACCGCGATGAGGAAATAGAAAAGATTTTAAAAGGATTAGGTTTTGATCGCAATGATTTTCATCGTTTAACCAACGAATTTAGCGGAGGCTGGCGGATGCGCATTGAGTTGGCTAAACTTTTATTGCAAAAACCTGATGTACTTTTGTTAGATGAGCCTACCAACCACTTAGATATTGAGGCTATACAGTGGTTAGAAGAGTTTATGGAAACCTATTACGGCGCGTTGGTTCTTATTTCTCACGATAAACAATTTTTAGATAACGTTACTAATCGCACCATCGAAATTGTAAATAGAAAAACTTATGATTACAAAGCCAATTACAGTAAATATTTAATCCTTCGTCAAGAGCGCCAAGATCAACAAGAAAGTTTGGTTAAAAACCAGCAAAAATTAATAGATCATACCGAAGCGTTAATTGATAAATACCGTGCTAAGGCAAACAAAGCATCGTTTGCGCAATCGTTAATTAAAAAGCTAGATCGTATGGAACGTATTGAAGTGGAAGATGGCGATAATACGGTAATGAATATGCGTTTTCCAAAGCCTGCTTTATCGGGTAAAATTGTGTTGACGGTTGAAGATGCTGCTAAAACCTATGGCGATAAATTGATTTTTAAAAATGCTAACTTCATTGTTACTAAAGGCGAGAAAATTGCGCTGGTTGGTCGTAACGGAGAAGGCAAATCTACCATGATGAAAATGATTAGTGGCAAAACTAAATTTGATGGTATTGTAAACATTGGGCACAATGTATTAGCCGGTGTTTTTGAACAAGATCAGGAAGAGAAATTAGACCAAAACAAAACCGTTTTCGAAACCATTGATGAGCTTGCCGTTGGGGATATACGCAAACAAGTACGTAATATATTAGGTTCGTTTTTATTTGGTGGAGATGATATTGATAAAAAAGTACGCGTGCTTAGTGGTGGAGAGCGCGGGCGTTTAGCGCTTTGCAAACTTTTGTTAGAACCTTACAATTTGTTGTTACTGGATGAGCCAACCAATCACTTAGATATTCGTAGTAAAGAAATTTTAAAGAAAGCTTTGCTTGATTATGAAGGCACAGTTATTTTGGTGTCTCACGACAGGGATTTTTTAGATGGATTAACTTCTCGCTTATTTGAGTTTAGAGATGGCGGCGTAAAAGAACATTTGTGCGATATTAAAGAGTTTATGAAAAAACGTAAGCTCGAAAAATTAATGGAACTTAAATCGGGCCCCGTTCAGCCTGTGGCCGAAAAAAAAGTAGTTGAAAAACCTACAGTTGATACTTCCGAAAAAGATAAAGAACTTAAGCAAATTAAAAATCAAATTTCTAAATGCGAAAAGGATATTGAGCAGCTAGAAACCGATATTAAAAAGCTAGATGAGCAATTATCACACCCCGATACCTACCAAAAACTAATGAACGATAAAGTGTTTTTTGAAAATTACAACCAAAGCAAAACCAAACTAGAAACTCTTTTAAAAGAGTGGGAAACATTAACCAAAAAAGCAGAAGAAAAGTAATATGTGTTAAGAAACTTTAAACCCTATAACCATCATATCATCTACTTGTTCTAAATTACCCCGCCATTGCTCAAACTCTTTTTCAAGCTGTTGCTTCTGAGCCTCTAAAGGCCTGTTATTATTTTTTACCAACAATTGCTGCATTTGCCTGTACTTAAATTTCTTGCCTTTTTCACCACCAAACTGGTCAGCAAAACCATCGGTATACATATAAATTATATCATCTTTTTCTATTTTGAAAACCTGATTGGTATATAATTTATTATCATCGTTATTTCCTATATAAATATTATCAGCATCATATTCAATTAGCTTATTATCTCTAACAAGGTAAATAGAATTAAACGCGCCCGCATATTCTACTGTAAGAGTTTCAAAATTTATCTTACAAATAGCAAGATCCATTCCATCTCTAATTTCGATACCATCTACTATAGCGTGTAATGATTGTTCTACTAATTTATCCAGTTTATTTAAAATAGTGGCCGGAGATTTTGTTTCATCTATACTAAAAGCGGTATTTAATAAATTACTTGATTCAATACTTAAAAAAGCGCCGGGTACCCCATGGCCAGTACAATCTACTGCTGCCAAATAAACAACATTACCATGTTGTTTTAACCAATAAAAATCTCCGCTAACAATATCTTTAGGTTTGTATAAAATAAAGTAATTACGTAATAATTTTTGCAATAATTCTTCTTTGGGTAGCATAGCATCCTGTATGTATTTTGCATACCGAATAGAATCTGTAATGTTTTTATTTTTCTCGGCAAGTTCTGCGTTTTTAACCGCCAGCTGATCAGTACGTTCTTTTACCTTGTTTTCTAAAACTGCGTTGGCTATCTTTAAGTTACGTGTTCTTACTTTATCAAACGTAAATACACAGAAAATTAAGGTACCCAGCATTAACGCATAAAACAAAGCTGTTTGCCAAAAAGGCGGCTTTACTTTAAACCCATATAAACTTTCTGCACTGCAAATATCGTTGTTATTGTATGTGCGGACTTTAAACGTATAATCCCCGGCAGGTAAGTTTGTATAAACAGCTTCTTGTAATGCTTTAGCCGGAATCCAACCATGGTCAAAACCTTCCAGGCTATACTCGTATCTTATCTTTTCAGGAGAAGTTAAACTAACACCAATAAATTTAAAGGTAATGTTGTTTTGCTTATAGGTAAAAATATTATCAGCTGGAAATGGTGCATCTTCTAATTGAATTTTTATACCCGAAACTTTTGTAAGTGGCGCTAAACTATTTGGAGTTTCTTCTTTCAGATTAAAACGCACTGCACCCATAATTGTTCCGAACCAAAGATTGCCTTTAGCATCAGTACAAGCTGCATTTGGGTTACACTCTATGCCTAAAAAACCTTCATTCTTTCCATAGTGATAAAATTTATTTTGTTTTACATCAAATTTATCTATGCCGTGGTTATCCCCTATCCAAATATTGTTATTATTATCTATAGTTATTGCGTAGGGCGATTCTGTTTTTAAACCCTGGGCTTTATTGTAATTGGTAAACCTCTTTCCATCATATTTAAACAAGCCACCACCGTAACAACCAAACCATAGGTTGTGGGTTTTATCTTCGTTTATGCAGAGTATAAATTTTTGTTTCAGTCCATCTTCTTCGTTAAATTTTTTAAAAGTAGCGCCATCATACACACATAAATTACCACCCAAAGCACCAAGCCATAACAAGCCTTTACTATCTTTAAATATGCGATAGATATGATTTCCACCCAGACCATCCGCTTCAGTAAAATTTCTAAACTGGTTGGTTTCTAAATTAAAACGGGTAGCACCTGCTTTGGTTCCGAACCACATATTACCTGTCTTATCCTCGGCAATGGTATACACCATTTCATTGGCAATTCCATCTTTAACGGTATAGGTTTTAAATTTAGAAGAATTTTTGGGCAACATGCAAACTCCGTTGAATGCTGTGCCGAACCACATATTTCCTTTACTATCCTGGAAGGAAGAAAGAATAACATTTGATGCCAAACCATTCTTTTCATTATAATGGGTTAATTGATGGTTTTCAATTTTTCCATCTCGCTCATAAGTAAAAGACATTTTGGCCAAGCCATTATTGGTACCCATCCAAATATTATTTTCGTCATCGGCAAAAACACTCCATACAATGTTATTGGGTAAATCATCTGCTTCATCAAAGGTTTGCATATAATCTCCTCGATATTGGTTCAAACCAAGGTCGGTTCCAATCCATATATTATCTTCTCTATCCTGAAAAATAGCATTAACATTAAAATAATTTAATCCTTGGCGTGAACTATAGGTTTTAAAAAATCCATTCTTTAATGTTTGGTTATTGATCGTTTTTTTATCATTTATAAATAAAGACGCGCCTCCACCAATGGTACCTATCCAAATATTTTTTTTATTATCTTCATAAATAGTTTTTATAAAGGTTGATTTTAACCCGGATGTTTCATTGAATTGAATTTGATTTTTTACGATATAAGATTGCCAATCGGTTACATTATTTTTAAGGAAAACCATTGCTATACCTTCATCTGCTGAACCCATAACCAATACATTTGTAGAAGTAACTTTTATGGCAGTAATATTTTTACTAAACAAACCATTGGTGTTTGTAATTTTTATATAAGAAGACGGATTTGAAATAGCACTGTTTAAATTAAACACGGTAATACCAGAGTCTGTTGCCATCCAAATGTTTTTATTGGCATCAGTACAAATATCATACACTATATTACTTGATAAACCATCTTTTTTTGATAAGGCGAACATTTTTTTACTTTCGGCATCAAAAATAAAAACACCAGCACCTTCGGTTGCAATCCATAACTTACCGGTAAAATCTTGTGTAATATTACGTATGGTTTTTAGTTTGGTATAATCTTCTAAGTTTAAATTTTCTAATTGCTGTGTGTTTGCATTAAAACGTGTAACACCGCCTGCCCAATGTCCAAACCAAATATTACCGTCTTTATCTTTAAACGAGCAGGTTATCCAATCTTCAGCTAGGTTAGTATTTTTAGTGTAGGAAGTCCAATTAGTGCCATTGTATTTTGATAAGCCTGCAATGGTTCCTACAAAAAGATTTCCTTCATTATCCTGCGTAATGCTTTGTACTTGATTTTGTACAAGACCTTGATCCATGCCATAATTTATAAAGCTGGTTGTTTGCGCGTTTACTAATACGCTTATTAAATAGGCAATAGTTATAAGTATTTTTTTATGCATGCTATTGTATATTATACTGTGATAGTTCTTTTAAATAATCCAGCTCCTTTATTTCTTTATCATTCTTATAATAATAATTTAAACCCCAACTAAAGCTTTCTCTTTTATAAATTGTTTTATTATTTCCCGTAGAAATAGTGTACGTGTACGTAGTTTTAAAAGTAGATCTTTCAACATCTGAACTTATGCCTATTAAACCGGCTGGTTTATAAGTAACGGCTTCTGGAAATTTTTTTATGGCAGAAAAACGACTGCTTTTATCATTAAAAGCGCTTTGCCTTATTAAGGTAAGCATTTCTTTATTTTTAATACCTTTATTTAAAACTACCTGCCGGTTACGCGTTTTAGAATCAAACAAAACCTGTTCACTTTTGGCTTTAACTTCGGCTTCTTTTTTTAATGTTTCAATAACTTCGCTGGTTTGCGCATTGGTTTTATCTTTTTTAAATTGGGCTTCTTTTTCTGTACGCTCGTTGGTAGCTACAATTTTAAGAAGGTCGCTTTCGTAGGTAGCACGAATGGCTTTGTTTTGTTTTTCTTTTATGCTTCTTTTTTCTTTATCAATAGTTAATTTAATTTCTTCAGATGCCATAGATTGTTTTGATTCATTTTCGTGTTTAGCTATGGTATTTTTAGGATCAATAACCTGTTTATTACTCCTTATTTTATTATCGCCCATTTTTTTTATTCTATCGGCTTCTGTCTGTGATTGTTTCTGCGCATCTGCTAATTGTTTTTGCCGTTCTTTTTCTTCGTATTCCCTAAGTTTGGCCTCTAATTCTTTCTTTTCCTTTTCTATGGCGAGATGAACATTTTGTTTATTTATAATTTCAGGATCTATAAATAACTTGTCAATAAAATCCTTAACGTAAGGTTCGTCATCTTTAAATGTTTTTTTGCCATCGTAGTTAATTTTTGTGATCGGGTTCTTAAAATTTCCATAATTAATGGTTGGATTATTATACTCAAAAAAGTTGACATCCATTTCGTAAATAGGAAAAATAGATCTGTCCGCTGTGCATTTAGAAGAGTAGATCATTAGGTACATATCAGCACAACCTGGCGAGGAAAAAGTAACTTTATAATCAACCCCAAAATCTAAAAAAAATTGAAATTTACCATTTTTACCAGTGGTAAGATCTGTAACCTTTGTACTACCTTTATAAATCGAAACTGTAGCTCCTTTAAGTGGTAAATGTTGTTTTGTACATTTTCCTACAAATTCTAAATATCCTTTTTCCTGACAAAAACCTGTAAGCGTTAAAAAAATAAATAAATAGAGTGAAGCTACTTTTTTCATAAAAATTATTGACTGAAAACTACGCAATAATTACGGATATTCAAAAAAAATGTTAAAACTATATACTTTTAAGAGCTTCTAAAAATTCGTCTCTTTTGCGTCGAGATACTTCAATTTTCATATCATCACTCATAATGGCAAAGCCGCCATCATTTTTTAAAACTCGTACCACATGATTAATATTTATAAGATGATGATGATGGATACGCATAAACTCTTTGTGTGGAAGCAGGTCTTCATAATGCTTCATACCGGCTGTAACCAATAGTTTTTTTCCGTTAGCTAAAAAGAAAGTGGTGTAACTGCCCTCAGCTTCGCAACGTACTATATCTTTTATATAAACAATTTCGTAAGCGTTACCGGTTGGTAAGGTTATTTTTTGATAGTTATCGCTGCTTTGCCTTAAGTTTTGAAGCAGGTGAGATAAATTTTCTACCGTATTTAGTTTTTGTTTTTTTTGTATAAGCTTATCAACCGAATTTTTAAGTTCTTCAACATCAATTGGTTTTAAAAGATAATCTAAAGCAGAATATTTAATTGCTTTAATAGCATATTTATCGGTAGCGGTTGTAAAAATAATATCAAATTTTATGGGAGACATTTTTTCGAGCAGATCAAAACCGGTACCATCAGGCATGGTAATATCTAAAAAAACCAAATCGGGTTGATATCTTTGTATAGCCTCAGATGCTTCTTTAACATTGGCAGCTGTAGCTACCACTTCAATATCCGGGCAATTTTTATTAAGTAACGTATTAAGTAACTGGCGGCTTTGCGCTTCGTCTTCAACAAGTAAGGCTTTGATCATGGTTTATAAATAAAGGCTTAAAGTACAAAAAATTAATTACTGTTTTTTTAGATGAAGTAAAAAATAAAAAGTATTTTCGCAACCACTATTTAAATGCCTCGATGGCGGAATTGGTAGACGCGCTGGTCTCAAACACCAGTGAGAAATCGTGCCGGTTCGACTCCGGCTCGGGGTACTAAGCCGGACTTCTCTTTAAAATTTGAGAAGTTCGGTTTTTTTATTTGCTCTAATTCCTTTGATAATTGGGCGGTGTAGCCAATCACATCATTTATTTCTGTGGTTCGATAATGCTCTTTTTTTGAATCATAACC
>JBBRAG010000019.1:0-57937 GCA_038206945.1 Bacteroidia bacterium | reverse complement strand
GTAAATAATAAAATCATTGCCACAACTATCTTACCCAAAGATTTTATTCATTTTTTATTTCTTGATAATAAAAATAATTTGTGGGCGGGCTTAAAAAATCAGGTTGCCTGCATCGAAAACATTTGTGCATTTCCTAATTCAAAAGTTAAATATTATAACTTACCGTTAGCTGCAAACATAGATTTTCAACTATCAAATATGTGTAATGATAATACCGGTAAAATTTATATAGCTTCTTTTTTAGGAGGGTTGTTTGTTTATGATGGCAAAACTATAAGTGATGTTACAAGATTATATCATTTGCAAACACGCGCAATACTTGATGTTAAAGCCGAGGGAGATTATTTGTACGTTGCAACCTTGGATGGTGTTTATATAGTTAACCTTGAAAATAATAAGGCTGAAAAATTTACCGAAGAAGATGGCTTGAGCTCAAACTTGGTATACTCACTTTTGGTTACTGATAATTGTCAAACATTATGGGCGGGTACTAATCAGGGCGCAAATAAAATTGATCTTCAAACTTTTTTTCGTTCGCATGTAAAAAATATTTTATCGTTCGGAAAGGCAGAAGGCTTTAAAGGACTTGAATGTAATACAGGTGGCTTGTGTAAAGATAGCATGGGTAATATATGGTTTGGTACCGTAAATGGATTAGTGAAACATAGTCCGGTTAAATTTATAAATAATGATAATGAAGCCAAGTTATCGTTTACCGGCTTTAAATTATTTTATGATGATACGCTTTTGCAACAACATGTTGAATTAGCTAGTTATTTAAATAACATACGTTTTGATTATATGGGCATTTGTCTTACCAATCCAGAAAAAGTTTTATATATACATAAACTGGAAGGATTTGAAAAAAGCTGGAGTCCTACCACCACACAAAATAACGTTACCTATAGTAATCTACCACCGGGTAATTATACATTTAAAGTACGCTGCTGTAATAACCAAGGTGTTTGGAGTACAGAACCTTTAATGTTTGCTTTCTCGGTCAATTATCCTTTCTGGCAACATTGGTGGTTTATAGTAAGTGTTATCGCCTTACTTGTATTGATTATCGTAATCATTTTTAGAATTCGTTTAAACCAATTAAAAAAAGTACAGGAAAAAGAAAGTAAAACGCAAATTGAAATTGCTAAGAATGAGTTGAAAGCCTTACGTGCGCAAATGAATCCGCATTTTTTATTTAACTCATTAAATTCTATTCAACATTATATTATAAATAATAATAGCGAAGAAGCGGCCTTTTATCTTAATCGTTTTGCCAGGTTAATGCGTATGATCTTAAATAATTCTGAAAAATCAAGTATCACTTTAAACGAAGAGATAGAGGCTTTAAAAATTTATATTGATCTTGAAAAAATGCGTTTTAGTAATTTGTTTGATTACGAAATAATTCTTGATAAACAATTGGATGGCGATTATGAGCAAATACCTGCCATGCTTTTACAACCTTATGTAGAGAACGCTATTTTGCATGGATTAATACCTAAAAATGCATCTGGTGTTTTAAAAATTAATTTTTTTATAAAAGATAATTTTATTCACGTTACTATAGAAGATAATGGTATTGGCAGAAAAAAAGCACAGGAGTTGAAAAACCAATCACGTAAAAATCATGCATCTATGGGGATGAAAATTACTACAGATCGATTACGGCTTTTAAGCGATGTTCAACAAATCTCCTATTCTGTAAGTTTTACAGATTTGTACGATAACCAACGGAATGCTATTGGCACTAAAGTTGAGATAAGTTGGCCGGTATTATAAAATTATCTATTAATCCCTCGCTTATTCATTTCTTTTTGATAAGCATCTGCATACTTTTTATGATCTTCATAATTAACCGAGTAGTTAGAATAACCACTTAGGTTAGGTTTTGCGCAGAAGTATAAAAAATTATTTCGCTTATAATTTAAAACCGCATCAATAGCCTGTTCATAGGGCAAACATATCGGGCCAGGGGGTAAACCTTTATTTTGATATGTATTGTAAGGAGAGTCAATTTCTTTATCTCCACTACGCACCCGATGTATAGAGAAATCTTGTCGTGCATAAATTAATGTAGGATCGGCCTGTAAGGGCATATTTTTTTTAAGGCGGTTAATATAAACTCCGGCAATTTGTTGTTGCTCTTCATTTATGGCTGATTCTGATTGAACAATAGAAGCAAGGATGCTAACTTCCACTTCCGAAAAATTAATTTGTTTTGCTCTTTGTTTACGTGATGAGCTCCAAAAACTGTTGTAATTTTTTTCTATCAAATTCATTAGTTCAGGAAGTGAGGTATTCCAGTTTAACTCGTATGTTTCAGGGATAAAAAGACAACGTAAATTTTCATTTGTAAAATTGTATTTATCTCTTAAGGGAGTATCACTTACAAAAAAATTTTCGAGTTCTTCTTCTGTAATTTCCAGCTTATCAGATATTTTTTTAATAAGATCATCATTAGTATGATCCGATGAATTGAAACTTAATTTTACTTTTTCCTGCTTGCCATTTATAATCCTTTTAAGTAATTGGCGATTGGTCATACCTGCAATTATCCTGTATTTGCCAGCTTTAAAGTTGTTTTGTAAATCATAAGCTTTAGCCAGCCATTCAAAAGATTTTTTATCCTGTAAAATATTTTCGTCTTCTAACATGGTAATTACATCTTGGTAAGAAAATTTGGTTGGAATATAAATAAACTTATATTTTTTACCATCCAAGTAAATATTAGGTTTTAAAAAAGTTATATAAGCGCTGTACCCGACAAATAGAAATAAGCCGAGTATTAGCAACAAAAATATATTCTTGATTTTCGTTCCAGATTTTTTAGCACACATGTCGTAAAGATAAGTACAATTATTTTTTACTTAAAATAAAAACACCCATACTACATTGCATGCATTTTTTATGAATGCAATAATTAGTATATAATTGGATAAGTGCTTGCGAATGAGCCGCCTGCTTGGGTTTAAAAGAAACGTGTTCAAATAATTTAGTAATATTATTCTTTTCTGACTTTAGTTTATAATACCATTTTATGGCTTTTTCAATCAAACTTTCATCTTTTTTGGCTTTTCCATAAAAAAACAAAAGCGGACAAACCGTATTGATCAATATGTTTTCAATAGATGCTTGTCCAATATTTTTTTCTTCAAACGTACTTTCTTGGTTTAAGGTATAATGTGTTTTCCAGTAATCTGAAACGGATATAGAAAATAAATTTTTTACTCCTTCCATTGTATTTGCCTCTACTATTTTTGAAAAAGTATGCTGGTAATTTAAAATAAAACCCGCTAATTGCGCTAAACGAATGGTAGGAAAATTCTTAGGTCGTAAACGGAGAAATTTAAGATTATGCGGAATAGGAATTAATTTATACTTATGTTTTAAATAATTATATTCTTTACATACTTCTTTTGTGTAAGCATCTTGTGCAACTTCATTTAATAAGCCACTTTGCCCAAGTAATAAAGCTTCTACTTGTGTTATAGAGTTTGTATGTTTTAATAAAATTGTTAGTGGGATAGATTTTCCAATTTGTAAAAACGCATCATTGTTTATGTGGAAACCAAAATTTTTACATAATAAAAGATAAAAAGTTTCATCCCAATTATTTTTTGAAATTGTAAATAATTCTTGCACAAAATTAGTTTTTGCTTCTAACCTGTCTATCAGCATTCTTTCCAACCAAGGTTCTCTGATAATTTCGGGTACTTCCATAAATAAACTTCCACAAGGTATTTGCTGTTTATTTTGATGTAAATTTTCGTATTGGGTTAAAACGTTTACTGATAAATAATTTTTCAATTCAAAGCAAGGTATTTGCTGTTTTTTAGAGTTGTAAACTTCTTTATCATGTTCATAAACTACATGAAGTATAACATTATCATACGCTTTATCGGTATGATGATTGTGTAAAAACCAATCAGATGATTTTTTGTGGATCTCTATTGTTCCTGCCCAATCGGTATCATCTAATTTTATACGTGCATCATTAAAATCTGGTCCTGCATGTGTATTATGCGTCCCATTCTTACTTATTTTTAAAGGAATGTTTAGCGTGGTAAATAAATCTACAGGCTTTAATAATTTATATTTCCAAATAAAGTGTAGTAGGTCTTCGGTCATTTGTAAATTGATAATTTGAATGTAAGAAAATTATGTTGAATTTTTAATATTCTAAACCCAATTAATGCCTTTTTTTAAAAGAGAAAGTGTTTTTTCTTCCTTGCTGTTTGGTACAGCTTTATAGTTGTAATGCCAGGCTGCCAAAGGTGGAAGACTCATTAAAATAGATTCTATACGGCCATTGGTTTCTAAACCAAACTTGGTGCCTTTATCATATACTAGATTAAATTCGGCATAACGGCTGCGCCTTATTAATTGCCACTCAGTTTGTTTTTTTGTGAAGGGTAAATTTTTATTGCGGCTGATAAGTTCTACATAAATGCGTGCAAAAGAGGAGCCAACATCTTTCCAAAAAGCCAGGTTTTTTTCAAAACTCATTTTAGCAGATTGATTTAACCTATCAAAGAAAATACCGCCAATACCACGTGTTTCATTACGATGGTTTATATAGAAATAATCATCGGCCCATTTTTTAAAGTCGGTATAATAATTTGCGTTGTGTTTATCGCAAATTTTTTTTAGCGATTGATGAAAAAACGCAGCATCGGTTTCGTTAACATAATGTGGTGTTAGATCAATGCCTCCACCAAGCCAATAAACGCCGTTACTCATTTCAAAGTAGCGTATATTCATGTGAATAATTGGAACCATGGGGCTTTTAGGATGTATTACAATAGATACACCTGTAGCATAAAAAGTTAAATTACTGGCTGGGTCTTTTTGGGTAGTATGCTCTTTTTCTGTAAATAAGAAGGAAGGAGCATCTCCATGAACGGCAGAAAAATTTACGCCTCCTTTTTCTATCACATTTCCGTTTTGAATTACCCTGCTTGTACCACCGCCACCTTCGGGGCGCTGCCATTCTTCTTTAGTAAATTGAGTTGAACCATCTGCTTTTTCAAGCTCGCTGCAAATATGACTTTGTAAACTTTTAAGCCATTGTGCTATTTCTTCACGGTTTGGCATTAGTTTGCTTTTTTCAGTTTATAATCAGTATAACGAATTATTTGTACGGATTGATTTTCGAAACCTGTACTGTTATTTGGGTGTGTAAAATTAAAATCAATGCTGCTTCCTTTTTTAGGCATATCATCTAAAATTACGCTAAAAGAACTGCCCAATAATTTTAATAGATTAAAATAATACAAGCCTGCATCAGCTGCCAGGTAATAATATTCTTCGGCATTGGTATTATACTTTTGAATGTAAGCTATATTTAATTTTTGGGTAAATGGTTTTACAGCATCTACAAAATAGGGCGCGGCATACGTAAAATTAAAATGGTTAAGATATTCAAGGTCTAAATTATCATAACTGGTGCATTTACGTAATCCAATAACATATATGTTTTCTTTTTTATCAGAAAAAATATTCAGCTGGGTAAAAAAATCAGAAATAAAGGCTTCGCTCTCGGTTAATATAATATAATAGTTTAATTTATCTGCTTTATAAGTTGCTTTAGCACCAGCAATACCATGCGCTTCGGTAAGTGTATCTTTTGCTTTTTGATTGTAATAGCTTTTAAAAGTTTTAATTGTTTGAAGATCTTTAAGGCTGCCGTTATTTAAAAGCACTATATTTTGTTTGCTTAAAGAATCGGCGCAATAATCTGCCAAGCCTTGCAGCAACGTGTTATTTGAAGGAATTAGTTTACTGGTAAAAACATTATTATACAAAACTTTATTTTGTTGTGTTAAGGGAGAAACGCAGGGAATTTGTTGTTTTTTAGCTTCGGATGATATTATTTTAAATGGCGAATTATAAAGCGGACCTATGATTAGATCCAGGGTTTTAAATTCTTCCGTTTTAGTCAATTTTAAAATGGATAAAGAATCTATCTCACCGGAATCGTAAAACTTAAATTCTATGGAGAAATCATTTGTTTTTAAAGAATCTGCTGCTTGTTGAAAACCTTCATATATATCTAACGCTAATTGTTGCGAAGCCGGAAAACCTTGCTTGTTTAAAGCTAATTCATCTACGTTTAATGTTTCCAAGCCTTCAAAATGAAAAGGCAAAAATAATCCAACTGTATATTTATCTTTCTTTGGCTTGTTAACTATTTCAATGGGATGTTCGGTATCGTCCTCTATTTTAGTATTTGCTTTGGCAGAAGGTATTTGTGCGCTACCGGTTGATAAGGTAAGTGTGGATGCAGTAGTGGTTAAAGATTTATTTTTCTCTCTAACTTTGAGGATAGAATTTTCTTTTAGCCCGTTTTTAATAGTTGGATTAAGCTGTGTTAACTGCTGTTCGGTAATTTTATATTTAGAACAAATATTGTAAATAGTTTCTCCCTTACTTACTTTATGCGTTATGTAATTTTCGTAATCTTTTAAAGTAGGTTGGTTTTGTTCTTTAGGTTTTTCAGTAGGAATTTTTAATTCTTGCCCGGCTTTAATGCCATCAATAGCTTCGGGATTTTCTATAATTAACGTATTAAGGTCTAAATTGTAAATTTTAGCAATGCCATATAAACTTTGTCCTTTTTCTACTTTATGTATGTAATATTTTTTGCCGTTTATAAGTTGCGTATTTTTACTTATGTTACTATTTTGCCCATAAATATAGGTTGTTGCCACAAAACAAAAAATAAATAAGATTACGCGCAAAAAGTTACTCATATTACTTGCTCATTTTTTCAGCCATTTTTACAGCGTTATATAAATTTACAATACCGCCGGTAGTAGATAGATCGCTGAATTTTACAGAAGCTTTTTTATCCGTATCGCCGGGTTTATTTACTTTCTTACTTTTATAATCTTTATCAACTGATTTTTCTAAAATTTTCTTAACCTGCCTAGCTGTTAAGTTTGGATAGTAAGAGCGTATAACTGCTGCAACGCCTGCTGTTACGGGGCAAGCCATACTAGTACCGCTTTCGTTTAAATAACCGCCACCACTTTTAGCCGAATAAATATCAACGCCGGGCGCAAAAATATCAACTGTTTTTTTACCGTAGTTAGAAAAAGTTGCAGGCAATTGCGCGCCTTGTTTCCAACTTAAAGCACCAACTTCTACCCAGTTATTTGCTTTTTTTCCGTTAGCGAACTTTTTGTATGGATAAAAAATATTCTTATCAACATCAACTCCATCGTTACCTGCTGCATGCACTAATAAAACATCTTTACTTTCGGCATATTTAACTGCGTTATCAACGGCTACTTTATCATAAGAATAAGTTTTGCCAAAACTCATATTAATAACTTTAGCACCGTTATCAACCGCGTAAATAATAGCATTGGCCACATCTTTATCCCGCTCATCGCCATCTGGTACAGCACGAACTGACATGATACGTACATTATCTGCTACGCCTTTTATACCTACATTATTAATTCGGTTTGCTGCTATAATACCGGCTACATGCGTACCATGCAAACTGCTTGGGCCGTTGCAATCATTATTGCCATAATCTTTTTGATACGAGTTTTTGTAATCATCTCCTACAATATTGCGAGGATCAAACTCTACATTTAAGTTGTATTTAACCTGGCCGTCAAAATATTTAAGGGCTTCATCTAATTGTTTCAATATATATTCAAAAGCCAAGGTAGTATCAGAAGCCAGCATCATTTGCGCATATCCAACAAAGCCCTGCTCTTTTTTGTCTTTTGCTTTATATAAGGCAAGTTGGGCAACTTTAACCGTATCTACATGTAATTGAATTTTAGCGCTATCATTTATATTAGAAAAACTTTCTTTTATAAAAGTATATTTAGAAAGGTTTTGTTCTGCTTCGGTTAATTTGCTTTCAAAAGCGGCTTTAACCTGGGTGTAATATTTGTATTCTTTTTTATCCGCAGAAGCAACAGAGGTTTCATCCTTACCTGCATATTTCGATTTTAAATCCCTGTAAATACGAGTAAGTTCTAACGTTTCTTTATCAACGTTTTTACCATCTTTTCCACCAATAAAATTCCAGCCGTGTATATCATCAATATATCCATTCTTATCATCATCCATATTGTTTCCCGCAATTTCTTTTGGGTTTGACCACATAATATCCTTTAAATCTTCATGATTATAATCAACGCCACTATCAATAACACCCACAATTACCTGTGTACTTTTTTTACCTTTTAAAAGTTCGGTATAAGTACGTTCAGTACCAACGCCGTTTACTTTATTTACATAAGGGTCAAGATTAAACCAATTTTCGGCAGCCTTTGTTGTATCGGTAATTACCTGTGCATTGCCTACTGCAGAAAAGGCTGCAAAAGCCAATAAAATATGTTTACGCATAATTTTAAAATTAAGCATCAAAAGTATAAGAAAATGTTTAATTATTAACACAATTAAAGTCGGTTTTAACCTAATTAAATTTTGTATCTTTCGCTCAGATTTTATGAACCTTAAAAATAGTATAGTCTTTTTTTTACTGATTGTTATATCAGTTTCCAATTCTTTTGCACAAGCTAAACCAAAGGGCAAATGGGAGCCTGAAGATGCCGCCGAACATTATAAAAGCCAAAATTATGTAATGGCGTTACCCATGTATAAAGAGTTGGTTAAGCGTGAGCCTGATGATTTGGAGTATAATTACAGATTGGCATATTGCTACATGCATACTACCATTGATAAAACTGCCGCCTTACCATATCTTGAGAAAGTAGTAAAAAATCCTAAAAGCAATCCTGAAGCATGGTTGTGGTTGGGTAAAGCCTATCATTTATCAAATAAATTTCCGGAAGCTATAAAAGCATACACAAAATATAAAGAACTTAATAGTAAAAATAAAGAAGAAGCTGATAAGGCAGATCATTACATTGAACAGTGCGGCAACGCGCAGGTGTTGATGAAACATCCGATCAATATTTCGTTTACCAATGCAGGCCCTGAGGTAAATTCAGAGTTTCCTGATTATTACCCATGGATAACATCGGATGAGCAAACTTTATTTTACACATCTCGCCGTAAAGGTGGCCATACTATGCAGGTTGAGGCTGATGGATATTTTTCTTCAGATGCTTTTATGTGTACCGTTTTAGACGGTAAATGGGATAAGGCCAAGAATGTTGGTAATATGGTAAACACCAATTTAGACGAGCAAATTGTAGGCATCAATCCAGATGGAAGCGAATTGGTTGTTTATATTGATCATATAAGTGAAGTGGAAGATCTTTACGCAACGCATAAAAAAAATAATGGCTATAGTAAAATAGAAAAATTAAGTGAAAATGTAAATAACGCTAAAGAATATTCCGGCTCTATTTTTAGTACAGAAGATGGACCTATACTTTATTTTGTAAGGCAGGATAAAAGCTCTATTGGTGCTACCGATATTTATACTGCCAGAATGCTGCCAACAGGCCAGTGGGGCTTGCCAGTTAATATTGGGGATAAAATAAATTCAAAATACAGGGAAGATTTTCCTTGGTTAGCTTTAGATGGTAAAACACTTTATTTTTCATCTGAAGGACATAGCAGCATGGGAGGTTTCGATCTTTTTAAATCTCTTTGGGATGAGGAGAAGAAAGAATGGAGTGAGCCTATCAACTTAGGTTATCCATTAAATACTTCGGACGATGAAAGACAGATATCCATTTTACCCGATAATCGTGCAGGTTATACAAGTGCTTTACGTCCGGGTGGTATGGGCGACCTTGATATTTATCGTATTAAATTTGAAGAGAACGATCAGCATTTTAGCGTTTATCGTGGCTTAGTACTTCGCAGCGATTCTACTAATAAGGCTGATTTAGATGTTACCATTACGGCTATCAATAAAAAAACAAGCGATGAAATAACCTTTGTACCAAATAAAACAAGCGGTAGGTATATTATGGCATTGTTACCGGGTTCTTATAAAATAAATATAAGCAGTAGTGGTTATGCAGATTATACCGAAAATTTAGTGGTGTTTGAGTTTGGAATTGCGAAACCTGAAACCTTAAAAAATTACCTTCTTTTAAAGAAGTAAATCTTTAAAAACTAATTTGTTTGCATTTTGTTTTCCCCCGCAATTCGTTAGTTTTGTGACTCAATAATAAACCATGCCAAAAATTTCAGATAAAGCGCAGCACATGCCTGCATCTCCCATTCGTAAACTAGTGCCTTTTGCAGATGAGGCTAAAAAGCGCGGTATAAAAATTTATCATTTAAATATTGGCCAGCCTGATATTGAAACGCCGGCTGTTATGCTTAACGCGATAAAAAACGCAGATATAAAAGTTATAGAATATAGTAACAGCGCCGGTAATGAAAGTTATCGTAAAAAATTGGCGGTCTATTATCAATATCATAAAATTAATGTAGAAGCCCATGATATATTAATTACTACCGGCGGTTCTGAAGCTTTGCAGTTTGCATTTAATACTTGCTTTAATGTGGGAGATGAAGTAATTATACCCGAACCTTTTTACGCAAACTACAATGGTTTTGCCGTTGCGGCCAATGTGGTTGTAAAACCTGTAGTTTCTGGTATTGAAACCGGTTTTGCTTTGCCTCCCATTGCTGATTTTGAAAAACTGATAACTCCTAAAACAAAAGGCATTTTAATTTGTAACCCGGGTAACCCTACCGGTTATTTGTATTCTAGAGCAGAATTAGAAGCTCTTAAAGAACTGGTTATAAAACATGATTTGTTTTTATTAGCAGATGAAGTTTATCGCGAGTTTTGTTATGATGGAAAAGAATATGTTTCTGTTATGCATTTAGGCGGTTTAGACAATAATGTAGTGTTGCTTGATTCTATTTCTAAACGCTACAGCGCTTGTGGCGCACGCATTGGCGCATTCATTACAAAAAATAAAGAAGTTATTGGGGCTGCTTTAAAATTTGCTCAGGCCAGGTTAAGTCCGCCAACGTTTGAACAAATAGGTGCTGAGGCTGCACTAGAAACACCCGCATCTTATTTTGTGGATGTAAAAAAAGAATATACATCTCGCCGTGATTTTTTAATAAGTGAATTAAATAAAATAGAAGGAGTTTATTGTCCAATGCCGGGTGGCGCTTTTTATTGCATAGCTAAATTACCTGTAAAAGATGCCGATGCTTTTTGTGAGTGGTTGTTAAGTGAGTTTAGCTTTGAAGGCGGCACGGTTATGATGGCACCAGCTTCTGGTTTTTACGCTACACCTGGCAAAGGAAAAAATGAAGTTCGCTTAGCGTACGTTTTAAAAAAGGAAGATCTTGCAAAAGCTATGGCATGTTTACGGGAAGCCTTAAAAGTGTTTCCGCATACTAAATATTAAAAATGGGTAAACTACAGGAAATTTTTCCTGAAACATATAAACCCATGCAAAAGACTTTAGTGGTTTTGCTGGGGTTAGTTGCCATTTCTATGCCATTTAAAGATAGGTTTTTAGTTAACCCGTTTATTGTGCTTGCTTTTGTTGTTTGGTTATGTACTAACCCTTTTAAAAAAGTACTTATCATTAAAAAAAATGTTAAATTTTTATTAGCCATACTTAGTTTTTATTTACTGCACGTAATGGCTTTACTCTACACAAATAATATAGCCGAAGGTTTATTTAGTCTGGAGATCAAAATAAGCATGCTTCTCTTTCCTTTGATATTTTATGCAGAAAATTTTTCAGAAAAACAATACAGATTTTTCTTTGGCAGTTTTATTATAGGAACTATTATTTGCTGCGTGCTTTGTTTGCTGCATGCCGGCTTTTTGTATTTGCAAACTCACCAAAATACTTTTTATTACGAAAACTTGTCGTGGTTTCAACACCCATCTTATCTTGCCATGTATATTACTTTTTGCTGTGTTGTATTATTGCTTAAAAACATTTTTACTCAAACACTTACGTACCTATCTATTTTGTTTTTTACTATTTTTATTTTACTGTTATCCTCAAAAACAGGCTTGGTCATTCATTTTATAGCGCTTGTTTTTTGTGTAGTATCTATGTTTTTTAAAGGAAAGAACTATGTAAAAATTTTAATATCAACTTTACTTGGAATATTATTGTTCTTATCATGTTTGTTTTATGTACCTGAAATAAATCAGCGCTTTAAGGGTTTATTAATGGTTTTAAATGCAAAAGGTTTAGATAAAACATCTACAGAAAGTACGGCTGTAAGAGTTTTAATATGGAAAGAAGCAACCGAAATTATGCAACAACATTTATTAATTGGCGTATCGCCTGGCGATGCTAATGATGCTTTATATACAGGTTATCAACAAGCTGGATTAACGGGGGCGTATGCCAAAAAATTAAATGCGCATAGCCAATACTTTCAAACAGGAGTAGGACTGGGTTTGCTTGGGTTATTAAGTTTGTTAGCGTTATTTGTAATACCTTTATTAGAAAATAGAAATAAATTAATAGTACTTTTTGTGTTGATAACGACTTTAAATTTTTTAACTGAAAGTATGTTGCAAACCATGGCAGGTTGCATATTTTTAGGTTACTTTTACGGAGTTATCTGTTTTAAAAAAGAAGATGTAACAAATAATATGGATGCGCGTTAGGATTGATAATGAAAGCCTTTATGTACTCATAAAGCTTTGCTTATAAAGCCCGACGATTGTAATTAACCGTAACGCCGGAAATAAAAAAATAAATATGATACCATTTTCGCCACCACGCATTGATAAAAAAATAATAGATGAAGTAACGGCTGCTTTGCAAAGTGGATGGATAACTACCGGGCCGCGCACTAAACTGTTTGAAAAAAAGCTGACAGCCTATTGCGGTAACAAAGCAACGCTATGTTTAAATTCTGCTACAGCAGGTTTAGAAATTATGTTGCGTTGGTATGGAGTAGGAGTAGGTGATGAAGTTATTTTACCGGCTTATACGTATGCTGCAACCGCTAACGTAATTATACATTGCGGAGCTACGCCGGTTTTTGCCGATGTAAATGAAAACGATTTTAATATTTCTGTTGCCGAAATTGCGAAACTTATTACCGACAAAACAAAAGTTATTATGCCGGTAGATTTTGCCGGATTGCCTTGTGATTATGATGAAATAAATGCACTTGCGGTAAGTAAAAAAAGTTTGTTTACAGCTAAAACAGATAATCAAAAAAAATTAGGTAGGATATTGATCTTATCTGATTCTGCACATTCGCTTGGTGCAAGTTATAAGGAGAGGAAAACGGGCGCGTTAACTGATGTATCAGCGTTCTCTTTTCACGCTGTTAAAAATTTATCTACTGCTGAAGGTGGTTCGGTAGCACTTAACCTGCCTGCTCCTTTTGATAATGAAGAAGAATATAAAAAATTATGCATAAGTACATTGCACGGACAAAATAAAGACGCACTTGCTAAAACACAAAAAGGCAATTGGAAATATGATATTGTAGAAGCCGGTTATAAGTGTAACATGTCGGATATTTCGGCGGCGATAGGCTTAATAGAACTTGAACGCTATGAAAGTGATACATTGAAAAAACGTAAAGAAATATGTACATATTATACAAGCGCTTTATCAAAATATGACGTTTTTGAATTGCCCACTCAACACACAAATGAAAAACAATCTTGCTATCATTTATATACTTTGCGAATAAAAAAAAGTACGGAAAAACAACGCGATGAGATCATCAAAAATATTTTTGATCTTGATGTATCGGTCAACGTACATTTTATACCGGTACCCAGCATGAGTTTTTATAAGAACATGGGTTATGATATAAAAAATTATCCTACAACATATGATAATTACAGCAGAGAAATTTCGCTTCCAGTATTTTATGATTTAACCAAAAAACAGTTGGAAACCATTGTTAACGCAGTAGTTAAATCAGTTTATAAAGTAATTGATAAAAAAAATAAGCTTGCTTAAACGCTTATTTGATATAGGTTGTGCCTTATTTGGAATAATAATTTTGTTTCCTTTTTTTGCCCTTATTTCATTATTAATTAGTATAGATACTAAGGGTGCAATTTTCTATAGACAAATACGTGTCGGAAAAAACAACCGAGATTTTTTTCTTTTAAAATTTAGAACCATGAAAACGGATGCCGATAAAAAAGGTTTAATTACGGTTGGCAATAGAGATAATCGTATTACGCATACAGGTTATTATTTACGAAAATATAAAATAGACGAATTGCCACAGCTCTTAAATGTATTGTTTGGCAGTATGAGTATGGTTGGCCCTCGCCCCGAGGTTAGAAAATATGTTAGCTTATATAATAATGAACAAATAAAAGTGTTAACTGTAAAACCCGGTATTACAGATTATGCATCTATAGAATATAGTAACGAAAATGAGATCTTAGCCAAAGCTATAAACCCTGAAGAAGTTTATATTACAGAGATAATGCCGCATAAATTACAACTTAATTTAAAATACATGCAGGAAAAAAATTTTGCTACCGATTTAAAAATAATCTTTAAAACACTTGGGAAAATTATTTCTTAACAGAAAATTTATTTTTTTGAAAAGCGCATTTGAACCACGCCTAAAAATGCTTCTTTAAATATTTTGCTACTCATTTTAGAAACGCCCTCTATCCTATCAACAAAAGTTATTGGTACTTCTACAATTTTAAAACCTTTTTGCAAGGCTGCGTACTTCATTTCTATTTGAAAAGCATAACCCATAAATTTAATTTTATTAAGATCTATACTTTCAAGCACTTTGCGTTTATAACACTTAAAACCAGCGGTAGTATCTCTTATATTTATCCATAAAATAGAGCGTACGTAAACCGATGCAAAATAACTCATCATTACCCTACCAAACGGCCAGTTTTTTACTTTACCACCTTTAACATAACGAGATCCAACGGCAACATCTGCACCATTTTCGCAGGCATTTAATAAACGAATAAGATCATCAGGGTTGTGAGAAAAATCGCAATCCATTTCAAAAATATAATCGTATTTTTTTTCTATAGCCCATTTAAACCCCAAAATATAGGCTGTACCCAAACCTTGTTTACCCTGACGTTTCAATAAATGTAGTTTATTTGAATTTGTTTGTTGAAGGGTTTTTACAATTTGCGCAGTACCATCGGGCGAACCATCATCAATAATTAATAATTCAAATTCAGGCTTTAACGAAAACACTTTTTCAATCATCTTTTGGATGTTTTCTTTTTCGTTATAAGTTGGTATGATAACTAAATTTTTACCCACGTGTGGCGAATATACAACAAAATATAATGTAGAATTAAATCGTTAAAAAGTGCTTAAAAAAACTTACATTTTATTACAGACTAAAGCCATCATCAACAATAATATTTTGTCCGTTAATGTTGTGGGAAACATCCGATAGTAGAAAAAGTAAGGTGCCGGATATATCTTCTCTATCAAGCATGCCTTTATTTAAACTAAGGTTGTTATATTTTCTTAAAAAATTTTCGTCCTGATTATTAAATATACCACCCGGGCTAATACTGTTAAACCTAATGTTTTTTCCTTTATAGTATTTAGCAAAATACTTGGTTAAATGAATAATGCCCGATTTAATAGCGGCATACTCAACCGGCATGGTAAAGTCTGCGTTTTCATATACTTCAAAACGAGGCGGCATAATGCCGTAAATAGACGACATATTAATAACATGACCGCAACCTTGCTGCTTAAAGAATAAAGAGAATTGCTGCATACATAAAAAATACCCTCCCAAGTGCATATCCGTATTCTCACAAAAATCTTTATAGGTAACTTTTTCTACATCAATACCATAATTTTTATTGCGTGGATAGGCATTATTTACCAACGCATCTATTTTCCCAAGTTTACTATTAACTACTTTTATGGCCGCTTGTATAGATAATTCTGAAGTTATATCTAAAGCAACCGTATGAAAATTTTGCAAATTTATCTCTTCTTTTAATTTTTCAAGCTGGTCGGTATTAATATCGGCAGCCACTACAATGGCATTATTAGCAAGTGCAGATTTAACAAAGGTTTTGCCTAATAAACCGCATCCTCCAGTAATAATTACTACTTTTTTTTGTAAATCGATAAACATAATTTTATTAATTTGTTTAAATTATTGTTTCACAAAGTTAATAAGGCATAGCGGGCATCCAAACATAATTTGCACTTTTGCACACGCTTCATGTTTAAATTTTTACTGCCATATAAAGCTATTGAAAAACAAGTTTTATTTGTAATTGTGGCCGAGTTTTGCATACAGCTTGTAAACGCGACGTTTATGAACATGCTTCCCTTATATCTACACCATTTAAATTACAGCAAGCAGGATATCGCGGGCTTTATTTCCTTCCGGTTTTTAGGAGTTTTTTTATTGGCTTTGCCTTTAGGCATTTTTATAAAGGGTAAAAAAGTAAGACCTTTTTTTTACGCGGCGTGTGTGGGCGTACCTTTATTTGCCTTGTGTATTATTTATTTTACTGAACATGCCAACACACCTATGATATACGTTTCGCAACTTTTATGGGGCGCTTCTTTTACATTTATACAAATACCAATCTTGCCTTTTATTTTGCGTTTATCATCTCAACAAAATCAAACGGCTTCTATTGCGTTAAGTTATTCAACCTGGAGTTTTGCCGGCATTTTAAGCAGTATTGTTATTGCTTTGTTAGATTATATTAATCCTGCGTTATTTAATGAACGCATGGTGCTGCTTATTTTTTCTTGTATTGGTTTTGCCGGTATCGTTATGTTACTACTTGCCAATATTAAAGAAGATGATACTATTGCCGAATCAGAAAAACCAAAAGCCTATTACAGTCTGGCGCAATACGATTGGCGAATTATTATAAAGGCACTTATACCAACTTTAATTATTGCGGTAGGAGCGGGCTTAACCATTCCCTTTATCAGCTTGTTTTTTGAAGAAGTGCATAGGATGAATAAAGGCAGTTTTTCGGTAGTAAGTGCCATAGCGGCTTTTTTAGTGGCTTTGGGCGCGTTACTTGTACCAAATATTAAAAAAAATATTGGATATAAAATTGCTGTGCCTGTTACACAATCATTAGCCATTGTTTCATTAGTTGCCTTAGCTACTACGCAGTATTATAGTTATGTACCTGTTGCAATTGTTATAGCTATAATCTTTTATTTATTACGACAACCTTTAATGAATATGGCCGGCCCAATGACAACAGAAATAGTTATGAATTACGTGGGTAACAAAAACCAAGAAATTGTAAGTGCGCTTACATCGGCCATCTGGAGTGGCTCTTGGTTCATTAGTGGTTTATTAGTACAGGTTTTATTTTTTCAAGACTTTTCGTTTGTAAATATATTTTTATTAACTGCGTTGCTTTATACCGTTGGGGTTGTGTGGTATATGTTCTTAATAAGAGATTACGAACATGGCAACAAACCAATTTAATAGATAAAGATTTGGGCGTTTCGGTTGTTTACAACCGTCGGGCTGCCAGCAGTAAAGCTTTTTAAGAGTACTTAAAAAGGCTTTCTTGCCGCATCCCTAACGCATTTATCCGTTATGCTAAACTTGTTTCATCATCTGTTTTTATTTATGTCTCTTTCAACAAAGCATACCTTAAAACTTATTTACTCTTTCAATTAAATCATTATGCTTGCCACTATTTTTATTGAATGGATTTATCGCAAAAAAAATCATCTTCACTTTGGGTGCTATATAGTATTTTTTTCTTTTGGGGATTTGTTGCCGCCTCTAACACGGTGCTAATTGGCACATTTAAAGCCCATTTTAAATTATCGCAATTTCAATCGCAATTAATAGATATGGCATTTTATGCCGCTTACTTTTTAGGCTCGTTAATTTATTTTTTCTACTCACGCTTTAAAGGAGATTTGCTAAATAAAATTGGCTACAAAACAGGTTTGGTAAGTGGCTTGCTAATTTCCGCTTTTGGCTCTATAGGATTTATACCGGCCGCAAGCGCAGAATCTTTTCCAATGATGTTGGTATCTTTATTTATCGTGGCGATTGGCTTTACACTTCAACAAATTGTAGTTAACCCGTATGTAATGGTTATGGGTAGCCCAGAAACTGGTGCACACCGCGTAACTTTAGGAGGTAGTATCAATTCATTCGGTACAACTATTGGCCCATTATTAATTAGCTACGCCATTTTTGGCGGTATTAGCGGTACAAAAACTTTAAGTGATCTATCGAGTGTAAAAATGCCGTACATTATTTTAGCTGGTGCATTTGTGTTGGCGGCTTTGTTGGTTGGTTTATCTAAACTACCACCGGTTACAAATACGGAAAAAATCGAAAATAATTTAGGTGCGTTTTCTTTTCAGCAAGTCCGCTTGGGCATGTTAGCCATTTTTGTTTACGTAGGTGTTGAGGTAACCATACAAAGTAATTTACCTGCACTTCTCGAAACCCCAGATATGCTTGGCTTACCTGCTAGTGCAACCGTTCATTTTATATCATTGTATTGGGGTAGTTTAATGATTGGTCGTTGGACGGGTGCTATCTCTGCATTCAATCTTTCAGCATCCACAAAAAAAATTCTTACAGCAATTATCCCCTTAGTAGCTTATGCAGTTATTTTGCTGGTTAACTATATTAAATTTTCTGCACTTGGCACGCCTGAAAAAATTAATGATTTATTATTTTATTTCCCTTGTATAATCTTAATTATTTTAGGTTTTTACA
Organism: Bacteroidia bacterium; assembly: GCA_038206945.1. Lineage (GTDB taxonomy): Bacteria > Bacteroidota > Bacteroidia > B-17B0 > Aurantibacillaceae > PALSA-968. Next base: position 39,319 of record JBBRAG010000019.1, on the reverse strand, counting down.
TGGCACAAGAAAAACCAACTCGCACCATGATCTTATTTGGAGGCTTAGGGGTTTTATTAATGATGGCTGGTATGATTTCAAAAGGATATTTAGCTACGTATCTTTTTATTAGTGGTGGATTATTTTGTTCGGTTATGTGGCCTTGTATTTTTTCTTTAGCGCTGGCAGGACTTGGTAAATACACTAATCAGGCTTCTTCGTTATTGGTGATGATGATTTTAGGTGGTGCTATTATTCCACCTATGCAGGGTTTATTATCCGATAAAGTTGGCATTCATTTCTCTTATATCGTACCTTTGTTGTGCTTTGTTTATTTAGCTTATTTTGGTTGGAAAGTAAAAGCTGTTTTAAAGCTACAAGGACTTAACTTTGATGAACAGATTCAAACGAATCATTAAATGAAAAAAAGTTTTCAAATATTATTTCTTTTGATGTTGTTGTCTGTTATTTCTAATTCGCAAACAACACGTGTGCTTTTTGTTTTTGATGCTTCAAATAGTATGAAAACAATGTACGACAACAAACCCCGTATTGATCAAGCAAAAACATTATTCTATAAATTTATTGATAGTTTAAATCACTTAAAAAATTACGAATTTGCTTTGCGTATGTATGGCAGCACCGTAAAATATCCTCCCGGAGATTGTAATGATAGCAAGTTAATGGTTGCGTTTGCAAAAAACAATATTCAAAAAATAAAAGATTTGGTAAAAGCGGTTCAGCCTACAGGCATTACTCCCATAGAACATTCGCTTACACAAGCCGCAAATGATTTTCCGGATACAAAAGCCATCAATACAATAATTTTAATTACAGATGGTATTGAAGAGTGCGGCGGGGATCCCTGTAAAGCAAAATTGGCCTTGCAAGAAAAAGGTATTATTTTAAAACCTTGTATTATTGGAATTGGCTTAACTATTGAACAGGCAAAGGCTTTTGATTGTGTAGGAAATTATTTTAGTTATGAAGACATAGAAGCATTTTCTAAAACGATTGAATACGTTACATCGCAAAAATTAAACAGAACAACTGCGCAAGTTAATTTGTTGGATGTATCATCAAAACCAATAGAAACAAATGTAAACATGACCTTCTATAATGAAAAAAAAGGCGATGATGTTTATAATTACGTACACAGTATTAACTTAAAAGGCAATCCGGATACGATACCGATGAATGAAACAATACGATATACCATTATTGCAAACACCATCCCGCCAAGACAAATTGAGCATGTTAAACTAAACATTGGTACACATAATGTTATACCAATTGATGCGCCACAAGGAGGGTTGATCTTTACCAGGGGAGTAGGTATTTATAATAACAATGATAAAGTTAAGTGCATCATTCGCCAAAAAGGAAAGATGCAAACCTTATTTGCGCTTAATCTTAACACACACGAAAAATTTATTGTGGGAGATTACGATGTTGAAATTTTAACCTTGCCGCGAACCTACTTATACACAGTGCCTATTTTACAAACGCTTACAAAAACGGTTGATATTGAAGATGCCGGTCAGATAAAAATAACTACGCCCGATTATGGAAACGGCTGTATTTTAAAAGAAACTAACCAAGGAGAATTAGTTTGGGTATGCAATTTGCAAAGTAATAAAATTAAACAAGATTTTAATTTACAACCCGGAAATTACAGAGTAACCTTTCGTTCAAAAAGATTAAAGCAATCTATTTACACTATTGAAAAATCGTTTACTATAAAATCTAATCAACTTATTGCAGTAGATTTATATCGGTAAAACCAATTGTAGATTTGTAGAGTTATTAAGTTATAGAATTATATGAAATCAATAAATAAAAATTCATCCAATCAAAAAATGAAACTTAGAGCCAACCAACCTATCGGAATTTTTGATTCGGGTGTGGGTGGTTTAACTGTGGCCAGTGCTATCGCTAAGGCTTTGCCTAAAGAGCAACTAATTTATTTTGGAGATACGGCGCATTTGCCTTATGGTGATAAATCGGCAGATAGTATTAAATATTATTCAATACGCATTGCGCAATTTTTGTTAGAACAAAATTGTAAAATAATTGTCATTGCTTGTAACACGGCATCTGCTTTTGCTTACGAAACTGTGAAAGATTTTGTTGGTAATAAAGTCGCGGTTATAGATGTTGTAAACCCCATTGTAAACGAAGTTGTAAAAGATAAAAAACTAAAACACATTGGCGTGATTGCCACCAAAGGCACTATTAAAAGTGATATTTACGCAAAGAAAATAAAGCACGCCAATAAAAATATGGAAGTGGCATCTTTAGCCACACCTTTATTGGCATCTATGATTGAAGAAGGTTTTTTTAATAATAAAATATCCACTACTATCATCAATGATTACTTATCTAAACCAAAACTAAAAAAAATAGATTCGCTTATTTTAGCTTGCACGCATTATCCTTTAATTAAAAAAGAAGTAGAAGCTTTTTATAAAGTGAAAATTAAAATATTTGATAACGCTGAGGCAGTTGCTAAAACAGTTGCCGAAGTTCTTGCTAAAGAAAAGTTATTAGCAACAAAAGCAAACACGCATCATAAATTTTATATAAGCGATTACACCAAATCGTTTGAAGAAACAGCCCGTAACTTTTTTAAAACAAAAGTAAAATTAACGCAGGCTGCTATTTGGAAGTAATATTAAAACTCAATTTCCAACAAAACCGGACAATGATCGCTATGTAAAGCATCGGGCAAAATAATAGAACGCTTTAGGCTTGATTCTAAATTTTTGGTAACCATGTTATAATCTATACGCCAGCCTAAGTTTTTGCCACGAGCACCTGCGCGATAGCTCCACCAACTGTATTGATGCGGTTTTTGATTAAAATACCTGAAACCATCTACCCAACCAGATGCTACAAATTTATCAAACCATTCGCGTTCTTCGGGTAAAAAACCAGATGTTTTTGCATTGCTTTTTGGGTTATGTATATCAATAGGCTTATGACAAATATTATAATCTCCGCTAATAATAAGTTTTGGACGTTCTTTTTGCAAATCGGTTACGTATTTTAAAAAATCATCTAACCATTTAATTTTAAAGGCTTGTCGCTCATCGCCGCTGCTACCACTCGGGTGATAGGAGCTGATAACACTTACATCTCCAAAATCGGCACGCAAAATACGGCCTTCATCATCATAAGCCTGTATGCCGCAACCATAAACCACCTTGTTGGGTTTTATTTTGCTTAAAATAGCCACACCGCTGTAGCCTTTTTTTTGTGCAGAGTACCAATAATGATATTTATAGCCTAATTCCTCAAAAGCGGCAATATCTACCTGATCTTGCATGGCTTTAATTTCCTGCAGGCAAAGCACATCAGGGTTAGCGGCTTTAAGCCATTGAAGCAAGCCTTTAGTAAGAGCCGCCCTAACACCATTTACGTTATAGGTTATTATTTTTTTAATCATAAGTTTGTAACGGCAAAAATACTTGTTAAAATCATTATTTATAGTAATTATTAGTATATTTGAAGAATTTGTTACGATTAATTAAAACTATGAAATTAAGATATTTGTTACTGCCGCTGTTTGTGGCGGTAAGTTCTATAGGTTTTTCTCAATTTAAAATTAATGAATATTCATGCTCCAATGTTGGCGCTGTTACCAATCCTATTGGGGTTGGTACGCAAACCAGTCCAGATTGGGTAGAAATTATAAATATTACAAATATTAAGCAAACCTTTAGTAGTTGGTATTTAAGTAATGACAGACTGAATCTTCTAAAATGGCAGGTGCCTTATTATAATAATCAGCCCATTAAAATTGATACCTTTTCCACACAGGTTATTTTTTTAGATACGTATGATAAGGCTTTGCCACCCACATCAAGTATAACAACCCAAACGGTTGATCTGCATGCAAATTTTCAATTAAATCAAACGAAGGCAAATACTTGGTTGTATCTTACTAAAAGTGGTGGCGTAAAACCTTATGATTCGGTTCAGATACAAAGGTTGCAACCGGGTCATTCTTGGGGTAAACCTAATAGTGATTCTGCTTTTACTAATAAAGGTACATTTACGCCAAACACCAGTTTAAAAACCGGTTATAGACTTTATCAAATACCATCGCCCGGTAAAAAAAATCCAATAAATCCACCTGCACCTTTTACAACAGCTAAATGGTATAAAGATTATGCACCAACCCCTAAACTATCTCCAAAAGGGGGGTATTTTTCAGGCGTACCAAATATAACACTAACCGATACTACAACTAATTCAACTACTTATTCAACCCTCGAAATTTATGGAAGTTATGATTGTACCGTTCCTACCTTAACAACATCAAGCTCTGTAGCCGATATAGGAAATGGGGCGGGGCCTGTAACTCTTCCGGCATCAGGAGCGTTTATGGTAAGAGCAGTTATCATAGATCAAAATGTACCTCCTACTTTTTTACCAAGTTTTGAGGCGTATAGCGCTTACGTGGTTGATTCAAGCGAACATTTAGCAGTTACCTGTATATGTATGGATACTAATTCTTTATTTATTAATAGGAGTAAAGATACGGTTTCGGCTATTTATAGCTACATGGATAAAACTACTAAAAAAGAGATTTTTAAAAATCAGGGACAAGCACTTGTAAAAAAAATAGATTTTTATAATACGCTTGGCGTACCTGCTGTGCAATGGCAGTTTCAATTTCGTTCAGAAGATGAATATGGGTATGATTACAGTAACCGGTATAATTTTTATAAAGATGCCACATTAGGATCAACATCGCGTATTGATTTTCCTGAATTAGTATTTCGTTCATCTGCCGAAGACGCTTTTTTACCAGGCGGAGGCGGCACATCTAGTGGTAATTTTCCGGGTTATGGAGATAGCCCTAATCATTTAAGAGATTTCTTCAATCACACCATGACGCTTCGTCATAAATTAAATTTTGAATCATCTCATTATACCCCTACTTATTTGTTCATTAATGGAACCAACAGAGGTATCTATTATATTAAAGAGCCTTTTGATACAACGTATACCAACCAATATTTTGGTTTTCCTCAAGCAAATATTATTGCAAATGATTTAATACCAACAACCGCAACGCCTCAAATTACCGCTTTAGCAGGTACATTGGCGCCTTGGACAAATTTTTATAACATGGTAATGTCTCCTGGTTATAACATTCATAATCCAGCCTTGTTTCAGCAACTAACTAATCAATTTGATATCCAGTCTTTTTGCGATTACAACTTTTACAATATGTATAGCGTAAATACTGATTATTCTAAAAGACAGGCACTTTGGTGGATAGGTATTGCTGATACTACTAATCATAGTCCGCGTAAATGGCGTTTTGCATTAAGCAATACAGATAATACATGGGGCTTTGGCAATAATTATACGGGCATTGCAGATAATTCTCAAACAAGTAGCCCTTGCGATTATATAAACGCATTTGGCCCTGCGGCTAATAACCAGTTTCCTTTAATACCCTTGTTTGGTAAATTAATGACCAACGATACGTTTAAATCTGATTTTTTATCAAGATATCAAGATCTCCTAAACACATCATACTCTTGCGATTCTTTAACCGAGCATTTTAAATATGTGCGCTCTTTGATAACCGCAGATATACCAAGCCAAATATATTGGTTTGCTAATCCAGATTCTGTTATTTGGAAAAGCAGTGCAGATTCTATGAATATTTTTATAACCCAGCGTTGTTCTTTAGCCGTTCAAGGTTTAAAAAATTGTTATAATTATGATGGACCTTATAATTTATGTGTAGATGTTTCTCCTCCCAATTCAGGGTATGTAAAGTTTAACTCTTTAACGCTTCATAATTTTATTTGGAACGGAAAATATTTAGATAGTGTAACCAACATTGCGCATGCTATTGCTGATTCTAATTATGTGTTCGATCATTGGGAAACACCTTACAACATTCATCCTAATAAAAACAGTGATAGCATTAATTTTTTTATAGACAGAGATGCCTGTATAAAGGCTATTTTTAAATTAAAACCTGCTTACGAAACTACCGGCGACCCAATGCTTCCTTCTGCTTTTTCTCCTAACGGCGATGGCAACAACGATATATTAAATATTTACGGCATATTAAATGCTACCAGTTACGAATTTGAAATTTATAACCGTTGGGGCGAGCAAATCTTTCATTCCTTAGATAAAACAGAAGGATGGGATGGTGTTTATAACGGCGTACCTGCACCTGTGGGTGTTTATGCATACAGATATAATATTGTAATAAATGGAAAAACTTACACTAAAAAGGGAAGCTTTACATTATTAAGATAAACTATGTACACTCGAAAAATAATATTTAAACTTTTAATTTTGTGCGGAGTGTCTGTCTTTGCACAAGATGCACATTTCTCACAATTAAGTCAGTCGCCATTGCTTTTAAACCCGGCAAACGCAGGTTTTTTTGATGGCTACGCGCGTGCAACTGTTAACTACCGTACGCAATGGAATTCGGGCGGCGCACCTTTTCAAACCATTATGGCTTCTTTTGATGCCAACGCAGGATTAAAAAAATCGCGTTCAGCATTTTTAGGTGTAGGCGGTTATGTTTACCAAGATAAAGCTGCCAGTGGCGCATGGAAAACATTTAATGCAGATATAATAGGAAATGCCGTTGTTAACGTTGGTAAAAACTCAAAAATTAGTGGAGCCATAGGCGCAGGTTTAGGGCAGACCACCACTAACAATAATAGCTATACCTATGGCGTACAATATAGCGGTACACAATTTAATACAAGCCTGCCAAACTACGAAACTTTTAATAGCAACCGGAGTTTTACCTGGTTCGATCTTTCATCGGGTGTAAATTTTGAGATAAATAAAGTAAAAGAAGAATTTACGTATAATAATCATTTCTCTTTACGTTTGGGCTTTGCAGGTTATCACTTAAACCAGCCCCGTTTAGAGTTTACTACAAACTCCCCACAAAATATTGATAGAAGGTTTGTTGCCAGCGCGCAATCTCGTATTGATATAAAAGAATCGCCGATTAGTATTATGCCAAGCTTAATTTATATGTGGCAAGGTCCTTATAAAGAATTTAACATCGGTACATTTATGCGTTACCGCTTTAAGGATGAGACTAAAACTACAGGCTTAAGAAGTGAAACTGCTTTATTAATTGGTGTTTATTATCGTTATAAGGATGCAATAATTCCTCAATTTATGTTAGAATATAAAAGCCTTTTATTTGCCTTTTCTTACGATCAAACCATTTCAAATTACAAGCAAGCTAACCGAGGCTTAGGAGCTTTTGAAATAAGTATATCTTGGAGAAACCTGCGTAACGGTTTGTTTAAACAACGCCGTGAGTTTAGCACAGGTACAAGATCGGGCATGACGCCTAATTAGTTTTTGAATTTACGTTAGGGATTGTAGAGAAAAGCTTTTTGGTGCTCATAAAAGGTTTACTGCGAAAAGCCTGCCGGCGTATTCGGCGTAACGCCAAAATTAGATACTTTGTAATTCATACCTTGGTGCCACACCCTCAATAGTATCGATTAATTGGGGTAAACTATCAGAAGTAACTAAGATCATGCGTGTTTCTTTAAAATGATCTAAACCACGGAAGTAATTGGTGTAATGACGGCGCATTTCTACAATGCCTAACTTTTCGCCTTTCCACTCAACGGATTTTAAGAGATGTGTTTTGCAAACATGTACCCTATCGGCAATGGTTGGTGGTGCAAGGTGGGTACCTGTTTTGGCAAAATGTTTTACCTCGTTAAATATCCAAGGATATCCGATGCTGGCGCGGCCTATCATAACACCATCTACGCCAAATTTATCTTTCATATCAAGCACCTGCTCGGGTGTTTCAATATCTCCGTTACCAAAAATGGGTATTGTTATACGAGGATTGTTTTTTACGGCGCCTATTAACGTCCAGTCGGCATTGCCTTTATACATTTGCGCGCGTGTGCGGCCGTGTATGCTGATGGCCTGTACGCCAATATCTTGCATGCGCTCGGCAACTTCCATGATGTTCTTAGAGTTATCATCCCAACCCAAACGTGTTTTAATGGTAACGGGTTTGCTGGTAGATCTAATAACGGCTTTGGTTAAGCGCACCATTAATTCAATATCTTTTAATACCCCCGCGCCGGCCCCTTTGCACACTACTTTTTTAACGGGACAGCCAAAATTTATATCTACAATATCAGGATTGGTAGCATCTACTATTTTGGCGCTCAGGGCCATGGCATCTTCATCTCCGCCAAAAATTTGTATGCCTACCGGGCGTTCGTAATCAAAAATATCCAGCTTTTTGCGGCTCTTGATGGCGTCGCGAATCAGTCCTTCAGATGAAATGAATTCAGTATACATCATATCTGCCCCGTTCTGCTTGCAAACATACCTGAAAGGAGGATCGCTTACGTCTTCCATAGGGGCAAGCAATAAGGGAAACTCTCCTAAATCTATATTTCCTATTTTAACCACTTTTTATTAGTTAGTAGCCAACAGGTATTGGGAAATAGCTTTTTTACTTTTAACCATTAACTAATAACTATTAACTAATTTTGCAAAGATACAAAAACAGCTATGAACAATACAACATTTAAAGACAGGCTTGGTTTATTTACTATACTCAGCTATTTGATAGTATGCTTTATATTAATGTTGGCAGATAGCAGTACCGCCGCGCAAATGCCTACAACTGTAAAAGAAATTAATTTATTAAAGGCCATGCAGGTTATTTTAACTACGTTTATTTTTATTTTACCGGCTACCATATTTTGCCGTTTTATGAGAAGTGAAAAAACCAATTTCTTAAATATGAACTCGGTGCCGCATTTTTACTTTATACTAACGGCTATAGCCTGCGTTTTATTTGCCTTGCCTGCCGTTAGTGGTTTAGAAAGCTGGAACCAACTGATAAATTTACCGCAAAGTTTTTCTTATTTAGAAGATTGGATGCGCGCGAAAGAAACACAGGCGGAGAAAATTACGATGGTGTTTTTTGAAGATAGATCTATGGGTGGGTTGGTCATAAATCTTTTGGTGATGGCGTTTATGGCTGCCTTAAGCGAAGAGATATTTTTCAGGGGATTGTTGCAACAACTTTTCATTAAAAATAAAATGAACGCCCATGTGGCCATTGTTATTACGGCTATTTTGTTCAGCGTTTTCCATTTGCAATTCTTTGGTTTTATTCCGCGTATGTTCCTGGGTATTGTGCTGGGATACTTATATTATCTTACTCAAAATTTATGGGTATCTATTATTGCTCATTTTTGTAACAACGCTTTTGCGGTTGTGGCTATGCACTTCTATAACCAGGATCTGACGGAAACAGCTACGGGCGCAAACACACAAAATCCTATCAGCGTAGTATTTGTAGTAGTAAGCCTGTTAATGGTAGTGGGGCAATTGGTTATGCTTAACAGGTTTGTAAACAAAACAAGATCATTATAATTTTAATATTGCATGAGTAAAACAATAAACATAGTTGGCGCAGGTTTGGTAGGCTCTTTGTTATCTATCTATTTAGCTAAACGCGGACATAAAGTAAATATTTTTGAACGCAGACCCGATATGCGTAAAGCAAATATGAGCGCGGGTAAATCTATTAACCTGGCGCTTAGCGATCGCGGCTGGCGTGGCTTGGAAGGAGTGGGTATTGCAGATGAAATAAAAAAAATTGCCATACCCATGTACGGCAGGTTCATTCATAACAAGAACGGTACAACAGCATTCTTTCCGTATGGAAAAAAAGAGCAGGCCATTTATTCTGTTTCGCGTGCTGAAATAAATATGAAACTGATGGACCTGGCAGAGCAACAACCTAACGTAAAAATTAACTTTGATGCGCGTTGCACCCACATTGATAAAGCAAATCTTACCGCGCATTTTGAACATAATGAAACAAAGAAAATAACTTCATCTGCCAGCGACCTGTTGTTTGGTGCCGATGGGGCCTTTGCAGCCAGCCGTTTAAACATGCAGCTTTCTAGTGATAGGTTTGAGTTCAACCAACATTATATAGAAGCGGGTTATAAAGAATTAATTATCCCACCCGGAAAAAATGGCGAATTCTTATTAGAGAAAAATGCGTTGCATATTTGGCCTCGCGGAAGTTTTATGATGATTGCTTTACCAAACCCCGATGGCAATTTTACGTGTACATTATTTTTACCTTTTGAAGGAGAAAAATCATTCGCCAATTTAAAAACCAAAGAAGCCGTTAAAAAGTTTTTTGATGAAGAATTTCCAAGTGCGGTGCCTTTAATGCCAACGCTTTTAGATGATTTTATGAATAATCCGGTTTCATCTTTAGTTACCGTAAAATGTTTTCCGTGGACGTTTGATAATAAAATTGCTTTAATTGGAGATGCAGCGCATGCCATTGTTCCCTTCTACGGACAAGGTATGAATTGTGGTTTTGAAGATTGCGTGGTGTTAGATGAATTAATTTCTAAGCACAACGAAAATTGGGAAACTATTTTACAAGAATATCAATTGATAAGAAAACCTGATGCAGATGCCATTGCAGATTTAGCCATTGGAAATTTTATTGAAATGCGAGACAAAACGGCTGACCCGGTATTTTTATTGCAGAAAAGGATTGAAGCACACTTTAGCGAAAAACATCCTGATAAATGGATACCACTTTATCCTATGGTAACCTTTAGTCCGCACATACGTTACAGCAAAGCTTTGCAAAAAGGTAACAAACAGCAAAACATTATGGATAAGATAATGGCTATGCCCGGCATTGATACAAAATGGGATAGTGATGAGGTTGAAAAATTAATTCTTGCCGAGCTTAAATAAATGAAAAATATCCTTTTGCTTCTTGCTTTTTTTATTTTATCACTTGCGTCTTATTCTCAGGTGAAGCATAAGATTATGATTATTCCGTTCGAGCCGAAATTATACATGAGCCAGATAGACCATAAAATAAATGCGGAAACAAAACTCAATCAAAAAGAAATAAATGAAACTTTCAGAAAAAGTGTAAATATCGAGTTAGCAAAAGCCTTAAAGCAAAAATACGAAACGTTGGATCTATTGAAAGATACGGCCAAATACAAAAAAGATATTTTTAATATTTATAAGAACATAAACTTTAGCTATGAAAAATTACCTAACCAAAAAAATTACAAAACTCCGATAGAAGAAAAAAATAAAAAAAATTCGACCATAAAAAACGGACAGATATTAGTTGAATCAAATGCAGATGCGCGTTTTATGAATGCTAAAGTAACCAGTGCAGCGCTTATACCTTCTCTCTACGTAAAATATAAAACCGATCTTTTCTTATTTATCAATGAGTTGGATATTGTTTCTAACCAACTGGCAGCAGGCGATATGACGGTAACTTCAGAACGGGTAGTTACTTTACATTACACCGTTTTTACAGTTGATGCCAAAGAAATAAATTCAGGTACTTGCAGTATAAAATTTCCGGCCGAGGTAAATACACCTTCCAAAATAACTTCTACTTATATTTATAAAATGGGTATAGAAATCACTAGAAGAATAGCTTTTGCTTTAAACAAAATAGAAACTGCAACTAAGAAATAATATCGTTAAATCTCATTCCAATTCTTATATTAAAATAGTATTTTTGTAAAAAGAAATTTTATGTCGCAATTAGTTATTTTCAGGCACGGGCAATCGGTATGGAATTTAGAAAATAAATTTACCGGTTGGGTTGATGTCGCCCTTACAGAAAAAGGCGAGGAAGAAGCCAAAGCTGCCGGTCAAAAATTAAAAAAGATTAAATTTGACGGAGGGTATGCATCTGACTTAAAACGTGCGCAAGAAACGTTGAAAATTGCCTTAGAAGTTAGCGGGCAAAGTAACCTACCTATTACGTATAACAAAGCGCTGAACGAACGTATGTATGGTGATTTGCAGGGATTGAATAAAACTGAGACGGCTGCTAAATTTGGGAATGAACAAGTACATATTTGGAGAAGAAGTTATGATATTGCCCCACCTAATGGTGAAAGTTTAAAAGATACAGCCAATCGTGTAATACCTTATTTTGAAAAAGAAATTGCACCAAAATTAACTGTCGGAAAAAATATTGTGATCGCTGCACATGGCAACAGTTTACGTGCATTAATTATGCACTTAGAAAAATTAACGCCTGAACAAATATTAGAATTTGAAATTGGAACGGCGCAACCGCGTATGTATGAGTTGAATAAAGACCTAAGTGTAAGCAAAGCGTATAATTTATAAGATGATTACAAACGAAGGTAAAATAATAGCTGTAGATTTTGATGGAACAGTTGTAGAACACGCTTATCCAAAGATTGGTCCCGAAATGCTTTTTGCTTTTGATACATTGAAAGCTTTACAAAAAAAAGGGCATAAACTTATTTTATGGACTTTTAGAGATACCGATCTTTTGCAAGAAGCGGTTGAATATTGCAAACAAAAAGGTGTTACATTTTATGCGGTAAATAAAAGTTATCCCGAAGAGCAATATACGTTATCTATCAGCCGGAAAATTAATGCAGATATATTTATAGATGACCGCAATGTAGGCGGCTTCCCAGGTTGGAGCAAAATTTGGCAAATACTTCACCCCGAAGGCGGAGATTATAATCATCAATATGAAGATGAACAGGCACACAGAAATTACCGTAAAAAAAACCAATCTTTTATTAAACGAATATTTGGCAAATAAAAAATATTTCTTGTCATTCCGAACTTGTTTTCGGAATATTTTTGAAATAACAGATGCTGAAATAAATTGAGCATTGACAAAGGTTAACTAATGAATGAAAAAATAAATGATCTATTTAAAAACCGCAGAAGAAATTGAATTAATGCGCCATGCAGCGCAATTAGTTTCAAAGACCTTAGGATTAGTGGCTTCTGAAATTAAAGATGGTGTTACATTAAAACACTTAGATAAAATTGCCGAAGAGTTCATTCGCGATAATGGTGGCGTACCAATATTTAAAGGATATAATAACTTTCCTGCTAGTTTATGCCTTTCTATGAACGAACAGGTGGTGCATGGTATCCCCACAGATAAAGTTTTAAAAAGCGGCGATATAATTTCGGTTGATTGCGGCGTAAAAAAACAAGGCTTTGTTGGTGATCACGCATACACATTTTGTTGCGGAGAAATTAAACAAGAGGTGCGGGATCTTGTGCGAGTAACAAAAGAAAGTTTGTACATGGGTATTGAGCAGGTAAAGAATGGCAACCGAATTGGTGATGTTAGTTTTGCTATACAACAACATGCCGAAAAACATGGCTATGGTGTGGTGCGTGAATTAGTAGGCCACGGACTTGGCAAAAGTTTACACGAAAAGCCTGAAGTGCCAAATTATGGTAAGCGAGGTAACGGACCTAAAATTCAAAATGGATTAACGATTGCTATCGAACCTATGATTAATCTTGGGACTAAAGATGTTAAACAACTTAATGATGGTTGGACAATTATAACAAAAGATAAAAAACCATCAGCGCATTTTGAACATGATGTGGCTTTGGTAAACGGAAAGGCAGATATACTTTCTACTTTTTCTTACGCAGAAGAAGCTATGAATAAGAATGATTTCCTGTTAAAGATATAATCGAACGAAAAACATTTTTTTTGATCAGGCTTTTACATGGCTGTTCTTTTCTTCATTTCTATACGCATAAAACATTCCGCCAAAAGAAATAAGCAACACTAATATAGAACCCGCTAAAGATATTTTTTCTCCTATTACATAAACGGCTGGTTTAAAATTAAATTCGACCTTGTGTTTTCCTGCCGGAATAACCATGGCGCGTAAAATAAAATCTGCATTTACATATGGTGTTTCTTTCCCGTCAATAGTAGCTATCCAACCTTTAGGATAATATATCTCAGAGAAAACGGCAAGCTGATTGGTTGTGGTATTGGTTTCATAAACTAATTTATTAGCCTGGTAAGAATTTAATTTAATAGTTGCTTCTGCATCATACTGAGTTTTAAACGCACCCAACACCTCATTATATTTAGTATTTATAATAGCGGTTTCTTTTGTATTGATATCTGATAGCTTTAAAATTTCATCGTTTGCAGAATTTACAGAAAGTATATTTTTTACAAACCAGGCATTGCCGTTTGCCAAAGGGTTTACAAGTGGTGGAGAATCATCGCCTACAATAACATACTTGGTATTAAGCATATTAAGCGTTTGTGTTTTAGCAAACGCCGCCTTTATAGATGAATCTGAAATACCTCCGCCACGTAAGCTTTGCATGAGCGATGCCATGTTTGGTTCTAATTGAAAAGACATAAGCTCGTGGTAGCGTTTTAATTTTGCACCGTGATAACCACCTATTGATTTATGCCAGTAGGAGGTAGAAGCATCATTAAACGGGTTGCCTAATTTAAGTACACGATAATCGGGAGATGTATCCTGCAAAATAAATTCATCGGCTTTTGTTTTAGGAAACGGACTTTGCATCTGCGCCCTTGGCACATAATTAGAATTATTAAGATAACGCGCAGCAACCGGCCACATATCTGCCAAAATGAAAATAGCTAAAGCCGCAAAAAATATTTCCTGCTTGATCTTCTTAGATAAATAGAACCATAATGCGCCAAAGGCAAGCAAAATAAAAATAAATGTACGAATGGCATCGGCTTTAAAAATTGCTTTACGCGCAATTTCTGCTTGCTCTAAAACGGGCGTGTATGCATTTTCTATCTGCGCTACACTTGCGTTAGGATCTTGTTGCCTTGCTTGAGATACCATTTGTTTTAATTCTCCGGCAGGTTGAAATTTATTAAATACGTCTGGCGCCAAATAGCACAGCAAAGCAAAGCCACCTGTAATGGCCGCGGCAATAATAAGAACCCGGGTAATAGGCATTGTTTTTTTACCAACATGCACGTGCGTAGTATTAGTTGATTCATAAATTTTTTGTAGAGCAAGCATGGCTAAAATTGGTATTGTTAATTCGGCAATAACCAATATCATCGTTATAGACCGGAACTTGTTATATCCCGGAAAGTAATCAAAGAATATATCGGTAAACCACATAAAATTCTTTCCCCAAGCCAACATTATACTTATAATAGTAATTACTAATAAGGCCCATTTAATTCTGTCTTTAATTAAAAACAAACCAAGCACGCCTAAAAACATCATAATAGCGCCAATGTAAACCGGACCCGAGGTAAAGTATTGGGTTCCGTAATAAGCACTCATGCCACCTGCGTACTGCCGCATCTGTGGATCTTGTATAGCTTCCAAGGCGTTTTTATTATGCGCGCCTATAGATTCTGATGCACCGCCTTTAAAATTAGGTATCAATAAAGTAAATGTTTCATCAATACCATAACTCCACATGGTAGCGTAATCTTTATCAAGGCCGCTTGTTTTATTTCCTTCATTACTTTGTTTAGCTTCATTTATGGTAAGGTCTGATGTGCCGCGTGTGGTGTATTTGCCATATTCGTAAGTAGCCCATAAATTAGATACGTTGGGCAGTATCGCAATTCCAATTGCTACGCTTAAAATAGCAGCGCGTTTAATAAAATCGGGCATGTGTTTTTCTTTTAGGGCACCTATAAATTCTACCACCATAATGGCGGCTACTATCATAAAAAAGTAATAGGTAATTTGCACGTGATTTGAATATAATTCAAGCGATGCAAAAAGCGTAGTTAACGCAGCACCCAAAATATAATTCCGTCTAAGGATAAGTATAACACCTCCCAATAGCGGAGCCATGTACGCAATAGCATGCGCCTGGGTGTTATGCCCAACTTCTAAAATAATAAAAAAGAAAGAAGAGAAGCCATACGCAAAAGCACCAACCGCGGCAAGCCAAGGGTTAATACGCAGGCACAGCATTAAAATATAAAAGCCAAAGAAATATAAAAACACCATGCCAATAGGGTGGGGAAGCCATAATTGAAAAGCATTATCCACAAACTTCATTAAATTGCCATGGTACAAAACTGATATTTGATACGCCGGCATACCACCAAACATACTATTTGTCCATAAAGGTTCTTCGCCTTTATGATCTTTTCTAAAATCAAGAATTTCCTGCGCAGTGCCTTTGTAGTGCATAATATCACTTTGCTGAATTTGCTTTTTTCCGTCAATTAACGGACTAAAATAAAACAGCGATATAAGTAAGAAAGAGGTAACAGCAATTATGTGCGGCAGAAATTTTTTAATGTTCATATACTTCTAATTTTTGTATGGTTTACGAATATAGCAACGAATAATTAATCATTGTAACGCTTATTTATCCTTTACTTCTTCAAATTCTACGTACTCTCCGCCTTTATCAGAATTTGGTTTCCTGTCGGCATGATGCGATGTTTCCTGTTTCCCATCAATTTTTACTTCCCCTTCTTTAGGTGCTTGGTAATTATGCTCATGTTTTTGAAAAATATAAACCTTCGATGATTTTATAGCTTCATAAATTCTATAAACAATCCATATAACAATTATCGTCCAAATTACATCCTTCATTTCAATAAAATAATAGGGCGTAAAGATAGATAAACAAATCTATCCTATAAAATTTACCAAATAGAGGTTTGGGCGTTCCGGCGTGAAGGCCTTTGTACAAAAGCGACAATCTTCTGCGCCGTGGGGCTGCCTGCAGTAAAGCTTTTTAAGAGTACTTAAAAAGGCTTTCTTGCCGCATCCTTAACGCAAACATTTCAACATTAATAAGCAGTAAAAATTAAAACTTAAAGCCCAGGTTAACTTCTAATACCCCATAAGGGTATGTGTATTCTTTGTAGTCAGTGCCGTATCTTCTAAAACCTAAACCGGTTTTAAAACCAAAGGTAACCGTTTCGTTCGGGTTAAATAAAATACCAAAAAATAAAGCACCCGAAATGTTGTTCCCAATTTTTTGGTCGCCTTTGCCAACTTGTTGATAATAAGGATATCCACCATTGTTAACTAAAACACTTGCATACTGCCAATAATTAAATGCACCCACGTTAAAACCAAGTCCTAAAAAAGGCGATGCCCTTCTTTGCCCTAATGGATAATAATTATAATGCAAACCTGTTTCAAATATACGGTTGCGAGATGCTATAAACCTGTTTGTGTTATTAACCTGGTAAGCGTTTGTATCAGGTTGCCCCCCAAGGCCAAATGTAAACGGCACTTTAAAACCGTGCTTACCGTCTTTACTAAACAATTCATAAGAAATAGAAATATTAGTAAATACAAATTCAAAAATATTTATTTGAAGCATGCTTCTTTTTTTAAACTCAAAGGGTGTTGCTTCGCTGTAATAGGGTGGAGTATACGTATGCTCTGTGGCAGGAACTACCGTTTTAGGTTTTGCCGTTTTAATTACCTGCGCGTTTACATGTATTGTTAATGCAATTATGGCAAGTGTTATAATTTTTTTAAACATAGGTTTAATTTTTAAGTGGAACTAAGGTAATAAAAAAGCCTCAACTCTATAAAGAATTGAGGCTTAGTCTTTTTAAGAAAAATATTCTAAGGAAGACTTATTTTCTTTTCAAGTTCATCAATATATAAACGGAAACGTTTATCGGTATCCATTAAGTTATTTACCGTGCGGCAAGCGTGTAAAACAGTTGCGTGATCTTTACCACCACAATGCATACCAATAGTTGCTAAAGATGATTTGGTCATACTCTTAGAAAAATACATCGCAATTTGACGAGCCTGTACAACTTCGCGTTTACGCGTTTTAGATTTCATGGTATCAATTGGCAAATCAAAATAATCGCAAACCACTTTTTGTATGTAATCAATAGAAACTTCACGCGCAGTTGTTTTCACAAACTTATCAATCATTTGCTTGGCAAGATCAAGCGTGATTAATTTTTTGTTCAACGTAGATTGTGCCAACAAAGATGTTAACGCACCTTCTAACTCACGTACATTGCTAGTAATGCTATACGCTAAATATTCTACAACCTCTTTAGGTAAATCAATTCCTTCGGTATAAACTTTCTTTTCTAAAATAGCAATACGGGTTTCTAATGCCGGTGGTTGTAGATCAGCTGAAAGACCCCATTTGAAACGAGATAACAAACGTTGTTCAATACCTTGCAAATCTACAGGAGGTCTATCTGAAGTTAAAATAACTTGTTTACCGCTTTGGTGTAAATGATTAAATACATGGAAGAAAACATCTTGTGTTTTTTCTTTGTTGGCTAAAAACTGAACGTCGTCAATTATCAGCACATCAATCATCTGATAAAAATTAACGAAATCGTTTTGTGCATTATTTTTAATGGAATCTACAAACTGACGAGAGAATATTTCTGACTGAACATATAATACCGTTTTGTTTGGAAAGTTGTTTTTGCACTCAATACCAATGGCTTGTGCTAAGTGAGTTTTACCAACACCGTTAGTTCCATATATTAATAAGGGATTAAACGCAGTACCACCGGGTTTTTGTGCAACTGCAAATGCAGCCGAACGAGCTAAACGATTGCAATCTCCTTCAATAAAATTATCGAAAGAATATTTTGAGTTTAACTGAGATTCTACCACAACCTTTTTTAATCCCGGAATGATAAACGGATTTCTAATAGGATTGTTGCTGATATCTATTGGCATAGATACCGGGTTATTTTTAATATCTCTAGAAAGAGAAGGTACTTTAATTGTTAATGGTCTTTCTCCTTTGTTAGAATTTTCTAAAACAATGTTGTATTCAATACGTCCATCGGTACCAAGTTCTTTACGGGTAACTTTTTTAAGTAAGGTAATATAATGTTCTTCTAACCAATCATAAAAAAATTGCGAAGGTACCTGAATAGTTAAAACCTTATCCTGTAATTTAATTGCTTTAATAGGTTCAAACCATGTTTTAAAATTTTGTGGGTTAACATTGTCCTTAATAACATCGAGGCAATTGTTCCAAACTGAGTCTGCAGTTTTTTTATCCATATTCAATTTCTTTTGTTTTTTTAAATAGTATATATAATAGTTCTAAATCGTCTTATTCACATTCGTCTGTTTGTAACAAAACCTTACATCTAAACGAGCTAACAAATAAATACTAAAAATTCAGTAAAAAAAAATTTATTAGCTCTTGTTTTTATTATTTTTTCTTCAATTGAAAATTATTAAAAAAATATTTCGGTAGATGATTTATTTTGATTATACACATTAAATGTTTTTACCTTTTACTTTTATGCCTGCCAGATAAACCCCTGTGATGATAAGGCTTCCTGAAAAGAATTTTAAAAAACTAATTTCATCTTTTTTAAGCAGCAATGCAAATATAATGGCTAAAAAAGGTTGTAAATATATGTATGCGCTTACTGTTGAAGGACTTAAAGTTTTTAGCGCGTAAATATTTAATAAGTATGCAAAAAAAGTTGTACCTACAACCACAAACAAAAGCGCGAACCAAGCATGAGCGGTAAACATGGTAAAATCAACTTTTTGCAAATCACTAATAGCAAATGGAAAAACCAAAAACAGGCCGAATAAAAATAGCCATTTCATTACTGTTACTGTTTTATATAATTGCATATAAGGTTTTGCCATTACCACAAATACAGCCCACGAGCAAGCGTTTATTAATGTAAAGGTATCTCCTAACGCCGTTTGGTTATTTATTTGAAAAGATTTGCCATTGCTTAATAATAAAGTAAGTGCGCCCCCAATACCTAAGGCAAGTCCGATAACTTTTAATATAGAAAAACGTTCTTTTAAAACTACTAAAGTAATAATAGTAACCACTATGGGGTTAATCGTCATAATTATGGCCGAATTAATAGGCTTTGATAAATGCAAGCCATATATAAAACAAAGCTGATTGCAAGCCACACCAAACACTGCCAGTACCATAAATTTTATAAGATGGGGTTTTTGTACTTTTTCGCTTTCAGTAAATAAAGAAAGTACCCAAAATAAAAAACAGGCGCCGCTTACACGCATAAATACTAATCCGGCCGGACCAATAAAATTTGGCATTAAACCCTTGGCAATACTAAAATTAAGCGCGTAAATAATTTGCGCGGTAAATAAAAAGATGTAAGCTTTTTTATTTTCGTTCATAAGGCTACTAATGTATAAATTTAATTAACCAAATTTGTGCCGATAATGATTATAACCGATCAACTAAGTAGAACCACCAAGTTTAATTTTCCGCCAAAGAAAATAATTTCGTTAGTACCCTCGCAAAGCGAATTACTTTGGGATTTAGATTTGAAAAGCGAATTAGTTGGCATTACCAAGTTTTGTGTTCATCCAAAAGAAATGTTTCAATCGGTTAAAAGAATTGGTGGCACAAAAACAATTAAGGTAGATGAAATAAAAAAACTCAATCCCGATTTAATAATTGCTAATAAAGAAGAAAACCAACAAGAGCAAATTGAAGAACTTTGCAAACTATTCCCGGTTTACATAAGTGATATATATAATGTGCAAGATGCTTTGCAAATGATTGAGCAAGTTGGGTTGATTACAGATAGGAAAAATCAATCACAAGAAATTTCAAATTCTATAAAAGAGAAATTTAGTCAATTTAAAATTCTAAATTCTAATGTAGAAATTAAAACCAAAGTCGCGTATCTCATTTGGAAAGATCCATACATGGCAGCAGGCTCAAATACCTTTATAACTAATATGCTGCACGATTGCGGTTTTGTAAATGTATTTGCCAATCATGCCAATCGTTATCCGGAAATAAGTATAGAAGAATTAAATGCTCAAAATCCGGATTATGTTTTTCTATCCTCCGAACCTTATCCCTTTAAAGAAAAACACATTTTAGAACTACAAACGCATCTCCCAAAAACAAAAATTATATTGGTTGATGGAGAAATGTTTAGCTGGTATGGCTCTCGTTTATTATACGCTTTTGATTATTTTAAAGAATTAATAAAAAATCTACCATAAAATAAGGTTTTGTACCTTTGCAGGATGGAAATTAAATTAGATACAATTGAAAGTGCTATTGACGATGTAAAAGCCGGTAAATTGGTTATTGTGGTTGATGATGAAGACCGTGAAAACGAAGGAGATTTTATTACCGCCGCTCGCAACGTTACACCCGAAATTATAAACTTTATGGCCACCCATGGTCGTGGTTTAATTTGCGCGCCCATTAGTGTAGAACTTGCCAATAAATTACAACTAGAAATGATGGTGAGCAGTAACTCATCCTTACACGAAACCCCGTTTACTGTTTCCATTGATTTACTTGGAAATGGTTGCACCACAGGCATTTCTGCTTCCGATAGAGCAAAAACGGTACAAGCGCTTATTAATCCAAATACAAAACCTGAAGAGTTTGGTAAACCCGGACATATTTTTCCATTAAAAGCAAAAAAAGGCGGCGTACTTCGTCGCATTGGGCATACCGAAGCAACCGTAGATTTAGCTGAACTTGCCGGCTTTGAACCTTGCGGGGTATTGGTAGAAATTATGAACGAAGACGGCACCATGGCTCGCCTGCCTGATTTGGTTAAGGTTAGAGAAAAATTCAATCTTAAAATTATCAGCATTAAAGATTTAATTGCGTATCGTTTACAAAAAGAAAGTATTATACAAAAAGAAGTTGAAGTTGAATTACCTACGCAATGGGGCAATTTTAAATTAGTGGCTTACAAACAAACCACAACCGGACAAGAGCATTTAGCCATATATAAAGGCGAGTGGCAAAAAGATGAACCTGTTTTGGTACGTGTGCATTCATCGTGCGTAACCGGAGATATTTTTGGTTCTTGCCGTTGCGATTGCGGACCACAGTTACACAAAGCCATGGAAATTATTGAAAAAGAAGGCAAAGGCATTTTGGTTTATATGAATCAAGAAGGGCGAGGCATTGGCTTACTTAATAAATTAAAAGCCTACAAATTGCAAGAGCAAGGTATGGATACCGTTGAAGCAAATACTGAATTAGGTTTCCAAGCAGATGAACGCGATTACGGAGTTGGCGCACAAATTCTGCGCAATTTAGGCGTTAGTAAAATTAAACTTATGACTAATAATCCTAAAAAACGTGCCGGCCTAATTGGTTATGGTTTAGAAATAGTTGATAATGTTGCCTTAGAAATTAAAAGCAATAAACACAACCGCCTTTATCTGGAAACCAAAAAAGAAAAACTAGGTCACGATTTAAAATTAGATTAACTCCACCCTCTCTTGTGGAGAGGAGCTGGGGGTGAGGCGTTTGGGCGTTCCGGCTCTTCGTCATTGCGAACAAAGTGAAGCAATTTCAATCGTCGGCGGGCTTTATAAGCAAAGCTTTTTGTTAGCTCATCTTTTTAGTTTTTTAATTGTTTCGCATAATGCTGAAAAAGCATTTCAAAAAGGCTTTCATTATCAATCCCTAACGCAAATGCAAAGCATATAATTTAAAGAAAAAAGTTGTCCCTTTACCGGGCTTACTTTCAAACCAAATCTCACCATTGTGTTGTTCTATAATTCGTTTGCACATAGCAAGTCCCAAACCAGTACCATACGATTTAGTTGAAAAATTTGGTTGAAATATATTTTGTTTTACATCTTCATGTATGCCCGTACCATTATCCTTAACAGAAATGATATACGCATTCTGTTTTTTTTCTAAGGCAACGATAATTTCTCCTTTTGTACCTTCTTGTAAAGATTGAATAGCATTACTTATCAGGTTATTTAGTACCCTCAGCAATTGATCTTTATCTGCATCAATATCAGCAAACTCTACTTCAGACATAAATTTTATTTCTATTTTATCATTTTGCTGGTATAAAGGCAACGTATTTTTAATAAAAGAAATCAAATTTAATTTTTCAAAATTAGGTGTTGGCAATTGGGCAAAATTACTGAATTCGGTTGCTATATGTGCTAAAGCGTCTATCTGTTCTAACAACACAGGTATAATTTTTTGCCCTTGTTTATAAGCTTCTTCAGGTTGGTTAAGCATTAAGCGTTCAACATGTTGTATGCTTAATTTCATAGGTGTTAAAGGATTTTTAATTTCGTGCGCTACTTGCCGTGCCATTTCTTTCCATGCGCCTTCGCGTTCAGATTTAGAAAGTTGCTCAGCACTTTGTTGCAGCATCACTAACATATTATTATAGGATGATATTAATAAACCTATCTCATCAGCTTTGCTGTAATTAATAGGTTCATTGGTTTTTTGAAGGGTTACTTTTTTAATTTGCGTTTGTAATTGTTGCAAAGGTTTGGTAAGCCAGTTAGAAAGCAAGGCCGCAGCTACGCTTATCAACATAAACGATAATACGTAAATATTAAACAAAGCCGATAAGTAATTAAAAAGTTGCGCCTGTATTTGATTTTGTTTAGCGAAATAGGGCATATTAATAATTGCTAAAGTATGCTTGCTTTCATTACTTAATGTATGATATGCCGAATAAAAATTCAGCCTTCCTATATTCTCATTATAAACTTCTTTTTGCAAGTCATTAGTTATCTCGTTTGTATAAACGAGCGGGTTTATTTTCTTAGAAATAATTCCTTCATCAAACAATTTAGGTAATCCGGCAGCGTAATATTCTCCGTTGCTGTTAAACAAAGTAATATCACTTTTAAATAACGTGGAAGCTTGTCTCAATAAATAGGCCGTGTAATCTTTGTTAGCAGCTGATAAGGTATCATAAGCCGCTAATTGGTTTCCCAAGTAGCTGCTAACGGTCTGAATTTTTTCTTTAATGCCATCTATATTTTGTTTTTCTGTTTCTTCTTTTGCTAACACAAAAGCACTAATGGCAACAGGAATAAATAGTAATAAAACCCCCAGGCTAACATAATGCTGAATTTTTATTGCCAAAGAATTTTCTTTTTTTAATATTAAAATGCGCAATATGCTCACCAATAAAAATAAAGCACTTCCAGCAAGAAATAGAAAACTAAAGGTAGCTGAAAGATCTTTTAAATAGGTGTAACTTTTTGAAATTATTACGATTGATGAAGCGTTGGGTGCAAATACAAAGTGACTATAACCATTCTCAGTATAAACACTTTGTTTTTTATCATTTAATAATTGAGTATATTCATAAGAACCCTGTTTTTCATGTAACTGGTTGTTGCGATAAACCGCGTAAGAATATTCGCTACTTATGGTAGTGGAAGATTGATTAAGCAATAAATCAGGAAAACCATTATGATCGGGTGTATATTTAGATTCTATAACTACATATAATTGAAATGGCTTATGTGCAAAGGCTATAAATTGTTTATATAAATAAAACGTATTATCCTTCAATAAATAATTAAAATAAAGGCCGCTGCAATCTGTAGGTTTTAATTTGGATGCGATCATTTCATCAAAATAAGAATTGTTGTTATAAAAATGTAAAGGTTGCAATATTAATGGCATGCACATAGAATCAAAGAGGCAAATAGAAATATTATAGCGTTCCCAATAGCCCATAAAATATTTCCGTAAAATATATTGTTCAGGCGTTATCGCGTTCTTATCCTTTTTTAAAATAATTTTTTTAAGTTCATTATCATGCAACAAACTAGTTGATATACCTGTAAAAAGATTTTCTACTACGGCATCTTTTGGGTTAACGAGGTCTTGCGCCAATTCTAATCGTTGCTTAAAATCGGTTTTATTTTTAAGATTAATAGTTAAGTAGGCCCCAAAAAAGGAAATAATTAAGCAGACAATTATGCCGTATAAAAAGTTATTAACTGTTATTTTTTGTTTGGCAATTATTATTAAAATAAAAAATAAGCCCGGCCATAATGCGGTAAGTACATCGTATTGCGCATTTATATGATGAAGAAAAAGGCTAGCAGAGCTTACTATTAAAAAAATAAAAATGTACTTTTTTAAAGTATAGTTTTCAAAAAGAAAAATTTTTAGTGAGATTTCGCATAATAAAGTAAAACAAAAAAATAAAATAAAGACACATATATAAATTAAATAGATATAAACAGAAGGATAAAAGAATACATCTGCTAAGTCAGCTGATAGGTTAGGATAACTAAACGTTCTAACTAAATAAAGATTGATGCAATAACCGGCTACGTATAATAAAGCAATATAGATTGTAGATTTCCAGGTATTATATTTTAGAATATTTAATGTGGTAACTAAGTTTCTAAATACTAGTAGTATCCATAAAATTAAAAGTAAAAGACAGATAACAAATACAGGAAAAATAAAAGCATCCACTTCATTTACCGAATAGATAAATAAGTATAAACCTTTTGCCCTAAAGAGGTATAGATATAAGATCGCAAGCGCCGAAGCAATAAGCAGAAACCATTTCCAAAAATTATTAAATGACGTTTCGGGTAAAAAATTATTCTTGTAAAAATAAAGTAGAAAAAAAATGGTGGTGCATAACATACTAAAAGATAAAAAGGAATAAACCTCATTTCTATGTTCTTTCTTAACTTCTACCGAAAATAGAAATTCTCCACCCTTATCAATTATATTAAATGAATTCTCATCAGATAATTTTGCTTCTGATACATCACAATAATGTGGCAAATTAAAATAGGCGTTAAAAGAATTTCTTAAATATTTATTTTGATAGGCAAAGCTGTTTTTTATGAGGATCAGGGCATATAATTGGTAGGAACTATAGGCATTTTGAGAATGCCTGATAACTTGATAATACCCATTTTTAAGCTTTACTATTTTTTTTTCAAAGCAAACATTCAACATGTAATTCTCAACGGCCGGGTGGTTATCTGTCCAGAATTGCAGACTATCATTTTCGTAAATAAAAAAAGCAATTCCTTGATCTGCAAAAGATTTGGCATAATTTTTACTAAGATAAGTTGTGAAGTTTTTTTTTGGTGAAAGTTGAAGTTGCTTATAAATAGAATCTAGATCATTACTTGCTTTTTGCTCAAGCGCGTAAAGTTTTTTTTCAGTATTGTGTTTTATAGTTGTAAGTGAAGGAAAGGAAAGGAAGTAAAATAAAATTGATAGAACCGCAGGCGGAAAGGATGTGTAGAGCAGCCGCTTGTTCTTCATTTAATACGCCTTTTTATTTACCTCATCTATACGTTGTACATTAATAACGCCAGGTACTTTTTTAAGGTTGTTGCTAAGCTGTGTTAAATGCTCGGTGCTATGTACATAAACCATAATGGTACCTTCAAAAATTCCATCTTCTGTATCAAATGTTATGGAGCGCATATTTACGTTATGCTGGGTAGAAATTACTTTGGTAATATTATTTACAATACCCATAGCATCTGTGCCGGTAATTTTTACACTGGCTAAAAATGTAAGTAGTTTATCGCTGTTCCATTTGGCTTTAATAACCCTAAACGCGTAATTAGCTAAAAGTTTGGAGGCATTAGGGCAATTTACCCTGTGTATACTAATTCCTTCGCCAACGGTAACAAAACCAAAAACATCATCGCCGGGTATAGGCGTGCAGCACGGCGAAAGTTTATAATCAAGGTGCTGCATATCATCGCCAATAACCAACATATCGCTTTTTCCGCGTGCCTGTGTTACCATTTCTTCTACCGTATGCTGCTTCTCTAATTTTTCGCTGATGTATTTTTCAGGGTGCTGTTTAAAATCTATAAAATCTTTTATTTCGGACACACCTAAAGCATTTTTAGCGGCACGGTAAAACACTTCTTGTGAGGAAGGTATTTTTAAAAAGTCTGTAAAATCCTGTATGTTTTGAATTGTAAATTCTAATTTTTCTTTATAGAATTTTTTCTCTAAAATTTCTCTGCCTTTATCGGCAATTTTTTTGCGCTCAATTTTTAACGCATATTTTATTTTGCCTTTTGCCTTTGCGGTTATTACAAACCCAAGCCATTCTTCGGCAGGCTGTTGTTTTTTAGAGGTAAGTAATTCTACCTGGTCGCCCCCTTTAAGTGCGTAACTTAAAGGCACTAATTTATGGTTAACCTTAGCGCCAATACAATGCTCGCCAATTTTGCTGTGTATCTCAAAAGCAAAATCTAAAGCCGTTGCGCCCGATGGTACGGTACGCATTTTTCCATCCGGTGTAAAAACAAATATTTCGTCAGCAAAAAGATTTAGTTTAAAATCATCAATAAAGTCTAAGGCATTCTCTTCAGCACTTTCCAGCATCTCGCGTATCTTGCTTATCCATTCTTCCAGCTGACTTTCTTTTTCAGATGCTTTATCTTTGTATTTCCAATGCGCGGCATACCCTTTTTCAGCAATCTCATCCATACGCTCGGTACGTATTTGCACTTCCACCCAATTACCTTCGGGTCCCATTACGGTTGTATGCAAACTCTCATAACCATTTGCTTTTGAAGTTGAGATCCAATCGCGTAAACGTTCCGGACTGGGATGATAAAAATCGGTAATGATAGAATATATCCGCCAACAATCTGATTTTTCATTTTCAGGCAAACTTTCACTTATAATTCTAATAGCAAAAAGGTCATAAATCTCTTCAAACGGAACGCCTTTGTTTTTTATTTTATTGTAAATAGAATAAACTGATTTTGGCCTGCCAAATATCTTGCATTTAAAACCTTGCTCAACTAAAATTTCTTTTAATGGTTCGATAAATTTTTGAATGAATTTTTTTCTTTCTGGTTCAGATTCTTCCAGATTACCAACAATCTCGTTATAAACTTCGTTATTAGTAAACTTTAAACCCAAATCTTCTAGTTCAGTTTTTATGGCATTCAACCCAAGTCGATGTGCTAAAGGCGCGTATAAATAAAGTGTTTCAGAAGCAATTTTAATTTGCTTATCGCGTGCCATGCTATCAAGTGTTCGCATGTTGTGTAACCTATCTGCCAGCTTAATTAATATAACGCGTATATCATCGCTAAGCGTAAGCAACATCTTTCTAAAATTCTCTGCCTGTAAAGAAGATGTTTGGTCAAATACGCCCGATATTTTTGTAAGCCCGTCAATAATTTTCATTACACGTTCGCCAAACATACCTTCAATATCAGCCAATGTAATTTCAGTATCCTCAACCGTATCGTGCAATAGTGAGCAAACAATAGAAGTAGTGCCAAGGCCAATTTCTTCTGCACAAATTTGTGCCACCGCAATTGGATGGTAAATATAAGGCTCGCCTGTTTTGCGGCGCATATCTTTATGAGCTTCTACTGCAAGTTCAAACGCCTTACGTATAACCTCTTTATCACCCTTTTCTAACCTGCGGCGCGAAGTAGTTAATAGTTTTTTATACCTACTAAGAATTTCTCTCTTCTCCTGTTCTTCGTTAAACGTTTTTTCCATATAATTTATTCATCTAAAACTACTAAAATAATTTCAGATAATTGATCAATAAATCATAAAATGCAGATGCAAATAATGCGGGCGTTACGGCGTGCGTTATGTTTAGGTTGTCGACGTACGCCGTTGGGCTGCCTGCAGTAAAGCTTTTATGATATAGCTCATCGTTTTTATTTTTTAATTGTTTCGCAGAATGCTGAAAAAGCATTTCTTAAAAAGGCTTTCTTGCTGCATCCCTAACGCAAATAAGGAAATTATTTCAAATTAAAATTTTACGGTAAGGTGTATCTGAGCAACAAAACTTCCTGTAACTAGTATGCTACTGTATTTTGTAGTATTTGCATTAATAAATGGTTTAGTGGTTGTTAGTATGTTTTCTACAAGTAGCGTATTAGAAATCTCGGGAGAAAGATAAAAGCACTTTACTATTTTAAGTTTAAACCCTAAGCCTAAAGCCATATTTATACCGTTTGTAACCGATGAAAATGAATTGTTAACTCCGGCAAAACCTGCATTAGTAAACCCCCTAGAAGAAATATTTCTAATTTAAGATTAATTAAATTTTCTAACAAAACTCGTCGTACACAGCTTTCAGATGTTCTGAAATAGCAGCTGCCGAACGTCCTTCAATATTATGTCTTTCAACAAAGTGAATTAACTGCCCATCTTTAAAAAGCGCAATAGCGGGCGAAGATGCAGGGTATGGTGCAAAATGCTTACGTGCCTCAGCAACTGCATCTACATCAAAACCGGCAAAAACTGTGCTAAGTGTTGATGGTTTTTTATCGTTTTGTAAACTGGCTTTAACACCAGGTCTACAAGCACCGGCCGCGCAACCGCAAACCGAATTTACCACCATTAATACCGTGCCTTGTTTGCCAATAGTTTTCTCAACGGCATCGGCAGTTAAACATTCTTCAAAGCCAACTTGTGTCAGCTCTTCTTTCATTGGTTTTACTAATGGCTCTGGATACATGATAATTTTTATTTTTACAAAGGTACGCTACTTTTTACTTCAAATTTCACTATCGGCGTTAATTATTTTCTCATCGCGGCAGGTATAAAATTCGGTAACAGGTATATTCCTTTCAGTGATAAAGGTTTGGTAGGTTTCATCGTAATTAATGCGCCTCCATAAGGTTTCGTCAAACATACCGCTAACACTCATCAACATTTCGCAGGCTTCGCGCACCGCAAAATCACCTGAATAGCTGGCCGTAATATAATCTGCCAGTTTATTTTTTTTTATATATTGGGTAAATAGGGTAGTGGCTTTACGATGAATTAAAATGCGCAAACCAACTTCGCCGGCTACATCAAGGTCTAAAATATCATCAAAGAAAAAGCAAATTTCGCTTGGTTTTAAGTGATGTTGCGTACAGAAATGCTGTAAGGCAATTTTTTTATGAAGTACTTTAAAGTAGGATGCGTTAAAATGTTCGCGCTTTGAAAAGTAAAATGCAGATTCATTTTTCTCGCCTGAAATAACGGCTATAAAAGGCTGTTTTTTATTTTGAAGATAATAAGAGAACCGAAGCATGTTGGTTCCCATAGAATCTATTTCATTAAATGAGCTTGAACCGCCTGCTAGTTTTTCGCCTTTATTATAAACGCCGTCCCAATCAAAAATAAAAGCTTTAATATGTTTGTATTTAGTAGCTATTTCTTCGGCAGAAAGTAAAAATTCAGCGCCTATATCTTCCAATGTTTTTTTAACCTTGTTCATTATTGTTTCAGGCCTAAATATTTAGCGTCGAAAAATGATTTGTACTCATTAAAGTTGCCGGTTTTAAGCAATGCGCCCACGTTATCGGTAGTAATAGCAATAATGCTATAGTCTTTCTTATCAATGCCGACAAATATATCGGGTTTGGTTAACAGGAAATTATAGTAGCCCATTACATCATCTCTGTTTTTAAACGTACGTACGGTTATCATTGTCCTATCATCTTTCGGAAGGGTAACTATTTCATAATTATTAGGGCTAAAGTATTCTTTGTTTATATCAGATACTTTATTCTTTAAAGTTTCAATATCCTTGGTATTGTTTAGCACAATAATGCAATAATGCGGTGCTTTATCATCTACTTTAAAAGTGGTAGTGGGCAGATCTTTTGCTGATATAGTATCTGCCGGAACAAAATTTTGCTTTTGTTTTTTAATGACTTCTAAAGTAGTTTTAGCCATATCGTAAATGCCACCTGCTTTTGGGTATTTAATAACAACCGATGCCATATTCTTTTCAAGTGAATCTATTCCATATAAATAACCCGAAGCCAAGGCTTTTAAATAGGCAAATTTAGGAGCCATAATGCCGGTACCAAATTTTACAAGAGATCTGCTTGAACCTTCATAAGCCGCAGAATAATTTTTGACCTGGTAAGCTTCGTAACTAACTAAATATTCAGCTTCCACTTCGCTTTGTTTGGCGTTTACAGATTTTGCAAAATCAGGATCGTTAATTATCTTGGCATAATCACTCTTCGGGTAATTAGTTAACAGAAAGTTTTTTGCTTCGGCAGCTTTAGGGTCGTTTTTTTGAAACACATAAATACGGTACAATTGGTAGTAAGAAGGCGCCTCATACATGTTGCCCGGAAAACGCTTATTCATGGTCTCAAACGCCACTGCAGATTTTTTAGGATTATTTAAAAGCTCGCGATAAACACTTCCCAAGCCATAGTAAGCATCCAGTATTTTTTTGTTGGATGAATCCCTGTCGGCCTGCGTTAAGGGTAAACTTTTTAGGTAATATTCTACCTTGTGCCGGTCTTTAGATTTTAGTACAAGGGTATCTTTTCCTTTAATAGAATCTTTTTTTGCCGCGTCGTTAACTTCGTCAAAAGTAAAAGAAGTTTTATTGCTGCGCCTCCAGTTATCTTCATTTTTACGGTTGCTGCCCCATTTTTTAATAAAATCATTTAAGCCCTGAGCTTTTAACATCGTATTGTAAAAATAAAAAGCGCCCGGCCCTGTTCCACTTTGCTGTGCTTGTGGTGTAAAACCTTGGCTGGGACCAATAGGTGTGCCTCCGCCCGCAGATAAAGCAATTTGTTTCTTCTCGATAGAATCCTGCTCGTGATCTATTACGCCCTGTATTATTTTTTTAATGAGTTTGGTTCTCGAAACGGTATCCATAGAAGCCACGCGTTGTAAGCTATCTTGGTTTTTAATGGTATTGATGTTTTTAACGAGCGTATCTAAACTCGATTTTTTACTTTTTATATCCGCATAACCCGGATAATCTTCTTTTACCAAAGCAATGGTGCTGTCATAGTAGCGGGAAGAAGGCACATAATTCTCTCTTTCAAAACTAATATCGGCTAACTTTAAATATGATTTAGCTTTTTGCTTGGGGTTGCTAATGCTATTTTTGGTTGATAAAGTATAATTATCAAAAGCATCATCTATATTATTTTTATTCTCATCTATCTGCCCAAGTGTGTAATAAATAACATCTAATAAATCAGAGTTTTTAAAATCTTTGGCCATTTTTAACAGCTCCTGCTTGGCTCGTTCAATACTCTCGGGGTCTTTATGCATTAAGGCCTGCTTAACTTTGGCGTAAAAAATAAGGTCGTAAGAGGCAGGTTTTAATCTAACCACCAATTTGTAATTAAACAAAGCTTGTTCGGGTTTGTTTTTTTCTTCATAAAGCTGACCTAAAATAAAATGATAACGTGCGCGTGAATTTTTACTCTTCGTTTTTTTAATAGCCTCGTTAAGCTGCTTAATAGCTTCGTCGTACAAACCGTTGCCTTGCTTAATGTAAAACTCGGCGTATAGCGCATGGAATTGTCCTTTATATTCATCCGGAAATTTCCTATCGTTTTTTATCATCGACGCATAATGGTCAGATTCCGATAAAGCGTTCAACTCGTTATAACTTTTCATCAACCACAGGCGGGCTTCGTCTCGTTGCTTACTTTTGTAAACGGATGATACATATTCAAACGCTTCAATACCCGAAAAAAATTCGCGCTTATAAAAGTGCGCTTTTCCTATTGTGTTCCAGGCATCATCTACCCAGCGGCCAGTATTAGGTATTTCTATTTTGCTTCTTTTATCTTTAATGGCGTGGCGCTGTATCCCTTCGCTGGCCTTTTTAATGGCTCTATCCATTTGCGGAAAAATGGCCTTACTTGTTTGCGCATCACCGTATTTAAAAACGGGCAATAATTCAGTATAATCATCTTTATAGTTGTCTTCCAGCGTTTTTATGCCGTCTTTAAGGCTCTCTTTCGCATAAAAATATACATTGTAATGCAGGGTCATGTTATGGTATTCCCTGTTAATAAATTTATTTTTGTACTGGGTACAGGCAGTAAAAAACAGCGCAAAAATTACGGCGAAAAATAATAATATGTACTGTCTTTTATTTAGCATAAAATAGCCGGCAAAACCAACCTAACGTAAAACCTGCAAATTTAGTATTTTTTGTTACACAATTTAGATATTATGCTTTAATAGCCCAACGAAACTTAGCCGAGCGGGCACGCGGATTTGAATTAGATTCTTGCACAGAGGGGCGAATTGGATCGGCAATAACCTGACTGTAAACGCCTTCGCGAAATAAGCTTTGAAACGATTTTTTTACGCGGCGGTCTTCTCCAGAATGGAAGGAAAGTATGGCTACTCGTCCACCGGAAACAAGCGCATCCGGCAATTTTTCTAAGAAATTATCTAATGCCCCAAATTCATCATTTACTTCGATACGTAAAGCCTGAAAGCACCTCTGACAAGCTTTTTTAACTTCATCTTTATTATTTAAAAATTCTAAAGTTTCTTTAATCACTTCTTGCAATTGCTTGGTTGTCGCAATAGCTATTCCTGCTTCCATTTTAGCTAAAACAGCTTTGGCAATAATTTCGGCATGAGGTTCGTCCGAATTTTGCGTAAATAAGTGCTCTAATTTTTGTACCGAAATTGTTTTTAATAAAGTTGCGGCCGATTTACCGCTTTTAGGATTCAATCGTAGATCTAAAGGGCCGTCAATTTTAAACGAAAATCCTCTTTCTGGATTGTCAATTTGCATGGAAGAAACGCCTAAATCTGCCAATACAAAATTAAGCTGACCGGTTTCTGCCACAATTTGATCTATATCCGAAAAATTTCTTTTCTTAATAGTTAAAATTTCGGATCCAAAACCCAGTGCAGCTAAGCGATCTCTTGTTCTGGGCAATTCAAAAGGATCTACATCAATGGCAAATAAATGCCCGCCGGGCGCTAAATATTTAAGCATCTCTAAACTATGTCCGCCATACCCTAAAGTAGCGTCTAAGCCGGTTTGTCCGGGCATTATTTTAAAAAAATCCATAATTTCAGTAACACAAATAGAGCGATGCATACCTGCCGGCGTGCGCCCTTGCTCTATAACCTTGGCAATATTTTCGGCATATTGCTCCGGTTTAAGTTCTTTATATTTTTCTTTGAATGATTTTGGGTGCGTGCCATTGTATCTGGTTCTACGTGGTGTTTTTGGTGTTTGATCATCCATCAGTAAATCTAACCATTTGTAGCATACCAATTCAATAATAAATTATAGGCTAATTTGAAAGAAGTTGATTAATTGTATATTTGCGCCCTAACAATTGTTGAATTATTGATATAATGAATGGTAGATTTAATTAATCCTATAAATCCATAACGCTACAATTCTAAAAATGATTTAAGTATGAATAAAATAAAATTTGGCACTGACGGATGGCGTGCAATTATTGCAAAAGATTTTACCGTAGAAAACGTAGCGCGTGTTACCGAAGGCACAGCAGCCTGGTTAAACAAAAATTTTAAAAACCCAAGTGTGGTGGTTGGGCACGATTGCCGCTTTGCAGGCGAACTTTTTGCCGATACCGTTACCAAAGTATTTATAGCCAATAACATAAAAGTTTATTTGGCTAAAGATTATGTGTCTACCCCCATGGTATCTTTAGGTACCGGTACTTATAAAGCCGATTTAGGTGTTATTATTACCGCAAGTCATAACCCCCCATCTTACAACGGATATAAACTAAAAGCTAACTACGGTGGACCATTAACGCCCGATAAAGTGCAGGAAGTGGAAGATATCATCCCTGAAAAAAGCAAGACTGATTTAGATGCGGTTTCTTTAAAAGATGCCGAAGCTAAAGGTTTGCTTGTCTATAAAAACTTAGAAGATTTATATGTTGAACAAGTAGAAAAAAGTTTTGACATAGCTGCCATTAAAAACAGCGGCATTCGCTTTGCTTACGATAGTATGTATGGTGCAGGTAAGCGTGTAATGATGCGCTTGTTTCCGGAGATTGTGCATTTACATAACGATGATAACCCGGGTTTTCAGGGGCAAGCACCTGAGCCTATTCATAAAAATTTATTGGAGTTTTCTAACCTGATAAAATCTCGTGGAGATATTGATTGCGGTTTGTGTACCGATGGCGATGCCGACCGTATTGGTTTGTATGACAGCAAAGGAAACTTTGTAGATTCTCACCACATTATATTATTGCTGATACATTATTTGGCAAAATACAAAGGCGAAAAAGGTAAAGTTTGCACAGCGTTTAGCACCACCGTTAAAATTAAAAATATGTGCGCGCATTATAACTTGCCTTTAGAAGTTGTAAAAATTGGCTTTAAATATATTTGCGGTATTATGGTTACCGAAGATGTGTTGGTAGGTGGCGAAGAAAGTGGTGGTATTGCTATAAAAGGACATATACCTGAGCGCGATGGTATTTGGATGGGGTTGGTTATTTGGGAATTTATGGCCAAGACTAAAAAATCTTTAGAAGAGCTTATAAAAGAAGTGTACGATATAACCGGATCTTTTTGGTTTGAGCGTAACGATATGCACATTGAAGAAAGCCTGAAGCAACAAATTATTAAAAATTGTAACGATAATATTTATAAAGAGTTTGGTAAATATAAAGTTATGCGTGTTGAAGATTTAGACGGACACAAATTCTTTTTTGATGAAAACCATTGGATGATGCTACGTGCCAGCGGCACCGAACCTGTATTACGTATTTACGCCGAAGGTGCCAACAAAGAAGAAGCTTTTGATATTTTAGAAGCAACTAAAAAAGTTCTTTTTAAATAAGTAAATTCTTATCTCTCTTGATTAAAAAATCCCTTGTAAAATTTACAGGGGATCTTTTGTTTTTAGCTTATCTAGCCCTTGTTTAGCGAAGCGTAACTAGGCTGCATTAACAGTATTAACATACTAAAACTATTATATTTATTTTAATGAGGGGTATTTCTTTACAAACACTTTTTCTAGTTGCTCTTTTTCTGTCAACATACAAAACCACGTCTTTTATAATTAGTTTTTGAATTGCAGAGATAATGGTTTCCATTGTTGCATAATCTGGCTCCTGTTGTTTTTATGGATAGTGAAATATTTAATACATCTGCATCCTTTGCATAAAAGTTTCTACCATAATTAAATTGTCCCGTTATAAAATGATTTATGAATTGCAGATGTTACAAAAATTAATGATAGTTTAGGTAACTTTTCAGAATGTACAACAGCAATATGGTCATCTCCTCCGTATTCGTAATTCCTGTATTTTGCTGAAGCAAACATATTAATAGTTGTAGTGTTTTCTAAAAAAACAGTAACTTCATTCCCAATAAATGCAGAAATTCCTTCATCAGTTTTACCAACTGTTACAAATGGTAATGTGCCCGTAATTCTATCTTCACTTTTTAGTCGTTTTTCGCGAGGAGATTTTCCCAATAGTTTTTCAAGGTTGAAGCTTTTCCATTTTAAGTTTTCAAAATTATCTAAAGCCTTCTGTTCTTCAACTGTTACGTTGTAATCTTTTAATCCGGTAGCTAATAAATACGCTTTTAAATTTTACAAGAGATTTTTTTTGTTTCTACCTTATCTTCCTTTTTAAGATTGGGATGTCGGCTCGTTCGTTATAAATAAGTGAAAAATTTGCTTAAATATAAAATTCAATACAAAATTGAAGCAACTACACAATTCTTAGCAATAATGTTTAATTTTGTAAAAAATAAAAACAAATGTTTGATAGTTTAAGTGAGAAGCTAGACAGGGCCTTTAAGGTTTTAAAAGGACAAGGAAAAATTACCGAAATAAACGTTGCCGAAACTTTAAAAGAAGTCCGCAAAGCTTTATTAGATGCCGATGTTAACTACAAAGTAGCCAAAACATTTACCGATACCGTTAAAGAAAAAGCCCTTGGTCAGCAAGTGCTAACAGCCATATCGCCCAGCCAATTACTGGTTAAAATTACCCACGATGA
This sequence comes from Bacteroidia bacterium, assembly GCA_038206945.1. Classification (GTDB taxonomy): domain Bacteria; phylum Bacteroidota; class Bacteroidia; order B-17B0; family Aurantibacillaceae; genus PALSA-968. Next base: position 2,972 of record JBBRAG010000019.1, on the reverse strand, counting down.
GCTAACCAATTTAATGGGTGGCGAAACAGCCGAGATTAAATTAGAAAGTAACCCAACCATTATATTAATGAGTGGTTTGCAGGGTTCGGGTAAAACAACCTTTTCGGGTAAGCTAGCTAATTACTTAAAAACCAAGCGCGGTAAAAAACCTTTGTTAATTGCCTGCGATATTTACCGTCCGGCTGCAATAACTCAGCTACAGGTTTTAGGCGAGCAAATTGGTGTAGAAGTTTTTTCGGATGCAGAAAGTAAAGATGCCATCTCTATTGCAAAACGAGGTATAGCCCAGGCAAAAGAAAACGGTAACACAGTTGTTATTATAGATACTGCCGGTCGTTTAGCGGTTGATGAAGTGATGATGAACGAAATTGCCGCGCTGAAAAAAGAGATAAAACCAAACGAAATTTTGTTTGTTGTTGATGCTATGACGGGACAAGATGCCGTAAACACCGCCAAAGCCTTTAACGATCGTTTAGATTTTGATGGCGTGGTGCTTACTAAATTAGATGGCGATACCCGCGGTGGCGCAGCGCTTTCCATTAAAACGGTTGTAAATAAACCTATTAAGTTTGTTGGTACCGGCGAAAAGATGGATGCCATTGATGTATTCCATCCAACGCGTATGTCTGACAGGATCTTAGGCATGGGCGATGTGGTTACGTTGGTAGAAAAAGCGCAAGAACAATACAACGAAGAAGAAGCTCGCAAACTATCTAAAAAAATTGCTCAGAATAAATTTGATTTCAACGACTTCCTTGCCCAGCTAAATCAAATTAAAAAAATGGGTAACATTAAAGATCTGGTGGGCATGATACCCGGTGTTGGCAAAGCCATGAAAGATGTAGATATTAAAGATGATGCCTTTAAACACATTGAAGCTATTATACAATCTATGACACCTGCGGAGCGCGAAAAACCTGAATTAATTAATGGTAACCGCCGTGCACGTATTGCAAAAGGCAGCGGACAATCTATTCAAGAAATTAATAAACTGATGAAACAGTTTGAAGAAACTCGCAAAATGATGCGCATGATGCAAGATAAAGGTGCTATGATGAAGATGATGAAAAACATGCCTAAAATGCCGGGTATGAAGTAATACAAATTACAAATTTTATACGAATAGTACAAATTAGAGATAGATACGAATTCCAATCTTTATATCAATCATAAATGAGTTTAACCACACAGAATGATTTAGTTTACCCTGAATTAAGTTACCAACTTGTAGGCATAGTATACAACTTCTAACGAGCTTGGTTTTGGACACTTAGAAAAGGTTTATCAACGAGCCTTTGCCAAAGAATTAACAATACATAAACTAAGTTTTAAAGAACAAGTTCCTTATAATGTTGTTTATAAAGATGAAGTAATAGGCCGAAATTTTTTAGACTTTTTGGTAGAAGAAAAAATACTTATTGAGGTAAAAAGAAACGATATTTTTTTATGAAGAATATAGAGCAGGTAGTTAATTACCTTAAAGTTTCTGATTTGAAATTAGGCTTGCTTATTCATTTTTCAAAAGACGGAGTTAAGTATAAAAGAATATTAAACATTAAATAATGTATTATTCGTATCCATTCCAAATTCGTATATTCGTAGGCTGTTATTCGTAATTCGTATTTATGACTCGTCAAGAATTAATATCTCAAATAAAAACGAAGAAAAGTTTTCTGTGTGTTGGTTTAGACCCCGATATGGAAAAATTACCCAAGCATCTTTTGCAAGAAGAAGATCCTATTTTTTCTTTCAACAAAGCCATTGTTGATGCTACACATAGTTATTGCGTTTCATTTAAACCAAACTCTGCTTTTTTTGAAGCGCACGGAATAAAAGGGTTTCAAAGCCTTGTAAAAATCATTGAGTATATAAAAACAAATTACCCCAATCATTTTATAATTGCCGATGCTAAACGTGGGGATATTGGTAATACATCAAATATGTATGCACGCGCTTTTTATGAAGAAATGCAGGCAGATGCTATAACTGTTGCACCTTATATGGGTAGCGATTCGGTTAAACCATTTCTTACCTATAAGGATAAATGGGTGGTATTACTGGCACTTACCAGTAATGAGGGCGCGTTCAACTTTCAAACACAACGTATAGCGCATGTCGAAAATAAAAAAGATGCGCATTTGTATGAAGAAGTTTTAAGCACGTCAAAGCAATGGGGAACAGATGAAAATATGATGTATGTTGTTGGTGCAACTAAAGCACAATGGTTAGAAGATGTGCGTAAAATAGTCCCTAATCATTTTTTATTGATACCGGGGGTTGGGGCACAAGGCGGCAGCTTAGCAGATGTGTGTAAATACGGTTTAAACAAAGATGTTGGCTTGCTTATAAATTCATCTCGTCAAATAATTTATGCTTCCAATAAAGAAGATTTTGCGGAAGCCGCAGCTTTAGAAGCAAAAAAAGTTCAGCAGGAAATGAACACTTATTTTTAACCGACTTACTAAAAATTATACGCTAAACCCAAACGGTAAATTAAAGGATTACCATAGTAAGGCGAATTTATTTCGGGGGCAAAATCATACAAAAAAGTAAAGTAATAACTTATTTTATCGGTTATATTTCTTTTAAAACCAACACCAGCCAGTTTTTCATCGCTTATAGTTCGGTTGCCAAATTTATAACTTGGCGGTGTAGTTAATATATCATATTCTACTTGCAAAAACAACCATTTTAAAACCAGGTAACGCGCAAAAAAACCACCGCCAATTACATTGTAGGATACCGTTGAATAACCGTTGCCAGACTCGATAGTGTTATTATACAATATCTGCACACCTGCCGAAAATTTATCGGTTATCTTATAACCAATGTTAGGAGAGATATCGTAATAAAAAATATTGTACCCATTATAACTGAAAAAGTTTAAACCAAAATTACAGCCATAATAAAGTTTTTGCATTAAGGGAGATTGCTCTGGTATTGGCTTTCTTACCGGGTTATGATAATTAGTA
>JBBRAG010000018.1:0-63304 GCA_038206945.1 Bacteroidia bacterium | reverse complement strand
ATTTGTGGTTGTTAGGTTATATTGCCCAAAAGCAAACTCAAGTGGAAAACCCAGAGAAAAAAATCGCCGTTCTAAATAAATAAGTTCAGAGTTAATGCTTCCGCAGTTTACTACTAATGAAGTACCTGTATTTACCCCATTAACTGTATGTTTAGCAGGAAGAATAGTGCTTAAACGATAATAACCAAGCCCAAGAGCCAATTTTGCTTTTATCATAGCACCCACGTAATACCCGTAAATATTTACTTCGGTACCCTCAAAACTACTTGCCCTTGAATCTAAACGCGCTTGCGGACTAATTAACTTAGGCGTTATTATTTTTATAGAATCTCTTAAAAAATGAAGTTGGCCCGTATCGGTTGGCAAGGTTTTAATAGCCTTACTTCTAGTGCCTGCATCTTCTTGTGCCATAGCTGTTTTTAAGGTGTCAAGCAGATTGGGCTTTTTGTGAGTGCTTGTATCTTGCTGAGAAAAACAAATTGAGTGAGATACGATTATAAATGCAAATAAAATTTTTTTCATAATTTGATTACCTATATTTAAAAATAAAAACTTATACCTTACCATAAAATTATTAATTAGAAAATTGAAGATATAAAGTGTAGAAAATATTCCCCTAAGATTTATTAGTACAATAGATTATGATAAGGATACCTTTTAATATGAAGTTTCTTAACCTCTTCATAAACTAGCGTGCGAAGCTCATCAATATTATTTTTTTCAGTAGCAGAAATAAATACTGTTAACCCGTTTCCTTTGCTCATCCAGGTTTGTTTAAGTTGTTCAAGGCTAATATTTTCTTTGGTTTCAGGGCTTAGATCATCTTCTTCTTTTTGGGTAAAATGATAAGCATCTGTTTTATTAAAAACAGTAATAACCAATTTATCGCCTGCGCCAATTTCGGTTAAGGTATTGGTAACGCTATCCATTTGATCTACAAAGGCCGGATGCGAAATATCTACTACATGCAATAAAACCTCGGCTTCGCGCACTTCATCTAAAGTTGATTTAAATGATTCTACTAACTGCGTTGGCAATTTGCGAATGAAACCAACTGTATCACTCAATAAAAAAAACAAATTATCTATAACAACTTTACGAACGGTTGTATCAAGCGTTGCAAACAATTTATTTTCGGCAAAAACGGTACTTTTACTAAGTAAATTCATTAACGTAGATTTACCTACGTTGGTGTAACCTACCAAAGCAACCCGTATCATTTCGCCACGATTTTTACGTTGGGTGGCCATTTGTTGGTCGATATCTAAAAGTTCTTTTTTGAGAATGGAAATTCTATCTCGCACATTCCGTCGATCGGTTTCTATCTCTTTTTCACCCGATCCGCCACGTGTGCCTGTGCCACCTCGTTGTCGCTCTAAGTGAGTCCACATGCCGGTTAAGCGAGGTAATAAATATTGATATTGAGCCAGTTTTACCTGCGTACTTGCATGTGCTGTACGAGCTCTTGATGCAAATATTTCGAGAATTAAATAAGTACGGTCTAATATTTTTCGTTCAAGCTCTTCTTCTAAATTACGTTGTTGAGAAGGGTTTAATTCATCATCAAAAACAACTACATCAATATTATTGTCTTTTATATATTCTTTTATCTCGTTTAGTTTACCTTTACCCACAAAGGTAGATTTATCGGGTTTTACTAATCGTTGCAGAAATTGTTTATCAGGAATTAATCCATCAGTTTCTACTAAAAAGGCAAGTTCATCTAAATATTCTTGCGCTTTTTCTAGGTTCTGATGACTTGTAATTAAGCCAACCAATATGGCTTTTCGTTGTTTAGGTGCGGTACTTTCGGCGTATTTGCTCATTAAAATTATTTACCTTTTATATTTGTGGTAATATATACAGCAATTGCTAAGGCCTGCTCTTGCGTTAAACCATTTATTTTAGGCATCGTGTTTCTACCATTAAGTATTATGCCAGCTATGCTATCGTTATTTAAGTGTGTGGCAGTAAGGTCTAAAGCACCGGCTAAATTTGCTTTGCCGTTATTTCCATGGCAGCTTAAACAGTTTGAGGTATAAAGTTCTTGTCCGTTACTGGTTCCATCTGTGTTTACAGCGTTTTCACTAACAACCGCGCTTTTATTTTTCATCATTTCACCTATGCCAAAAGCAGCCAGTATTAATATAAAAGCTACCGTTGCCAATGCTTTATTATGTTTTTTATAACCTACTACCGCCAATGGAATTGATAAAAACACAATGGTTATTTTTATAATAAGCATCATTGGTATAACGGCCATATTAAACATTAAATAAATACCGGTTGCCAGAAATAAAAAACTTACTATTATTTCAAGCAACCTTACTTTTTTAGAAAACGATTGCAATTCTTGGTTTTTATTTAATAAAAGCAGTACGGTTTTAATTAAATAAATTAAAAAGAAAATAGTTACTACTATAAAATGGGTTTTTTTAATGATCTCGTATGTTGACATAATTATATATTTTTTTCAAAGGTAAATAATATCTTTAAAATGAAATTTGTATTTTTGTAATACTATATGTTTAGTAACAGATTTTATATCGGGTGGATTTTATCAGCTATTTTAATGTACGTAGCTTTTTATATTTTTCACGGCATACTTACAAACGATCTTTTAAAGCTGGCCGTACCCAAAACATTTTTTCTATCTATAGCCGCGGTAGTTTATCTAATAGTAGCTTTTGGTATGAGTTTGTTGTTTAACAGCACTTCGCTTAAAAAAAACATAACCAATCCATATAGAAGAGGTTTAGTTATTGGTGTTTTAACCGCTTTATTTATGTACGGTGTTGCATTTACGGTAGGCATTTCTTTCTCCTTTCAGGTAACTATGATAAATTTAATGGTAGATGTAGGCTGGCAACTGGTAGAACAAGGTATTGGAGCTTTTTTTATAGTTGTTGCCAATACGTTTTTAATTCATGAAAATGCCGAAGAACACAATAATTATTTGTAGTTTAATGCTATTTACTATAGAAGGCTGCTCTTATAAAAAGATAGAGTTTGAAGCTAATACTGGAAAAACAAATACAGTAAAAAACGGTTAAAAATTTACGCTTGCGTTGCTTGAAAATCACGAAAAAAATTATTATTGGACTTTTAAACCAAATTCTGCCAAAAAAGAAATAGATTATTTAGGTTCTGTATTTCATGGAAATAAATCAGGTGAGATTGATTTTAATTTTGAAGCCTTACATACAGGAAACACAGAACTTGTTTTAAACTTAATCACTTTAATGATAGCACAGGTTCCAAGTTTTTTAAGGTAGAAGTAATAGCGTAAATTTAATTAGTGAATGGTAGCATTGGCAATTAAAATATACCCGTTTAATGAAATTGCTATTAACAGCCAAAGAAAATAAGGTAATACCAGCTGCATACTGCCAACAGAATGTTTTTTACTAATTATAAGAAACCAGGTTACTGTTATTTCCAGACCAATTATAAGTGCCAGTGCCAAACCTGCTTTATGAAAATAAAAAAAAGTAGGATTCCAAAATACATTCAGCAGCCATTGTATAGCGTAAACTATATAAATGGTTTTAGCAGGGATAAAAGCAACACCTTTATAAATGCGAGCCATATAAAAACTAAAGCATATCATAATAATGCTCCAGGCCAGCCCGAATACAAAGCCAGGCGGTGTCCACGGTGCCTGGTTAGCATTAACGTACCAATCAGAAGTCACCCCATTGGCCATTAACAAACTACCTAAACCTAAGGCGGCAAAATTTAAGATCAAAAAAATAATAAATGCTTTAATGTTTTTGTTTTTCATGTTTCAAAAATAGAAGCCTTCAATTAATATACTATAGGTGTTTCGTTAAAAAATCTAAATAAATTATAAGCATGTTATCAGGCATCAATCCTCTTAAGCATATGGGCCAGTATAGGTTCGCATTTTTCTTTGCAACAAGGATAAAACTGCCCGTGTTTCCATGTAGCAGACTTTGGCGATTGACCCCACCAGAACTCTGCCATCGCAATAGGTTTTAACTTATGGGTAAAAGCATGCTGCAATAATTTTGGAGCAGCACATTCGCCTGCGCCACTGGGTGGGTTTTTATAAGAAGCGTTTTTAAATAATATAGTTAAACTTTTTTCTTCGTCTGCTTTATTAAGAAAAGTATACTTATCAAATAATTGTTGTTGAAGCAAAGCCGAATTATTTTTCCTTTTTGATTTTAAAAGAATGATTTTATAGTTATTCAATTCGGCATCTTTTTCTAATAGTTTAATTTCTTCGTTAAGTTGCGTTAGTTCTGTCATACCTGCGTTGATAAAACTTCCTTCGGTTAAACTATCAAAAACTGGCGGAACAAATTTTGTATGGTGATTTCCTTTACCCAATTTGCCTGAAAATGCAGCCAAGTAACCCAATTCATTTTGTAAATTTTTTACCACTAATACGCCAAACATCTTGCCAATAACAGTTCCCTCTTCTTTAGGTAATAAACCAAAGTTGTGCTGCCATTCATTTTGAGAAGCAAGATACGCTTGCAGTTCAGTAGCCGCTAAAAGGCAAAGCACATGTGGCTTATCAATAAGCAATGTAAATTTATCTGGTAAGTTGTATGTATCTTCTAATGGTTTAAAAGGAATGAAAAATTTTTCTTTTACCTGACTTTTCAAATTCAAATTAAATACAACTTAAAATAATATCACAGGCTTTAGTTAATTCTTTATCAGTAATAATAAGCGGTGGGGCAATGCGCATGCTTTGTGTGTTAAATAAGAACCAATCGGTTATTACACCTGCTTCTATACATTTACGGATGGTTTGAAAATTTAGTGCTTCATCATCAAACTCTACAGCTGCAAGTGCTCCACATACGCGCACCTCTTTTATTTTAGGATGCTTTAAATTTTGTTTAATTATAACTTCTATTTCTTTAGCACGATTATATAATTTGTTTTTTGTAATGACTTGCAAGTTTGCCAACGCAGCCGCGCAACAAACCGGGTGGCCTCCAAAAGTTGTAATGTGGCCTAATACAGGCTTGTTCGTAAGAGAATCCATAATCTCTTTAGAAGAAATAAATGCGCCAATTGGCATGCCACCACCCATTCCTTTAGCTAATAGAAGTATATCCGGTATTACATTATATTGTTCAAAGGCAAATAAAGTTCCGCTGCGACCAAAACCGGTTTGTATCTCATCAAAAATTAAAAGTGTTTCGGTTTCGCTGCAACGTTTTCGTAATTTTTCTAAAAATGTTTTGTTTGCCGCCAGTATGCCTGCTTCGCCTTGTATGGGTTCAATAATTACACAGGCAGTTTTATGGGTAATTTGTGGAAGATCTTTTTCAGCGTTAAAATCAATAATTTTTACATTAGGTAACAGTGGCCTAAAACTTGTTTTAAAATCCTCACTTCCCATTACACTTAAAGCGCCATGCGTACTGCCGTGATAGGCATTTTTAAAAGAAATTATTTCTGTCCTTCCAGTAAAACGTTTGGCTAATTTTAAAGCACCTTCCGTAGCCTCAGTACCTGAGTTTACAAAGTAAACTGAGTTTAAATTCTTAGGTAAAAGATCGGTAAGCGTTTTTGCCAAATCTACCTGCGGACTTTGAACATACTCTCCATACACCATTAAGTGCATAAACTTTTTGGCTTGCCTTCGTATAGCTTTAATAACATCAGGGTGGCAATGGCCTATATTGCTTACAGATATACCTGAGATAAGATCAACATACTGTTTACCGCTTTTATCATTTAGATATATTCCTTCTGCCGAAATAATTTCTAAAGATAAAGGCGCAGGGCTTGTTTGAGCTATGTGTTGTAAAAAAAGTTGTTTTTGAGATAAGTGCATTTATTTATAAGAAGAAATCAGATGTTTCAGTTTTTGTTGAACAGCTTCGTTTGGTTTTACTAAGGGAAGACGAACATCCGGACCGCAAATTTTTAATAATTCTAAAGCAATTTTTACACCACCCGGGTTTCCATCGGCAAAAAGCTGATTGGTAATTTCAAAGGTTTTGTAATGAAGTTTTTGTGCTGTTTTAAAATCGCCTTTTAAACCACAACGCACCATTTCAGAAAAATCTTTAGGATACGCATTTGCCAAAACAGAAATAACACCATCTGCACCGCAAGCGAGTAGGGGAAGCGTTAAATTATCATCGCCACTTATCACTAAAAAGTCTTTTGGTTTGTTTTTAATGATAGACATACATTGCTCTAAATTGCCGGAAGCTTCTTTAATACCAATGATATTTTTAAAATCGTGCGCTAACTTTAAAGTTGTGTCGGCAGTGATGTTTGACATCGTTCTACCAGGAACGTTATAAAGTATAATTGGTTTTGTAGTTGATTGTGCAATGGCTTTATAATGCTGATAAATACCTTGCTGAGAGGGTTTGTTATAATAGGGAGAAACAGATAGTATAGCTGCAAGTGCAGAAAGATCAGTATGTTTAATAGTCTCTACAACTTCTTGCGTATTGTTTCCACCAATGCCCATAACTAAAGGCACACGCTTTTTGGTTTCTTTAATTACATGTTTAATTACTTGCTGCTTTTCATCTTTGGTTAAAGTGGCTGTCTCTCCGGTTGTGCCAAGCACGACTAAGTATTCTACTTTTCCTTTTATAAGATGATTAATTAATTTGCTTAAACCGGCAAAATCAACCGCGCCTGTTTTTGTAAAGGGCGTAACAATGGCAACGCCTGTTCCTTTTAGTTGTGTATAAATAGACATGGGGCAAAATTAGAAATTAAAAATGATGAATTAAAAATTAAAGTCTAATACAAGACCAAACTTTTTACATACTCATTTTCAGGTGCTTTTTTAATTTTTTTGTACGTATCTAACTGAACAATTTTGCCGTTTTTAATAATACCCAAATAATTGGCGCTGCTTAAAACTTCATCTAAACGATGTGTTACAATAATGCAACTTGCTTTGTGTTGTTTCAGTTTTTTTTGGATGTAAGTAAATATTTTCTCTTTTAAAATAATATCTAAATTACTAAAAGGCTCGTCTAACAATAATAATTTAGGAAAAATACAAATGGCTTTTGCCAATGCCACACGTTGCCTTTGCCCATCAGATAAGGTGCTTACTTTTTTATCTCTAAAGGTTGTCAACTCGGTTAAACGAAGTAGTTCATTTACTTTCTTTTTTTTATAATCATCGTGATAGCCAATTAAAACATCGGCAATGTTTTCGTAAATGGTATGATGTTCTAATAGAGCAAAACCTGTACTAACCAATTTCATATCAGCATTACCGGGAATTAAATTATAAGCCGGACCAAAAACACGCTCATTGTTAAACGTAATTTCTCCGCTTTGTAGATCATTTAATCCATAAATACATTTAAGGAATGTTGTTTTACCACTTCCGCTTTTACCTACAAATACAAGTGTTTCTGCTTTATTAAGTTTAAAAGAAATGTTTTTTAATCCTTTAAAAAGAGTTTCGTTTGGGTAATTGAATTGTATTTTATCTACCTGTAAAATAACCTAACGTATCAATTGAATAAACCCTTTTAAGCTGTAAGTTTTGCCATTTACATCGGTAGCTTTCAAGATGTAAAAATAAGTTCCATCGCTACATGCAATGCCGGATGTAGTGTGCCCGTCCCAATATTGTTGCGCGCTTGTATCAAGATCGGTTATTTTTATACCCCAACGATCGTAAATAGTGCAGGTTAAAGAAGTTAAGCCATGCGCGTTTGGTTGAAACACATCATTAACACCATCGCCGTTTGGCGTAAAAATATTAGGCATAGATAAACCTGCGGTATCGGCTACTATTATTGTAAGCGTTGTAGTATTGTTACAACTATTGGCTCCGTAAGCAATTAGGGTTACTGTGTAAATTCCAACTGTATTATATGTATGTGATGGATTTGTTACTACAATAGTACCGCTGTTATCACCAAAATCCCATAAATAGCCAGTTGAGTTCAAAGAGCCATTTATAAAATTAATTGTTTGCGGAACACCAATTACTGCGCCTGATGTGGCAAAAATGGCAGTTGCCGAAGGATTTACAATAACCGTTTGGGTAGCGGTTGATGTGCATGCGCCACTTGTTGCTGTAACCGTATAAATGGTTGTTACAGTTGGTGATGCTATTGGGTGCTGACAGTTTGTACAACTTAAGTTAGTGGCCGGCGTCCAAACCCAGTTAGTACCCGTTGAGGATAAGGTAGTGCTATCTCCTGTGCATATAGTTGAAGTTGTACCAGTTGTAATGGGTGTGCCGGCACCAACCGTAATAATTATTGTATTTGATGAAACTGTTAAAGGCAAGGCGCACAAAGCACTTGAGGTTAAAAGAACATATACCTGATCTCCGTTTGCAGGAATTAACGTGTAGGTGGGAGAATTAGTTCCGCTATTGATGCCGTTCTTTATCCATTGAAATATAGGAGTTGCTCCCCCGTTTGATGGTGTTGCGCTAAAGGTTATTATACTTCCTGTGCAAACAGTTGCCGAAGGACTAACCGTTATACTTACTGACGGAGTAATAGTAGCAGAAACATGCACCGTATAAGATGCAGCACCAGTGGTAGCGCAACTTACCGCAGGCGTAACGGTTACTGTAACAACATCGTTATTCAATAAAATTGGGGCAACAAATGTAGATGCGTTTGTACCTGCATTAACACCGTTAACCTGCCATTGATAAGCAGGGTTTGCGCCCGCACCAGAATTATTAGCGCTAAAAGTTATTATAGTACCCGGGCAAACCGTACCCGATGGAAATGCTAAAATGGTAATTGTTGGCGTAATTAATGCGGATACTTGAACCGTATAAGAAGCGTTGGAAGGAGAAGTACATGAGGCGGTAGGCGTTAGTGTAACACTTATTACATCATTATTGTTAGATGCCAAAGCAGGTGTAAATGTTTGAGCGTTTGTACCGGCATTTGTACCATTAACCTGCCATTGATAGTTTGGGTTTGTACCTGCATTTGTTGGTAAAGCCGTAAAACTAATAACTGTACCCGGGCAAACCGGGTTGCTTGGGTTTGCAGCAATATTTACTGAAGATACTGCCAAAGGCGTTACTGTTATAATTTGCGTAGTATTGCCTGTGCCGCTTGCATTGGTAGCTGTTAGGTTAAAGGTATAAGTGCCTTGTACAGAAAAAGTTACTGATACAGTTGGCGTGGTAGCGTTAGGTATAAAAGTAGCGCCTATTGGCGGAGTAACCGTCCATGAATAACTTGTTATTGGTCCGTTTGTGGCAAAACCATTTAAGGTTAAAGTAGAAGTAATACAAACAGTTGCGCTTGGCAAAGGTGTAATGGTTACTACCGGGTTGGAAGTTGTGGCAGCATCAGTAAGTGTAACATCATCTACCGCGAAAGAAGGATCTGTACCCGCACCATCATCATCATTTACCCAAAGAAAACCAATTTTTACATTGGGATTATTATCTGCCGAAGCAGGTAAGGTCAATGTAAAAGCAGTCCATTTACCCTGGCCCCCGCATAAAGTTGTTTTTGCAAGCGCGTTAATGTTTGCCCAGGTTGTACCATCAAAATACCAAAGGCTGGCATCATCGGCTGCGCCTTGCCCATTTTCCATGTATTTAAAAGCAAGGGTTATGGTTGAGTGCCCAGTACAGTTAATAACAGGAGATTCCACACGTTTATTAGTGCCTGTAGATGTGCCGCCAAAAGCAGATGTACCGCCTGCATCGTAAGAAGCTCCACAATCTCCGCTTGCACAAAAAGTTAAGCCCGAACTATTTGGAATACTTGCCACATGTAATGTTTGGTTAGTGCCGCAACCTGTACCACAGGCTCCAACAGCGTTACCGTTTTCTGTTGCGCTAATAAACCAGGTATTAGCTTGCGGATCTTCGGCACCCAAAATAGATACCGTCCAGGTGCCGTTACCACCGGGGTTTAAACCATTGGCTGCTTGAAGCTGGTTACAGCCTGTGCCAAAACCTTCTGTCCAAAAAGTGGTTTGTGCTTTTAGGCAAATGCTTGCTACGAGTAAAAAAGTGAATAAAATTTTTTTCATATATATATATGAGTTTGAAAACCTTATAAAATTAATAAAATTTATTTAGAAATTGAATAGTGTTTATATTATCTGAAAAGTCAAAAATAGAAGGCTCTTGTGTTTTGCCAAAAAAAATGGTTTTTACAGGTAGTTCTGCCCCCGAAACAACACATTGCAAGTCTTCTTCCATTGTTTTTAACTTAGCAGAAACGGCTTCCATATTTTCGTATTGCTCATAAAATAAGACAGCAATAGGCGAATGCAGGCTATCACTTTCTTTTAGGATTAAAAAATTATTGTCTAAAAATTTATCCTGGTTTAAAAGATAAATAGCGCGGTTATATTCGTGGTTGTTGCTGTATTTTTTATTTTGAATAATCTCTCCAAAAGAGAAAACGTTTTCATAAAACAGGTTAAAATTGTATCCTTTCGGCACATATATTTTAGACACATTTCTGCAACCTAAACCATAATAATCAAATATATCATTTCCTAAACTTTTTAATTCTTCGGTGGTTTCTTGTCCTGTAAGCACGGCTACAGAAGTTCTATTCTTGCGAATGATGTGTGGGTATTTGCCGAAATATTTTTCAAAATAAAGCGCACTGTTGTTACTTCCGGTGGCAATAACAGCATTAAAATCAGTTAGTTTTCCATCTGTAAAAAAAATGTAGTCTTTAAACAAAGGCTCCGCTTTCAGCAGAAAATCTGCTAAAAAAGTAATTAGTATTTTATCGTCGCTGGATGGTTTTATCAAAATTTTATTTCCAGAAAGAATTACGCACATAAAATCATGAAAGCCAACCGCCGGAATATTGCCTGCCATAATAACAGCAACTGTTTTAGGTGATATAGGTTCTTTTATTTCTGCGGCAAATTCTTTAAGCTTTTTTTCTTCCAGCAATAAAACAATTCCGTGTAAAGATTTTAGTACATACTCTTTAGAGAACCAGCCGTTGTAAGAATAACTTTCCGCTATTTGTATATCAAGTTCTTCATATTTATTTTTATATGAAATATTTTTTCTTTCCGATAAAAAATCACTCAATAAATCTTTCAGTTTTAAAAATGCGCCTATTCTTTTCTCAATCATTATTGTATTATAAATAAAGTACAAACATAGCATTCTATAGTTTATAAAATGATACGTATATTTGCATGATTTTACAGCAAAAATAAAGAAAATGGCTATTAAAATAACCGACGAATGTATTAACTGCGGAGCCTGCGAGCCCGAATGTCCTAATAATGCAATTTATGAAGGTGGTGCAGAGTGGCGCTTTGCCGATGGCAGCGCAGTTACCGGCACGTTTAAGGGCCTTAGTACCGGTTTGGAAGCTGATGCCAACGAGCCGCAAACACCTGTTAATATGGATGTTTATTATATTGTTGCCGATAAATGTACCGAATGTAAAGGCTTTCATGATGAGCCGCAATGCGCCGCTGTTTGTCCGGTTGATTGCTGCGTACCCGATGAGGCGCACATAGAATCTACCGAATTGCTTTTAGCTAAAAAAGAAGCCATGCACCTTTAGCTTATTATAAATTTATTTTTAAAAACCACAGGTAAATTCTTGTGGTTTTTTTATTTTATATAGGCTGTAGCTTTTTTTTACCGATAAAACCATGTTGTTTACCTACCCGTTGCTTTAGCTAACCTAATAGCTATTGTATTTGCGGCAACGCTGAACATATATTTGTACATAATAATTAAAAAAACATGGAAACACAAAACACAAATATGAGAAACTTCAACAATGAAAATTGGAATGAGAAGTTAAATGAGCAAGAAGCAAGCCACCGCAAAGGAAAAATAGTAGGTGGTATCTTAGTCGTTATAATTGGCGCAGCTATGTTGGCTAAAGAAATGGGTGTATTTTTTCCTGAATGGTTGTTTAGTTGGCAAATGCTTCTAATAGTTATTGGATTATTTGTGGGCATAAAAAATTCTTTTAGAAACATCAGCTGGATTATTTTAATAGGTTTAGGCAGCGCATTTATGGTAGAAGAATTTATACCCGACTTGCATTTTAAAATATACTTCTGGCCAATAATTATTATGGCTATTGGTTTAAAGATGATATTAAGGCCTCGTCATAATCGCTTTGGAAAAAAATGGGATAAAAGATTTAATCATAGAGGGGGCGCTAACTTTTATGCTTTTGGCAACGAAAAATCAAGCTCATCAGAAGATAACGTAGATATGGATGTTGTTTTTAGCGGCTTTAAAAAAAACATCATTTCAAAAGATTTTAAAGGTGGTGTAATATCTTGTGTATTTGGCGGCGGAGAAATTAATTTGAGTCAGGCAGATATAAACGGTACCGTTATTTTAGAACTTAAACAGGTTTTTGGCGGCATTAAAATTATAGTACCGGGCAATTGGGAAGTGCAGATAGATAAGATGGATACCATTTTTGGCGGTGTAGAAGATAAGCGCGCTAACCAGCATGAGGCAAGAAACCCCGATAAAATATTGATCATAAAAGGATCGGCTGTTTTTGGCGGTATTGATATAAGAAGTTATTAAAAAAATCGTACCCTGTATGCTGTATGCTGTATGCTGTACATCAGTCTGAATACAAATTACAAGGTACAGCATACAAAAAACATGATAGTTAAAGAAAGAAAAAGAATATTTAAAATCTGTACCAATCAACCTATTAAACCAACCAGCAACATGCATAAATATATGGCAAAATTAGCCTTTCAAATAGTTAGCGGCGATGGCAAACACACCCCACAGTTTGATGAGCAATTTCGTATTTTTGAAGCCAAGACAGAAAATGAAGCCTTGGTAAAAGCACGCATCAAAGGCAAAGAAGAAGAAACTTCTTTTTTAAATGACAAAAAAGAAAACGTAAGTTGGAAATATATAGGCGTGTTGGAGTTAATAGAATTAAAGAATATGGAAGATGGGGCGCAAATATATTCAAACACCGAAGAAACCGAAGATGCCGCCAACTACATTAATAGTGTAAAACAAAAAGAACGCACCATAGAAACGCTTAGTAACTTTGTGTATATATTTTAAATAGTGGCAGAAACTATCTCCTATAAAAAACTTGGTTTTGCATTCAGTATTTATTGGGTACTATGGTCGTGTTTTCATGCATTGGTGTTTCATCAATTTGGGTTTAACTGGCAGGTTGCACTTACAGATAGTTTATTAAATAATGTTTTACTGGCAGCAGCGTGTTATGGTGTGGGTATGATGTTACGTTGGTACACACCCAATAAAAAGAACGGATATAAAATCTTGCTTTCTTTATTTGCATTGGCTTTTATATGCGCCAAACTTACCAACGTTATTTTGCTGTATATTTTTATAGGCGATGTTGATTACACTACTCTTTGCAATAAATCTTTTTTAATACGTTTTGGCATTGCGTTTTTAGTTATAACCTGTACCGCCGCACTGCGCTGGATATTTAATAATGCCATTAGTCAGAAAGAAAATGAAGAACGTAAAACTGATGCTGAAAAATTGGTACGCGAAGCCGAACTGACAGAATTACGCCAGCAACTACAACCGCATTTTTTATTCAACAGCCTTAATTCTATTAGTGCTTTGGCCGGTTCAAAGCCTGAGGAAGCTCGTAAAATGATACAGCAATTATCAGATTTTTTGCGCGGCACGTTAAAGAAAGATGAACATCATACGCTTACTTTAGAAGAAGAATTAAAACACTTGCAACTTTATTTAGAAATAGAAAAAGTTAGGTTTGGCCATAGATTAAGCACAGAAATAAACACAGATGAAAAAAGTTTATCGTTCGTGTTGCCGCCACTATTGTTGCAACCTTTGGTAGAGAACGCTATTAAGTTTGGTTTATATGATACTATTGGTTCGGTGGTTATTAAAATAACTACAGCTGTACAAAACAACGAGCTATTAATAACCATTACAAACCCTTTTGATGCGGAGACTGCGCAACCCAATAAAGGTACAAGGTTTGGCTTAAAATCGGTACAGCGAAGATTATATCTTTTATTCTTTAGGAATGATTTAGTTAAGACAAATGTCGATAAAAATTTATATACAACAACCGTAATCATACCCCAAAAAATATGATAAAAACCATTATTATAGATGATGAGCCTTTGGCAAGATCTATTGTAAAAGAATATTTACAAGATGATACTGAGATAGAAGTGTTGCAAGAATGTAAAGATGGCTTTGAAGGTGTAAAAGCTATTATGCAGCACAAGCCCGATGTTATTTTTTTAGATATACAAATGCCCAAAATTACAGGCTTCGAAATGCTTGAATTGATAGATTACCCCGTATCGGTAATATTTACTACTGCTTATGATGAGTACGCCATTAAAGCTTTTGAGGCGCATGCCATTGATTATCTTTTAAAACCTTTTAGCAAAGAACGTTTTAATAAAGCTCTTAAAAAATGGAAAGAGCAGCATAGCAATACTGAAACAAAATTAAATACAACTTCTTTATTAGAAAGCGTGCAAAAACAACCCGAAGAGCAGAGTAGGGTAGTGGTTAAAAATGGCAACAACATAAAAATTATACCGGTTAACGAAATACAGTATATAGAAGCGTATGATGATTATGTAAAGATATTTACCAAAGATGGTTACTCGCTTAAAAAGAAGACCATGAGTTATTTTGAGCAGACACTTAACACCGCCCAATTTGTACGTGTACATCGTTCATATATTGTGCAGGTGCATCAAATTACAAAAATAGAAGCTGCGCTAGAAAAAGATACGCATGTTGCTTTACTAAAAAGCGGTGTTAAAATTACGCTTAGCAAAACAGGTTATGCCAAATTAAAAACTGTTTTAGGTTTGTAAAATTTTTGTTGAATACATTAAAAACATCATGTTGAGCTTGTCGAAACGTGGGGCAGTAACTTTCATACTTCGATAGGCTAAGTATGGCATCAATCTTTTATAAGAAACGTTATTTTTCGTAGGTATCTAATAGTCTATATCCATAAAAATTAATTACATGGATGCTGAATTGAAAATCGGCGAAGCCAAACAAGTTCAATATGACGGTAAAAAAACCAGCACAAAAAAAGGGTTCCATTTTCATGAAACCCTTTTTTATATGATAACTGATAAATGTTACCTGCTATCTGCAATTATGCTTCTTCTTCTATTTCTTCTTTAGAAGCCATTAGTTGCTCGTATTCTTCTTTGCTTCCTACAATTAGCTTTTCGTACTGACGGATACCCGTTCCTGCCGGAATTAAGTGACCTACAATTACGTTTTCTTTTAAGCCTTTTAAGAAATCTACTTTGCCATTAATGGCTGCTTCGTTCAACACTTTTGTAGTTTCTTGGAACGATGCGGCAGATAACCAACTGCTGGTTTGTAAAGATGCACGCGTAATACCTTGTAATACTGAGTTTGCAGTTGCAGGTACAGCATCACGGGCTTCTACTTGTTTATGATCTTTACGTTTTAAGGATGAGTTGATATCGCGTAATCTGCGAGAAGATAAAATCATACCGGCTTTTACTTCGGCAGAATCTCCTGCTTCAACAACTACTTTCATACCAAACAAACGGTCGTTTTCTTTCATGAAATCGATTTTATTAGCCATTTGTTTTTCTAAGAAAATAGTATCGCCCGGATCTTCAATTTCAACTTTACGCATCATTTGACGAACAATTGTTTCAAAGTGTTTATCGTTCAGTTTTTGTCCCTGTAAACGATATACCTCCTGAATTTCATTCACAATATATTCTTGTACGGCAGTTGGGCCTTTAATTGCTAAGATATCACCAGGACTGATTGAACCGTCTGATAATGAATCTCCGGCGCGTACAAAGTCATTTTCTTGCACTAAAATGTGTTTAGATAATGATACTAAGTAGGTGCGTTTTTCGCCCGTTTTAGCTTCCACTAAAACCTCGCGGTTACCACGTTTAATTTTTCCAAAAGATACAATACCATCAATTTCGGCAACTACAGCCGGGTTGCTTGGGTTACGAGCTTCGAATAACTCGGTAACACGAGGTAAACCACCTGTAATATCACCTACTTTACCTGTTACGCGAGGTATTTTTACCAACACTTTACCAAGTTCAATAGCTTCTCCTTCTTCCACAACAATGTGTGCTCCAACCGGAATGTTATACGATTTAAGAACTTCGCCTTTTTTGTTTACAATTTTCATCATCGGGCTCTTCGTTTTATCGCGGCTTTCAATGATTACTTTTTCTTTAAATCCGGTTTGTTCATCGGCTTCTTCACGGAAAGTGCTTCCTTCTTCGATATGTTCATAATCTACAGAACCTGCAAACTCTGATACAATAACGGCGTTGTAAGCATCCCAATCGCAAATAAGTTGTCCTTTTTTAACTTTATCTCCTGCTTTAATATATAATTGAGATCCGTAAGGAATGTTACCGGTTGTAAGGGTAATACCTGTGTTTGGATCAGAAATACGCATCTCTGTAGAACGACCAATAACCACGGTTACTTTTGCTCCATCAGGATTAACACGATTTACGGTGCGTAATTCTTCAATATCAGCAATACCATCATACTTAGCTTCTAATTTAGATGCCGCTGCTGTGTTACTTGCCGTACCACCAACGTGGAATGTACGTAACGTTAACTGTGTACCCGGCTCACCAATTGATTGTGCTGCAATAACACCTACTGCCTCACCCAATTGTACAAATTTACCGTTACCTAAGTTACGTCCGTAGCATTTGGCACAAACACCCTGGCGGCTTTCGCAAGTTAATACAGAACGTATTTCAACTGATTCTATTGGAGATTTACCAATTAATTCGGCTGTTTTTTCATCAATTAGTTCGCCACCTGTAGCTACTAAATCACCTGTTAATGGATGATAAACATCAGCTAAAGCAACACGGCCTAATAAACGATCGTATAAAGATTCTACTACTTCGTCATTATTTTTTAATGCCACAGCAGTTAATCCACGTAAAGTACCGCAATCTGATTCTGTAATAATTACATCTTGCGCCACATCAACTAAACGACGCGTTAAGTAACCCGCATCAGCCGTTTTTAGTGCAGTATCGGCCAAACCTTTACGAGCACCGTGAGTAGAAATAAAGTATTCTAAAATTGATAAACCTTCACGAAAGTTAGATAATACCGGGTTTTCGATAATTTCAGCTCCACCAGAACCTGCTTTTTGAGGCTTAGCCATCAAACCACGCATTCCGCTTAACTGTTTAATTTGTTCTTTACTACCACGAGCACCAGAATCTAACATCATGTAAACCGAGTTAAACCCTTGTTTATCAGAGCTTAAAGCATCTAATACTTTTTTTGTTACTTTAGAGTTGGTGTGCGTCCAAACGTCAATAATTTGGTTGTAACGCTCGTTGTTGGTAATGAAACCCATGTTGTAGTTAGCTAACACTTCTGCCACTTGTACGTGCGCATCAGCAATTAGTTTTACTTTATCAGCAGGTGTTTGAATATCACCTAAGTTAAACGATAAACCACCACGGAAGGCTGTTTTAAAACCAAGTTCTTTGATATCATCTAAGAATTTAGCTGTTTTAGCCATACCTGTTTTTTTCAACACGGTACCGATAATGTCACGAAGCGATTTTTTAGTCAATAATTCATTGATATAACCTGCTTCGTGCGGAACAACTAAGTTGAACATTACACGCCCTACGGTTGTTTCAATTATTTTTTTGGTTAACACATCTTCTTCAAGCGCATTGTCAACACGCACTTTAATCATAGCGTGCAAATCAACGCGTTTTTCGTTGTAAGCAATAATTACTTCATCCGGTGAGTAGAAGGTCATACCTTCACCTTTAACTTCATCACCTTTAATGTTACGTTTTCCTTTGGTTAAATAATAAAGACCAAGCACCATATCCTGAGACGGAACCGCAATTGGCGCACCGTTTGAAGGATTTAAAATGTTGTGAGAGGCTAACATCAATATTTGAGCTTCCAAAATGGCTGCGTTTCCTAACGGAAGATGCACAGCCATTTGATCACCATCAAAATCGGCGTTAAACGCAGTACAAACTAATGGGTGTAACTGAATTGCTTTTCCTTCAACTAATTTTGGTTGAAAAGCCTGGATACCTAATCTGTGTAGTGTTGGGGCGCGGTTTAACATAACCGGATGTCCTTTCAATACATTTTCTAAAATATCCCAAACAATTGCTTCTTTTTTCTCTACTAATTTTTTAGCTGATTTTACTGTTTTTACTACCCCACGTTCAAGCATTTTGCGGATAATAAATGGTTTAAATAGCTCAGCAGCCATTTCTTTTGGAAGGCCACACTCATGTAATTTTAATTCAGGTCCTACAACAATTACCGAACGAGCCGAATAATCTACACGTTTTCCTAATAAATTTTGACGGAACCTACCTTGTTTACCTTTTAAGGAATCTGATAATGATTTTAAAGCACGGTTGCTTTCTGTTTTAACAGCATTGGCTTTACGCGAGTTGTCAAACAAAGAGTCAACTGATTCTTGCAACATACGTTTTTCATTACGTAAAATTACATCCGGAGCTTTAATTTCTATTAAACGTTTTAAACGGTTATTACGAATAATAACACGACGATATAAATCATTTAAATCTGACGTTGCAAAACGACCACCATCCAAGGGAACTAAGGGGCGCAATTCTGGTGGAATAACCGGAACCGTTTTAATAATCATCCACTCCGGGCGATTAACTACGTTTTCGTTAGCATGACGGAACGCTTCAATTACCTGAAGGCGTTTTAATGCTTCGTTTTTACGTTGTTGAGAGGTTTCTGTATTTGCTTTATGACGCAATTCGAAAGATAAACCATCTAAATCAGTACGTTGTAACAAATCATATAAAGCTTCGCCACCCATTTTGGCAATGAATTTCTCAGGATCTGAATCGTCTAATAAAGCGTTTTCTTTTGGAAGTGTATCTACAATGTTTAAGTATTCTTCTTCTGTTAAAAAATCTAAGGTAGCCACTTGAGAAGCCGCACCGGCGTTAATTACTACATAACGTTCGTAATAAACAATCATTTCTAATTTTTTGGTAGGAAGGCCTAACAAATAACCAATTTTGCTTGGTAATGAACGGAAATACCAAATGTGTGCCACCGGAACAACAAGGCTAATGTGCCCCATACGCTCTCTGCGAACTTTCTTTTCTGTTACTTCAACACCACAACGGTCGCAAATAATGCCTTTGTAACGAATACGTTTGTATTTACCGCAATGACATTCGTAATCTTTTACAGGTCCAAAAATACGCTCACAGAATAATCCGTCGCGCTCTGGTTTGTAAGTACGATAATTTATAGTTTCAGGTTTTAAAACCTCTCCGCTTGAACGATTTAATATCGCTTCAGGCGAGGCAAGGCTTATGGTAACCTTTGTAAAGTTTGATTTTAATTTTGTTTCTTTTCTGAAAGCCATGTTTTATCTTTTCTTTATTAAAATTTAGCTCAAATTTATAAATTCCTCTCCCAAAATAATCGGGAGAGGAATTAAAAAGTATTAGTCTAGGGTTATTTCTAAGCCCAAGCCTCTTAACTCATGCAACAATACGTTGAATGATTCTGGAATGCCCGGTGTACCAAGGTTTTCGCCTTTAACAATAGCTTCGTATGCTTTAGCACGGCCCATTACATCATCAGATTTAACGGTTAATAACTCTTGCAAGATATTTGCTGCGCCATAAGCTTCAAGTGCCCAAACCTCCATCTCACCAAAACGCTGACCACCAAATTGTGCTTTACCGCCCAATGGTTGTTGTGTAATTAATGAGTATGGCCCAATTGAACGTGCGTGCATTTTATCGTCAACCATGTGGTGTAGTTTTATCATGTAAATGATACCTACTGTACCTTGTTGATCAAAACGCTCACCTGTTCCACCGTCGTACAAATATGTTTTACCATATTGAGGTACACCGGCTTCTGCGCAATATTTATCCAAATCTTCTAATGAAGCTCCGTCAAATATTGGAGTTGAGAATTTAACCCCTAATTTTTGACCAGCCCAAGCTAATACGGTTTCATAAATCTGCCCAATGTTCATACGAGATGGCACACCAAGTGGGTTTAGAACGATATCAACCGGAGTTCCGTCTGCCAAAAATGGCATATCTTCTTCTTTAACGATACGGGCAACAACACCTTTGTTACCATGACGACCAGCCATTTTATCACCTACACGTAATTTACGTTTAGAAGCGATATAAACTTTTGCCATTTGAACAATTCCCGCAGGTAGCTCATCACCAACGGTAATTTGAAATTTTTCGCGCTTGTGTTTACCCATTAAATCGTTGTAACGAATCATGTAGTTGTGCAACAAACGTTTAATTGAGTTGTTGATGTCTTTATCAGTCGTCCAATTATCAGGGTTAACTTCGTTAAAGGTTAGTTTTTCTAATAATTTTTGAGTGAATTTAGTTCCTTTAGTGATAACTTCTTCTTTTAGGTTGTTTAATACTCCTTGAGAAGTTTTACCATTAACTAAAGAGAACAATTTTTCAATTAATTGATCTTTCGTATCGCTGATATTTTTTTGATAATCAGCATCTAATTTATCAACTAAACCTTTTTCTTCAAGTTTTGCTTTTTTATCTTTTACAGCACGAGAATATAAACGTTTATCGATAACGATACCACGAGTTGATGGCGGAACGCGTAAAGAAGCATCTTTTACATCACCGGCTTTGTCACCAAAGATAGCGCGTAATAATTTTTCTTCCGGCGAAGGATCTGATTCTCCTTTTGGAGTAATTTTTCCAATTAAAATATCACCTTCTTTAACCTCTGCACCAATACGAATCATACCATGTTCGTCCAAATCTTTAGTAGCATCTTCGCTAACGTTTGGTATATCCGGAGTTAACTCTTCCATACCACGTTTAGTATCGCGCACATCTAAAGAATATTCATCAACATGTAATGAGGTAAAGATATCATCACGAACAATTTTTTCGCTGATAACGATAGCATCCTCAAAGTTGTAACCTTTCCATGGCATAAACGCCACTTTTAAGTTAATACCTAAAGCAAGTTCTCCGCCTTCGGTTGCATATCCTTCCGTTAAAATTTGTCCTTTGGTAACTTTATCGCCTTTTTTAACAATTGGTTTTAAGTTTACACAAGTGCTTTGGTTGGTTTTTTTAAATTTGGTTAACGCGTAACGTTTCACATCTCCTTCAAAACTTACCAAACGCTCTTCTTCAGAACGGCTATATTTTATAACAACTTCGTTAGAATCAACGTATTCAACAACACCATCTCCTTCTGCATTAATAAGTACACGAGAATCACGCGCTACGCGAGCTTCGATACCTGTACCAACAATTGGAGCTTGTGCGCGCATTAATGGAACTGCCTGACGTTGCATGTTCGATCCCATCAAAGCACGGTTGGCATCATCATGCTCTAGGAACGGAATTAAGTTTGCCGCTACCGATGCAATTTGATTTGGCGCCACATCCATCATCTGAACTTTTGCCGGCTCAACAATAGGAAAATCACTTTCGTTACGGCATTTTACCATATCGTTTGCAAAGTTTCCTTTATCATCTAAATCCTGACCTGCCTGCGCAATCGTTTTTAAGTCTTCTTCTTCGGCAGTTAAGTACGTAATTGGTTTATTGATATCTACTTTACCGTCATTTACCATGCGATAAGGTGTTTCAATAAAGCCTAAACGGTTAACTTTTGCATAAACACAAAGTGAAGATATTAAACCAATATTTGGACCCTCCGGCGTTTCGATTGTACACAAACGACCGTAGTGCGTATAGTGAACGTCACGAACCTCAAAACCTGCACGCTCACGACTTAAACCTCCTGGCCCTAGTGCCGATAGGCGTCGTTTATGCGTAATTTCAGATAATGGATTGGTTTGATCCATAAACTGAGATAGCTGATTTGTACCAAAGAATGAGTTGATAACAGATGATAATGTTTTAGCATTAATTAAATCTATCGGGGTAAATACCTCGTTATCACGAACGTTCATACGCTCACGAATGGTACGAGCCATACGAGCTAAACCTACGCCAAACTGAGCAAATAATTGCTCGCCTACAGTACGTACACGACGGTTTGATAAGTGATCAATATCATCAACATCTGTTTTAGAGTTGATAAGTTCAATCAGGTATTTTATAATTAAGATGATATCTTCTTTTGTAAGAACGCGAACGTTCATGGGTGTTTCGATACCCAATTTTTTATTGATACGGAAACGACCAACTTCTCCTAAATCATAACGTTTATCAGAGAAGAACAATTTATCAATTACACCACGTGCAGTTTCTTCATCTGGTGGCTCTGCGTTACGAAGCAAACGATAAATATGCTCAATCGCTTCTTTTTCAGAGTTTGTAGGATCTTTTTGTAACGTGTTGTAGATAATTGCGTAATCAGATGTGTTGGCATCTTGTTTGTGTAAGATAATATCTTTTACACCGGCATCAACAATCATATCAATATGAGCGTCTTCTAAAATAATTTCACGCTCAATTAATACTTCGTTACGCTCAATAGATACAACCTCTCCGGTATCTTCATCTACAAAATCTTCAGTCCATTTTTTTAACACACGAGCTGCTAATTTTCTACCAATTTCACGTTTTAAGCCTGCTTTAGAAACTTTTACTTCATCAGCAAGACCAAATATTTCAAGAATTTGTTTATCGCTTTCAAAACCGATAGAACGTAATAACGTTGTTACCGGAAGTTTTTTCTTACGATCGATGTATGCGTACATCACATTATTGATATCGGTTGCAAATTCTATCCATGCTCCTTTAAAAGGAATTACACGTGCAGAATACAATTTTGTTCCGTTTGCGTGACGGCTTTGGCCGAAAAACACACCCGGAGAACGGTGCAACTGAGATACAATAACACGCTCAGCTCCGTTAATAACGAATGAGCCGCGGCTAGTCATATATGGAATAGTACCAAGATATACATCTTGTACAATTGTTTCAAAATCTTCGTGTTCAGGATCGGTACAATAAAGGCGAAGTTTCGCTTTTAAGGGAACGCTGTAAGTTAAACCACGTTCAACACACTCTTCTAGTGCGTAGCGAGGTGGATCAATAAAATAATCTAAAAACTCAAGCACGAATTGATTACGTGCATCAGTTATCGGAAAATTTTCAGAAAACACACGGAATAACCCTTCTTCGTTGCGGTTATCAGATGTAGTTTCTAATTGAAAAAAATCTTTAAATGATTGAATTTGTATATCCAATAAATCCGGGTAATCTACCGGGAATTTTACTTGAGAGAAATTTATTCTCTGTGGTTTTTTTGCTGAGGCCAAAGCTTATTAGTTTTTAGGTTATACAATAAGTTACAAAAAGATGCCCGTTGTTGCTTTTAAATCTCTATCCAATTTGTCATGCTGAACTTGTTTCAGCATCTTTTTTGCGATTCCGAAACAAGTTCGGAAGGACGTTTATTTTAGGAGTAGTTATTGCAGTTGCAACAAATAAGGAAAGGGCGATGCTTTTACAAGCTACACCCAATCCTAATTTTATGAGAAAAATTACTTAACCTCAACTTTTGCACCGGCGTCTTCAAGAGCTTTTTTAATAGATTCTGCTTCTTCTTTAGCAATACCTTCTTTTACTGCTTTTGGAGCACCATCTACTAAATCTTTAGCTTCTTTTAAACCTAGGCCAGTTAAGTCTTTAACAACTTTAACTACACCTAATTTTGCAGCACCTGCTTCAAGCAATATTACATCAAAAGATGTTTTTGCTGCCGGAGCTTCGCCGCCACCGCCGCCCATTACTACTGCTGCTGCTGGTTCAATACCATATTCGTCTTTTAGAACAGTTGCTAATTCTTGTACTTCTTTTACTGTAAGGTTTACAAGTGTTTCAGCGATTGATTTTACGTCTGCCATTTTATTTTTTATTTAATTGTTCTTAATTTAATTATTTGTTTTTTTCTTTAACAGTTAAGCCGCAGCTTCTTGTTTTTTGTTTTCTAAACCACCTATTACGCGACGGATTGGAGCTTGTAGTAATGATACCACATCTGCAATAAGTTCGTTTTTAGATTTCAATGAAGCTAATGCTTCTAATTGGTCATCTCCGATATATACGGTTTCTTCAACAAAAGCAGCTTTTAATAAAGGTTTTTCGTTGCCTTTTTTACGGAAATCTTTAATAACCTTTGCAGGGCCATTAGAAGTTTCAGCAAACATAAGGGCTGTATTTCCTTTCAAAGCAGGTATCATATCAGCTAAACGGCTATCGCTAGCCCGCTCTAATGCTTTTTTAAGCAAGCTGTTTTTTACTACTTGAATAGAAATTTTTTTATCGAAACACTCTTTTCTTAGCTGGTTTACTTTTTCTACTGTTAAAGAAGAACAGTCTGCCAGATAGATTTTTGTGTTAGCGTTAAGCTTTTCTACCAGGGTTTCTATTACTTGTGTTTTTTCTTCTTTTTTCATCTAATATTAGTTAAAGGATTTAGTGTCTAAAGCTATACCTGGGCTCATGGTGCTGCTCATATAAACGCTTCTTACGTAAGCTCCTTTTGCCGATGAAGGCTTAAGTTTTACGATAGTATTTAGTAATTCGGCTGCGTTTTCAGCTAATTTAGCTGCGTCAAACGATACTTTACCAATACCTGCGTGAATAATACCGGCTTTATCAACTTTAAAGTCAATTTTACCATTTTTTGCTTCGGTTACTGCTTTACCAATATCCATAGTTACCGTACCGGTTTTAGGATTTGGCATTAAACCACGGGGACCTAATACACGACCTAATGCACCTAGTTTACCCATTACCTGTGGAACTGTTACAATTACGTCGATATCTGTCCAACCGCCTTTAATTTTTTCAATATAGTCATCTAATCCAATAAAGTCTGCACCGGCTGCTTTTGCTTCTGCTTCTTTATCTGCAGGAACAAGGGCTAATACGCGCATTGTTTTACCAGTACCGTGAGGTAAGGTTACAACACCGCGAACCATTTGGTTAGCTTTACGTGGATCAACTCCTAAACGGATCGCAAGATCCACAGATGCGTCAAACTTCGTAGTTGTAATTTCTTTTACAAGTTTAGAAGCCTCCGCAACTGTATAAGCTTTGTTGGCATCTACTTTGCCTTCAACTGCTTTTCTTTTTTTAGTTAACGTTGCCATTTTTTGTTTTTATTTGATTAGTTTTTAAAAGGTGCGTCACCAGTTACGGTAACACCCATACTACGCGCAGTTCCAGCAACCATTTTCATTGCAGATTCCATTGTAAAACAATTCATATCTACAATTTTATCAGTAGCAATAGTTTTTACTTGATCCCAAGTAATACTACCTACTTTTTTACGATTGCTTTCGCCTGAACCTAATTTAATTTTGCCCAATTCCATGATTTGTGCCGCTACCGGTGTACGTTTAATTACAAAATCAAACGTTTTATCCATGTAAACATTAATGATTACAGGTAATAATTTGCCGGCTTGTTCTTGCGTACGAGCATTAAACTGTTTGCAAAACTCCATTATGTTTACACCTTTTGCACCTAATGCAGGTCCTATTGGTGGCGATGGGTTTGCTGCCCCTCCTTTAATTTGTAGTTTTACAAGTGCTGATAACTCTTTTGCCATTATTATTTGTTTTAATTTGGTCTTTTTGGATTGATTACTAATGTTGGAAGCAGCGATAAAGCGCCATCATTAATCTTGCCAATAGGCCGGTTGTTTTTTGTTTATTCGCGCTCTACTTCTCCAAAGCCTAGCTCTACAGGAGTTTTGCGTCCGAATATTTTTACGGTTACTTTAATTTTTTTCTTCTCTTCGATAATTTCTTCAATAACGCCATTAAAGCCGTTAAATGGCCCGTTAATTACTTTAATAGATTCTCCAACGGTGTATGTATTAGATACTGTACCTTCAGATTCTGTTAATTCATCAACTTTACCTAAAATACGATTTACCTCTGCAATGCGCATTGGCACAGGTTCTCCGCCTTTAGTTTCACCTAAAAAGCCAATAACACTGGTAATGTTTTTTATAATGTGTTGTATTTCTCCAACTAAAATAGCTTCAATAAGTACATAACCTGGGTAGAAAGAACGCTCTTTGGCTATTTTTTTACCATTGCGTACTTGTATAATTTTTTCGGTAGGAATTAATACCTGAGCCACGTAATCGTTCAGCTTTAGGCGGTTAATTTCCATTTCAATATATTGTTTTACTTTTTTCTCTTGGCCGCTAATAGCACGAACAACGTACCATTTAAGTACGGGAGCTTCTTTTTTTGTTTTTACTTGTTCGCTCATCTTTATAGATTATTTAGCAGTTGATAAGCTAATTCCATTAATTTACTAAAACCAGTATCCATTAGCCAAATAACCATAGCTATCATAGCTGAGGCAACTAATACAACAACTGCGCTTTCTTGCAATTCTTTCCAAGTTGGCCAAGATGTTTTTTGTACTAACTCGGTAGTTGTTTCTTCTATGTATGTTCTGATGCTCATTACTTTTAATTTAAAGTTCTAAAAAACAAACTGTTACTTCTGCACGGGCGGAGAGATTCGAACTCCCATCAACGGTTTTGGAGACCGCTATTCTACCATTGAACTACGCCCGTAAACCGTTACCCATTTTAAACGGCAAAATGGCAAGAGCAATTTGCCCTGCCATTTAACCATTTAGCGTGTGTAATTATTTTATAATTTCAGTTACCTGACCAGCACCTACAGTACGACCACCCTCACGGATAGCGAAACGTAAACCTTTGTCCATTGCAACCGGAACGATTAATTTTACAGTAATTGTAACGTTATCACCTGGCATAACCATCTCGCGTCCTTCTGGTAAATCAATTTCTCCAGTTACGTCAGTTGTACGCATGTAAAATTGAGGGCGATATTTGTTATGAAACGGAGTGTGACGTCCACCTTCTTCTTTTTTCAAGATATAAACCTCAGCTTTAAATTCAGTATGAGGTGTAATAGAACCTGGTTTTGCAATTACCATACCACGACGGATATCTTTTTTATCGATACCACGTAATAAAATACCTACGTTATCTCCGGCTTCACCAGTATCAAGAATCTTACGGAACATTTCAACACCTGTACAAACAGATTTCATTTTGGTTTCTTGCATACCAATAATTTCAACCTCTTCACCTGTGTTAACAACACCTGATTCGATTTTACCTGTAGCAACTGTACCACGACCAGTGATTGTAAATACATCTTCAACCGGCATCAAGAATGGTTTTTCTCTATCACGAACCGGAGTTGGGATAAAAGAATCAACTGCATCCATTAATTCCATAATTTTTGGAGTCCACAATGGATCTTTATTTAATCCACCTAAAGCAGAACCACGAATGATTGGTGTGTTATCACCATCAAATTTATAGAAAGTTAATAACTCACGAATTTCCATTTCAACAAGATCCAATAATTCAGGATCTTCAACCATATCAACTTTGTTCATAAACACAACAATTTTAGGAACGCCAACCTGACGAGCTAAAAGAATGTGCTCACGTGTTTGAGGCATTGGACCATCTGTAGCAGCAACAACTAATATTGCACCATCCATTTGGGCAGCACCTGTAACCATGTTTTTTACGTAATCCGCGTGACCCGGGCAATCAACGTGTGCGTAGTGACGTTGTGAAGTTTCGTACTCAACGTGTGAAGTGTTAATTGTAATACCACGCTCTTTTTCTTCAGGCGCATTATCAATTGAGGAGAAATCTCTTACTGCTGCCCATCCTTTTTCAGCTAAAACAGCAGTAATGCCAGCGGTTAATGTAGTTTTACCATGATCTACGTGACCAATAGTACCAACATTTACGTGGGGTTTGTTACGTTCGAATTTTTCTTTAGCCATTTTGTTTTGTTTTTTTTGTTTATTTTATTAGTTACTGTCTTTTTTGTTGTATTACTTTTTATAGAGCTGTTGAGCAGGATTGAACTGCCGACCTCTTCCTTACCAAGGAAGTGCTCTACCACTGAGCTACAACAGCTAGTGAGGCCGTGGAGCGGAAGACGGGTCTCGAACCCGCAACCTCCAGCTTGGAAGGCTGGAGCTCTACCAATTGAGCTACTTCCGCTTTACCAAATCAATTATTGAGTTGTAGATTTAAAAAATTCATAGAATTTAAATTCTACAATTAATAAAATCTACATCTCTCCAAATGGTTTGCCTTGTGGGGTAAGATGGATTCGAACCACCGAAGACGAAGTCAGCAGATTTACAGTCTGCCCCATTTGGCCACTCTGGTATTACCCCGCACAAGAGCCGAAAACTGGAATCGAACCAGCGACCTACTGATTACAAGTCAGTTGCTCTACCAGCTGAGCTATTTCGGCATTTTTATTGGTGTTTTTCTGTTACAAAGAACTGTTCTCCTTAAAAAGGGAGTGCAAATTTAGGTATAATTTTTGATTAGTTGAAAAAATATTTAATTTTTTTCATTAAAAATTAAACTTTTTTTTCTCGAGGTAGTTTTGCAGCAATAAAACAGCACTTATCATATCAATAGTTCCTTTATCCCTGCGTTGCTTTTTAGTGCTGCCGGCAGCTATCATGGCTTCGCTTGCCATTACAGAGGTAAACCGTTCATCAAGCATATCTATTTTTATTTCCGGATATTTTTCTTTTAATTTTCGGGTAAAACCAACCACATGTTGCGCGCTATCGGATGGTGTATTATCGAGTTTTTTTGGATTTCCGATAATAATACACTCCACTTTTTCGGTTTTTAGGTAATTATCTATAAAATCAAAAAGCGTTTGGGTGTGAATGGTGGTAAGGCCTGTGGCTATAATTTGCAAGGTATCTGTAACGGCAATACCGGTACGTTTTGTACCATAATCTATTGATAAAATACGGGGCATAACGCAAAATTACGCTTATTTTTAGGTTTAATTAAATCTTATAATTTAAATAATTACGTTATTTTGCATTTTTATTTGATTAGATATTTATGAAGTTTTTAGCAAGAATTATTTTACGATACAGGATATTTTTTTTACTGTTTGTTGCGGGTATTACCGCCTTTATGGGCTTTAAAGCAAAAGATGTTGAGATAACTTATTTTTTTGCCAAGCTGCTACCGGATAGCGATACAGCCAGTATAGACTACGAATATTTTAAAAGTAAATTCGGCCAAGATGGTTCGGTTTTAGTTATTGGTACAGAAATTACGCCGCTTAAAAAATTAGATAATTTTAATGCCTGGTGCAAATTAGGAGATAAGTTAAAAACTACCCAAGGTATTGAAAACGTACTATCTGTGGGGCGTTTGCAAGAAATTGTTTTAAACGATAGTGCCGGTAAATTCGAAATGAAAAAGTTGTTTACCCAACAACCAAAAACGCAAGAAGCGTTAGATTCTCTTTGGGAAAAAATTACCCGGTTAAAATTTTACGACGGTATTATATTTAATACCAAAACAAATTCAACCTTAATTGCCGTTACTTTTAATAGGAAAGACCTTAATACAAAAAACCGTTTAAGCATTACAGATTCACTTAAAGCCAAAGGAGATGCTTTCTCAAAACAAACTGGTATTGAGTTGCATTACTCCGGCATGCCATATATACGTACCAATGTAGCACGTAAAATTCAACATGAAACAACTTTCTTTTTAGCGCTTACTATTATGGCAACCGGCTTGGTTTTATTCTTCTTTTTTAGAAGTTTTTATTCCGTAATTTTTTCTTTGTTAGTAGTTAGTTGTGGCGTTGTTTTTAGTGTTGGCTTATTAGTTTTATTCGGGTTTAAACTTACCGCCATGAGTGCTATCATTCCTCCTTTAATTATTGTTATCGGCGTTCCTAATTGCATCCTCATTCTAAATAAATATCACACCGAATTTGCCCGCCATCATAATAAAATGAAGGCTTTACATATTGCTATTGAAAGAAGCAGCGTTTCTCTATTTTTCGCAAACTTTACCACCGCCATTGGTTTTGCTGTTTTCTGTACCATTAAAAATTACATCTTTTTTGAGTTTGGTTTAATATCATCCATCAGCGTTATGGCAACTTATGCTTTTTCTATGATGATAGTGCCCGCTATTTTCAGCTACCTTCCTGCACCTCCTGAGAAACATATAAGGCATATAGAAGGAAAAAAATTAACTGCTTTATTAAGCAAGATAGATCACTTAACTAAACATAAAAGAAAACTGATTTATATCATAACTGTTTTTATTTGTTTAGTGGCAGGTTATGGTTTAACGCAGATAAAAGCTTTAGGTTATGTAGTAGACGACCTTCCTAAAAAAGATCCTGTATTAACCGATCTTCATTATTTTGAAGAAAAGAACGGTGGTGTACTTCCCTTTGAAATTACCATAAATACTAAACGCGAAAATGGTGTTTTCTCAAATAGTGCAAGGGCTTTGTATCGCATTAATAAAATGCAGAAAGTGTTGGCACAGTATACCGAATTTTCTAAACCATTATCTGTTACCGAAGGTGTTAAATTTGCGTATCAGGCATACAAAGGCGGCGACCCTAAATACTACAGATTACCATCTGTAACCGAATTAAAAAAAGTTGCCGAATACATCCAACAAAACCAAAGTAGCTCTCAAAAACAATTATTGGCTTTTATTGATAGCAGTCGTAAAGTTACACGTGTTAGCGCCAATATAAAAGATGTTGGTTCGGTAAGAATTAAACAACTTTTAAAAGAATTGAAACCACGTGTTGACAGTGCTTTTAATTATGATTACGAAGAAAATAAATGGATGCAGGAAAATGAATGCTATGATATTAAACTAACCGGCAACTGCGTTATGTTTTTAAAAGGAAATGAGTTTTTAATTACCAATCTTTTAGAAAGTGTGGTGCTGGCTATTATATTAATTGCTATTTTAATGTTCACGCTGTTTGCTTCTCCACGTATGATATTAATTTCTATTATACCTAGTTTAATTGCTCTATTAATTACAGCAGGTATTATGGGTTATTTAGCGGTACCGTTAAAGCCAAGCACGATACTTGTGTTTAGTATTGCCTTTGGTATTTCGAGTGATGGAACGCTTTATTTCCTTACAAAATATCGGTATGAAATGCGCCGCAATAAATTATTAAGCATATCAAAAGCGGTAAGTTTAACCATACACGAAACAGGTATCAGCATGATCTATACCGCTATTATCTTAACTACTGGTTTTGCCATTTTTGGCTTCTCAGATTTTGGTGGAACGGCTGCTTTAGGAATTCTACTTTCGTTAACCTTGCTTATTGCTTACACCAGTAATTTAATTTTACTTCCTTGCTTTTTATTATCCTTAGAAAAAAGTATATTAAAGAAAGAAATTTTAAACGTACCTGTTTTTGATATTGAAAATGCAGACGATGATGAGCACGAAGAAGATAAAAAAGATATGTAATTAAAAAAATCTGGAAACTTCGCTCAGGCTTTCAAAGCAATGATCTATTTTATCATCACTTACTTTTTCGGGATTTATATAGATGGTAACCATGCCTGCATTGCGGCCAAATTCCATATCACTCATAGAATCTCCAATTATAATTGACTTAGTAAAATTTATACCGGCAAAATCTTCTTTAGCCTGTAAAGCCATGCCAATGTTGGGTTTGCGCCATTGATGATTGTCGGTAGATAAGTATGGCGAATGATAAACCTTATCTATTTTACCGCCGTGTGTTTCAATTTCATCCACCATATAGTGATGTATTATATTCAGATCATTCTCTGTATAAAAACCTTTGCCAATACCTTGTTGGTTAGTAACTACAACTATTTTACCAAACAAATCGGCAAACTGTTTCATGGCTTCGGGTACACCTGCTAAAAATTCAAATTCAGAAAGTGTTTTGACGTAATCATCTTCCAGCCTTTTATTTATTACACCATCGCGGTCTAAAAACAAGGTCCAGGTTTTATCAATATTTAAATGTTTCAAAGTCATGTTGCGCTTTTTTATAATCTTCAGGAATACCAATATCTATAAAATAGCCATTGTAAGTAAATCCATGAATCTTTAATTTATTAATTTTTTTTTCAAAGAAATCTTTTTCAATCGAAAAGTTTTTGTGCTTAGGAGTTTCTTCGTTATACGTTTGGCGGTTTACTATATAAACACCGGCATTAATAATACCTGCTTTATCTTCGCCGTTCTTTTCTTTAAAATCTTCTATCAGGTCAAATTCATCTAAGGTAATGGTACCATAACGTGCGGCGTTACTAAGGTGGCGCAGGGTTAAAGAACAATCAGAAAGGGCATCGCTGTGTGCATTATAAAATGATCGTAAATTAATATCAAAAAAAGAATCTCCGTTTAGCACCAACACTTCTGATGACGTACATTGCTCTAACGCTTTTTTTATGCCGCCGCCTGTACCCAGAGGTTCTTTTTCTATGGCATAAGCAATTTCTAATCCGTTATAATTTGAACCGTAATGCGCGATAATTTTTTCGGATAAATAACCGACTGATAATACTACTTTTTTTATACCGTAATAGGAAACGTATTTTAAAAGATAATCTAAAAAAGGTTTTCCGTTTATAGGTGCCATTGGTTTTGGCACATTATTAACAACAGTTTGCAGGCGTGTACCAAAGCCACCGGCAAGAATAACGACTTCCTGTAACATTAATTTTGTGGGAATAAGGTAGTTTCAACTACCTCGCAAATAGTATGGCCAAAAAGCATGTGGCACTCTTGTATGCGTGGTGTATCTTTAGATGGAATGTTTATTAAATATTGACAGGCCTCTTTCATTTTGCCGCCTGTTTCGCCTGTAAAACCAATAGTTACCATACCAATTTCATTGGCAACATTTAATGCTTTTATAACATTGGCAGAATTACCGCTGGTAGATAAACCTATCAACACATCGCCTTTGCGACCCATGGCTTTAACCAGCCGCGCATAAATTTCATCATACGAATAATCGTTGGCAACTGCCGTAATGTAACTTGTATTTACGTGTAAGGCTTCGCTAAATAGGGGGGGGCGATCATAATAATACCTACCGCTTAACTCGGCTGCTAAATGCTGAGAGTCTGCCGCGCTGCCGCCGTTGCCGCACCAAAGTACCTTACCATCGTGCTTGTAGCAATTCACAATTTCTAAAATTATTTTTTCTATTGTATTAATTATTTCTTTGTTTGAAAGCAAAGATGTTTTTAGATCAATAGAGGTTTGAAGTTTTGATTTTATATGCTCGGTCATAGTTTAGAAAACATAAAGATATGAATTGTTTTATTGCTAATTAATATAAGCGGCTTCAGAATTAACATGCTTTACAGAATGTTATTTCTTCATCAGTTTTTCTATCTCTTCAACTGTTTTAGGTAATTTTCCGCTAAGTACATCGGCAGCGCCATTAGTTATTAAAACATCATCTTCTATTCGCACACCAATGTTCCACCATTTTTTATCGCAAAGCGAATTTTCCGGAATATAAATGCCCGGTTCAACCGTAATAACTTGCCCTGCTTTTAAACGACCGTAATTACCTACATCATGCACATCAAGCCCTAAGTAATGCGATGTGCCATGAAAAAAATATTTGGCAAAATCGTTAGGGGCGGTAATAATACCCATATCTATTAATCCTTTTTTTATAACATCTACCGCAGCGTTATGGGGTGCCCTAAACAACGCATTTTCTTTGCAGGCATCAATACCTGCCAGTTGCGCTTTTAGCACAAGTTCGTATATCTTTTTTTGTTCTTCGTTAAACTTGCCGGCTACAGGCATCGTACGTGTTACATCGGCTGTATAACCATGATATTCTGCTCCGGCATCAACTACCATTAAATCATTTGTAGTAAGTTTTTTTCGGTTGGTGATGTAATGTAAAATGCAAGAATTTTCTCCGGCACCAACAATAGATGGATACCCAACATACTCTGAACCATTGTATTTAAACCCATATTCAACAATGGCCTGCGCCTGGTATTCAGCCATGTTGCTTTCTAATTTTTTCATTAGGTCTTGGTGCGCTGTGCAGGTTATATCAATGGCTTTTCTTAATTGAACTAATTCTTCTGTCGTTTTAATTTCACGCAGATCGGCCATAAAAGAATAAAAAGTATAATAATCTTTTGTTTGAAGGACTTTAGTCTTTTCATTAAAGATCTTTATTAAACTATACAGATCTCCGGCATCGCTTTTATCATCACGTACATCATTATATAAAGTTGAATGATATATTTTGTCGAACTTTTTAAAATCTATGTTTAGGTCTGTAAAATTTTCATTGTTATAAACATCCGTAAAACCTAAATTTTTCTTTGCGCCATCAATACCCAACCTTTTGCCTGTCCAGCTTTCATCACGCGCATTACGTGGCTGCACATACATAATTTCAGTGGTGGTTATGCTATCAATTACCTGCGGTTCTTTAAAAATAAGTAAAACAGCGTCAGGTTCGGTTAAGCCGCTTAGATAATAAAAATTTGGGTCTTGGCTAAATTGAAAATCAACATCATTGCTTCTATTGCGTACCGGGCTTGCAAACACAACAGCCACAGATTTTGGAGTCATTTTTTCTCGTAAAGCCTCGCGCCTTGTTTTATGGAAAGTGGGTGCAAACCAATCGTTGTCATATAAAGAATCTGACTGGGCGTATAAGTTCCCCATCAAAATCAAACAAATTAAAATACTTCTGATCATAGTAAAATAAAAAAACCTTGCCACCAAAGGTAACAAGGTTTTTAATGTGTGAAATTAAAATTACTTGGTTGATGCTTTTTTAGCCGCCGCTTTTGCAACAGGTACTACCGTTGTTTTAGCCACTTTAGCTTTTGGTAAAAAACCTTTTTCACGGGCTTCTTTTACACAGGCAAAAACACCTAATTTATTAATATTTTTAATTGCTGAAGTAGATACACGTAAAGTAAGCCACTCACCGGTTTCTGGCACAAAAAAACGTTTACGCTGTAAGTTTACATCAAACGAACGTTTGGTTTTATGATTTGAGTGAGATACCATATTACCTCCTACTGCTTTTTTACCTGTTAATTGACAAACGCGAGCCATGATTTATTATTTTTAAGGGTGCAAATATACTATTTATTACTAATTAGAAAACTAATTTATTTAGTTAGCGTTAAGGTTAGGTTGCCTGCGCCTTCGGGCTGAGGAGATTCCATAACCATTTTATTTTCGGTTAATTCAGTTAATTTGGATGTTTCAGACTTTCCGCCTTCGGTTAAGGTAATTTCGGTAGCAGGGTCGTTTAGCACCCAAGAACCACCACCTGTTTTACCTGCAAAGTTGTATGTGTAAGAACCATCTTCTTTATACGTAAAGGTAGAAGAAGTTTTTATAAGCTCAACCTGTTTTTTAAGCATTTCTTCATACTGAGTTTTTAAAGAATCAGGAAGGCCTGCCGGCAACGGGGCTGACATATCAGCTATTTTCCATTCGCCTATCAATTTTGCTTTCTTATTTCCGCCACAGGCAAAAAACAGAACAGCTATAAGTGTAACAAGGGCTGCTTTTTTCAATTTATTTCTTTTTAGCGTAACGAGTACGGAATTTATCTACACGGCCGGCAGTATCTACCAGCATGTGTTTACCGGTATAAAAAGGGTGAGACATGTTAGAGATCTCCATTTTTACCAAAGGGTATTCGTTACCATCTTCCCATTTAACAGTATCTTTTGTTTCTGTGCAAGAACGGGTTAAAAACATATGTTCGTTAGACATGTCTTTAAAAACACATAGCCTGTAGCTTTCCGGGTGAATTTCTTTTTTCATTGTAATGTGATTTAATAAAATTAAGGGTGCAAATATAATACTTTTTTGTTAAATGACAATTAACTCTTTTTATTATTTTTAATATTTATCCAATCTCAGCAAAAATATTATTTATTTTGCAGCTATGATTAGAATTTTATTGCCTTTTGTTACTTTGTTGATATTACTAACAAGTTGCACAAACTCTACCAAAGAGACTGAAAACACAAGTTCAAAAAAAGATTCGCTTACTACAGAAACCAATTCTTCCGAGCTTAAACAGGTAAACAATCTTTTAAAAGAAAACCCAAACAACCCACGTTTGTATTATAAGCGCGGAGAGGTTTATTTAGGATTTAAAGATTTTGATGCAGCTATGGCAGATGCTAACCGTGCAATTAAAATTGATAGTTTAACCAATGATAGTTTTTATATTTTATTGGCCGATGCCAGTTTTTATGCCGGACAAACGCGTTTATCGAAAGAAACCCTTGAGCGTTGCGTTAAAAATTTGCCAACTTCAACCCAAGGTTATTTAAAGCTGGCTGAGCTTTATTTTTACGTTAAAAAATACCAGGAAAGCATAGTGAATGTAAACAACGCACTAAAGATAGATCAAACACTTGCCAACGGGTATTTTATAAAAGGAATGTGTTATAAAGAAAGTGGCGATACCGGTTTAGCTATTAGTAGCATGCAAACTGCTTGCGAGCAGGATGATAAATACTACGATGCTTTTATAGAAACCGGAAGATTGATGGCGTGCAAAAAAAATCTGTTATGCATTGAGTATTTTAATAAAGCCTTGCGTATAGATACCAAAAACGGGGAAGCCATTTATTTTGTAGGTAAATTTTATCAAGATACTAAAAGAATACCACAAGCAATTGATGCGTATAATAAATTACTTACCATCGATAAAAAAAATAAGAACGCTTTATATAATTTAGGAGCTATACAATATGTTTATTTAAAAGATTTTGAGAAAGCAAAAGCTTATTTTACACAAGCCATTGATGCAGACCCTGAGTATGCCGAAGCTTATTTGGCAAGAGGTATTTGCTTTGAAGAATTAAAGAATATGGCTGATGCCGAAGCCGATTATAAAATGGCGGTACAAAGCAAACCAAATTTTGAAGAGGCTATTGTACACTTAAATAATTTACTGGATAAAAGAAAAGGGAAATAAATTCTAATCCCTATTAACTAATTAAGCTTCTATCATAAGTCCATCGTAAGCAGGCTGTATCCACTCGGGTAAATCACTTAAAATTTCTTTATGCGTACCTAATTGATGCGAGATGTGGGTTAAATAAGCCTTTTTAGGTTGCAATTCCAACATTAAATCAACGGCTTCTTTAAATGTAAAGTGAGAAATATGTTCTTCTTTTCGTAAAGCATTTATCACAATAATTTCAGAACCAATAATTTTTTCTTTTTCCTGCGAAGAAATAAAATTCGCATCCGTTATGTATGAAATATTCCCCATACGAAATGCCTTAACAGGCAGCTTATGATGCATAACATTGATGGGTGTAAAAATAGTTCCTTTAATGGCAAATTTATCATCATCAATTGTATGCAGATTTATTTGCGGAATGCCCGGGTATTTGTCATCAGAAAAAGCATAGGCAAACTCCCGTTTAATAGCTTGTTGCACACGTTCGGTTGCATAAACATCCATCGCTTTTTTATGAAGAAAATTAAATGCGCGTACATCATCCAACCCGGCAAGATGATCTTTATGCTCGTGTGTAAAAATTACAGCGTCTAAATTTTTTATGTTTTCTCTAAGCATTTGTTGCCTAAAATCGGGCCCGGTATCAATAACAAAGGTATTACGGTTGTTCTCTATCAATACAGAAGAGCGAAGGCGGTTATCTCTAACATCGGTAGATTGACAAACATGGCAATTGCAGCCAATAAGTGGCACGCCCTGCGATGTTCCTGTACCTAAAAATGTTAATCTTACCGACACGTTATTATTTTAGGGTAAAGGTAAACATTCAACTAACAAGCCACTGTTTAAAAACATTTTTTAATCAAAAATATTAGGCTTATTCATCAAGTACCTTAGCAAAAAAATTGCTATGCACATATTATTGCAAATAACATCATCGGCAGCAACACAAGCCGTACAAACCCTTACAACCGCTGTAGGAGATACATCGCACCAAATTGCTGCATCACCTGTC
This sequence comes from Bacteroidia bacterium, assembly GCA_038206945.1. Classification (GTDB taxonomy): domain Bacteria; phylum Bacteroidota; class Bacteroidia; order B-17B0; family Aurantibacillaceae; genus PALSA-968. The sequence goes on along the minus strand of JBBRAG010000018.1, from coordinate 25,438 downwards.
ATTCCTTCCGCGCTTCCTCCGGATAGCTTTAATTTATTATCGATGGTAACGAAGGGCGGCCCTATGATGATACCAATGGCATTTTTATTTATATTAAGTATTTATGTTTTAATTGAAAGATTGATCGTTATATCCAAAGCTTTAAAAAAGAATGACGGTTTGCTTCCCGCTTTGCAAGGCTTGATCAAACAAGGTAATTTACAATCGGCAAAAGCTATGTGTCAGGGACAAAATACGCCGGAAGCATTTATGTTGGAAAAAGGGATCTCGCGTATCGGGCAGCCTGTAGCTGAAATTCGTGAAGCAATGACAGAAGGAGCTTCTGTTCAACTAGGAAACTTAGAAAAGAAATTAAGCATTCTGAATATTACAGGCCGCATTGCACCTATGTTTGGTTTTATAGGAACAATTTTAGGGGTAATAAAAATATTTTATGACATAGCTTTGGCAGGAACAGTTGAAATTAGTGTAATATCTACCGGGTTATATGAAAAAATGATAAGCTCGGGTACCGGCTTAGTAGTGGGTGTATTTGCCTTTGTAGGATATCATGTATTAAACGCGCGCTTAGATAAACTGGCTCATCGTATGGAAGAAGCTAAAATGAAGTTCTTAGATATTTTGAATGAACCTTCATAGTTGTCGTCATTCCGAATTTATATCGGAATCTTTAGAAAAAACAGATACTGAAACAAGTTTGGTATAACATTAATATATTAACTGAAATAAAATGAGAGGTATTCGTCGCAAACATAGAGAAGCTGAGGTTTCTACCGATTCGCTGAACGATATTATGTTCTTTCTGTTGCTTTTCTTTTTGATCTTATCAACCATGGTAAGTCCTAATTCCATAAAAGTAAACTTGGCAAGTTCAAATCCGCGACAAGATATAAGTAAGAACAATAAACCGGTTCACCTTGCCGTTACTAGTGATAGGAAGTATTATGTAGATAACCACGAAGTTTCTATTACCAATATGGAAAGTGTTATTGCTGATAAAATAAAAGGAAAAGTAGAACCTGTTTTGGTAATGCACCTGGATAAAGATCTTTCTATACAAGATGAAGTAGATATTTTACAAGTGTGTGATAGATTGAAGTGTAAACCGGTATTAGCCACCAAGCCAACAAACGCTAGTAAATAAATGATAATTGCTCAACAAGAAAATAAAAAAGATAAAGCTATTGCGGTTCTGATAACGCTCTTAATTGTTGCGGGTTTATTTCTTTTTTTATATCTGTATGTTATTATTACGCCTAACCCTCCGTTTCCTATATCGGCAGATGGTGGCGAAGAAATTAACTTTGGCATTTATAACGAAGGTACAGGTAATGTAGAAGGCCCTGCCATAGGTGATGCCACCAGCGTAGTAGTTGAAAAAAACTCTACCGCTAAAGCAGAACCCAGCGAGGCGATAGAAAAACCTTTTGAGAACGGAGAAGCTGTTTTAGAAAAAAAGAACGAAAATCCTAAAATAAAGAATAACCAAACAGTTATCACTCCTACAAAAACAAAAGAAGAGATACAAAAAGAGGAAGAAGACGCAGCAGCCAAAAATCTATTAAACGCTTACACAAAAAATAAAAATAAAACACAGGGTGGGGGAGATGGCAATTCAGGACACGCAGGTAATGAAGGATCGCCGGATGGAAACCCTGATACACATGGCAAAGGCGGCACAGGCAATAACCCTGATTTTACAGGCAATGGAAACGGTCCTGGAGGAAAAGGATTTAGCTTAACCGGAAGAAAAATTTTAGTGCCACCGCCAAAAGTTAGCGATGGTAAAGAAGAGGGTATTGTAGTAGTTTATATAACTGTTGATAAACAAGGTAATGTACTAGATGCCGACCCTAATGGGAAAGGGACAACTACATCAAGCGGGGTGCTAAAATCTAAAGCACGACAAGCAGCCTTGCAGGCCAAGTTTAACCCCGCACCCGCTGATAAGCAGGAAAATCAACGAGGTTCAATTGTGTTTAAGTTTCAATTTTAAAGAAGATGAAAAAAATTTTTGACAGATTCTCTCATGTTGCAACCAAGGCGACCGGTACGCCAGCTGCGTTTTTATTATCGGTTTTTGTATTAATTATTTGGGCGGTTTCAGGCCCATATTTTAATTATTCTGATACTTGGCAGTTGGTTATTAATACGGGTACAACCTGCATTACTTTTTTAATGGTTTTTTTAATACAGCAATCTCAAAATAAAGATACTACGGCGGTGCATCTTAAATTAAATGAGTTGATTGCTGCAAATAAATATGCAAGTAATAGCCTTGTTTCTATCGAAGATCTAACCGAAAGAGAAATGGAAACCATAAAAAAATTTTACATGCAATTAGCCCAACTATCTAAAGCCGAGCAAGATTTTTACGCCAGTCATTCTTTTGATGAAGCTAGTAAAAATCACAAAACAAAAAAAACTAAAGATAGGGGTGAGTTGTAAGGCATAATGATTTCTTACAATTTCTTTAAATCTGCAAATATTTATTAAAAAGGTGTATATTTGCGCCCTTAAATTAATTTAGTTTATGATTTTAGACTTGGATATTTTTACCAAACTATAAATCTATAAATCTATAATTCAAAATTGAAAAGATGACCAAAGCCGACATAGTAAATGAAATAGCCGAAAAAACGGGTGTAGAACGTACTATTGTGCTTAATACGGTAGAATCTTTTATGAAGGTTGTAAAAAACAACATGACTCAAGGTAAAAACATTTACCTGCGTGGTTTTGGAACTTTTTTATGTAAAAAACGTGCCGCTAAAATTGGTCGTAACATTACTAAAAACCAAGCTGTACACATTCCGGCACACTTTATACCTGCCTTTAAACCTGCCAAAACATTTGCCGATAAGATTAAGAAAAACGTTAAAGTTACCGATAAACCAGAATGAAAAATACCCGTACACTACAAATTACAGTAGTTGTTTGTTCTATCATTCTGTTCGTTCTTTTATTTATTGCCAACAAAAAACCGGTTAAAAAAGCCGAAGATATTGCAGAAAAAACCACCTCGCAGGTGGTTGATACCAAAGTATATGTAGATGCGCTTATTTCGGCTATGCCAGAAAAGGACAAAAAAGAATTTGAAACTCTTGATAAAAAAGCTACTGATACCACAGGTATAAACGCTGTTGTAGATTTTTTCAATACCAAAAAATTGCCTGTTGCTTCTTGCTTTTATTACCAAAAGAAAGCGGAGAAGATCAACACCGCTAAAATTTGGTGCGATGCAGGTAATCGCTTTTTTTATTCGGTAGGTTTTGTAAAAGATAAAAATCAATCGCAAAGCCTTTACCAAAGCGCTATGGTTTGTTATAATAAAGCTTTAGCCATTAAACCAAGCTATAATGCAGCTAAAATTCAGTTAGCCTCTTGTTATGTTGAAGGAAGCACCGATCCGATGAAAGGTATTGGAATGTTGAAAGAAGTTGAACAAGCGGATAGCACAAACATACAGGTTCAAATGGTTTTGGGTGCTTTTGCGGTAAAATCCGGTCAGTTTGATAAAGCTGAAGCTCGTTACCAAAAAGTATTAAAAATTAACCCTGCGTACTTAGAAGCCTATTTGTTTTTGGCTGATGTGTACGAAAAAAAGGGAGAAAAAAGTAAAACAATTGAGACACTGGAAAAATACGTGGCTTTAACGCCCGACAAAGAAATTAGAGAACAAATTAAAAAATATATTACGCAACTACACAGTGGACAATAAAACAACAAACTAAACCGCATCGTAATCAGCGAAGCAATAAAAAGAAAATAAGAAAACTGAGCTAACTAAAAAGCCGACAATAAAAAGAAATTAAGAAACTAAAATTAATGTTTAACCAGCCGAGGTAATTAAGCCAACGCACAAAAATAAATTCTATGCCAAGCGGAAAGAAAAGAAAACGTCATAAAATGGCCACTCACAAACGCAAAAAACGTTTGAGAAAAAATCGTCATAAAAAGAAATAATTAATTTCTTTTAAATAATTCGCCTTACGCTGAAAAGAGAACATCTTTTCAGCTTTTGGTGTATATATTTAATTCAAACATATTTATCGTGAACTACGAACTGATTATAAACAAAACCTCAGACGAGATTGTTATAGCGTTGCTTAATGACAAGCGTTTGATAGAACTGCACCGCGAAAAGGGAAACCTAAAGTGGGCGGTTGGAGATATTTACTTAGGCAGAGTTGGTAAGGTAATGACGGGTTTAAATGCCGCGTTTATCGACGTTGGTTATGAAAAAGATGCCTTCTTACATTATTTAGACCTAGGGCCTCAGGCTTCTACACTAACCAAATTTGTTGAACAAGTAAAATCGGGCAAGCAAACTACATCTAACCTGATGTACTTTAAGGGCGAAAAAGATATCCCTAAAGATGGCAAAATAAACATGCTTGTAAAAAGCGGACAAGATATTTTGATACAAGTTGCTAAAGAACCTATTTCTGCTAAAGGACCGCGCGTTACGTGCGAGATTTCTTTAGCCGGACGTTTTTTAGTGCTAATTCCTTTTGCCGATAAAGTTTCTATTTCATCTAAAATTAGAAGTCAGGATGAAAAAATTAGACTAAAAGAGCTGGTTTCTAATATTAAGCCTAAAAATTTTGGTGTAATTATTCGTACCGTTGCCGAAGGAAAAACGGTTGCTGAAATTGAAGGCGATTTAAACGACTTAGTATCTAAGTGGGAAGAATGTTTTCAAGCGCTTAAAAACGCAAAACCGCCTATGCGTGTGCTTGGCGAAGTGGATAGAACCAATGCTTTGTTGCGTGATATACTGAACGAGAAATTCTCGGCGGTACACATCAACGATAAGCAAATTCATACCGATATTACTACATATCTTCAAAATATTGCGCCCGATCAACTAAGTATTATTAAATCGTATGATGGTAAAATTCCAATTTTTGACCATTTTGGTATTGAGAAACAAATTAAATCGTTGTTTGGAAAAACAATTCATTTAAAAAGTGGCGCTTACTTAATTGTTGAGCATACCGAAGCCTTGCACGTTATTGATGTTAACAGCGGAAACCGTGCAAAATCTACCAACTCGCAAGATGAAAATGCTTTAGAGGTTAACTTAGAAGCTGCTGCCGAAATTGCCCGTCAACTTAGGTTGCGCGATATGGGCGGCATTATTGTAGTTGATTTTATTGATATGCGTAACCCTGAGTATCGTCGTGAACTTTTTGAAAAATTCAAAGAGTTTATGAAGGCAGATAGAGCTAAGCATAACATACTTCCGCCAAGTAAATTTGGTTTGATACAACTAACCCGCCAGCGTGTGCGCCCCGAAATGAATGTAGATGTTCAGGAGGTTTGTCCAAGTTGTAACGGTACCGGTAAAGTACAACCAAGTATATTATTTGTAGAGCAGATAGAGAGTGCGCTTAAATTTATGGTTAAAGAACAGAATTTAAAAACCATCACTATTTGCGTACATCCGTATATTGAGGCCTTTATTACAAAAGGTTTCTTTTGGAATAGTTTGTTGCACAAATGGAAAAAAGATACCGGTTGTAAAATAAGCATACGCAGCATGGCTTCTTTTGGCTTTACACAGTTTAAGTTTTATAATGCGGCAGATGATGAAATAATTATTTAATTTTTTCTGTTAGTTTTAAGTTTAAAGAGGCTGTCTCAAAAGTGATGACAGCCTCTTTTTTTGTTCATTTTATTCGGATACCTATCCGAAATGATTTTCAAATATCGAATTCTCAGCGATTAGATTTTACTTTTGAGACAGCCTCTTTTTTAATTTTATAAATTTTCAGCCTCCTTGGATGGTTAGGGTAGGTCTTTTTTCAGCCCCTGCTGAGCTTTTTTCATCTACTTAAACCCTTACACCAATTAAAGTAATATCATCTACCTGCTCTAAATTACCTTTCCAACTATTTAATGAAAAAGTAAGTTTTTCCTTTTGCTCTTGCATTGGTAATTGTGCAATTGAAATCAATAATTCTTTTAATTGTTTGTACATAAACTTCTTTGCTTTTAATCCGCCAAACTGGTCGGGCATACCGTCGGTTAAAGTATATATTACATCTTTTTTTTGCAGCTCGATAGTATGTTGGGTAAATGAAACAGCATCTTTATCATGTTTACCTACGGGTATTTTATCGGGCGCAAATTCCAATAATTCTTTTCCTCTTACAATCCAAATAGGATTATTTGCTGCGGCATACGTAAGCTTGTTATTAACAAAATCAAAACTGATTAGACTGCAATCCATACCGTCTTTACCACCTTCGGCACTTCCATCTCTTTTAAGTATCTCAATAATCTTACTTCGCGTATGGTTTAGTATTTCGCCCGGTTCAACATAACCTTCTTTTATAGTTTCGTTCAAGCAGCTAATATTTAAAATGCTCATAATAGCGCCCGGCACGCCATGCCCGGTGCTATCGGCGGTAACTAAGGCAAACTGATTGTTTTTTAATTTACTTGCCCAATAAAAATCGCCGCTAACCACATCTTTTGGCTGAAAGAAAACAAAGTAGTCAGCCCCTGCTGGTCTCCCCGAAGGGAAAGAAAGGTTTGCATCCAACAATTGTTTAGTTGCTAAAAAGCTGCGCTGAATACGTTCGGCATAATTTATACTATCGCTTATCTCTTTATGTTTTTCGTCAACTATGGCTTTCTGTCTTTCTATTATTGTTTTTTGGCGGCGTGTTAGCTTTAAACGATGTGCCATAAACAGGGCAAACACCACCACAAGCAGCAATACAAAAGAGCCAAGTGCTAACACAATACGGTTCTTGCTTTTTTCGGCGTTTAAGGTTAGCTCGCTCAGCTGTTTTTCTTCGGCTGTTTTTAAGCTATCGGTGGCTTGTTTTTTATCAAATTCATACTGCATGGCTTGTTGAATTGTTTTTTTTGTGTTCTCTTCGTTTAGCAAGCTATCGCGCGCGGCTATGTAGGCTTTGTAGTATTGCAGGGCCAACAGGGGTTTGTTGGTAGCGGCATATATAGCGCTAAGGTTTTGGCTGCCTTCTTTTATATCTTCTAAAGATCCAATTTCTTTGGCAAGAGCAAGGCCTTTTGTGTTATAGACTTCTGCTTCTGAATAGTTCTTTAAATTTATATAAGTTGACCCAATATTTAACCAAGATTGTGTTATCCCATCTTTACTGCCTATTTCCTCTTCTATTTTTAAAGCCGCAAAATGGTTTTGCAAGGCTTTGGGGTAATTGCCCAGGCTATAATAAACACTCCCTATGTTGTTGTAAGAAACAGCATAACCCGCTTTATCCCCTATTTCTTCGCGTATCTTTAAAGCGGCAAAGTGGTTTTTTAAGGCTTCGGGGTAATTACCCTGCTCCGTATAAACAATCGCTATGTTGTTGTAAGAAGCGGCAATGCCTTCTTTATCACCTATTTCTTCGCGTATTTGTAAAGCGGCAAACTGGTTTTTTAAGGCTTGGGGGTAATTGCATTGGCTATAATAAACATTACCTATGTTATTGTAAGCAGTAGCTATGCCCCGTTTATTACCCATTTCTTCTTTTATTTTTAAAAAAGAAAAATAGTTTTTTAAGGCTTGGGGGTAATTGCCTCGGCTATAATAAACATTACCTATGTTGTTGTAAGCATTAGCTATGCCATTTTTAAAGCCCAGCGTGGCGGCTAAGGTTTTTGCCGTATTGGCACATAACATAGCGCTATCGTAGCTTCCTGTATTTATTAAATTCCATCCTACCTCGTTTAAGGCTTTTACCTTATTGCTATCTTCTTTGGCGGTTTTAAGTATAAATTTTAAAGAATCTATTTGTTTGTTTTGGGAAAAACAAAATGATACCATAAAAAACAATAGGTAGGAAAGAAAATATTTTTTCATATATGTTTTAATGTTTGTTAAAAGTAAGTTATTAATTTAAGTGTACAAATTTATCCTAAGCAACCGGTTGTAAAATAACCATACGCAGCATGGCTTCATTTGGCTTTACCCAGTTTAAATTTATAATGCGGTAGATGATGAAATAATTATTTAACAACTTTTTTTAATTAATATAGATCTACAGGACAGATAATTTATCTGTCCTTTTTTGTTTTTGCTACCTAACTAATTTACAGTATTGATTATTTGTAGGGATGTTTCCTCAACTTCTACACAAACTGGTTGGTTTATAAATTGCAACTTGATTATGTTTACATAAGGTTGATTCCATATATGATGAACAAAAAGGCAATCTCTGGGTTGTCTTTTTTTATTATAGATATGTTTATATTTATTGATTTTTTTAAGTGAAAAATCTTTAATTTTTTAATTAATAATAATACCTTTCGGACATGAATAAGAATGGGCCGGTTATAATTATTGAAGATGATGAAGATGATCAAATGATGCTTCAGGAAATTTTTGTGAAGTTGGCTTACAGCAATAAAATTATCTTTTTTAAAGACGGAAATGAGGCGTTGGAATATCTTAATAAAACCGAAATAATTCCCTTCCTTATTCTTTCTGATATAAATATGCCAAAAATAAACGGTTTTGAATTACGCAACATGGTACATACCAATGCAGAGCTTCATCAAAAATGTATTCCTTATTTATTTTTTACTACCAATTCAACTAAAAAAGCGGTAGTAGAAGCTTATGCCATGTCGGTACAAGGTTTTTTTGTAAAGCCCAACAACATGCCAAAAATGGAATCTACCATACGTAAAATAATGGAATACTGGAAAGAATGCATTGCGCCCAGCGAATTTGAATAAACGAATTTAGTTTATTGACCCCAGGCACGCTGGTTTCCATTACTGTTATCTTTAAAATTATTCTTTAAAGAAAAATTCATGGTAAAACTCATACGGTAGCGTACATATTGTTTATCCCTAATTGCAGGTTGCCATTTGGTAAGACCTATAACGCGTATAGCTTCTGCATTGCAACCCCCACTAAGGCCGCCATTTTGTATTTTAATAGTAGAAACCTGGCCGTTTGGCTCTACTATAAAGGTCATTTTAATATTTCCTTCTATAATTTGCCTTAGCGCAATATCCGGATATTGAAGATTTGAATAAATAAATTCACTAAAAGTTTTTTGAGGATCATTAAATAGGGGAGAACGTTCTCCGGTTTCATATACATTTAATGATGTATCGCTTGGTATATCTGTATAAAGTGGCGTATCAAAACCTCGTTCTTTTACCTGTTTTTTATATTTTGATGGAGAAAAGAGAATTTGGGTATTGTAATTTACATTAACATCGGCTCCAGCTTTTTGAGAAGGTATCCATTCTAATAAGCTAATAAGCCTTATGGCTTCTTTATCAATAGCAGGCGAAACCGGTTTTATTACGCGGATATTAGTGCTTCTTCCTTCTTTTGTAACCACAAAATAGAGTTCAACCGTACCTTCCGTTTTATTTTTAAGATCTGTAGGCGGATACACTAAATGATCGTGCAAAAAGCGTTTTATTTCTTCTTTGCCACCATACACTTCCGGAAAATTATCTACATTAAAACTGTATTGATTTTTATTGCCATGTTGTGCATAACCTTTAGATAGCCATAACACATATGATAAATAAATTATTTTAATAAAATTATTCATGTGTAAAGTATTTTTCTACTTCATCCATAAACCATTCGGGGGGTATGCAAGGTTTATTCCTTTCTCTATCTACAAAAACAAGGGTAACTACGCCGGTATTTAGTAATTCTTTTTTATCGTTATAACATTCATAATGAAAGGTAAACCGTACGCCGGGTAATTCTTTAACGGTAGTAATAATTGTTAGTTCATCATCATAAAAAGCGGGTTTTTTATATTGAATGGTAAAATCTACCACTGGCAATAGAATGCCTTTGTCTTCAATTTCTTTATAGCTGAAGCCAATTTTACGCAATGCTTCTACACGAGCCACTTCATAATATTGTGCGTAATTACCGTAATAGGCATATCCCATGCGGTCGGTCTCGCCATAACGCACCCGTATTTTTGTTTCTGATATTAACATAATTGTAACAAAATTAATTTTTAATATGTAGAATGTGCTATTGCATTTAAAAAATGTATTTTTTGTTGTTAAAAAAGAGAATTAAAATGCGTATAAATCTTTCACGGGATTTAAATTTCTTGGTTTTAGACGGGGCTATTTAACATCAATCGTAATTATAATGGATGTAATTAGTCTTATAATTTACATTATGTTAAGTAACGAAGTTTTGTAATACAATATATATATTGCTCTGGTTTCCAATTATAAAGAATAATTCTAAAATTAAAATTAACTAATTGATAATTAAATAATTAAGTAAATATGAACAAAGTGATTATTTACTTATTTTACTTACGCCAAATTTTGCATGCCCCTGTGGACCATAAAGCCCATACAACAAGTACGGGTTGAAATAACAACCTAATTCCTCGTTTTAAATCTGTATTTAAGCCAAAAGCGTCTATTCTATTTGTATATTGCGCCATGTTTCCGGGAAATACAAGTATAAAAAAAATGGCCGCTATCCAACCAATTTGAATCCTGTATTTCTTTACAAACGTTAAAGCGCTTCCAAGTAAAATCTCTACAACGCCCGACATTAAAACCACGGTATCTTTACTTAACGGCACCCAATTTGGTACTTGCGCCGTAAATTCTACCCTCGCCCAACTTAAATGACTAATGCCGGCAAGTATTAAAAATCCTCCTAATAATATTCTAAAAATTTTTTGAAGAATGGTGGTTTGCATAAATTAGTCTTGTTTTTCTTTTAAAGATTTGATATAATTTTCATCGGGTTCCTGTTTTTCATCCTTTTCCGCAGGCGTCATATTTTTAAAACTCGTGTTCTGTATTTTATTTCCCATTGGTTGCCCAACCATTTCTTTTTCTTCTACAACTCTTAGCTCTTGGGTAGAAGCATCGTCTTCCTTTTTAATTGAATTATCAACTTTCGAGTTTAATAATTCTTGGTTTTCGGGTTTTGAGGTTTTCATATTTATATTATTAGATTGATAGATATATAAATACCTGTAACATTTGTGCCAGACCTAATAAGGTTTAATGTGCCTTAATGGTAGGCTCAGTTTTTAATTTTAATTTGGATGGTAAAATCAGTAAAAAAATTACAATTCAAAAATAAATTCAAACTAATAATATGAAAACAGCCGGTTACGCAACTTTAAATTTTAATACCAATCACGCAAACATCATCTACTTGCTCAAGCCTACCCTTCCACTTTTCAAATTCATTTTCTAATAACTCTTTTTGTTTAGATAAAGGTTTGGTAGAAATCGACAGTAATATATCTTTCATAGGGCGATATTTGAATTTTTTTCCATTTTCTCCCCCAAACTGGTCGGCAAAACCATCGGTAAAAAGGTAAATCATATCTCCCTTTTCTAATTGAACATGATGTGTTTTAAAGGGGATTTGCTGGTCTCCCATTCCAACTGATTGTTTATTGGCCGTAATTTGCAGCATGTTGCCTTGGTTTATATACCATAACGGATTGTTTGCCCCACTCCAACTTAGTTGGTACGTTTTTGGGTTAAGATACGCTAACGAAATATCCATACCGTCTTTAACTTCCTGCTCACTTTTAGAAAATGTTTCTAGCACCAACTCACGTGTTTTATCTAATATTTGGCCGGGTTCGGTTAGTTTAAATTCTTTTACCGCCCTATTTAAGGCATTACTGCAAACCACAGAAACCAACGCACCTGGTACACCATGGCCGGTACAATCTGCGGCAGCAAGTAGATAACCGTTAGCAATATTTTGAAACCAATAAAAATCTCCGGCTACAATATCTTTTGGCTTATAAAAAATAAAACTTTCGGGTAGATATTGTTCAATTAATTTAGCAGGCGGTAAAATAGCATCTTGCAGCCGTTTTGCATAATTTATACTATCTACTATTTCTTTCTGTTTTTCATCAACCAATTCCTTTTGCAGGTGTATTTCTTTTTTTTGCGATTGCGTTATTTTATAACGTTTATAAAGCAAGGCAAAAAATACAAAAGCTATTGCAACGATTAATACTAAAAAATAACGTATGGTATTGCTTCTTTTAATTTCAAGCTGCTGGTTAGTAATTCGCCCTGCCTGCGCTATACTATCTGTTAAGTGTACTTTAACAAAATCTACCATCCTATCATTTTGTTCGATCTGTTCAGATAATTCTCTTTTAAATTGAATGCCGCTTACATACTTAACCAGTTTATAAAAATGCATAGCATCTTTAATATTATTACTTGTTTCATAAATTTCGGCAAGGTTAGTATAAAGTTGAATAAGGCCATTGTTATACACACCGGTATCTGTATAATTTAAAGATTGCTGATAGCATTCAACAGCCTGCTTATAATTTTCTTTTGTTTTATAAGACTGCCCCAGGTGGCGGTACGCATCGGCCTTATCGGGATTGTTGCCGTATTTTAACTTAAGGGTAAGGGCTTCTTTAAAATAATAAATAGCTTGTTTGTTATCTCCCATGGCATCGAATACACTACCAATATTATTATACCCGTATGAGATACTTATATAGTCTTTATTCTTTTTATTAATGACAACGGCTTTAAAAAAAAATTCTTTCGCTTCGGCATATTTTTCTTCTGCCCCACAGGCACTACCTATATTATTGTAAATATCAGCTTCTGTCTTATCATCATTTGGATGGAGTAAATAAATTGATAATGATTTACGGTAACTTTTTTCTGCTTTTTCATATTCTCCACTATTGAAATATGTATTTCCTTTATTGAGATAAACGCTGCACTCACCCGCTAAATGTTTTATGCGCTGATAAATGACTAAAGATTTTTCAAAAGATTCTATGGCTTTTTTTACCTCGCCCAGGTAATTATACATATTTCCTAAACAATTATATACATAACCTTCCAACCGCTTATTTTTTATTTTTTGGGCGCGCAGCAAAGCAGAATCAAGGTAATTAAAACTTAAAGATGTTTTTTTTTCGTTTATATAAGCCGTAGCCAGCTCGCAGCAATTTTTAATGTATGATGTATCTGCCGAGGCACGTAAAAGGTTTAATATGCTATCGGTTTCGTTATTAAATTTATCTGTATTTTGAATGGCATGGCCTGAATGATTAAAAAAAACCGAAAAGAAATAAAAAACAAAAATTCGTTTTAACATATAATAAATAGTTAGCCTCTTAATATTTGATTTTAGTAAAACTAATCATTTTAAGATATGTAATGCCAGTCTAAAATATAGTTTAAAAAGAATTTATTACATCAATGATAATTTTAGCACATTCTTTTATTTGCTCTTCGGTAATAACCAAAGGTGGCGCAAAACGAATGATATTGCCATGCGTAGGCTTAGCCAATAAGCCGTTTTCGACAAGTTTTACGCACATTTCCCAAGCTGTTTTATGAGGATGTTCGTGTACTTCAATAGCATTTAAAAGGCCTTTACCCCTAACATCTTTTAATAAAGGAGATTTTATTTTTCTTAATTCATCCCGAAATATTTGTCCTAAATATTCAGCACGCTCTGATAACTTTTCATCTCTTAAAACCTCTAAGGCGGCCACTCCCACCCTTGCTGCCATTGGATTGCCGCCATACGTAGAGCCGTGCTGACCGGGTTTAATACAAAGCATAATTTCATCATTGGCTAGCACAGCCGATACCGGGTACATGCCGCCCGAAAGCGCTTTACCTAAAATTAATACATCTGGATGCACATTTTCCCAATCGCAGGCTAATAACCGTCCGGTGCGCGATAAACCGGTTTGAATTTCGTCTGCCATAAAAAGTACATTGTGCTTTTTGCACATTTCATAACAGCTTTTTAAATATCCTTCTGTAGGAACCATTACCCCCGCTTCACCTTGTATAGGCTCTACTAAAAAGGCAACTACATGCTCATCTTTTAAAGCTTCTGCCAAAGCCTTGGTATCATTGTAAGGTATAATGGTATAACCAGGGTTAAATGGGCCAAAGTTTCCTCTAGCGTCCTCATCGGCGCTAAAAGAAATTATATTTACGGTACGGCCATGAAAGTTACCTGAGCAAACAACAATTTTTGCTTGGTTTTCGGATACTTTCTTTTTTTCATAACCCCATTTGCGCGCCAACTTAATGGCTGTTTCAACTGCTTCGGCACCGCTGTTCATAGGCAATACTTTATCATAACCAAAATAAATGGTTATAAATTTTTCGAATTCTCCAAGCGTGTTGTTGTAAAATGCACGCGATGTTAAAGTAAGTTTTTTAGCCTGGTCAATAAAAACAGCCGTTATTTTTGGATGACAATGCCCCTGGTTAACAGCCGAGTAAGCGGAAAGAAAATCATAATATCTTTTACCTTCTACATCCCAAACAAAAACACCTTCTCCCCTCTCTAAAACCACCGGTAATGGATGATAATTATGCGCACCGTACTTATCTTCTAAGGCAATTAATTCTTGAGATTTTGTTGTTTCTGTAACAGACATTGAAATAAATTTAAAATTACTTTACAAATGTAGTAAATTAGCATAGTTTAATAAACAGAAAAGTTAATAAGCTTGGCTATGTATCAAATCATCTCGGTATATTTGCACCAATATGTTCAATCCTTCTACAAAAATTATTGGCATGTTAGGCGGTGGCCAGTTAGGTCGCATGCTTATACAAAGCGGTATGGATTTTAACTTATCTATGAATGCCCTCGACCCGGATAAAAATGCACCTTGCAACTATTTAGCCAACAAATTTACCCAAGGCAGCCTTAGCGATTATAAAACCGTTTACGATTTTGGTAAGAAAGCAGATATTATTACCATAGAAATTGAAAACGTAAATGTAGAAGCCCTTAAACAACTGGAGAAAGATGGAAAAGAAGTTTATCCACAACCGCATATTATAGAAACGATACAAGATAAAGGTTTACAAAAAATATTTTTTCAGCGTAATAACATTCCAACTCCCGATTTCTTTTTAATTGATAACAAAGAGCAGATTAGTAAGTACAAGGAGTTTTTTCCTTTCTTCCAAAAAATGCGAACAGGCGGTTATGATGGCAAAGGTGTTGTAAAATTAGCTGATGTTGATAAATTAGAAAATGCTTTTGATGCGCCAAGTGTTTTAGAAAGATTAGTAGATTTTAAAACAGAAATATCTGTCATAGTTGCCCGAAACAAAAAAGGCGAAGTAAAAACATTTCCTGCGGTTGAATGCGCTTTTAACCCCGAAGCTAATTTGGTAGAATTTCTTTTTTCGCCCGCACAAATTACTAAAGCTGTTGAAAAAGAAGCGCAACGTTTGGCCGTTGATATTGCCGATAAGCTTGGTATTATTGGCATTTTGGCGGTAGAAATGTTTGTTACTAAAAGTGGCGAAGTGTTGATTAATGAATTAGCTCCTCGTCCGCATAACAGTGGGCATCACTCTATAGAAGCAAATATTACCTCTCAGTTTGAACAACATTTGCGTGCTATTTTAAATCTTCCGCTAGGCGATACAAGTTTATCATCACCGGCCGTAATGCTAAATATTTTGGGCCAGAAAGGTTATGAAGGCAACGCTGTTTATCAGGGTATTGAAGAAACGATGCAAATGAGTGGTGTACACATTCACTTATACGGAAAAGAAAAAACAAAATCGTTTCGTAAAATGGGACATATTACCGTTACCGCCACAAGCCTTGAAAAGGCGAAAGAAAAAGCCAATAAGGTAAAAGATATATTTAAAGTTATTAGTGAGTAATATGAGTACAAAAAAAGTTTTAGTCGGAATTATAATGGGTAGTGCCAGCGATTTACCTGTAATGGAAGCTGCTGCTGATATATTAAAAAAGTTTAACGTGCCTTACGAAATTGATATTGTATCAGCACATCGCACACCTGAAAAGATGTTTACGTATGCAAAAGATGCCGTAAAAAACGGATTGAAAGTTATTATTGCCGGAGCAGGTGGCGCAGCGCATTTGCCGGGCATGGTGGCATCTTTAACGCCCTTGCCTGTAATTGGAGTTCCTGTAAAATCAAGCAATTCTATCGATGGTTGGGATTCTTTACTGTCTATTGTACAAATGCCAAATGGCGTACCCGTTGCAACGGTTGCTGTAAACGCTGCACAAAACGCAGGTATTTTAGCTGCGCAAATTATTGCCACATCTGATAAAACTTTGCTTAAAAAAATAGATAATTTTAAAGAAGAACTTAAAATCAAAGTACACGCATCTGCCAAAGAAATTAAAAAGACAAAAAAATAATGCAGTGGTTCGAGGATTGGTTTAACACATCTTACTACCATGTTTTGTATGGTAATCGTAACTACGAAGAAGCTGGGTTTTTTGTAGATAATTTATTACAGCATATAGATTTGCCAAAACAATCTCGCTGTTGGGATTTGAATTGTGGCAAGGGTCGTCACTCACTTTACCTGAATAAAAAAGGTTACGAGGTTATTGGTACCGATCTTTCTGAGCAAAGCATACAAAATGCCAAGCAATATGAAAGCGACAATTTACATTTTTATAAACACGATATGCGTAATTTATTTTACGCCAATTATTTTGATGCCGTGTTTAATCTATTTACAAGCTTTGGCTATTTTAAAAGTAATCACGATGACGAAAAAGTTTTCCAATCGGTATATACATCTTTAAAACCCGGTGGTTTATTTGTGATTGATTTTTTTAACGCGGCTTGTATTGTGGCAAATTTAAAGGCAAGTGACGAAAAGGTACTATGTGATATTTCTTTTCATATAAAAAAGAGGTTAGAAAATAATATCATCCGCAAAGAAATTATAGCCGAAGATAAAACTGGAAAGCACTTTTTTAAAGAAGAAGTTAAAGCGCTTACCTTGGCAGACTTTACACGCCTCGCCGAAAAGACAGGTTTTAAAATAAAACACACCTTTGGCAATTATAGTCTGCAAGATTTTGATGTAAACACATCAGAAAGATTAATTATTATTTTTGAGAAATAATTTTTGGAAGCTCTTTTATACATATCTCTTCTATTTTTACCTGTGCTCATAGCAGGTATAACGGTGTTTTATGTAAAACTTACCGAAAGTCATTTAAAGCTTTTACTGGCGTTTAGCGCCGCTTATTTATTGGCGCTATCATTTCTACATTTAATTCCTGAAATATTTTCCTCTATCTTGCCAAGGCATGCAGGCTTATGGATATTGGCCGGATTTTTTATACAAGTATTATTAGAGTTTTTCTCCAGAGGTATAGAACATGGACACGCACACATTCACGCAGAAAAAAACAAAATTCCTTTGGTGTTATTGTGCGGTTTATACCTTCATTCGTTTATAGAAGGTTTGCCATTAGCCAACATATTTAATCCCGAACAAAGTAAACAAGCAGTTTCTTTTTTAATGGGCGTTACTTTGCATAACATTCCAATTTCGTTAGCATTTGCAGGTTTACTTATTCATCAACAAATAGCAAAAAATAAAATTATTTTATATTTATTATTGTTGGCGGCTATGGCGCCTTTGGGCGCATTAACAGGTCATTTTATAGAAATGACTGTTGGAAATATCGAACATCTTTCAGTAATATTTACAGCAATTGTAGTAGGCATATTTTTACATATTTCAACTACCATCATTTTTGAAAGCAGCGAAAAAAATCATCGTTATCACATCACAAAACTGATTAGTATATTGCTTGGTGTGGCTTTGGCATACTTACTCACTTAAATTTTAAACTATAACAATGCTTGGATTAAAACTAGCAACCGACCCACGCTGGGTAAACATTGTAGAAAAAAACATTAACGAAATTTTAACCGATCATGCTTGGTGCGAACAAAAAGCAGTTAGTAATTCTATTTCTATTGTTATTTCTTATCCTGAATATACCGATTTGGTAAACGAAATGCTTTCTATTGCCAAAGAAGAATTAACGCATTTTGAAATGGTACACAATAAAATTAAAGACCGTGGTTTTATTTTGGGTAAAGAACGCAGAGACGAATACGTTAACGATTTGTATAAATTTATGCGCAAAGGTTATAAAAGAGAAATTGCTTTAATTGATCGATTACTTTTTTCTGCGTTGATTGAAGCGCGTAGTTGCGAACGTTTTAAAGTATTAAGTGAAGAAATTAAAGACGAAGATTTAAAATTATTTTATCGTGAATTAATGATAAGTGAAGCAACACATTACACAACGTACCTTTCTTTTGCCCGTAAATATGCAGGCACTGAAGATGTTGAAAAACGCTGGCAAGAGTGGCTTGCCTTTGAAGCTGATATTATAAGCAAGTACGGAAAAAATGAAACCATACACGGATAGATTTCTTATTCAAACAAAAATTATTATTTTAGCTAAAAAAACAAACAAACTGCATGAATAAATTATTAAAAGTAGTATCCGCCTTTTTATTAATGACAACCCTAGTTGTTGCGCAAAAAAAAGAGAAAGAAATAAAATACGAGAAAATATTTTATAAAGACACCAAAATTGAAACTGCCGATTATACGCTGATGATAAGTAACGCAGTATCTACCGATGGCGAAACTAAGTTTAAGCTAAAGATAGTGAACAAAACAAATTCTTATCTTATTTATAAACCTGAAGAAAGCAAATTTACAATTAATGGAAAAATTGTAGATGTAAGTGAGAAACAAATGATGATAGATCCTTTTGAATCTGAGTCTAAAGTGATAAATTTAAGAGGCGAAGGTTACAACAGAATAAAAACCTACACTTTTTTAGTTGGCGGCATTTATAAATTAATACCGGGCGCACCAATCCCTGCCGAAGATTTTAAACTCCCTCCCGCTAAAAATGATATTACTGCCGGTCCGTTTGTTATAACACAAGAAAAGCTAAGCAAAGAAACGGATAAAACTATTGTTAAATTTAACTGCCTTTATATAGGCGATAAAATGGGATTAGTTTCTCCCAAAAAAGCTAACATGCGCATGCCCGATGGAAAAGATTATGCAACTGTAAAAAAAGAAAAACCAGTAATCTTATCTAAAGGCCAAAATGATAGTTTTGTTTTGGAATGGGACAGAATGCAAGGCGGAAAAGCAACTGATATGCAAAAAGTAGATATGATCATTAAATGGAATGAAACATTTACAGAGGCCGCGCCTGAAAAATTAAGCAGCGAAACATTTACTTTATATTTTGACGACATCAAAACAAAATAGTTTACTCTATTATTGAAAATTAAAGAAGAGGCTTCGGTCTCTTTTTTTTTGCCATAGAACTATTTTATTTAATATATTTTAAGCAGCCAAATTCATCTAACCGTTATAAATAGTAACTTTGTGTTCTTTACGTGAAATCTTTACGCTACTTAAATAAATACTTTTACAAATACCGCTATCGTTTGTTGCTGGGCGTTGTATTTATTCTTTTCTCTAATATTTTACTAATAAGTCAAGGCGTTGTTATTAAAAATGCCACTAATGCTTTTGCCGCTAAAACAACGGCACAAAACTTAGCGGCTAAAAACACCTATATAATGTATGCCCTGCAATTATTAGGACTTACACTTTTTAGCGGTTTGTTTATGTTCTTAAAACGACAAACTATTATTGTTGTATCAAGGTTTATAGAATATGATTTAAAGAACGAAATATATGATCATTACCAACAATTAGATCTTAACTTTTATAAACGCAACAGCACCGGCGACCTTATGAACCGCATAAGCGAAGATGTTGGCAGGGTGCGTATGTACGTTGGCCCGGCAGTAATGTACATTGTTGATACAATAGTTACCATAACAACCGTAGTAATTTTTATGTGGGATGAAAGTCCGCAGTTAACCTTAGTAGTGCTTGCCCCCTTGCCTATCCTCTCTTTTCTTATATTTAAAGTTAGTACGGCGATTGGCAAACGAAGCACTAAAGTGCAGGAAGCTTTATCTAACATAACAAGTATTGCGCAGGAAACGTTTTCGGGTATACGTGTAGTAAAAGCTTATAACAAAACCAATCACTTTTATGATGCATTTGTAAATAAGGCAGAAGATTATAAACAAAAAAACTTGTTGCTTGCTAAAACCGAAGCAGCCTTTCAACCTTTTTTAGCTTTTATGGTCGGCTTAAGTATGCTCTCGATTATTTTTTTTGGTGGAAGAATGTTTGCTTCCGGTCAAATTACTTCGGTTGGTAATTTCCCGCAATTTGTTTTTTATGTAAGTAAATTAACATGGCCATTTGCTTCTTTAGGCTGGGTTTTATCTTTGGTACAAAGAGCGGCTGCTTCCCAAAAACGCATCAACCAATTTTTAGAAACAAAACCTGAAATTACTAATCCAACCAACAAAGAATTTAAACTCCCTAATAAAATAGAATTTAAAAATGTTTCTTATACATATCCGGATACTGGTATTGAAGCTCTTAAAAATATTTCTTTTACTATTAATAAAGGAAAAACCATAGGTATCATTGGTCGCAGCGGAAGCGGAAAATCTAGCATTGCACAATTGTTGATGCGCTTTATGGATGTAACCTCAGGCAGCATTTTAGTAAATGATACCGATATTAAAAATATAAACCTGAACGAGTTTCGTTCAAAAACGGGTTATGTGCAACAAGATGTTTTTTTATTTTCTGATACTATAAGAAACAACATTGCTTTTGCGGATGCGTATGATGATGCAGCCATTTATGATGCTGCCCGAAAAGCAGTGGTTTACGATAATATTGAAGGCTTTTCCGATAAATTTGATACTATTGTAGGCGAGCGTGGTATCACTTTATCAGGCGGGCAAAAGCAGCGTATATCTATTGCCAGAGCCATAATAAAAGACCCTGCTATATTTATTTTTGATGATTGTTTAAGCGCGGTTGATAGTGATACAGAACAGCAAATACTTAGCAATCTTAAAAAAGTAACACTGCAAAAAACTGGCATTATCATTTCTCACCGGGTAACTACTATACAAAACGCCGATGAAATTATTGTTTTAAGCAGCGGAGAAATTATTGAGCGCGGTACACATGCAGAATTACTTTTACAAAAGAAAGAATATTATAACCTGTATCAAAAACAAAAATTAGCAGATAATTAATTGTCAAAATAAGTGTTTTTTAATTGACCTACTTATCATCCGTTGCATCATCATCAATATCTTCTTTCTTATTCAAACCTTTAAAATCTTCTATAGTGCCTTTTCTAACTTTAAATTTTGGCCCGTCTGTGGGAATTAAGCTATACTCTTTAAATACGTTTGGAAACGATAAAGTTGGCATGTTTTTATCATTTATTTTTTTGGGGTCAGCCGGAAAATATAGAATGTTCTTCTCGAATGGTTTGCCCATTTCATAATAAAAATCCTCATTTCTTTTTCCTACGTTTAAATATTTACCGCCTTCGGCTGTTTTTAAAACAACGTTGTTATAAAACAACGCCAAAAATTTATTGCCGGTATATTCTACTTCAGCCACAATGCGGTAACCATTTTTATCTTCTTTTTTATCTTTCATGATCCATTTTACAGGACCTGCTTGCCTAAAGTTTTCTTTGGCAATATTAATGTCTTCAATTTGGTAAGTAGCCAGCATTTTATCAGTTAATTGCATCTTGGTTATATCTATGCTAATCCCATTTTCCCTAAAATCTCTACCTTCTAATTTTAAGGTAAACTTTTTAGAAAACTTAGGTGCTATAACCGCCGCACGCTTTCCTACCGATCTATTTTTTACATCGCTGCCACTTATTTGTCCTGTTATATCTGTATGATTAATAACTATAAAATTATTACTGGTGTTGGTAACGGTAATTCTGCATTTAAAATAATCATCGCCCGCAACAATTTTATCTATTTCGTATTTATTGCCTTTATATTCAAATAGCGTATCTCTAAAAAAAAATTTCTTTTCTTTTTCTTGCGCCTGTAAGCTGATAGAACCTATTAAGAAAGTTGCTACTAGTAGTTTTAATGTTTTCATGTTATATTTATTGGGTTACAATTTCAAATTCTACACGTCGATTTTTTGCTTTGCCCTCATCGGTGGTATTATCTGCTATAGGAGCCGTGCTTCCATAGCCTTGAAAATACATTTTGTTTTGAACACCGTGTGTAATTAAATATTCAAAAACGGCGTGCGCTCTTTGCTCAGATAATTTTTGATTTTTGCTTTTGGAGCCAACATTATCAGAGTGCCCATCAATTTTAATAACAAAATTAGGGTGTCTGAAAAGATATTGGGATAGTTTATTCAATTCCGAAAATGATTCCGGTAATATATAAGATTTACCAAGGTCGAAAGAAACCTGTAAGGTAATTTTCTCGCCGGTTTTTAAATTATTTTTCACTTGTAAAACCGAATCTTTTTCATAACCCAGGCTATCTACATAAACTATTTTTATCTCATCTTCTTTAGGTTTTATCCATTTAAGCGAAACATCATCTACAAAATAATAAGCTTCTTTAAAGCCTGGCTTTAGTAAATTCATTTTAGCCATATCTGCCCTTATTTTTGGCGAAAAATTACCAAGCGTTAAAAACTTTTCTCCACCCGAAGCTCGGTATGTTCCCTTAAATTTAAACCAACAAAAACCTCCATGCAGCACACCTTTTTTTGCAACCGTATCTAAAATAAATTCTTTTTCAGGATAGTTAACTGCTTTCATACCGCCTTTAGAAAAATAGGCTCCGAAAGATTTTAATTCAGCATTACTCCAAAAAGCCATGCGTAAATAACATTCAAATTGGTAATTATTACCATGCTTTAGTGTTTCAGAAAGCTTAACTTCAGCAAACTCTTTATATCTTTTTTGATAACGAAGTCCTATGTACGCATCTCCCTTATGGGCGCCTTTACATCTGCCTGTATCATTGCTGATGGGTTTTTGATAATAATCTACAGATGTGCCAACCCATGGTAAAGCACTTTTAATATTGCCCGATTTTTTGCGATAGTTCTCAAAGCTTCCGTTAGGTACTAAATTTTTATCAATTAATGTTTGTGCAAAAATATTTGTGAAACAAAACAAGAGAATAAATATAAATAAGGACTTTTGCATAATTGGTTGTAAAAATATAAAAACATTATGTAAATAAACCGCTATGCTGAAAAGTGTGGATAAATGTTAATCAGATGCTTTTTACACTTTTTTTTGCATTATAAAATAGCAGGTCATAACTTATCTTAACCCAAACTAAAATGCAAGGCACAGCTTTAATTACATATACCTCAAATATTTTTTTTCGAATGTAAACCGGAAAGAGATCGGTGGGTGCCAGGCAGGTAAACAAAATGGCAAGTACCAATAAAACAATATTTATTTTAGAAGGAGCCTGCATAAAGAACCAGATAGCAACACCAGAAACGGCAATAACAAAGGTGGGTGATTCTGCCATGTGGTTAAAAATAACCATCCAAACTAAAACAGAAGCAAGCATTAATAACCGGAAAGTATACTCTTTAAATTTTTTAATTTGAAGCAAGGGAATCGTTAAAATAATTATACCTATCATCAGCACCAACGTTTTATTTACGCTAAGTTTAAACCAGGTATGCAGCCATCCTATGATCGAATATCCATTTGAATTGTTGTGATCATTTCCTAAAGGAGTAAGCCAGCTTTTATAAAGAAATATAAGTTGATCGGTACCTACAAACAATGCCGGAATAAGGGTTAAAATTAAGAACCATAGAATCATATACAAAATAATTTTTTCTTTATTAGGATAAAAAATAAATAAAAAGCAGGCTACAATGCCAAACAATTTAATAAAAACAGTTAATGAAATAAATAAAGTTGCCAATAGGTAGTTTTGTTTTTCAAGCATGCAAAACCCTAAAATGAGTAAGCCTGCTATTAAGGCGTTGCTTTGAGAATTTTGCATGCAAGTCATAAGCTCTACCCCTATTACAAGCAGCATAAAACTTTTTTGTTTTACATCAATATTTGGCAGTTTATAAATGGCTATAAAAAGAATAAAAGCATTTAAGGTATTCCATAAATAAAGCCCAATTACATCTGGTAAGTAAGAAAGAAAACCAAATAACATGGCAAATGCCGGACTGTATTTATATGGATCGTAATATTCATTTGGATACAAACAATACAAATCCTGCTTATGTATCAAATGAAAAAACGATTGTTTAAAAATTACGTAGTTGTTATAATACGTATAAGGCCACTCACCTGGTAAGGGATGTTCTTTTGTTAGTAAAATAGATTGAAGTGTTGCAAAAACAACCAACGCCAAAAATAAAATAAATATAAACTTAGGGTTAGCTATTGTTTTGGTAAAATTTTTCATACTCATTGTAAGCGTATAAAAGTAATTAAATAATAGTTTGATAATTTTTATACCTAATCATTTTAAGACAGTATATTTACCTTTTACTTATCAACTAAATTTTATGTTAAGAGCAAAATACAATAACCTAATTATTTATTGTCTGCTATTTACGTGTATATACTTTGTTTTTTTTCAGCATTTAGGTAGTTTCCATATTCTTAATTGGGACGAATCTATGTTTGCCGTAAACGCCTGTGAAATGATCAATAATCACAATTTTATAGGTTTGTTTTATAAAAACTTACCTGATTTATTTAACAGTAAACCACCCATGCAGGTTTGGTTACAGGTTTTTTTTATAAAAATAATTGGATATAATGAACTTGCTATTCGCTTGCCCTCAGCCATAGCAAGTATATGCTCGGCATTGTTGCTGTTTTCTTTCGTAAAAAAGAGATATTCCTTATTATATGCACTTTGTGTGTTTTTTGTATTTATAACTTCGTTTGGCGTTGCTACCTTTCATACAGGCAGAACAGGAGATGCTGATGCTCTTTTATCCTTCCTTACTTTGTGTTATATTACCTCATTTTATAGATGGTTATTTGAAGATAAAAAAAACTCTTTGTTTTATTTTTTTATTTTTTTAAGTTTGGCTTTTCTTACTAAAAGTTTTGCCTCTTTATTGTTTCTGCCAGGCCTAATTATCTGCGTATTTTTCTTTAAAAATGTAGTTTATTTATTAAAAAGCAAATGGTTTTATGTTGGTTTCATGTTATTTTTAAGCATATCGTTGGGCTATTTATACTTGCGTAACATATATAATCCCGGGTATATTAATATTTTAACTTCTAATGATTTAGGTCGCTATACCTCTGCCTTAGATTCTCATAAAGAATCTTTTGATTTTTATATAAATCTATTATTTGAAAAAAGATTTGCCTGGCTTATATTATTATTGCCAGGCTTATTATTTATGGGGTTCAAAAGAACTATTAGGGATAAATGTATTTTTTTATTCATTCTTTTTATAACTTATTTTTTTATTATAAGTTGTTCGGTTTCTAAAGTATATTGGTATGATTTGCCTCTTTATCCCATTCTGTCTATTTTCAGCGGTTACGTATTATACATTTTAATTCTAAAATTTAATCCCCATCAAAAACCAGTCTTAAATATTGCGATTTTATGTTCTATTTTTCTTTTGCCACTTTTTTTTGCCTTTAGAAATTCTTCTAAAAATGAAATTTCAACAGGAGATAAAAAACTTGAAATTCTTTCTGAAT
>JBBRAG010000017.1:0-70980 GCA_038206945.1 Bacteroidia bacterium | reverse complement strand
ATCGAATTACTCCTTTAGCACCGAGAGGCGGTTTAGTACCTCCGCTTGCACAGCGATACTGGTAGACCTACTACCATCTTTTATACAACATACATTAACCTACAACTGTTAATGTTTCACGGCACACTGCTGCGGAGCGGGGGGTTCTAACTTTTATTTAGTTACCATAATTTTTTGTCTAACTACGGTATTGTTTTCAATACCCACTATAAAGTAAACACCGTTTTCTAAAGTAGAAATGTTTACCGTAAAGTTGTTGGCAGCATTTAATTTTACTGTTTTTATAGTTTGCCCTAACTCGTTGGTAATGGTGTAAACTCCTTGGTTAAAAGATTGTATTACAAAACTACCATTGTTGGGGTTAGGGTAAACTGTTACTGCATTATTGTTTACGGTTAATTGGTTTATACCTGTTGTGCATATACTTAGTAATATACTTACATCGTTGCTGCTAACGTTAGCCACCGCCAAATCGGCTTTGTCGTCTCCATTAAAATCTTCGCTACTTACCGATTGTGGATTTGTAACTACCGCAAAGTTTACTGCCGGCGCAAAACTGCCTGCCCCGTTGCCTATAAGTATAGATAAATAGTTGTTGTTAAGGTTAGCCACCGCCAAATCGGCTTTGCCGTCTCCATTAAAATCTCTGCTAATAACTGAACGTGGATTTGTAAAATTAACATAAATTTTAAATTAAGTCTCTTTTTGTACAAATTATTTGAGCCGCCAAGTTTCTAAGTGGTTTATTAATTTACAAAACAGATGCGTTTCCTTTTTTCTGCTTAATATCCATATAAACAAGCGCAGCTATAAAACCCCAAAATGGTATAGAAAGTTTATCGGTATCTAAAAAATTATTTAAAAACCCATGCACAAAATAAGTGGTTAAGCCTGTTATGAGTATAATGGCCATGGCTTTTTGGATTTTATCCTTCGCGTTATAAACCACCCTAAAGCCAGTGTTAAAAACGACAAACAACAAAGCAATTACCCATACAATACCTAAAATGCCCTGCTCACTAAGCGGCCCTAAATATTCGCTATGCGCGTTGCCGTTGGTACCTGCGTTAGTGGATATTAAAGATTTCTCACTTTGCTTTTGAAAGGGCGCATATTGGAACATATAGGTACCAGGCCCCCAACCTACCAAAGGCCTTTGCTGAAACATTTTGATGGCAGCACTCCAACGATTGATTCGCTCTAAATTACTATCATCTGTTTTAATATTAGTTACCGATTGAAGATCTTGCGCGGCATCTCCACCCGAAGCCGTATTGTTTTGATTTAACAATAAAATTATTTGCGTTTGAAATGCAAAAGATAAAACCGCAGTAGAAACAACTATTAAAATAATGGTTCTAAATTTTATTTTTAAGTAGAAGATAAGAACTAAAAACAAGGCAACCATTAAACTTAACCAAGTTGCCCGTGTATAACAAACAACCACGCCAAATAAGATAACACCTAAACAAACAGCTACCATTATTTTTTGAAAAGGTGAGTAGCGTTTCATAAATAAAAAACCTATTAGCGGAGGCACGTACATAGCAAGGGCTGCGCCATAAGCTGTATGATCGTTATAAAAAGGAGACGGTATCCAATCTGCCACGTGTTCATCAAAATTATAAGAAGCATGTTGTATCGTTATAAAAAGAGACACAGCTGTTAAGGAAATGATATATAACCAAAGAAATTTGAATACGTTGTCGTCTTTTTTGGCAAATAAATAATTCATCATAAAATAACCGGTACATACAAACCACAACCTGGCAATTAAATATTTTACCGATACCAATGGCATCTCGCTGGTTATACAGGTTAATGCCATCCAGGCTATTTGCAGAAAAATAATTTTTGTTACCGGGTGCGAAAAAACTTTTTTATCTATAAATTTTGAATAGAGTTGGTAAATAGGAAGTAAGAGCAAAACGCCCGCCATAAAAGGTTCAGTAGGTACGCTAAGATCAAGCTCCGAGTTTAAGCCTAGTTCTTTTAAGGTTACTGCCAATGGGGTAAAAAAAACAATAGAAAAGACAAAGGCATCGAAAGAAAAAAAGGCCAAAAGCAACAGGGCAAACAATAAAGGAATTAAGCAATATGGTATAAAAACTTCTTTTTGCTTTGGTAATACATACAAAAAGCCCAGCAAATATGCAGCGCAGACAGAATAGAAAACAAGTAATGTTTTATTCTTTAGTAACTTCTGCATACACTTTTTTAATGTTATCTATAAAAATAAAATAAAGACAGGATATAATAAACATGGTTAATGCACTTATTAGCATTACCACCCAGTGTTTAGGCCAGCTTGGAGCAGTTGGTTTTAAAGGGCTTGATGCCATTACCGTAAAGGTGTTTTTACGAAGGTATTCGCTTAAGTTTTTTTGATATTCGTTATTTGCCAATACCCACGAATTAACCTGATCTCCAAAATACGTATTTAGTTTGCCATATTCTAATGAGTAATTATTTATATTGGTAAAAAGTTGCGAAACCTTACTGCTTTTATTTTCTTTTTCAATAACCCCTAACTGTTCAGAAATAGAGATGAGTTCTGCTAATGAATTATTTTTACCTCCGCCTGGTTGCATTTTATATTGGTTTTTTGCTGCGTCTTTTAATTGTATCCCTACATTTAGAACGCTATATTTTTTGTTCAATTCGTTCAATAAAAGTTGCGTGCTATCAGCTTCATGTTTTTTATAATTTAAATAAATTTGAGAATTTTTTACAGTCTCTAAATATTTTTCACGATGTTCTTTTTCAATCAACCAGTTTACCCCATTAATGGTTTCAATCACTAAAAGCTGAACGGTATCCGCTGTGTTATCATAAGCCTTTATCTCAATAGATTCATATTTAGTTTTAAATATTTTAATTTTTGAATCAATCACATCATATAATTTCTGCAGATGATCATTTTTTGTACTATCAATTTTATAATGACGAGATAGTTTTAGTTTTTCTGTTAGGTATAATTTTATCTCGTTAGATTCTAAAAATTGTAACATCTGCTCGGTTTGAGATTCCTGACTATACAATCCCAAATTAGCGGGATAGATAGATGCAGTTGATATGTAAACCGGTTTTATGATAAACGAATACAGCAGCCCAAAAATCATAGCTGTTAATGTGGCTATAACAATATGTTTCCTAGCCTTAAAGATTTTTCTGAATATGGATAAATTATTGTTTAACATAGCCTCCAAACCTATAGTTTATTTTTCATCAAAGCTGTTAATTTTAAAAAATTATAAATAAATTATATTCAGTATTTATTCAGTATTCGAATAAGAAACTACAAGTTAGTTTGCGATGCTTTAACGTGCCTGTAAATATTTTTTAACTTATCTATATAAATAAAATATAAACAAGCTAATACAAAAGCTGCAATGGAAGTTAATGCAGTTACCATGCCGCGCTTGGGCCAGTACTTACTATCCGGTTTTGTTGGCTCAGATGCAATGATCATATAAGTTAATTTGCGGTTAAAATCTCTTACCGATTTTTCTAGTTCATTTTCTACGGCAGCATACATACGTGCTTCTTCATTCATAGAACTTGAGATGCGCATATATTCCGGTCCGTTTTCTTCTATTTCAACCATAGCTTCTGTAAGCTTAGCACTTTCTTTTCCTTCAGATAATAACTTATAATAATTTTTTGAAGCCTCGCGCATTTGCGCGCCCATATCTACTAAGTGATGCTTTTTGGTAAATTCTTCCATACTATGTTGCAAGCTATCTAACGATTTTTTATGTGCATCTAAATATGACGTATTGACTTTTATAAATTCTTTGAATTTGGTGGTATGCTGCTTTGAAATTAATTTATTTACCGATTCTATAATAGTTGAAGCTATAAGCTGAGCCGTATCAGGGTTGCAATCAAGTACCGTAAGTTCAACCGATTCATATTTTGTAAGCGATGTTTTAACGTTTTCTTCAAAAATGTAATCAAAGTATGTTTGAAATTTTTCACTAGTAGTATCTAAATCATAATGTTTATCTAAACAAAGTTTCCTTCTTACCTCATTACGCACATCATACGAATTAAAGAATTGTAACAATAATTCTGCATGAGAAACATTGTTATAATTCTGTTCCATAAAAAACGGCACCATGTTAGCCGGGTATAAATATGCCTGAGAGCGGTATTTAGGTTTAATTATAAAAGGCAATGTTATAATAACGGCAAGTAGAGCGCCAATAACTGTTATTAAAAATATATGCTTGCGGTTTTTATAAAGCGTAGATAAAATGTCGGTATTCGGCTTCTCCATATTTAAAATTTGAAGCGCAAATATACTAAAATCAATTGTTAATCTATAGTTACGAATTCATTTAACTTTTCGGTAAAAAAAGCGGCTAATTTGCTTTGGTATATCTTGGTTTTATATTTTTCTACCCAACGAACTCCTTGTATTGTATTGGTTAAAAAGATCTCATCGGCATTCATCAACGTATTAAACGCCAGGTTTATTTCGTAACAAAGTATTCTGTTTTCTTTGGCAATATCTATAATTTGTTTACGTAAAATACCTTCAATACAACCTTCACTTAAAGAAGGCGTATAAAGCGCACCGTTTTTCACAATAAAAATGTTTGAACTTATACTTTCGCATACGTTGCCATCTTCATTAATAATAAAGCAATCATCCATTTTAATGTCTTTTTTATAGATGCCTGCCAGCACATATATTAAAGCATTACCGGTTTTTAAATTAGATAGTTTATTTTTGTGTTTTTTAATGTCATGAAAAACATCAACCGTATAGCCAATATCGTTAAGTATGTATCCACCTTTAAAGCCCAGGTCTTCGGTTTCAATTAAAAAAGAAATGTCGTTACTGTGTGGCGTATAAAACCCTCCTTCATTCCTAAAAATGGTTAAGCGTGCACGGGCATCATTTTTAAGATTATTCTTTTCAACCAATTCAATAATTAATCTTGAAATATTTTCAGCATTAAAACTTGGCGGTATGTTCATTCGTAAAACAGTCATGCCAACTTTTATTCTACGTAAATGATCTTGCAAAAACAAGGCTTTATTATTTACTATGCGTATGGTTTCAAACAAAGAATCTCCATACCTAAAAGCCCTGTTGGCAAAAGAAACCACAGGCTCGTAAATACTTATTAAGTGACCGTTATAATTACAGAATGTATCTTTATCTTGCATTAGGGTTGTGTGTGCTGCAAAGTAAAAGTATTTTAGTTTTAAACTATTAGCTTTTTCTTAACAATGTTTAAAAAATTTAGACAGCGCAAACACCTAAAATAACTACATTAGTTGCGGTTTAAAATAAACAATATGATAAAAAATGTAGCCGTTGTAGGTTCTGGCACCATGGGAAATGGTATTGCCCACGTATTTGCCCAATTTGGATATAAAGTAGCTTTAATAGATGTAAAAGCAGAAGCCCTTGAAAAAGCTATAGCAACTATTACTAAAAACATAGACCGCCAAATTACCAAAGGTACGCTTACCCAAGCCGATAAAACAGCTGCCCTGGCCAACATAAAAACGTACACTAAATTAGAAGATGGTGTTAAAGATACCGACTTGGTTATTGAGGCGGCAACAGAAAACATACAAATAAAATTAGAAATATTTAAACAGTTAGATGCTGTATGCGATGCTGATACTATATTAGCTTCCAATACCTCATCTATATCCATCACTAAAATAGCAGCTGCCACCAAACGCCCCGAAAAAGTTATCGGTATGCACTTTATGAACCCGGTTCCGGTAATGAAACTGGTTGAAGTTATACGTGGTTATTCCACATCCGACGATGTTACACAACGTGTAATGGATATGTCTAAAAAATTAGGCAAAGCACCCGTTGAAGTAAATGATTACCCGGGTTTTGTAGCCAACCGCATTTTGTTGCCTATGATAAATGAAGCTATTTATGCGCTTTACGAAAACGTGGCCGGCGTTACCGAAATAGATACCGTTATGAAACTTGGTATGGCGCACCCAATGGGACCACTGCAATTAGCCGATTTTATTGGGCTGGATGTTTGCCTAAATATTTTAAATGTATTATACAATGGTTTTGGTAACCCAAAATATGCCCCTTGCCCCCTATTAATAAATATGGTAATGGCAGGTAACCTGGGCGTTAAAAGCGGCAATGGCTTTTACCAATATACAGCCGGCAATAAAGACCTTGTTGTAACCGAACGTTTCAGGAAAAAAGAGTTGGTATAATTTTTTTGTTTTTGGACGTTCCGGTTGTTTTATAAATTCGTTATTATTGTTTTTAATAGAATTTATGAATGCTGAAAAAGCATTTCAACCGTCGGGCTTTATAAGCAAAGCATTTGCGATTAGCTCATCGTTTTAGTTTTTTTTATTGCTTCGCAGAATGCTGAAAAGCATTTCGCAAAAGGCTTTCATTATCAATCCCTAACGCAGCATTAATATAAAAAAGAGATGAGCCCTTTTGTGGTTGCTTTATAAGCAATATATTCCTCGCCAAAATATTCTATCAATACTTTTTCTTCTACTCTAATTCGGTACATAAAAACAATTAATATACAAGATACTATTATTACTAAAGAAGCTATATTGTTAAGAGATAAGCCAAACCCTATAAAAGATATTAGCGAAGCAAAGTAAGACGGATGCCGTAAAAATTTAAAGAAGCCGTCTTTTTTTAGTTTATGGTCTTGCCTAATAGTTACATCTACAGTAAAATAACTTCCCATAGATCTTATAACCAATAATCTTAAAATAACACCAATGATAATCCCTGATAAACCCACATACATAATTATAATATTATACATTATAGGAAAATAATAATTGATGGCTATAAATACAGATGCGCTTATACTAATTAGCATAGTTATCCATATAAGCCGTAACGAATTTTTATCTGCATGCTGCTTATCGTCGGCCTTAGCACGTATAAGCCTGTTCAACAATATCTCAAATAGGCACCAAAGACCGTAAATACAAATAAATACCCAATTCATTTTACTTTTTTTAAAAGGTAAAATATGGTATTTTATATAAAAGCAAAAAAGGTAATTTATTAAAAAATTTATGCGTCTTTTTTAATCACAGACTCAAGAATCTTTTTAAGATCCGTAAAATTATTAGGCTTGCTTATAAAGTTTATAGCACCAAAATTAATGGCAATTTCTTTTTCGTTTTGGTTAGAGGATGTTGTGTACATTATTACCGGTATATCTTTATACGCGGCCTTACTTTTTAATTTACCTAGGCACTCCCATCCGTTCATACGCGGCATATTAATATCTAAAAAAATAATATCGGGGCTTACACCTTTTTCTAATATTTCTATGGCATCGCAACCATCTATGGCGCGTGTAAATTTTATAGATGCTTCGGTTTCAGATAATGCTTCAGAAAACAATTCAGCATCTTCTGTATCATCATCAACCAATAATATAGACTTAATCATTTTTAAGAAGGTTTTAATTATTTTTTTCTGTATCAATACTTACTGCAACTTCTTTTTTAGGAGAGCTTAATATACCTGCCAAAAATTGTTTGTTAAAATCATACATAAAGTTTATCTGGTTTGTAAAACTCTCCTGTAATTTTTCTGTTGCTTGTAAATAAAATTCTATTTGCTTAACGTAAGCATCTAAAAAATAATTAGTGGATATATTCGTCTCTTTAGAGGTGATTTTCTCTTCTTCATTTAATTTGGTAAGCACTGGGTTTATTTTGCTAATATGCTGGGTAAAAGTCTCTACCATATTAGTATGATGGTTAGCTACTTGCTTAACAAATAGATCAACCGGGTTGTGAGAACCTGCCCCAATACCTAAGCTATCAAAAGGTGTAAATAAAGATTTCATGCTTCCTGTATAATCTAAAGCATCGTGTTTATATTCTTCACTTTTAGTTTCAAGGATAGTTTTTAAGCCTTGTTTAAAATTTTCTTTTTTATTTGTCATAAAATTATTTAAGCAGTAAAGTTACAATCACTTAGTGTATTCATTTGTTAAGTTATCTTATATACCCCTTCTACAAAAGTTAATATTTGATAATTTAAGAAAGCGGCTACTGGTAGAGTTTATATGTACATTTAAACAATTGGAATTTAGATTGCCAATTAACCATGACAGAAATATTTGATGTAATTATTTGTGGAGCAGGACCTGCCGGTACAACATGTGCATTGGCGTTGGGTAATTCAGGCTTAAAAGTTGCGCTGATCGATAAAAGCAATTTTCCGCGGGATAAAACCTGTGGAGACGCTATTGCCGCTTACACGCCTAAAGTATTAAATACCATTAACCCTGCATACGGTAATGCTTTAAAAGATTTTGCTTTTAAAATGCCCGTAAATACAATACGTATAGTTACTCCCAATAAAAAAGAACTTGATATAACTTATGCTGAAGAAGGTTTTATCAGTCCGCGTATGCAATTTGATAATTTTTTACTTGAGCTTGTTACTAAATTATCTAACGTTCAACTATTTTTACATACAGCTATTCAAAATATTGTTATAGATGATAAAGGTGTTTATTTGGAAACAACTAATCAACTTAAATTACAAGCGTCTTTAATTATAGGATGCGATGGCGAACAAAGTATCGTTAAAAAAAAATTAACCGCTACTACACTTGATCCATTACATCATGCTGCTGCGGTGCGAGCTTATTTTAAAAACGTAAAAGATATTCCGGCTTCAACTTTCGAGTTACATTTTTTAAAAGATATTTCGCCTGGCTATTTCTGGATATTTCCTTTACCGGATAATAAAGCTAATGTAGGTTTAGGCTTACTATCTGAGAATGTTTCTAAGCAAAAAATTAATCTGCGTGCCAAAATGATGCGCATTATAGAAACAGTACCATACATTAAAGAAAGATTTAAAGATGCTGCAATGATAGATGATATTAAGGGTTACAGCTTACCTTTAGGATCTCGTAAAACAACCATTTCAGGCAATAGGTTTTTGCTTTGCGGCGATGCGGCTTCATTGATAGATCCTTTAACCGGCGAAGGTATTGGACAGGCAATTATATCAGGAAGATACGCTGGTTGGCATGCAAAAAAATGTTTTGAGCAAAAAAATTTTTCGGCTTCTTTTATGCAAGGCTATAACAAAACGGTGTATGATAAATTATGGCGAGAGCACCGGCGTAGTTATTACATTCGTGAGTTTCTTATTAAAAATCCGCACGTATTTGAAGTTTCTGTAGGCATGATAAAAAACAGCCGTTTACTTTATAATTTGACTAAGAAAATATTTACTTAATTACCTAATTTATAGCCTGAATAATATCGCCAAAATTACGCGGTTTTCCATTTTTACCAAATCAGGTGCCCAACCCAAAGGCAACGCAGTAGTGGTATATCCGGTTGGAGAAGTTACACCTCCATGCCCTGCAAAATAACCAACGTTAGCCTGCCTGTGCACAGCTTCTAAGCGAAATAAAATATGCTGATTAGGCATCCAATCTATATTGGTAGAACAATCCCATCCCTCAAACTGATCGCCTGGATTTTCTGAGAAAGGATGCGTGCCCGATGTTTGTGTAGGATTGTTAGGATTTGGAAACGGACTGGCATCGCCCGTAGGGGCAAGCACTAAATATCGCCCTGGATTTTTCATGTAACCGCCGCCAACTGTCCAGGCAAAATGATTTTTAGAAAACCAAACACGGTTGTATGCCATCAGGCTAAGAAAATATTGTGCAGGACCTTTTTTTGCATCGTTGGTAAAACCATTTACGCCATCGCCTTTTTCAAAACCTATATCGGCAGTTAAGGAAAAAGCTATTTTGCTTATGCCTTTAGATTTTGGGCGATTATAATACCTCGCTAAAAAACTATTATCAGAATGAAAACGTTTTCTGCCCGGAAGCAATGCCGCATCGCTTCCATAATAATCATTGGTAAGCATTTTTATATTTTCATTCGGACAATAGGTAATGTTTCCACCAACGCCCGGTTGGCGGTTAAAGGTTCCGTAACTCTGCCAGCCATTAATTATCCAGGGTTCTACTTTTAATTTTTTGGTTGCAAATATTTGTACCCGTATCCCGTTAAAAAACCAAGGCGTATTATCAGAGGTATAAGATGCCTGGTACTCCCAGTTTTCAACCTGGTAATACGAGTTTAAACCTAGGTACGACATAAACATGCCACCATCTACATTTATTCCATGAAGGACATTAAAGTGATACCCGGCGTTGGCTTCGGCTAAATAACGATAAACATTATCCAACTGGTATTGGCCTTTATAAACACTACCATCATTACGCGGAATAATAACAGAGCGTGTGCCGAACTGTGTTACGATATGGGCTCGCGCGCCTTTATAATTAAAGTCGCCGCCTAAGTTTGCACTCGAAATTTGCATCTCGTTATTGCGCGCTAAAGCGGTAGAACCTACCACTGTATTATCTATCGGGTTATTGAATGAATGCGTAACGTTAGCATCAACCATAACCGTTGGCGTAAAAAATTTGCCCGCTAAGGTTGGTGTGTTGCGCCTGTCGCCTCCGTTCCACCAGGTACAATCCATACCCTCTAAAGGTTCGCCTTTTTGTTTGTTAACTTTAGTGCTGTCTTCATCCTCTTGAGCAAATGAAAATAAGGAACAAAAAATTAAAGTTATAAATAATATATTTGATCTCATTTAATAAAATTTATAGCGCAAAAGTAATTTATTTAAGAGTTATGTAAGTTAATTTCTCACAAGAATAGAAATGCGTGTTAAATTTCATTTATATTTTTAATATGTTTTTGTATATACCATGCGCTAAAAGCAAGAAACATGAAAATAACGAGTTGAATGAACCTACGGTTAAGTGTGGAAAAGAACTCTATTCTTTTAAACATCTGAGATGCTTAAAATAACAACCAATCTTTTAAAGACAAAACTGATATTGAAGGCTTACAAACTCAAAAGGTAAAAAAGAAAAGACAAGTCTTAACTCTCCAACAAACCTCTGCCGGTTTTCTGTATCTTATCTTGCTTTTTAAGGTCAATCACTATCTTATCTAAAACCCCGTTAATAAAGCCACCACTTTGCGGGGTGCTATACTCTTTAGTGATATCTATATACTCATTCATAGAAACTTTAACAGGGATATTGCTTAAGTATTCTATTTCGGTGAGAGCCATTTTCATTAATAAAACATCAAGCGAGGCAATACGTTCAAGTTCCCAGTTCTTTGTATGTTCGGCAATTAGTGTATCAAATTCTTCGCTGTGTAAAATAGTTTTTACAAATACATCTTTAATAAATTGCTTATCGCCTTCCGCATCTCGGTATAATTGAGGTGCAGGCATTTTGCTTTCGGTAACAGTATCCATCCATTTTGATAGGAAGAAGAATCCGTAATAGTAATCATCATTCCAGTGGATACTTTTTTCTTCGAACCAGAAATTAAATAATTCGTGTTCGTATAAAAAAGATTCTAAAATAGTTTGAATAAATTTTTTGTCTTCTAAAAAAGTATGAACTTCACTTTTCATATAGTCTTTAAAAATATCGCTATTCTTTATCTCATTAAATATTTTACGAACCAAATCCTGGTCGTTTTGCCAACTAACTTTATTGTTTGTCCAAGCATCGTTAATATGTTTGTTATCATTTAAAGCAGTTAGAAAAAGATTGTTTACAAATTTTAAGTTTGGGTTAAGATCTGCCTCGGTAGGCAGTCTTTTTGCACGGGATTCTTCAACCGAAATACGAGCAAAAAATTGCAAATTATTTAAAAAGCCAAGTATATATAAAAACAGCTCATACGATTTATCGATAGAAGTGAACAGGTTTTTTTCGGCTACTTTTATATCTGCTTTTTCATCTTTAAAAAAGGAGTATAAGGCCTGCATTACCTTTATGCGTAAAAATCTTCTATTGAACATGCTAAAGAACGTTTTGTTTAATTTCTGTTTTTAAAATCTTACTTTAATCTTACCAATGGCGTCGATGCGTTGCTCTGCCAATTTATTGGCCGCCATGTAGGTAGGTGTGTTATTTGTTTTAGCTGTTTGAATAATATTCCAGGTAGTGTTGTAAATTTTTTCGGCATGTGCTAAGGCACGTTCACGTACATAGCCCTCCAACTCATAATATACATTAATGATGCCCCCCGCATTTACTACAAAATCGGGCGCGTATAAAATCCCTTTTTTGGTTACTGCTTCGCCATGTATTTTCTCATCCGCTAATTGATTGTTAGCTGCGCCGCAAATAATAGAACATTTTAATTTGCTAATCGTATCATCGTTAATTGTAGCGCCCAAGGCACAAGGAGCGTAAATATCAATATCAAGGTTGAACATAACATCGGGAGTGGTTGCTTTGGCACCATGATTATCCACCGCTATTTTTATACGGTCTTCACTGATATCATACACATATAAAATAGCTTTTTCTTTGTCAAGATATTCGACCAAATGCATCCCTACATTACCCAATCCTTGTACTAAAACTTTTTTTCCTGCCAACGAATCGTTACCAAAAACTTCTTTAGCGCTTGCTTTCATAGATACATACACGCCATAAGCTGTAACCGGAGAAGGATCTCCACCGCCACCCATGCTAACAGGTAAACCAGCCACATATTTTGTTTCGTTGTTAATAGTTTCCATATCACGGGTATTAACCCCCACATCTTCTGCCGTAATATATTTTCCGCCTAGTGTATTTATAAATTTACCAAAACGACGAAGTAAGGCTTCTGATTTTATTTTTTTTGGATCGCCTATAATAACCGCTTTTCCGCCACCCAGGTTTATACCTGCCAAAGAAGATTTATAGGTCATGCCGCGCGATAAACGAAGCACATCAATTAACGCTTCTGTTTCATTAGTATAATTCCAGAAACGTGTGCCGCCCAAACTTGGACCCAAAATAGTATTATGCACCGCAATAATGGCTTTTAACCCGCTTTCATTATCATTACAAAAAACAAGTTGTTCGTGGTTATATTCCAACATTCGCCCTATAACCGGATTTTGCGCTAAAGCAGTGTTCATTAAGTCATTTACTTCCATCAATTTTATTGCTAATGCGGGTAAAAGTAGAAAAAAGAATTAAGAATGTATGGCCGCTAATTAAAAATTAGACAAACAATTTTTTTGAGCTTACATTTGCGCTAATGAAGAAGTTGTTAATTGTTACTTATTATTGGCCTCCTGCAGGCGGGCCCGGTGTGCAGCGCTGGGTTAAGTTTAGCAAGTATCTTAGCAAAATGGGCTATCAATGCCATGTGGTTACGGTTGATGAACAACATGCCTCTTACCCTTCTACCGATCTTTCTTTACAAAAAGATATTGATGCTTCTATTAAAGTTACCAAAACAAAATCGTTCGAGGTTTTAAAGATATTTTCTTCTTTATTTAAAAAAGAAAAAGTGCCTTATGCCGGTATTCCTGATAAAAATAAAATGAGTTTTGTTGGGAGATTAGCTCTTTATATACGCTCTAATTTTTTTATACCCGATGCACGAATGGGCTGGAACAACTATGCCATTAAAGCATGTAAAGAAATTATAGAGAAAGAAAATATTGATGTGGTAATTACTACTAGCCCGCCGCACTCTACACAATTAATTGGACTGGCTTTAAAGAAAAAATTTAAGCAGATAAAGTGGGTTGCAGATCTGCGCGACCCGTGGACAGATATTTATTATTACGAAAAACTTTCGCATACACCATCATCCAAACAAAAAGATCTTCGCTTAGAAAAAGAGGTGCTCGAAAAAGCAGATGCAGTAACGGTTACAAGTCCGATAACGCAAAAACTTTATGCCGGGAAAATTGATAAAACGTTAAGCGAAAAAATAAAAACAATAACCAACGGTTTTGATGAAGATGATTTTACACAAATAATCCTAGCTTCATCCGATACATTTACCATTACGTTTGCGGGTACTATTAACGAGCAATTTGGTATTGAAAATTTTATACTGTCTATAAAAAATTTAGCGGTAAATCATAAAAATATTCTGCTACACTTTATTGGCACGATGGATATATATACCAAAGAAATTTTAGAAATTGAAATTCCTCAACATTATAAAATAACATCATACATTCCGCATAAAGAGTTAATGGGATATCTAACGCAATCGCAGGTATTATTATTAGCGATTCCAAAAGGAAATAACCAAGGTACTATACCCGGAAAATTATTTGAATACCTGGCTACGCAAAAAACCATTATTTGTTTAGGTAAGCAAGGTTGCAGCGCCGGCGAAATTATTGCGGAATGCGAAGCAGGAAAAACTTTTACACACGAAGCCTTAAAAGAAATAGAAAATTATTTACAACAATTAGTTGTTCAGTTTAAAGCCCGGAAAAATATTTCAGTTCAATCAACTACCTATAAAAAATACGCGCGTAAAGAGTTGGCTAAACAATACGCCAACGTGATAGAAGATCTATTTAAGCTTTAATAGTATCAAACAAAAAGCCTTTATTTAAAAGGAAAGCTATACTGTGCGGCAAGGCATATTGCAAGTTAGTAAGTGCTTTTTCGTTATCATGAAATACAATGATAGATCCGCTTTTGGTGTTATCAATCACATTCCGATAACAAATTTCAGGCATTGTTTTTTTATCGTAATCATAACTTAAAACATCCCACATAATTATTTTATACTTTTTGCTTAGGTAATTTGCCTGCGATTTTCGAAGCCTACCATAGGGCGGACGAAACAATTTTGTTTGATGAATAGTATTGCATAATTCAATATTTTCAAAATAGGTAGCGTTCTTCGTGCTCCAACCACTTACATGATTTTGTGTATGATTACCAATTACGTGATCTTTTGCTAAAAGTTCTTCTTTCAAAGCAGGATACTTTTCTAAATTTTCTCCTACGCAAAAAAAAGTAGCTTTCACATGGTACGCATCAAGTGTTTTTAAAATAAACGGAAGCACGTTGGGTGTTGGTCCATCATCAAAGGTTAAATAAATTTTATTCTGCTTATTAGGCAAACTCCAAAAACACTGTGGCAATAACCTTTGCAGCAGTTTAGGGGGACGAGCCGGCAAGCGCATTACCTTTGTATTTGCTGCTTAGGCCCTTGCAACTCTTCCTGCGGAATAACATTTGGCAAACGCTGTTCAAAGCTTTTTGCTAATTGAGGTTCTTTAAAATTATTGCAAACGTTAACCAACAACATCATCAGTTGACGGGCGCGGTTAATTTCTCCGCCATAAGCAGGCTTGTGTTTAGAAGATAAGCTGTTATAAAACTTCAGGTCGCTTTCAAAAATGGTAAATAACTTTTCAGCAATTTCCTTCGCTTTTTTATTTTCACCTACTTCAAAATAAGCTACACAAATAGAGTACATGGTTGCATCGTAAGGAATAGTTGCTTCGGGCATTTCCTGCATAGCTTTATCCAACAATTGAGTAGCCTTATCTTTTTTACCCTCTTGTACTAATTGGGTAGCTAAACCTGCAACCTGCACACGCATGTTAGAAGCAAAACGCATATTGGTTTCATCTAAATAAATAGTAGGCTTATTCATACCACCCCATTGAAATTTGGTCATGATATTATTATACATAATATCTGAATTGATACGCGCGCCATTTTGCATCTCTTCTTTGGTAGATTTAATAGGCGTTAAGCGATATGCCAAACCTTCCAGCTGTAAATAATCTTCCAGGCCAATATAAGCTTCCCGGCCGGTTGTAACAGCAAAGTAAATAGGTCTATCCCAGTTGAAACCTGCTAATAGATCAAGTACCATCAAATCGCTCTTTGTAATGTAATTGCGTTTTAATTGCCAATCTATACTTTTAATCATACGGCTTTCAAGTCCTTTTGCAACTGTACCGTTTTGGATTACTTTAGCAGAATCTACCGGCAAGATAAATTTATTGGTTGGTAA
Source organism: Bacteroidia bacterium (assembly GCA_038206945.1). GTDB lineage: Bacteria > Bacteroidota > Bacteroidia > B-17B0 > Aurantibacillaceae > PALSA-968. The sequence goes on along the minus strand of JBBRAG010000017.1, from coordinate 55,116 downwards.
TATATCTATATATTCTCCACCGGCATTATATTTATTTTCAGGATTATCACTCGCCACATAATCCATTAGTTCCTTAATGTTTACGTACCCAATATTTTTATCCATAAAATAAACTATATCACGCTTACTCGCCTCATATCTATCGGCAGCAAACGTAAAAGGTAATGGGGCAGACTCATAAGCAGCACGGCGACATTGATTGATATACCAGTCTGTACTAAAAAGACTTAAGTTAACAACACGTATATCGGTACGAATACCTTCAACCTCTTGCGCATACCAAAGCGGGAATGTATCATTATCTCCGTTGGTAAATAAAATGGCGTTAGGCGCACAGGAGTTTAAGTAATTGATGGCAAAATCACGAGCCATTGTTTTGCTTGAACGATTATGATCATCCCAACCATACGCACCCATTAAACTTGGAACCACCAAACTAACCGCAGTTGCTGCAATGGCCGCATTTTTAGTATTCATTCTTTTAGAAAGAAAATCGTATAAGAATAAAACTCCTAAGCCAATCCAAATGGCAAATGCGTAGAAGGACGCTGCGAACGCATAATCACGTTCGCGTGGTTGGTAAGGATATTGGTTTAGATAAACTACAATGGCCAAACCTGTAAAGAAGAATAGGCACAGCACTACAAACATATCTTTTAAGCCGCGTTTGTATTGAAACCATAAACCTAACAAACCTAATATAAATGGTAAAGCAAAAAATTTATTGGTTGCTTTGTTATTCTTTCCATTACTTGGCGGGTGGGATAGATCTGCATCTAAACGCGCATTATCAAATGCAGGAATTCCGGTGATCCAGTTTCCATCGGTAGGATTATTATCTAAGCCTTGTACATCGTTTTGTTTCCCGATAAAATTCCAGGCAAAATAACGCATATACATATATCCTATTTGATACCGGAAAAAATAAGAAAGATTCTCTCCAAAGGTTGGCACATATAATGTTTTTGCTTCGCCGTTATTATCGGTAATAGAAATTGGTTTTCCTTTTATATCGCCCCAATATTTATAAGCCGCTTCATGCTGACTTTGAGAACTCCACATACGTGGAAAGGGGGTGCAAAATCTGTCATCATAGGTAGGAACAGAATTCTTTCTATCATCTAAAACAACATACTTTTTGGTAGTAAGATTTCTTCCGTAAATAGGTGTGCCATTTTTAAATTCGCTACGTGGGTTAGTTGGTGCGTTGTAATATTGACCGTACCCAATAGGCCAATCGCCATACTGCTCACGATTTAAATATGATAACATATTAAGTGCGTTCTCAGGGTTATTTTCATCCATAGGTGTATTTGCCTGTGAACGAATTACCAAAACAAAAAAGGATGAATAACCGATCATAATTACAGCAAAACTTAAGGCGATGCTGTTTAATACACCGGGTTTATTTTTAAGATATGTGATAGCATAAACCAAGCCGGCAGAAAGAATTAAACGTATTAAAATATTTCCGCCTGTTTGCCCAGATGCTGCGGCCAATATGCCAAAAGCAATAGCCAACCCAAAAGTAATTTTGTAATAAGTTTCTTTTCTGTTTAAAGAATAAACTATAGCCGAAACAATTAACCCGATAAGCATAACAAAATATAAAAGCGTACCGGTGTTGAACGGCATACCTAATTTATTGATAAAAAATAATTCATAATCAGCCGCTAATTTTACAGTGCCAGGAATGATGCCCGCTTGTATGCCTCCTAATAAAATTACCGCAATAACACCCGCAATGGTAAAGCCTTTCCAGCTGAATGTATATTTTTTGAAATAGTAAATAAAGCATATAGAAGGAATAACCAATAAATTTAATAAATGGACTCCAACCGATAAACCGGTTAAATAGGCTATTAAAATTAACCAACGGGTAGAGGATGGTTCGTCTGCTTCTTCGTCCCACTTTAAAATAGCCCAAAAAACCGCTGCGGTAAATAAACTACTCATGGCATAAACCTCGCCTTCAACGGCCGAGAACCAAAACGAATCAGAAAAAGTATAGGCCAATGCGCCAATAGCGCCGCTTCCTAAAATAGCCCAGGTTTTAGCGTCATCTAAAATTGTTCCAACAGGTGCAATTATTTTTTTTGCTAAACGGGTAATGGTCCAAAATAAAAATAAAATAGAAAAAGAACTACATAAACCGCTCATTACGTTTACCATCATGGCCGCTTTAGAAGAATCTCCAAAAGCAAACATAGAGAAGAAACGGGCAATTAATAAAAAGAAAGGTGCTCCCGGTGGGTGACCAACCTCTAATTTATAGGAGCAGGCAATGTATTCACCGCAATCCCAAAAGCTGGCGGTTGGCTCTATGGTAGAGCAATACGTAAAGGTGGCAATGGCGCAAATAAGCCATCCTACTAGGTTGTTTAATTTTTTATAATTCATATTCTCTTTAATGAGGTGTGCGAATTTAGTAAAAAAGGCTTAATGCAGGCAAATTAACCTAAAGCCCTTTTACCCAGACTTATTAACGAAGAAAAATGAAATTTATTTTAAGGAGGGTTAAAATTTACAGGCAATTTTAAAAGCGGTGGGTGCTATAGCAACACTTTGTTTATTATTCCACCTTTGTTCTTTACGTTTAGCGACTTTAAAAAAATACAATACCGCCGGCTACGGCAAGACCGCCCACTACAGCAAGCGCGGCATCTCCAATTAATTTTGGCAAATAATCAGGAAACAAAGTTGAATTATTATTATATCCATTATTAGTTGCATTTGTCGCATCCACCAGAGCACTAACCTATAAGGCAACACCACCAATTAAGGCAGCACTGCCTAAAGATATCAAAACAATACCTGTTGTTTGCATTTTTTTATATTTCATAATCTTATAAGCATTGCTATTATTAGGTTTTATATTTTGTTTAGGAATAGAATCTACCGGCTGCGAGAAAATTTTTACAGTCAGCAATAAAAGAATGATAAAAAGCTGTTTTTCATAGAATATATATCGCACTAAAATAACAAGATTTATAACGCCTGCAAAATATCGTCTAAAATATCATGTTGATTTTCTAAACCGACTGAAATTCTGATTAATCCCGGTGTAATACCAACCGCTAATCTTTCTTCTTCACTTAATTTACAATGTGTAGATGAGGCAGGGTGCGTTGCAATGCTTCGTGAATCGCCAAGATTGGGAGATATTTTTATCATCTGTAACTTATTCATAAATGCTTTTCCGGCTTCGTATCCACCTTTCAAAGAAAAAGTAATAATGCCACCACCTGCACTCATTTGTTTTTTTGCAATAGCATAATGCGGGTGCGATTTTAAAAATGGATACCGAATAAAATCTATGTTTTTATTTCCTTCTAAATTTTCTGCAACAAATAAAGCATTGCTGCAATGCCGCTCAACACGCAAGGAAAGTGTTTCAATACTCTTGGATAATATCCATGCGTTAAACGGAGAAAGAGCCGGGCCACTAACACGCGAGAATAAATAAATTTCTTGTATTAATTTTTTTTTGCCAAGCACACAGCCTCCTAAAACACGTCCTTGGCCATCAATATATTTTGTAGCAGAGTGTACCACTAAATCTGCACCATACCTAACAGGTTTTTGTAAAATGGGTGTTGCAAAACAATTATCAACTACAAAAAGTAATTTATATTTCTTGGCAATTTTACCAACCAAATCTAAATCAATTACCTCAATAGCAGGGTTAGTAGGTGTTTCTAGAAAAATAATTTTTGTATTTGGTTTAATTAATTTTTCAATTTCTTCCGGATGATTGGCATCAAAGTAAGAATAACTAATGCCCCATTTAGGAAAATATTTGTGCAAAATAGTATGTGTAGCACCAAATACAGATGAACAACTGATGATATGATCTCCGGCACTTAAAAAAGTAATGAGTGATGCAAACACAGCCGCCATACCAGATGCCGTGGCAAAACCGGCTTCAGTATTTTCAAGCTCGCACATTTTATCTATAAACTCATTGGTGTTTGGATTTGAATACCGCGAGTATATATACGCATCATTCTCTTCTGCAAAGGAAGCTTTTAAATCTTCAGCGTTATCAAAAACAAAACTACTGGTTAAAAATAAAGGTGTACTGTGCTCCTTATACTGGGTGCGCTCGGCCTGTATGCGTATTGCTTTTGATTCGGGGTGGTTCATATTAATTTACTTTAACTGAGTAGGTAATGTTTGCTGTTTTATCTAAAATTTTCGCGACTGAACAATATTTCTCAATAGATAAATCTGCGGCGCGTTGTGCTTTATCTGCATCTATATCACCGGCAAGGAAATAACCTACATGTATGTTTGTAAATAAAGAAGGTTTTTTGCCTTGCTCGCGTTCTGCATCTACTTTAATATCAAAACTCTTAATATCTTGTTTTTGCTTTTTTAGAATGCTTACCATATCAATTCCACTGCAACCACCAATGGCAGCTAACAATAATTGCATAGGCGTAAATCCTTGGTTTGTGCCACCTAATGCAGCATTTGCATCTATCGTAATTTTTTTATGCGTTTCGTTTTCGGCCTCAAAACCATACGCATCATCAATACGTTTAATAGTTACTTGCATATTCCTTTTCTAAAAATTGTTCGGCTAAAATAGTCTCTTTATTTGTTATTGGATCAATGACAGCATCTTCTGTTAAGGCAATAAACAATTTGTTTTTTAAAATGTATGCTTTATGCTGAATTAGTTTTTCTAAAGACACAAAACCAACAATATATTTAAAAGTAGATGCGCTATGTTTGACAGAAATATTTGTGAAATTTAATTTCTTGATAAAATTTTCATCTTCGTAACGTAAATAAATTTTAACAAGCACATCATTATTTAATTTAGCTCCTTTATTTTGAATTTGTTTTTTGTATTCATACCTATAACCGTATGAAAGTGCCGAAATGTCTGACAATACGGCGCTTCCTGTTGGATGACCACCGGCACCTTTACCCGATAAAAATTGTTTTCCCGAAAAAACTCCTTCAACAATTACACCGTTAAATTCGTTCTCTACATTAAATAAATAATTACTCGCATTTACAAATTGTGGAAGTACAAAAACAGAAATGCTACCATCATCATGCTTTTTTATGGTAGGAATTAATTTAAGTTTCAATTGTTTTTCTTTGGCATAAATAATATCATTTGTACTCAATGTTTCTATTCCGAAATGAAAAACTTTACCGGGTGTGGTAAACAAACCAAAAGCGTGTGAAGCAATTATAATGGCCTTAAATTTTGGATCAAAACCTGCTACATCATTTGTAGGGTCTGTTTCTGCAAAACCCAGCTCTTGTGCTTGTTTTAATGCATCAGCATAACTTAAATTTTCAAAAATAGTTTTGGTAAGTATGTAGTTTGATGTGCCATTAAAAATACCGCTAACGCTATTTAATTGTTCGTTATCATAATATTCTTCCAATGTGCGAATAATAGGAATACTGCCGCAGCTGGAGGCTTCGTACAATAAAGATACATTGTGCTTTTGTTGTAGCTCAACCAATTCTTTTAAATGAGTTGCCACCATTTTTTTATTGGCGGTTACCACGTGCTTGCCGCTTTTTAACGCATGAGTAACAATATTATATGCTTCGTCGGCATCGTCAATTAATTCAACAATTACGTTTATTTCCGCGTTGTTTAATATTTCAAATTTATCGTACGTAAAAATGCTGTTGTCGATACTGCGAGTTTTGTTTTTATTCTTTACGCCAATTTTTACAATATCTACTTTAAAGCCTTTACTTTTTGAAAGTACATCGTACAAGCCTTGTCCAACGCAACCGAAGCCAAATAATGCAATTTTTAATTTTGTCATTTTCTTAATTATTTAAAATATTAAATACTTGAATTGATTTTACCGGTTGAGTTTTCCGGCTTTCAACAATTTTGAAAAAACTTTTAATTCTTTCCGTTATCTTTTTTGTCTCAATTAAAAAACCATCGTGTCCGTAAGTAGAATGTATCTCTTCATAAATAGATTTGTCAATAAATTTTGCGATAAAACGTTGTTCATTTATTGGAAACAAGACATCCGTAGTAAGTCCGATTACCAAGGTGTTTGCCGTAATTCGCAACAAAGATGCTTCAATGGAAATACGATCTCTTCCTAAATTATGGCTATCCATTGCTTTGGTTAAAGTCACATAGGAGTATGCATTAAAACGCAAAACTAATTTCTCACCTTGATAACGTTGATAAGATGCCGCAGCAAAATCATCTGCTTTATCGTTTGATGTTTCCGACTGTGTATTTGTGTATGCGTTATAACCTCTATAACTTAATAAAGCCACAGAACGCGCAGCCAACAAGCCTTTTGAGCCACCATCATTTGTGTTAGAAAAATAAGTTCGGTCTGCTTTTATAGCCAAGCGCTGACTTTCATTAAAAGCAATTCCCCATGCAGAATGTTTTACATTAGTTGCTATTAAAATTAAATTTTCAAATAACGAAGGCACTTCCACATTCCATTCTAAAGCTTGTTGTCCGCCTTGAGAGCCGCCAATAAGTGTATTTATTTTTTTAATTCCAAGATGTTCGCGCAACACATCATGCGCCTTTACCATATCACGAACGGTAATAGTTGGAAAGTATGAATACAATGCGCCGTTGTTATTTGTATTGTACGATAACGGACCTGTTGTGCCATAACAAGAACCTAAATTATTTGCGCAAACAATAAAATATTCTTCCGGATTAAAATAATCTTTATCTCCAAACAAACCTTTCCACCAATCAAAAACATCGCTGTTTGCAGTAAGTGCATGGCAAACCCACACTACATTGTTTTTTGCTTTGTTTAATTTTCCATACGTGTGATATGCAATTTCAATGGACGGCAATGATACGCCACTCTCTAAAATAAAATCGTTGTTGTAGGTGTACGTGTTGTAGCTCATAATTTCTTTTTTAAAATCCCTCTCCAATTTTTGAAGAGGGATTTATGATTTCTTAGTTTAATAATAGTTCTAACTCTTCTTTTTCAATTTTTTCGAGCTTGGCAAATGCTTGTTCCAAATCTGCTTTAATATCTTCAATATGTTCTATACCAACCGATACGCGCAACACACCTGCAACAACACCCGCAGCCTTTTGTTCTCCGGCACTTAGTTGTTCGTGTGTGGTTGTTGCCGGATGAATGATTAATGTTTTTGCATCGCCTACGTTAGCTAAATGACTTGCCAATTGAACATTGTTTACCACAAAATCTGCAGCTGCTTTTCCGTCTTTTAATTTGAAAGAAAGCACGCCACCAAAACCATTTTGTAAATATTTTTTTGCCAGAGTATTGTATGGAGAACTTTCTAAGCCGGGATAATTTACATATTCAACTTCGTTGCGCTGCTCTAACCATTTTGCTAAAGCCCATGCATTTTCTACGTGACGCTGAACCCTAAGCGATAATGTTTCCAAACCTTGTATTAATTGAAAGGCGTTGAATGGAGAAAGTGAAGTTCCAAAATCGCGTAAGCCTTCTACACGCGCACGAATAATGAATGCAATGTTTGGAAGTCCGAGTGGATTATTTTCTCCAAATACTTCATTAAACTTTAATCCGTGGTAACCTTCTGAAGGCTCTGTAAATTGAGGGAATTTACCATTTCCCCAATTGTAATTTCCGCCATCAACAATAACACCACCAATGCTTGTGCCATGACCGCCAATCCATTTTGTTGCAGAAGCAACTACAACATTTGCGCCGTGTTTTAGTGGTTGAAATAGATAACCTGCCGCGCCAAATGTATTATCTACAATTAACGGAAGATTATTTTTTTTAGCAAGTGCTGCAATTTTTTCAAAATCAGGAATGTTGAATTTTGGGTTTCCGATAGTTTCTAAATAAATAGCTTTTGTTTTTGCATCAATTAATTTTTCGAATGATTCGGTTTCATCGCCTTTTGCAAATCGTGCTTCAACACCCAAACGTTTAAAAGCAACTTTAAATTGATTGTATGTGCCACCATAAACAAATGATGTAGAAATAAAATTATCTCCGGCTTGTAAAATATTATTTAACGCGATGAATTGCGCAGCTAATCCTGATGATACAGCCAGCGCAGCAACACCACCTTCTAAAGCAGCAATGCGTTGTTCAAACACATCCGTAGTTGGATTTTGTATGCGCGTGTAAATATTACCAAACTCTTTTAACCCAAATAAATTTGCAGCGTGTTTGCTGTTTTTAAATTGATACGAGGTTGTTTGATAAATGGGTACAGCGCGTGAACCTGTTGTTGGATCGGCTTGTTGACCTGCGTGCAGTTGTAATGTTTCGAAACGATAGTTTTTATTTTGTGTGCTCATGGTTTTAATTTTTTTAAAGTTTTGGTTTATTGATTTTTAGATTTTATTTTTATGTGAATTGATTGAATAAAAAAACACGAATAGCCGAAAGACGTCTCCTTGAGCCAAGCTGTTTTGTTTACCAATAAATTTTAAGGTTTACAAGATGCTTGTGTTATGCGCCACAGCACATACAGCAACACATCGGTTGAAGATTGTTTGGAGATTGAAATGAATTACCTGCTGCAAAATTTATTTGCTGCGTTTGGTTGGGTAATCTTTGTTTTGTTGTTTTTTGTGCCTTTTTCATTTTTTGTAATTTAATTTATCTTTCTTCGTTTTTCATCGAAGTAGGAGTTGGCACCGGTTTTCCAAAGGTTTTACCCTCTTTTAGTTGGTTGCCAGCGATTCGTTGAGCCTATTCTCTCGTCGCTTCTTGATAAACTAATTACGCACAAAGGGTGGTAATTAATTCGGCACAAAGTTAACTACATTAAATATTGAAATGCAAATTTATTTTTATTTATTTTAAGTTTGGTTGGTTTTACTGATGGTTTGGAGGGAAATAATATTTTAGAAAATCGGTTTAATTTATTTTATTTTAACAAGATGCTGAAATAAATTCAGCATGACGATGTGTGATGTATTTGCGTTAGGGATTGAAGGGGAAATCCTTTTATTGTACTCAATAAAAGATTGTACCGAAATGCCCGACGGCTGATTCATGCATTCCATTTTTAAAAAAATAAAAACGAATGCATAAATCAGCCGGAACGCTCAAATTATTTATGAATATTACTTAAACTGGTTGCAATGCCTTTTATGGAATGTACGTTTAACGGAAGTTCTAAAAACACATGTACCATGCTTAGCAAAAATAAAACCATAAAGCCAAGGCGGTAATCGATATAATAACAAGCTACAGAAATTATCCATAAAATGGTAATGAGGCTTAAGCGACTTTTAGAAACTTCGTGCCATTTAATGACGGATGTTTTTGAGAACCAATTTAAATAATGATAGGTGTAGGCAAAAGCTATAAAGCGCTGAATGGCAATAAAGGCTGGGGTTTCAAATATTTGGTTGCTGTTTCTTATGAATGGAATATTAAATAAAGATGCTAGTGATTGATTAATGATGCTAAAATATTTTTGAATGTAGCTTTTTTCCGTTAGCGATAATATTTCTGTATTTGGTATTTGAATGAAAATAAAACTTAATGCGCAAGTAATAAAGACAGCTAAAGATATGAAACCGGAGAGGCTTTTATTTTTGAGTGCACCTAATAAAACAAAAAGACCTGTAAATAAAAATACATGTACGATAGTCGGTAAAAAAATACCGAACGCAAGTATGAGAAACATTATTTTATCTACTTTTATAATTAAGGATATTATTAAAATAATAAGTGAAATAGCCAGCGAAACACTATTTTTCCCTGAGAAAACAAGGCACAAAGTATAAACAACCACGCAGATTATTAAACTTACGGTATAATACCTGAGCGATGATTTTTCGTTAAAGAGAGCAATTGTCATTAATACGGCAATTAAAATATAAGGCCATATTTGTGTTTTTTGTTTGATGAAATAATTCTTTTTATCAAGCCATGAAATTTCTGTGAGGTAATGCAACGGGCCTAATACTGCGTAAACAAACAAAAAAAGTTTAAACGGTATAATGAACGCGACAACCGTACTTAATAGCATCAACCCTATGTTGGTCAGGTTTATGCCGTTATCAGTAGTGGTTATTTTTTGCAATAAACTCATTGCACAATCTTCATCTCATTTAGTAAATAACCTGCGCCTGCGTATTTATCTATTACAAATAAAGTGTATCGTACATCTAACGTAATATTACGGCAGATGTATGGGTTGTACATAATATCGCTCATGGTACCCTCCCACACACGATCGTAATTTGTGCCGATTAATTGTCCGTATGCATTTAATACGGGGCTGCCGCTGTTACCACCCGTTGTGTGGTTGGTAGCGACAAAAGATATATGCACAGTTCCATCTTTATCGGCATACTTACCATAATCTTTTTGGTTGTAGAGGTCTTTTAGTTTTGGGAAGATAATAAACTCGTCATCGTTCGGATTTTCTTTTTCTATCATGCCATCTAAGGTTGTGAAATACGTGTATGACACGCCATCACGAGGTTTGTAGCCTTTTACTTTTCCGTAAGTTAATCGCAAGGTTGAATTTGCATCCGGATAAAATGTTTTGTCTTTATAAACTTTGGTTAGTTTATCCACGTATTGTTTATACAAAGTATTCAGCTGCATATCAATAGCTGTGTATTGCGGAATGACATTCGTGTTATAATAAGTTGCGATGCTTTTCCATAATTTAAAAACCATATCATTCTCCAAATCTACCACAGAGGCTGTTTTTAAGGCCTTCACGTATTTTTCTTTATTAAGAAAAATAGTTTCACTATAAATTTTATCCGCAATAACATCGTATTTATTTTGATATACATTTAAGAATGAATCTAAAGCAGGCACGCGTAGTTTTTTATCTACACCATTCACATACATTTCTAACATGGCTTGGCAAATAGTTTTATCCATGTTTCTATTAAATGTTTTAAAAGAACGATCGGTACTTTCTATAACTTTAATACATTCTTTTTGTTTTTCCTCATCTGTTTTTCCTTTAAGCGAAGCAATAAATTTTTCCCCGGAACGGGCAGTTGTAAAAGCGCTGATGCCCAATAAACATTCGCTATAATAATCTACCTGCTTTTGATAAACACGGTAATTAGCATATAGCGAATGAAAATCATTAAACACTTTGTTGAATTTTTCTTTCTCTTCCGGATCGGACAAAAGTAATTCTAAAAACTTTTTCTCGAACTCAATTTTTTTATTTACTGCGTCAAATTTTTTCAAGCCTTGCATTTCGCCCATCCATTTTTTCCAGTAGTTGGCAACCGATGCGTAATTCGATGCATAAGCAATTCGTGTAGTATCATTCGCCTTCATAAATTGATTCATGATACCTAATTTTTTTTCACGTAGCGCCACTTTTGTCGGATCGCTTTCATTCATCGTCATATCAACCGCATCGCTAAACAAATATTCTTGTGTGCGCCCCGGAAAGCCATACACCATGGTAAAATCGCCCTCGTTAACGCCTTTCATAGAAATGGTTAGTGATTTTTTTGGCTTATAAGGAACGTTATCGGTGGCAAATTCCGCAGGCTCATTATTTTTATCTGCATAAATTCTGAAAACCGAAAAATCGCCTGTATGCCTTGGCCACATCCAATTATCTGTATCGCCGCCAAACTTACCAATGAAGGAGGGTGGCGCACCAACCAAACGCACATCTTTAAAAGTTTGTGTTACAAATAAAATAAACTGGTTTCCATAAAAAAACGGACGGGCAAAGGCTTCATACGTTGTGCCTTTAATAGCATTGCCTGCAATTTGTTTGATATTTTTTTGTTGCCAGGCATCCAATTCTTTTTCGTTTAAAGAAGAGCTTGCGCCTGCATTTACTTGCGCGGTTACATCTTCCATACGCACAATTAACATCGCAGTTAATCCGGGGTTTGTTAATTCTTCAGTTGCATTCATAGCCCAAAAACCATTGGTTATATAATCTTTATCTACGCTGCTATGGGCTGCAATAGCCGAAAACCCGCAATGGTGATTAGTTAAGATCAACCCTTTATCAGAAATTATTTCTGCCGTGCAACCTCCGCCAAATTGCACAATGGCATCTTTTAACGATGTATTATTTATATCATAAATATCTTTAGCCGAAAGCTTACAGCCATTTTTTTTCATATCTTTTTCGTTGAGTTGTTGCAACAAATAAGGCAGCCACATACCTTCATCGGCAAGGGCTTTAAAACAAGATGAGATGATGAATATGACAAGCAGAAATTTTTTCATGTTATGGAATTAGCTTGCTAAAATAGTAAAATAGTAGTGTATTTGCGTTAGGGATGGTGGCTGAAAGCCTTTTTTGTAACCGAAAAAGCTTTGCGCCAACCAGCCCGACGGCGTAACCGCATGAACGCCCAACCTCTCCCCTACCCCTCCCTACAAAGAGAGGGAAGGGTAAATCTAAAAAGTATTTACACCATTTACGGTTGTATACTTCATAGTGTACTTAACACCCGGATTTATGTATTTATAAGCACTGTGGCTCATTAGCGCTGCTTCGTGAAAACCGCACAGAATAAGTTTCAGTTTGTTCTTATACGTGTTTATATCGCCAATGGCATAGATGCCGGGAATATTGGTACTATAATCATCCGTATTAACTTCTATGGCGTTTTTATCTATCTGCAGATTCCAATTATCAATAGGTCCTAATTTAGGACTTAAACCAAACAACGGAATTAAGTGTTCGGTTTCAATAATGCTTAATTCACCTGCTTTGTTTTGAACCTCTATACTGTGTAAATTCTCGTTGCCTAAAGCTTTGGTAAGATTGGTATTTAATAAAAGATTAATTTTTTTTTCTTCAGCAAGTTTCATCACTTTACTAACCGAATCGGGTGCGCCACGAAAAGCTTCACTGCGATGTATTAGTGTTAACTCTTTTGCTATAGGTTGTAAGTGAATGGCCCAATCTAAAGCGCTGTCGCCACCACCTGCCAATACTACTTTTTTATCTCTAAATTTTTCTGGATCAAGCACCATGTAGGCAATGCCTTTTCCATTCTCAAAATTTTCTAAACCTTCGGTATCAGGTTTGCGTGGCTCGAAGCAGCCTAAACCACCTGCAATAACAACTACTTTGCTATGTATTTTAGTACCCATGTTTGTGGTCAACACAAAATCGCCTTCGCCTAATTTGTCCAGTATTTCAACACGTTCTCCAAAGGTGTAGGTTGGATGAAAAGGCTCGGCTTGCTTCAGTAAGTTATCTACTAATTCTTGGGCCAAAACAGTTGGAAAACCGGGTATATCATAAATAGGTTTCTTCGGATAAATTTCAGAAAGCTGTCCGCCTGACTGAGGTAAATAATCAATTAAATGGCAACGCATTTTAAGCAAGCCTGCTTCAAAAATGGCAAATAAACCAACCGGACCAGCACCTATAATAGCAATATCTGTAGAAATCATTTTAAAAATTTAGAGTGCAAAGGTACAACCTTTTAAAAAATAAATAACTTTACGTATATGATTTTTCTAAATCAGGTTCCGTTTATACGCATACTCCTTCCTTTCCTTATTGGTATTGGATTTTGGTTAATTGGAAAGCAAAACCCGCCAGAGTTTTTATACGGCGTTGCTATTTATTTTATTTGTGCGCTACTTTATTTTTTATTGGTAAAAAAGGCACAAACAATTTCTAAAGTTTTATTTGGAATAAGTGTGCAAGTGTTTTTATTTATTAGTGGATGGTGGCTTTGTTATTATACAAACGAACAACAAAACCCAGGTAATTATACGCATTTTTTATCGGAAGAAATTGATGGTTATGCAGGTTATGTAAGCGAAATACCGGTTGAGAAAACTAAAAGTGTAAAAGCAGAAATTACTTTACAACAAATAAAACAGAAAGATAAATGGCAAAATACGTGTGGAAAAATTATTGTCTATTTTGAAAAGACAGATAAAACAAAAACGCTGGAAACGGGCAGTAATCTTGTGTTTAAAGGAACGCTACAAGAAATACAAGGTGCGTTAAACCCACATGAATTTAATTATAAAAGTTATTTAAGCCTTAGAAATGTTTATCATTCAGTTTATTTAAAAGAAGAAAGCTGGAAAGTTTATAATACCGAAACAAAATTTTCGCTTTTTAGTTTATCGCAAAAAATACGCAAGCAATTATTAGATACTTACAGAACTAGCGGCTTGGAAAATACAGAGTTTGCCATGGTCGCCGCTTTGGTACTTGGTTACGATGATGAAATAGATCGCCCCACTTTTAACGCATATTCTCACACAGGCACCTTACATGTATTATCGGTTTCAGGTTTACACGTAGGTTTAATTTATTTGCTGTTAGGTTATATGCTTTCGTTTTTAAATAAGAATAAAAAGACAACCTGGATAAAAGTATTTTTAATTGTTACTGTTTTATGGTTTTTTGTTTTGTTATCTGGCTTCTCTGCCCCTGCTGTGCGCGCAGCTTTTATGTTTAGTTTAATATTATTAGGCAAAACACTTTTTGAGCAAGTTGAAACCGCTAATATTGTCTTGGTAGCGGCGTTTTTTAGTTTGTGCATCAACCCATTTTGGTTGGCAGATGTCGGCTTTCAATTATCATACGTTGCCGTATTGGGCATTATTTATTTGTATCCTTTCTTTTATAATATGTTTGTGTTCTCTTGGACGTTTATCGATAAATTATGGGCTTTATGTGCAGTAAGTATTGCGGCGCAGTTGGCAACCTTGCCATTGACTTTATATTATTTTCATCAGTTTCCGGCATTGTTTTTAATTACCAATTTGATTGTCATCCCCATTTCAACCTTAGTTATGTATGGCGGTATTTTACTTTTAGTGTTTTCAAAAATTACGTTTGTTGCCCATGTTTTGGTGTGGTTTACCGCCATTTTAATTAAAACAATGAATGCCTGCGCTTTATTTTTTGACGGCGTTCCGTTTTGCGTAATTGATGGCATTCATCTTTCGTTAATAAATGTAATATTACTGTATGTATTGATTATATTGGTGTTTATAAGCATCGAACAAAAATCTTACAAAATACTAATGAGTTCTTTTGCGCTATCAGTTGTTATTGTTCTACTTTCTATTGGTTTTGATTTACAAACAAAAAAGAATAATGAGCTTGTCATTTACCAAAGTGATAAAACAAATGTGTTGGCAGTTTTTTCAGGAAATAAATACACACAAATTCAGGATACAATTCCCGACGACAGATTACAAAGCACCTTGTGTAAAAACAAAATTTATCATGATGTTATTTTTGAAAATAATCAGTCGTTATCAAACACTTCTTTAATCCTGATAAACCACAAAAAATTTCTTTTTATAAAAGACGTGAGCTTACTAAGCGAAACTTTTATAAACACCATAAAACCAAATTACATTTGGCTTGCAGGCAGCTCTATCAAAAACATAAAAATTCCGCAATTTCTTTGCAATCAAAAAAATATCATCGTATCTGGTAAAGTTTGGAATAAGAAAAGCTCGGCTTGCACAAATAATTCATACCTCACAGCTAAACAAGGCGCATTCATACTATCTTTGCACTAATGCTTTTCGCATTCAGCGAAGCCATAAAAACTAAAATACTACGCTAAATGGCAATCCGTATCGGACATAAAGTACGTTTCTTAAACGAAAAAGGAGAAGGTATTATTACTCGTTTTAAAGACAAAAAAACTGCTTTTGTGGAAGTGGATGGCTTTGAAATTCCTTTCAACATAAACAGTTTGGTTTTAATTGATACCGAAATTGTTTTTAATGAAGAAAAAAGCTCGACCGAAGAAGTTAAAAACGAAGCCGTATTTTTTGTTATAGAACCTGACCATGAAATGCCTTTGCTGCATGCGCAATACAGCTTTTACTTATTTAATTCATCTTCATACAATTTACTTTTTACATATTCAGTTAAAGACGGCAACAATTATCAAACCATTAAACATGGCGAGCTGGGTGCATTTCAAAAACTATTATTAAAACAAACGCACAAACAATTTTTAGAAGAATTGGCGTACCATAAAATTGAAATTCTTTTCTTCAAAAAACACCATCATACTTCGCAATTGCCTTGCGGACAGGTCATTCATGTAAACGAAAATATTTTAAAGTACCAAGGGTTTGTGCCTAACCACGATTTTAAATTTCCGGTGTGGGCAACCATTTTAAAAGATGATTTTACCGAAGGAAAAAAAATCGCACAACAACTTACCGATTATGATGTTGAACGATTAAAAAATATTAAAGAATATAAATCTCCCGAAAAAAAATCGGTACCGCATAACAACCCTGCTTTTTTCGTAGAAAAAGAAATTGATTTGCACGCCCAGCATTTGTTAGATTCTTTTAAAGGGATGGGTAACCACGAAATATTGCAAGTGCAATTAAAACATTTCCAAAAAAATTTAGATGAAGCTATTACAAATCGATATTCTAGAATTGTTTTTATACACGGCGTTGGCAATGGAAGATTGAAACAAGAACTGGTTGCTATTTTAAAAGGCTACCGCGATGAACTTACCTATCGTGATGGTGATTATAAAAAATACGGCTTTGGTGCAACGGAAGTTATTATAAAGAATTAATAGAACACAGATTGTTATGATTTCCACAGATAAAAATCATAATTTAATCTTATCTATTCGCGTCATTAGCGTTGTATTTTTTAAAAATTATTTTCTTCTTTCCTTAAAAAACTTCTTAATTAAATTAGAGCAAGGCTCTTGCAAAACTCCATCAAACACACGCGTTTTAGGGTGTAATAATAAGTGATCGATTTTACTAAAACCTTTCTTCTCATCGTGCGCAGCATAAACTACTTTGCTAATTTGGCTCCAGCCAAGAGCTGCGGCGCACATAGGACAAGGCTCTAATGTAACGTATAGCACACATTCATTTAAATATTTTCCTCCAATAAAATTAGCGGCAGATGTAATAGCCTGCATTTCGGCATGCGCTGTAACATCATTTAAACGTTCGGTTAAGTTATGCGCACGTGCAATAATTTTATTATCGCAAACAATTACTGCGCCCACGGGCACTTCATCTGCATCATATGCTTTTTGAGCTTCTTTCAGGGCTTCGTTCATAAAATATTCGTCCGAAAATAGTTCCATATTATATCTGCTTACAATTTTAGCAAGTATATATATTATTTTTCAGTTGCCTTGCTGAATAGCCACGAATGTTAATCCTTTTATATAATTGTTTATGCTAATGGCTATTTGTAAATTAGCGACTTATTTTTCAATTATGGACTACAATTTTAAAGAGATAGAAAAAAACTGGCAAAAACATTGGAAAGATCATGCCACGTTTAAAGCCGATAATAATTCTGATAAACCAAAATACTACGTACTCGATATGTTTCCTTATCCATCTGGAGCAGGCTTGCATGTTGGTCACCCGTTGGGTTATATTGCATCTGATATTTACGCCCGTTACAAACGCCACAAAGGTTTTAATGTATTGCACCCAATGGGTTACGATAGTTTTGGTTTGCCTGCGGAACAATATGCTATACAAACCGGACAACATCCTAAAATAACCACCGAACAAAATATTGCACGTTACCGCGAACAGCTTGATAAAATTGGTTTCTCTTTCGATTGGGATAGAGAAGTACGCACTTCAAACCCTGAGTATTATAAATGGACGCAGTGGATTTTTATTCAACTCTTCAACGCATGGTACAATAAAAAAACCGACAAGACAGAAACATTAGATTCACTTTCAAAAGAATTTGATGCAAACGGAAACGCGAATGTAAATGCCGCTTGTGCAGATACCGAAACATT
Organism: Bacteroidia bacterium; assembly: GCA_038206945.1. Lineage (GTDB taxonomy): Bacteria > Bacteroidota > Bacteroidia > B-17B0 > Aurantibacillaceae > PALSA-968. The sequence continues at coordinate 37,400 of JBBRAG010000017.1, read as the reverse complement.
TTCTTCCGCAGATTGGAAAAACTTTACAGAGAAACAACGCAGCGATGTGTTGATGAATTACCGCATAGCGTACTTAAGCGAAGCATGGGTAAACTGGTGTCCTGCATTGGGTACGGTGCTTGCCAACGACGAAGTAAAAGATGGTGTTTCAGAACGTGGTGGTCATCCGGTTGAACGCAAATTAATGCAACAATGGAGTATGCGCATCACCGCTTATGCACAACGTTTGTTAGATGGTTTAGATACGTTAGATTGGCCCGAATCTTTAAAAGAATCTCAACGTTATTGGATTGGTAAAAGCGAAGGAACTTCTCTTAAATTTAAAATTGATCGTCATTCCGAACTTGTTTCAGAATCTCAAGAGATTCCGAACCAAGTTCGGAATGACAACTACATCGAAGTATTCACCACCCGACCCGATACTATTTTTGGTGTGTCGTTTGTAACGCTTGCACCAGAGCACGAATTGGTTAACATAATTGTTCCTGCTGAAAATAAAGCAGAAGTGGATGCGTATGTTACACAAGCAAAAAACCGCAGCGAGCGCGAGCGACAAGCAGATGTAAAACGTGTATCGGGTGTGTTTAGCGGTGCGTATGTAATTCATCCTTTCACACAAAAACAAATTCCTATTTGGATTGGCGATTATGTGCTTGCAGGTTATGGCACAGGTGCTGTAATGGCTGTACCGGCCCACGATAGCCGCGATTATGCTTTTGCTAAACATTTTAATTTACCTATTCCCGAAGTGGTTGCCGGCGGAGATTTAAGCAAAGAATCGTATGACGCTAAAGAAGGTAAATTAATTAATTCTGATTTTTTAAATGGCTTGGAGGTTAAGCAAGCTATTAAACGTGCTATTGAAGAAATTGAAAAACTAAACTTAGGTAAAGGCAAAATTAATTTCCGTTTGCGCGATGCCGTGTTTGGTCGCCAGCGCTATTGGGGCGAACCTATACCTGTTTATTATAAAGATGGCATACCGCATGCATTGCCCGAAAACGAATTGCCTTTGGTGTTGCCCGAAGTAGATAAATATTTACCTACCGAAGATGGCGAACCTCCTTTAGCGCGCGCTAAAGATTGGAAGTACAAAGGCGAGTATGATTATGAGTGGACTACCATGCCGGGTTGGGCAGGAAGCTCTTGGTATTTTTTACGTTACATGGATGCCAATAACAGTGAGCAGTTTGTCAGTAAGCAGTTAGCAGATTATTGGAAAGAAGTTGACTTATATATTGGTGGAAGTGAACACGCAACCGGACATTTATTATACGTGCGTTTTTGGACAAAAGCCCTTAAAGACCTTAGCTACATTAACATTGAAGAACCTGCCAAGAAATTGATTAATCAAGGGATGATACAAGGAATTAGCGCAATTGCAAAAGTTCATACTTATTTTCATGCCAATACTAACGTTACAGAATATTTAATATTTGACAAGTCAATGGATGTTAGCGGCTTTGAAGAACATGTACTTCCTGCAGTTCATATTCCCATAGAATATGTTAGTTTTAGTGAAGGAAAATATTTTTTAAAAGCAGAAAACATTTCTGATTTGATTGCAAATTACCCACAATTTAAAAATCATAGGCTTCCAAATTTATCCGACTCTTGGTTTTTGAATATTCCTGAAAATTTTCAAGAAGGAAGGGTTGAATTAGCCGATGTGGTAGAAAAAATGTCCAAATCAAAATACAACGTTGTTACACCAGATAATATTTGTGTTGATTACGGCGCAGACACCTTGCGTTTATACGAAATGTTTTTAGGTCCTTTAGAGCAAAGCAAACCGTGGAACACCAATGGTATTACAGGCGTGCATGGTTTCTTAAAAAAATTGTGGCGTTTGTTTTATAACACAGGCAGTTTTGTAGTTACTGATGCAGAGCCAAGCAAATCAGAATTAAAAGCATTGCATAAAACCATTAAAAAAATTACAGAAGATATTGAGCGTTTCTCTTTCAATACATCGGTAAGTAATTTTATGATATTGGTAAACGAGCTCACCGATTTAAAATGTAACAAGCGTGCCATTTTAGAACCCTTGCTAATTTTACTTTCTCCGTATGCGCCACACATAACCGAAGAGTTGTGGAATCAATTAGGACATAAAGAAAGTATTGCGCCTGCACCGTTTCCGTTATTTAATGAAGCACATTTGGTAGAAGATAATTTTTTGTACCCAATTTCTTTTAACGGAAAAATGCGTTTCAATATAGAATTGCCCTTAACACTTTCCGTTTCTGAAATTGAAAAGATAGTGATGGAAGCCGAACAAACACACAAATACTTAGAAGGAAAAACACCTAAAAAAGTAATTGTAGTTCCTAAAAAGATTGTAAATATTGTAATGTAATCTTAGCGTTCGTTTTTAATCTTCTCTTTCTGCATAGGATTACCGCCCTTACTTTGTCCGCGTTCATTCGCTTTTCCTTTAAAGACTTCATAACGCGAAGGAGTTTCTTTAATATTCCAACTGTTATTTTTTTCATTTATATCGGCCGTCTCTTTAAAAGGATCTAACAAAATAAAAGCTACTTCTTTATTTTTAGCGAAAGTCTTAGTTAATTTTTTTTCATCCTTACGCCACACATACGCATTAATACGATCTATATCCGAACTTCCATCTTTATAATTCCATTGAATAATAACCGGCATAACCAAGCCGCCTTTGTTAGTTAAATGTAACTCATAATAAAATTTATTTTTAAGCAGCGCAAACGTCGAATCACTTAAGGTATCTAAACCTGCAAAGCGATTGATAATTTTTTTAGAAGAATCATCAGCGGGTTTATAGGAATAATAAAAATCACGAAGCGAAGTATCTGCATCCACTAAAAATTTTATACCTTCCTGCTTATTGCGTATCCTGCTGATGTGTTCGTATTCTTTCTTTCTAAGTTGCGACACCGTATCATTTTTTATCGGCATAGTTAAACCGTTCGTGAGCGTAAAAGCCTTAACCGAATCAAGCGAAATATCTACCGGTTCGATGTCATAGAACCAACCTCTCCAAAACCAGTCAAGGTCAACCGCTGAAGCATCTTCCATGGTTCTGAAAAAATCTGAAGGTGTTGGATGTTTGAAAGCCCAGCGTTTAGCATATTCTTTAAAGGCATAATCAAAAAGTTCGCGCCCCATAATCGTTTCACGAAGTATATTAAGTGCTGTAGCAGGCTTGGCATAAGCATTAGGGCCAAATTGAATGATATTTTCGCTGTTGGTCATAATAGGTTCTAAGAGATCCTTCGGTAAGCGCATATAATCAACAATTTTATGTGCCGGCCCGCGTTGCGAAGGAAAATTATTATCGAACTCTTGTTCGGTTAAAAATTCTACAAAAGTGTTTAAGCCTTCATCCATCCAGCTCCATTGGCGTTCGTCACTATTAACGATCATCGGGAAAAAGTTATGCCCTACTTCATGTATAATTACACCAAGCATACCATATTTCGTAGCTTCAGAATAGGTACCGTCTTTTTCTGCGCGACCATAATTAAAGCATATCATTGGGTACTCCATACCATTAGCGGCTTCTACGCTTTGTGCAACCGGGTACGGATACGGAATAGTATATTTTGAATATGTTTTAATAGTATGCGCAATTGTTTTGCTGGAGTATTTTCTATATAAAGGATAGGCTTCTTTGCCATAGAAACTCATACACATAACGTTTTTCTTTTCTACTTTGGCAGGAATGGCATCCCATATAAATTTACGGGAAGAGCCCCAGGCAAAATCGCGCACGCTATCAGCTTTAAATACCCATGTTTTTGTAGTGGATGCTTTATTTTTTTCGGCGGCTTTGGCTTCGTCCAAGGTTGTAATTTCTATCACATCGGTTGCGTTTTGTGCATTCTGCCATCGTTGCAATTGTGTGGCATTTAATACTTGCGTATAGTTTGAACATGTGCCGGTAGCGCAAACCACATGATCAGCAGGTACTGTAAGCTTTACATTAAAATTACCAAAGACTAGCGCAAATTCTCCACGGCCAGTAAACTGTTTGTTTTGCCAGCCTTGATAATCGGAATAAACGCACATACGCGGATACCACTGTGCCATCGTAAATAAATAATTTCCGTCTTCAGGAAAATACTCGTAACCTCCACGACCGCTAATGGTTAAACGGTTAGATATTTTATAATTCCATTTTATTTTGAATTTTACTTTAGCGCCGGGTAATAAGGTATTGGGCAAATCAATACGCATCATTGTTTGGTTAATGGTATATTTTAGCGGCTTACCTACCTCATCGGTAATAGTTACAATTTTATCGCCAAGTCCTTGTAATTTTTCTTTTATCAATAACGCGTTTATTTCACCTTCATCAATCGGTTTGGTTACTTTACTGCCGTCAAAATAATTATTGTCGCTGTTTGGGTCGTGTTGGTTTTCATCTAATTGCAACCATAAATAAGAAAGTTTATCAGGCGAGTTATTATAATATGTAACGGTTTCACTTCCGCTAAGCAATAAATTTTTCTCATCGAGTGTAGCCTCAATATCATAATCGGCTTTTTGCTGCCAGTATTTATGGCCGGGCGCGCCAGATGCAGCTCTGTAAACATTGGCATCGGGTAAAATAGTACCTAACTGTTCAAATTTAGTAGCATGGTTAGAAGCGGGGTTATTATGAATATTTTGAGCGAAACTGAAAATATTCCACAAATAAAAAATTACCAAGTAAATTATTTTATTTTTCATTATCAGCTAAATTTTAATCCGTTCTATTAAAAGTGTAAATGCTATTCCAAAAACAACCGAAGAGACAAAAAAAATGTAATCCTTCTTTTTAATTTTTAAAACCGATTCCAAAAATAAAGAAATAAGTAGTACAGAAGCTACAATTAACAACTGGCCTGCTTCTAAACCTATGTTGAAAGAAAACAACGAGCCGAGTATGTTTCCATCTTTACCTAATAAAGACCGCAAAAGGTAGGAAAATCCTAGTCCGTGTATAAATCCAAAAACAAGCGCCATGCAATAATTAAAGGTTATCGACTTCAATTTTTTATCGCGGAAATAAATATTGTATCCGCAGGTAATTAGTATAGTTACAGGGATCAGGCATTCTATTATTTTTTGCGGCACAGAAATAAAATGAAGCGTGCTAATTGCTAACGTTAATGAATGGCCACTGGTAAAAGCCGTAACAAGAATGAATAATTTTCTCCATTGGTTTATAGAGAAGAGAACTGCTAAACTTGTAATATAACAAATATGGTCATATCCATTCCAATCGAGTATGTGATGAAAGCCTATGTTGAACCACAGAGGAAAATCGTTCATTATTTATACCTTTGAAAGGTGAAAGTAATAAATAAACATTGTAGGCACTCAAAATTAATTCCGGCTGTAAAAAACATGCTTTACTGCCTGCTTACGTGGATATTGTTTTCATCCTTCCATCCTTATTATGTAAGTGTTACCGATATAAAATATAACGAACATGAAAAAACTGTACAAATAAGTTGCCGTATGTTTACTGATAATATAGAAACTGCTTTAAAAAAGATCTATCAAAAGCAATTAGACATTCTTCATCCGACAGATAAAAAAGAAATAGAAAACTTATTGACAGATTATTTTAGCAAACATTTAAAATTAAAAGTTAACGGCAAACCGCAAACTCTAAATTTTATAGGGTATGAAAAAGAAGATGAAGCGATTTGGTGCTATCTTGAAATTAAAATTATTGAACTACCAAAGTTACTTATAATGGAAAATACTTTATTGTATGATTACCTGCCTCAGCAAATTAACATGGTTCATATTAAGATAAACGATAAAAAACAAAGTTCAAAGGTTAGCAATCCTGAGAAAGAATTAATTTTTAACCTGACTAAACCTTAACTTATTTTGCTTTTGCTTTCTTCTTAGCTTCTTTTTTAAAATAATGTTTTAATAAAAAATTATGTTGAGCCGCCACAAGATCTTGATTTAGATTTTGAGAGCTGCTGTCTAAATTTTTAAAAGCTGATTTTAAATTTTTACCAGCTTGTTCATCATGTAATAAAACTCCAATGGGTGTGTTAGGATTTTTTGTAGCCGCATTTAAATTAGCCACTAAAGCTGATGCTGTATCCGTAATTTTATTTAGTTGTTTAGCCGATTTTCTAATAGAAGTAAAAACAACTGTATCTGTTACCAAATCATTAGCGAGTGTGCCTTTTTTATTTAATTTATTTCCAAAGTTTGAAAGAGAACCCATTAATTGTTCTGCATTGCCCGATGCTTTTTTAAGGGAGTTACTGATAGAAGAAATATTGCCGTAAATGGTTTCGTCTGTTAATAATTTGCCAATGCTTCCTTGCCCGTTTACTAAATTTTTACTGATCACTTTAAAATCATTTGTAATATCTAATACGTTCTTGTTATTTGCCTGTAGGGTATTCATAATATCTTCGGTAGAAAAAGCCTTTTCTACACCCAACGTATCGTTTTGTAATATCTCTCCTGCTTTAAAACTTCCGCCATAAATTACCAATATTTTACTTCCAATAAATCCATCTGAACTAATTTTAACCTTCGCATCCTTACGGATGTATGGTTGTGCGTTATGATCTATATTCATAATTACCTTTACCTGAGATTTTCCGTAGAATTCTACTTTCTTAACTGTACCAATTTTTACCCCCGAAAACCAGATATTATTTCCTTTTTGTAGGCCGTTTACATCATCAAACACCGTAGTTACTTGTAACTTACTGCTAAAGGTTTGGTGTAAATTGCCAATAGTTAAAACGCCCGCGGCAAGAAATATAATGCCTAATAAAACAAAAATGCCTACAATAATTGCGCGCCTGTTTGGTGACTCTTTCATATTACTTATTTTATAAAATTATAATTAAAAAAACTTTGTACTCTTTCTTCATCAGTTGCAAATACTTCTTCAAAGGTTCCTACTTTTAAAAACTTTCCATCCAACAACATGGCAACTCTATCGCCGGTGGCTTTAGCACAGGTAAGATCATGTGTAATGATAATGGAACTTGTTTTATACTTTGTCTGCACTTCGTTGATAAGGTCATTAATTTCTATACAGGTAATAGGATCAAGGCCTGAGGTTGGTTCATCATACAACATAATTTCGGGTTTAAGAATAAGCGTTCTGGCAATACCGATACGTTTTCTTTGTCCGCCCGAAAGATCGGAAGGCATTTGATTTATTTTATCATGCAAGCCAACAGCCTCTAATACTTCTTGTACGGCGCTGTCTACTTCTTTTTTACGGAGGTTTTTAAAATTCATTCTTAAAGGAAATTCTAAATTCCGGCGAATATCCATGCTATCGTACAAAGCGCTGTTTTGAAAAGAAAAGCCGATTTTTAAACGTAAAGCATCTAATTCTTTACCTTGCAAATCTGCAACGTTTTTACCAAGTACAGTTACCTCGCCGCTATCCGGCTTAAGCAACCCCACTAAAATTTTTATAAGCACAGATTTACCTGTACCCGAACGACCAAGCACAACTACATTCTCGCCTCTATAAACATCCAAATCAACACCTCTTAAAACATTCAGATGTCCGAATGATTTATGAAGACCTTTAATGGAAATTACCGTTTCGTTTGTATTAATAGTATGTTGCGTATTGTTTTGCATATTAATATAAAAGTATCCAATTACTTACCTGTACAATAACAACTTCTTCTATAAAAACTAAAAACATAGAAAGCACTACTGCTTGATTAGCCGCACGGCCAACACCTTGTGTACCTTGCGTGGCATTAAAACCTTTATAACTACCCACCATACCAATGGTAAAGCCAAAGAAAATTGATTTTACAACCGAGGTAAAAATATCCAGAAAGGTAATAGTTTCAAACCCGTTTTCAAAAAAGCTAATTAAGCTGGTAGATTCATGCATGTGCACATTTACAAATGAACCCAACAAAGCTACAAAGCCGCAATATAACCCTAATATAGGAACTGTTATAGTAGTTGCCATTACACGTGATACCACTAAATATTTGTATGGATTAATGGCCGATACTTCCATAGCATCAATTTGTTCGGTTACACGCATAGAACCAAGCTCGGCTCCAATGCTAGAGCCAATTTTACCGGCACATATTAAGGCGGTTACTAAAGAGCCTAAAGCACGTACAATGGCAATAGATATTAGAGAAGGAAGCCATGAGGTAGCGCCAAATGTTTCTAAAGAGGGGCGAGATTGTTTGGTAAAAACCATACCTGTTATAAAACCGGTTAAGGTTATTAACGGAAGAGATTTTAATCCTAATTCATAACATTGATTTACGATCTCACGAAAATGAAAAGGGGCTTTAAAAACTTCTTTAAAGAACAAACCAATAAACTTTGTCGCATTGGTAACGCCGATAAAATAATCATCAATGTTTTTAGAAAACAAGAATTTTTTTGATTTTAAATCACTCATATGTATAAAAAACAACTCAGTATTGGGTTTTTATCCATTCTTATAAGAATTGTATACCAACCAAATAATCAGTAATTGGGGATTTTATTACACATTATTTTAACATATGTGTTCGATAAGTGTTTAGCCTTTTAGGATGGTACAAAATTTAATATAAGTTTTATAAATATTACATAAAATGAGAAATTCTATTTTTTTTGCCTGCTTTACATGCTTGGTTTTTACTTTAAACGCGCAAACAAATAATACGTTGCCTACTAGCGTGCAAGTTACGCCCCTTGGCGTTGAAACGCCTGCAATTGTTACGAACAGGTTTAATATAGACCATTCTAATAATGATGTGATTTGGCAAAAAGAAGGAGACAATTATACCGCCACTTATACCGACCCCAGTACAAATAATAAATGTAAAATGGTTTATGATGAAGACGGGAATATGATTAGTAAAGATAAACAGACGGATAATACTGTTTATCCTAAAACTATTGGGACTTATTATACCAAACATTACCCAAATGAAAATTATACAGTTTGGATAAGTGAAGATAAGAACGGCACCAAAACCTATTACACAACTCGTAATTCATCTACGCTTTGGTTTGATAAGAATGGCAAATATATAACAACAAAAAGCAAAGAAATAACGGATAATAATTAATAATTATTTTTTAAAAGAGAAATTAAAAAAAAATCATTTTAATATTTAACAACTATTATCATTTTATGTTTTGTTATAAAGAATGTTTTTATCCAGCATTTAGAGCTAAGGTTAGTAATTAAATTTATTAATTTTACCCTTATAGATAAATTATGGCGTTAACCAACATTCTATTAATTGATGACGATAAAGATGACCAGTTCTTTTTTATTGAGGATTTAGGTAAAGATAAAAACAATATAATTTGCCATGTAGCCGATGATAGTCTTAATGGATTACAATTTATAAAAGAAAAGCCCCATCCTAAAATTATTTTTTTGGATTTGAATATGCCGCAAATGAACGGATTTGATTTTTTAGAAGTGGTTAAGAATGAAAAAAATGTAAAGCATATTCCTGTCGTCATTTATACTTCCTCTAACCATCATACAGATATTAAAAAAGCCGAAGAGTTTAAAGCGCTTGGCATCTTAACTAAGCCCAATAAACTTACTAATATATCTGAAAGGCTTGATAAAGCGCTTGGCCTTCAATTTTTCTTCTATAATCGAAATTATTATAATATAAATCAATGATTTTAATTGTTGACGATAGGCCTGAAAACATTTTTGCTCTAAAAAGCACCTTAGAGCTTAATAACTTTAAAGTAGATTCTGCTCTATCAGGCGAGGAAGCTCTGCATAAAATACTTAAAAAAAATTATCGCTTAATTATTTTGGATGTTCAAATGCCCGAGATGGATGGCTTTGAAGTGGCTGAAATGATACTAAGCTACAGCAAATCTAAAGATACACCAATCATCTTTCTATCAGCCATAAGCAAAGAAAAAAAATTTATTACCAAGGGTTATAAAGCAGGCGCAATAGATTACATTACAAAGCCCGTAGATCCTGATATTCTTTTATTAAAAGTGGCCTCTATCTATGCCATGTCTGAGCAAAAAGAAGAGCTAAAAAAAATGCAGCTTATTTTGCTGGAAGAAATTGAAGCCCATAAAATATCTCAGCGTGAGTTAGGCGCTAAAAATGAGGAAATGCAATCTGTAATGGAATCTATGCCGCAAATGGCTTTTATCATTAATAAAGTTGGAGAGGTTGAATACATCAATAAAAAATGGATAGATTATATTGGCGATGTAAAACATTTTCCTGAATTGCATCCGGATAATAAAGATACATTTCAAAACTGGAATGCCGCTTTTAAATCAGACAAAGAATTTTCTGAAGAAGTAAAACTTAAAGAAACCAATTCCAATTCTTACAAACATTTTATTTTAAAAATAATTCCTGTTCTTCAAAACAACATTATTATAAAATGGGTGGGTACTTTTACAGATATTGAACAGCAAAAAATAGTGCACGAATTGCTTGAACATAAAGTAGAAGAACGAACATCCGAACTGGTTAAAAAAAATGAAGAATTGGTAGCATTCAATTACGAATTACAACAACTTAGCTGGGCCTTATCCCATGATTTAAAAGAGCCCGTAAGAAAAATATTAACCTACGCTAACTTGATAAAAGACAGATATCTTCAAGATAACGAAAGAGCATTGCCACATTTTAACCGCATTATAGAATCGTCTGAAAGAATTGCTTCCCTTCTAAACGACCTCTTAGATTTTTCGCGTGTGCCGGGTTCTATTATTTTTGAAGAAGTTAGCCTAAATGAAGTAATAAAAGATGTAATTTCCGACCTTGAAATTCAAATAGAACAAAGGCAAGCAGTTATTAAAATAGATACCTTGCCAAACATACATGCATCCGCCAACCACATGCGCCAGTTGTTTCAAAACCTGGTTAATAACGCCTTAAAGTTTTCCAAGCCTGATGAAATACCTTTAATAAATATATCTTCTTATAACGTTGGTGAACTTTCTTTTAACAGCAAACCTGCGGTAGATGGAAAATTTTGTCGCTTTGAAATATTAGATAACGGAATTGGCTTTGATGAAAAATTCCTAGATAAGATCTTCTTGGTATTTCAGCGCTTAAATAACAATAATCGGGCAGAAGGTACCGGCATTGGATTAGCTATTGTAAAAAAAATAATTGAAAAACATCATGGCATAATTACAGCCACCAGCAAAGAAAATGAAGGCGCTAAATTTATAATTGTATTACCAGTTAAACCTAATTAAATACGCATGCAAAAATCATCTACTAAAATAATAAAAAATTTATATGCGGTTTTTATCATTTCAACGTTACTTTTATTGGTTAGTATTGGCAGCTCTATTTTTTGCATAAATGAATTGATCTATAATTCTAAATGGGTTAATCATACACATGAAGTATTGGGGGAAACAGAGAATTTAATGTCTGCCTTAAAAGACGCTGAAACCGGCCAAAGAGGCTATATTATTACCCGGAATACTGATTTTTTAGAACCTTATAATAGATCTTATACTACGGTAAAAACAGCTTTAAGTAACATTCGTTTTTTAACGCAGGATAACATTGGGCAACAAGAGCGTACCGCCGAAGCGTTAACGCTTATTGAAGAACGCTTTAAGCAAATGAGTAAAGTAATTTTTTTATGTAAATCATCCAATTTTGATGCTCAAACAAAAGTGCAGGAATTGTTGGACGGCAAAAAAATAATGGATAAACTCCGCCAAAATATTGCAGAAATAAAGGGAGAAGAAACCAAACTATTAGTTATAAGAAATGCAAGGCTGGAAAGATACACCAACTCAGCGCCGCTTATTATAATTATTGCAGCCTTAATGTCTATTGGTATTACTTTGTTATCTTTTACAAGGATTAAAAAAGAAACAGAGATACGCTTACAAAAACAGCTTGAGGATGAACAAAAGTATAAAGAAACAACAGAACGTATTGCACAGATGGAAATCATTACGCAAAAAATTTCTGAAGGTGATTTTTCTACACGAAGTGCAGATTTGGCAAAAGATGAGTTAGGAAGAATTTCGGGAGCGATAAATAACATGTCGGTTTCTTTGAAAAAAAGTTTTAGTGAGCTGGAAGAAAAGAACTGGCTTGAATCTCAAACATCTAAAATTAGCGATGCCGTACGCGGACAAACAGATATAAATTTGTTGGCAGAATCTGTTATTAAAAATGTAAACGATATTTTAAAATTTCAGGTAGCAACATTCTATACACTTAATCATCACTTAAATTCGTTTACACTATCTGCGCAGTATGCTTGTATTAATCCACTTCAAGAGTTAAAGATAGGAGAAAATTTAACCGGCCAAGCTTTACGAAACAAAGAAACATTGGTAATAAAAGATATTCCTTTATCGCATTTAAAAATCACATCCTCGCTTGGAGAATCTACAACAGGTTACCTTATTTTAATTCCGTTTTATTTTGATAAAGAAATTGTTGGCATAATGGAATTAGGGTTTTTAAGAAAACCTACCGCACTTGAATTGCAATTAATTGAAACCAGTAAAGAAGCAATTGCCATTGGCATTAACAGCGCATTAAGTTTTGTAAAACTGCAAACTTTGCTGGAAGAAACCCGGGCACAATCAGAAGAATTACAATCTCAGCATAACGAATTGGAGGGAATGAATGTAGAGTGGGAAGCGCAATCTCAAAAACTGCAAATTTCTGAAGAAGAACTAAGGGTGCAGCAGGAAGAATTGCTGCAGTTAAATACAGAGTTGGAAGAGCGATCTGCCTTGCTGGAAGAAAAAAATTCTGAAATACAAGCTAAAGTACAAGAGCTGGCCTTAACCACTAAATATAAATCAGAATTTTTAGCAAATATGTCGCACGAATTGCGAACGCCTTTAAATTCCATACTTCTTTTAAGTAGGTTGTTATCAGACAATAATCATAAACATTTAAACACAGATGAAGTAGAATATGCCAGAGTAATTAAAAGCTCGGGCAACGGTTTATTAAATTTAATTAATGAAATATTAGATCTTAGTAAAATTGAGACCGGTAAAATGGATCTTGATATAGAAAATACTAAAATAAAAGAAGTATTAGATGGCTTAAAATCCTTATTTACCGAAGTTGCCAAAGAAAAAAACATCAAATTCTCTATAAAAACGAGTGAAGATATTCCTGAATTTATTGAAACAGATAAAATGCGTTTAGAACAAGTGCTGAAAAATTTAATTTCAAACGCTTTAAAATTTACCTCTAAAGGCATTGTAAGTGTAGAGGTTAAAATCTGCCCTAAAAACAACAAGTACCTTTGCTTTACCGTAAAAGATTCTGGCATTGGCATTCCTAAAGACAGTCAGGATTTAATCTTTGAAGCATTTAAACAAGCCGATGGCACTACCAAAAGGAAATATGGCGGTACCGGTTTAGGACTTTCCATCAGTAAACAATTAGTAAAACTGTTGCAAGGAGAAATTACCCTACACAGCGAAGTAGATAAAGGCAGCGAGTTTACAGTGTATATTCCTATTAAAAGAACAAATACAGGGCTTGAAATTACAAAAGATCAAGTGCCTCTAAATTCATCGCATGAGGAATATATAGAACCGGTTAATCAATATTTATCGTTAAACATTCCTGAAGCTATTGATGATGACAGGCATAAAATTAAAAAGGACGATAGCTGCATTTTAATAGTAGAAGATGATATAAATTTTGCCAAATCTTTACTAGACTTTACACGTAAAAAAGGGTACAAAGGTATTGTAATTGTTAGAGGCGATGAAGCGCTTGATACGGCAAAAAAATATTTGCCTAAAGGTATTTTATTAGATATTCAATTACCCATTAAAAGCGGCTGGGAAATTATGGATGATCTTAAAAAAGATTTTATAACCAAGCATATTCCAGTACACATCATGTCATTTCACCAGGTTAAAAGAGAAAGTCTTTTAAAAGGCGCTATAGATTTTATTGAAAAACCAATGGCCATTGAACAAATGCATGATGTTTTTAAAAAAATAGAACATGTACTTACCAAAAGTCCTAAAAAAGTGCTTATTGTAGAAGACAATTCTAAACACGCTAAAGCCTTGGCTTATTATTTAGAAACACATAACATACACTCTGAAGTAAAAAGTGATATTGCAGAAAGTATGGAGGCGCTTAAAGCAAATGATGTTGATTGCGTTATATTAGATATGGGTATACCTGCTAATAACGCGTATGAATTGTTGGATGAATTTAAAAAAGATCCAAATTTCGAAAACATGCCAATTATTATTTTTACCGGCAAAAGTTTATCCGTATCAGAAGAACAACGCATTAAAAAATACGCCGATGCTATTGTCGTAAAAACTGCTTACTCGTATCAGCGCATGCTAGATGAAGTATCCTTATTTCTGCATGTAGTGGAAGAAAATAAAACAAAAAAGTTAAGCAGCTCGTTTAAAAAACTGGGCACGTTAGATCAGGTATTGAATGGCAAAACAGTTTTAATAACTGATGATGATGTACGAAATATTTTTTCGCTTACAAAAGCATTGGAAATATTAAACATGAATGTATTAACAGCCGTAAACGGCCAAGAAGCTCTACAAAAATTAAAAGAAAACCCGGGCATTGATATTGTTTTGTTAGACATGATGATGCCCGAAATGGATGGGTATGAAACCGCCAAAAGAATACGCGAAAATAATAGCTGGAAAAACCTGCCGGTAATTGCCGTAACGGCAAAAGCTATGACGGGCGACCGCGAAAAATGTATAAGCGCAGGCGCATCTGATTATATTTCTAAGCCGGTAGATATAGACCAGCTGCTTTCTTTATTGCGTGTATGGCTTTATGACAGTATTAAATAATTAGCAGATAAAATGGGGCAACCAAAAAAGATATTAATTATAGATGATGATGCGCGAAATATTTTTGCGCTAACAGCAACGTTAAAAGCCAAAGGTTTAACCTGTTTTTCGGCTATAGATGCAGCCGAAGCAAAAAAAATAATGATCGATCATAACGATATAACTATTGTATTGATAGATATGATGATGCCAATTATGGATGGTTATGAGGCCATGTCTTATTTAAGAGCCACCAGCGGCTACAAAAACATACCTATGATAGCAGTTACCGCACAAGCTATGGTTGGCGATAAAGAAAAATGCCTTGCCGCCGGCGCTAACGATTATGTTTCAAAGCCCATTGATGTAGATAAACTTATGCAGGTTGTAGAGCAATACATATAATGATATCCGAAGAAGATATTGACCTGCTTTTAAACGACGTTGCAGAGCTTTATGGTTACGATTTTACATTGTATTCTAAAGCATCGCTTACACGAAGGTTAAACCGATTATATGCGCTGGATTTTTTTCCAAGCTTTGCCGAGTTTAGGTATAAAGTTAGAAACGATAAAGATTACCTGCAACGATTTATAGAAGAAATTACGGTAAATGTTACCGAAATGTTTAGAGACCCTACTTTTTACCAAACCTTACGTACAGAAATTTTACCCATGCTGGCAACTAACCCGTATATTAAAATATGGCACGCAGGCTGCTCTACCGGCGAAGAAGTTTTTTCTATGTCCATTTTATTAAAAGAGTTAAACCTGCTGCACAAATCTTTAATTTACGCTACCGATATAAATCCTAAAGTGCTTGAAAAAATGGCATCCGGTATATTTCCATTAAGTAGTATCAAACAATATTCAGAAAACTACATAGCCTCGGGCGGAACAAAAGATTTTTCTTCTTACTACACCGCAAAATATGATAAAGCCATCTTTGATAGTGAACTGATCAAAAAGATTGTACACTCAACACACAATCTGGTTTCAGATGGTTCTTTTAATGAGTTTAACCTGATACTTTGCCGGAATGTTTTAATCTATTTTGATAAACCATTACAAGATCGAGTATTTACCTTATTTGATGCTAGCCTTGCCAAGCTTGGGTATTTATGCCTTGGTACAAAAGAAACTTTAAATTTTTCAGCTATAAATGTTAACTATCAACAGCATAAAAAAGATAAGATTTGGAGAAAGATAAAATAAATTTTAGTTGCAAAGCACTTATTATTGGCGGGTCGGCAGGTAGCCTGGAAATAATTTTAAATACACTTCCTAAAATAAGATCGAGCTTATCATTTCCGATAATATTTGTTTTACACCGAAAAAACTCGGCAGACTCTGTGCTTTTAGAATTATTGGCGCATAAAACATCTATGCCTGTAAAAGAAATTGAAGATAAACTTGCCATAGAAAAAGGTACTATTTACCTGGCTCCGCCCGATTACCATGTATTGATAGAAAAAGAAAATTTTTTCTCTTTAGATGTATCAGAAAAAATAAATTATAGTCGACCAAGTATAGATGTTACATTCGATTCGGCTTCCAAAGTTTACAACAACAACCTTGCGTGCATCTTACTTTCGGGTGCAAGCGCTGATGGCGTACAAGGTTTAAAAGAAGTAAAAAATAAAGGCGGCTTAGTTGTAGTGCAAGAACCCTCAACGGCCGAGTTTCCTTTTATGCCTCAACAAGCGATAGAAGAGAATCTGGCTGATCATATTTTGCATCCCAACGAACTAATTTCTTTTATTAATTCGCTATAAATTACCAGCAGGCTTTCTACGCATTTTTTAAAATCTACTTATAAGCTGCGAAGTATTTCAGCCGCTTTCTCAAGCGTGTCATCTTTTTTAGCAAAGCAAAAACGCAGCAATTTATTATCTGTATGCTCATGATAAAAAACAGATAAGGGAATGGATGCTAGCTTATGTTCTTTGGTTAAACGTATGGCAAAATCTATATCCTTTTCATCACTTATTTTATCGTATCGCAGTAATTGAAAATAAGTGCCCGTACTTGGCTCGTATGAAAATTTAGAACCTTTTATGAGTTTTATAAAATGATTGCGTTTTTGTATGTAAAAATCTTTTACTTCCAAGTAATTATTTTTTTCTTTTAAAAAATCGGCAATGGCCAGTTGTATAGGATGATTAACCGCAAACACCAAAAACTGGTGCACCTTTCTAAACTCGGCCATTAAATTAGCGGGGGCGCACACGTATCCAATTTTCCAACCTGTAGTATGTATTGTTTTGCCAAACGAAGAAACTAAAACACTGCGCTCGGCTAAATTTTTATAACGCGCCACACTTTGATGCGGATCTTTTGTAAAACACATATGTTCATATACTTCATCGCTTAAAATCAATATGTCAGTATTAGTGGTAAGTTTTTCTAACTCTAACATATCTTTAATTGAAAGCACCGTACCGCTGGGGTTATGCGGACTATTAATAATAATCATTTTAGTACGATGATTAATTACCTTTTTAACTGCGTTCCAATCGATAGAAAAATTGGGTTGCGCTAACTGCACGTAAATAGGTTTTCCGCCATTCATTTCAATGGCAGGCGTATAACAATCGTAAGCGGGTTCAAAAACTATCACCTCATCTCCCTCTTTTATAAAGGCAGAAATGGCAGTATATATGGCCTGTGTGGCGCCGGCTGTTACGGTTATTTCGCTTTCGGGATGATAGGATGATCCGTATAAAGATTCAACTATGGTTGAAATTTGTTCGCGCAAAGCTAAAACACCCGGCATGGGCGCGTATTGATTAAAGCCCCCTTTCATATAATGATTTACCAATCCAAGCAGTTTATCTGAACACGAAAAATCAGGAAAACCCTGCGAAAGATTAATGGCGTTATTTTCGTGAGAAAGTTTGCTCATGGTAGAAAAAATAGTGGTTCCAACCGATGGAAGTTTGGAAATGAGCAATCCGTTAAATGAATTCATTGATTTGGTTTAATTTTAACGCTAAATTTTTATACGAACTTAGTTATACTTTTTAGTAAAATAATATATGAAGTATAATTTACGCGAAATCGTTAAGTATTGTTATAAAAATAGTTTTAAAATTGTAAAACTACCATGTTATATTTTTGTTATATTTGTTACCAAATTAAAAACATAAAAATGAAAAAAATCTATTTTACATTAGGTTTAGGTGTTTTGTTCTTAGGAGCAAACGCACAACAAACCTTAAAAATGAATACTCTTGCCAAGGCCAATCATAAAAGTCTTGCTGTAAAAGGTAACAAAATCAAAAATTCTGATACTCAAGGATCAGTTAAAGCAGCTAGAAACGTTAATAATGTTGCTTCAACTATGTCTACAATTTGGAGTGATGATTTTTCATCTGCTGCAACTTGGACTATGACTGCAGGTGCTGGTACAACTGCTAATTGGACAATTGGTACAACCGGTGGCGTTGGTACATATTCTCTTGCTACTATTGCTTCTACATCAGCGGCCAATGGTTTCGCTACTTTTGATTCTGATAATGATTGTTCTATGAATCAAATAGCAAATTTAACAACCGTTGCCCCAATAAATTTAACAGGGCACGCTTCAGTTAAATTAACATTTCAACAAAATTATCGTAGAGATGCTGATAGTACTCGTATTTATGTTAGTAATAATGGTACAACTTGGACTAATTTTCCGGTAAACGAGCAATACGCAGCAAATGGGTTTTCTACAAACCCAGAAACTGTTGGAGTTGATATTTCTTCTGTAGCTGGAAACCAAGCTACTGTATGGATTCGTTTTACATATTACAGCCCAACAGCGGCATCTACATGGTCTCCAAACGTTGGTTCTGATAACGGTTGTGGTTATAACTGGATGATTGATGATGTTTCTATTGCAGATGCACCGGCAAACGATTTAACAGCGATTGCTGCCTATTCTGGTTCTGCTTGTGGTGGTACTTTAGGTGGGGTAGAAATTATGGTAAAAAACAATGGTACAGCTAACGCATCTAACTTTCCTTTAAAATATACAGTTAATGGTGGTGCTCCGGTTGTTGAAACCTATACTGGAACAGTTAACGTAGGCTCTACAATTACTTATATATTTAACACACCTGTTTCTGTAACAGCAGGTACTGGTTATAATATTGTTGCTTATGCTGATATTACAAGTGACGGAACTGTTTCTGATGATACTGCAAAAACATCTTTTGCAGGAACTCCATACTCAATTCCTTACACAACTGGTTTTGAGGCGGCACCTATAACTGATGTATCGGGATGGACTCCACAGCAAGTAACTGGCACAGGTAATACTTGGGCTATTGATAATCAATTACCACGTACTGGTACCCAAGAAGCCTTGTTGTTTTCTAGTGTAAACGCTGTTTCTGATGATTGGATGTTCTCTCCATGTTTAAGTCTTACTACAGGTGTAACATACCAAGTAAAATATTATCATGCTTGTTTTAAAAACTCTACAATTGCAGGTGCTGGTTCATTAGGCGTATTTTTAGGCACTAAAGATTCTGCGCAATATATGACAACTACGGTAAAAGCTATGAGTGTATTAACTCCTGTTACTATTGGTAATGCTGCGGCTGTTACTGCTGCTTATATTGCTGATTCAGCTTCATTTACAGTTCCTGCAACTGGTAATTATGTATTAGGTTTTGAAGGTAAAAATACAAGCGCAACAAATACAGCATTAATAGCTCTTGATAATATTAATGTTAAAGTAGTTGCTACTTCTGGTATTAAATCTTTAGTAAATACTGCAGATCTATCTGTTTACCCTAACCCAACTTCAGGTTTATTAAACATCACTACAACTGCCTCTAATGGTACCGTAGAAGTTATGAACTTAATGGGTCAGGTTGTTTTAAGCAAACAATTAAACAATGGTAATAATTCTATTGATATTAGCAACTTAAGTAACGGTGTTTATAGCGTACAAATTATGCAAAACAATACTTTAACAGTTAGTAAAGTAATTAAAGCTAACTAATTAGTTAAAACTTTCTTTTAAAAAACCCTTACCAATATCGGTAAGGGTTTTTTTTTAAAAGAAAAAATACTACATTAGCCGACAATTAATAAACATTCACTAAACAAAAATAAAATGATTAAAAAATTATTTACAGTAGGATTAGCGCTTGCTGCTTTTGCAGGTAACGCACAACAATTAGCCAGAACTACCTCAACTCTTGCTAATGAAAACGCAATTAAAAACTGGGCGGCAAAAATTAAACATGTATCATCTACAAGTGCGGTAGTTATGGATACCTTAATGCCCGCTTCTGTAAGCACAGCAACTGCTTGCGGTATAAGCAATGGTTTACATGAGTATTTAGCCTATTCTACACCAGATTCAGGTTTTATTTTTGGAACGGCTATCCCTCAAACATTTACTTATAATATTGGTACTGTAGTAACCGTTACTGCAACTACTGTAGAGCTTGCTCAAAAATACAACGTAGGTTCTTCAGCGGCAAGTATTACAAATGTATTGGTATTTCCTGGTGTAGGAGCTGGTGCTTCTACTACAACCAAATCTTATATCTATAGCGAAACTTCCCATACAGTTTCAGCAACTGCCTTAGGATCAAGTAATAATGTAGCTATGGTTGCCTATGTTACGGCTGTTAACTCTACTGCTAATCCATATGTAAGTTACACATATGCTACCCCGGTAGCTGTGGCTGCTAACGCTAACTTCTACGCATCTGTTACGGTACCTCTTTTTGGTGGAACTGATAAAGATACTATGGATGTTTTAACTACCCAGGCAGGTTGTGCCTCAGCAGATTCACTATCTTGGTTGCGGACTTCTTACAATATCCCTACAATTGGTACGCAAGTACAATGGTCTCCAGTTAGAACGGTTATTGGCGCGGCAAACAACCTTGATCTAATGATATATCCGGTAATTACTTTTACTACCACCGGTATTAATGATTACGTTAACCATGGTAGTTTAAGTATTTATGCAGCTTCTCCAAACCCTGCCAACACTTCTATCAACATTAATTTCGCGGTTGAAAAGCCTGCTTCAGTTGAAATTCAGGTTTATGATATTACCGGTAAAATTGTAAAAACAATTAAAAACAACGAAGTTGCCGCAGGTAAAAATGCAATTTCTATTGATGTTACAAATTTAGAAACAGGTTCTTACATGTATTCTATCAACGCTAACGGAAACAAAATGTTCAGTAAATTTATTGTTGTTAAATAATTTTTAACTCATTACATTTTAAAAACCCTTGCTTAATGGTAAGGGTTTTTTTATGCCATTTAAAATCGTTCTACATTAAAATAAAATAGCGTTAATAAATATGTAACGTGTTTTTTTATCATACCTTTGTGTCCGAAAAATTATCTCCATAGTGAGCAACACACATTCCGATCACATTAACAAAGTTTCGCTGGGTGGTTTAATTGTAACCTTAGGCATTATTTACGGAGATATAGGTACGTCTCCGCTATACGTAATGAACGCCATTATTGGCTCTCAGGCAATTCAAACCGATATTATATTAGGTGGCATATCCTGCATTTTTTGGACTCTTACTTTACAAACCACCATTAAGTACGTAATCATAACCCTTCGTGCAGATAATAAAGGCGAGGGCGGTATTTTTGCTTTGTATGCGTTGGTAAGACGCTTTAAAATTAAATGGTTGTTAGCTCCTGCTATTATTGGTGGAAGCGCTCTATTGGCCGATGGTATTATAACACCTCCTATATCAATTGCTTCTGCCGTTGAGGGTTTACGCGCTTTTAGTCCGGAAATTAATACGGTGCCCATTGTTATCGGTATTTTAATAGGTTTGTTTTTAATTCAACAATTCGGCACAAAATTTTTGGGCAGGTTCTTCGGTCCTATGATGCTTATCTGGTTTTTAATGCTGGGTACTTTAGGTATAAGTCAGTTGGTAACTAATTTAAGTGTATTAAAAGCTTTCAATCCTTATTACGCCATCCATTTATTATCTATCCACCACGAAGGTTTTTTTGTTTTAGGTGCCGTGTTTCTTTGTACAACAGGTGCCGAAGCACTTTATTCAGATATGGGGCATTGCGGACGAAACAACATTCGCGTAAGCTGGATATTTGTAAAAACTATGTTGGTGCTTAATTATTTCGGACAAGGGGCTTACTTAATTCAACATCACGGGCAAACACTGGCCGAAATTGGTGGTGCATCCATCAATCCATTCTATCTTATCATGCCTGTTAAATTTCTTCCTATAGGTATTGGTATTGCAACTGTTTCTGCTGTTATTGCATCTCAGGCTTTAATTAGTGGTGCCTACACCTTAATTAATGAAGCCATGCGTTTAAACCTTTGGCCAAAATCTTTAGTAAAATACCCAACCGAATTACGGGGGCAACTTTACATCCCATCTGTTAATTGGATGCTGTTGGCAGGTTGCATTATGATTGTGTTAAAGTTTAGAGAGTCAGCTAATATGGATGCGGCTTACGGCCTCTCCATCATTGTCTGTATGCTTATGACAACCCTCCTGCTCTTTCACTATATGTGGATGAAAAAGTATAACCATGTTTTAGCCATTACTTTAATAAGTGTTTATATGCTTATCGAGTTAAGTTTTTTATACGCCAACCTGGCCAAATTTATACACGGAGGTTATGTAACTTTAATTATTGCAGCCGTTTTAATTTCGATAATGAGTGTATGGCATGCGGCTAAAAAAATAACTCGTCGGTATACCGAGTTTGTAAAAGTAGATAAGTACAAACATGTACTAGCCGAACTTAGCAGAGATTTAACTATACCAAAATATGCAACTCACTTGGTTTACCTTACCAGCGCAAATCACATAGATGAAATTGAATCTAAAGTAATTTATTCTATTTTACAAAAACGTCCTAAACGTGCCGATCTATATTGGTTTGTACATATTGATGTAGTGGATGAACCGTACAGAATGGAATACCGCGTACACGAAATAATGAAAGACGATGTTATACGCGTAGATTTTAAATTAGGATTTAGAATAGCTCCCAAAATTAATTTAATGTTTCGCAAAGTAGTGCAAGATATGGTAAAGGCCAATGAAGTGGATATTACCAGCCGTTACGAATCACTAAATAGAAACAACGTAATTGGAGATTTTAAATTCGTTTTGACAGAGAAATTCCTCTCATACGACAATGATTTACCTTGGACAGAACGAATTGTTTTAGATGTTTATTTCTTTCTGCGTAAATTTAGTGTGGGCGAGTCGCGTGCCTTTGGTTTAGATAGCAGCTCCGTAAAAATTGAAAAATTTCCTTTAGTAATTACTCCAACAAGAGAGTTTCCGCTTAAACGCGTGATATAATTTTTTGGGCATTCCGGCGCCAACATCCAAATGCGCCGTCGGGCTTTTCGGTACAATCTTTTATTGAGTACAATAAAAGGATTTCTCCTGCAATCCCTAATGTAAATAAACCTCAACGTCATCCTAAAATTGTTTCAAAATCTCAACAATAGATCCTGAAATAAATTCTGGATGACAAACCGCTATTCTTCCTCAAAAATTTCAAGTGCTTTGCCCGCTGCTAATTGTTCTGCCGCACGCTTATTCGGATTCTGCGCTTCAGCAATAATTTTTCCGTTCACTTCAATACCAATATGATATATTTTTTTTACACCAACCATGCTTTCATCCATCAAAATAAATTGCAAAATGGATTTATTCTTTTGGCAAAAATTTATAAGTCGGCTTTTAAAATCTGTATCTTCGTTAATTAATTTATTAATATCAAAATGATGTTTGATGATATTCTCTACCAGTATTTTTTTAGTTTTTATAAAACCGGCATCTAAATAAATAGCTCCAACTAAAGCTTCAAAAGCATCTCCATATAAAGTGTAAGATATATTACCTCTAATATCAGTTCGTAAAATTTTATCAATGCCTAATTTAGCGGCCAATTTATTCAATTGAATTCTACTAACCATACGAGAACGCACCTGCGTTAATATGCCTTCATCTTTATTGGGTAAAATGCTAAATAAATATTCAGCTACAACGGTACTTAAAACAGAATCTCCTAAAAACTCCAGTCGTTCATTACTTTTAGTTTGTTGGTTAGCGGCTGAACTGTGTGTTAACGCCTGCTCAAACAAAGCAATATTTTTAGGATAAAACCCAAACAAGTTTTTTATACTTTCGGCAAGTTTTTTTTGGGAAGAATTTTTGTAGCGTGTTATCTGAAAAAAATTCAGCAAAAGAAATTACGCAACGAATTTTTTTAATACAACCGCCGCGTTATGTCCGCCAAAACCAAAGGTGTTGGTAATAGCAATATTTATTTTACGCGGTTGCGCTTTATTAAAAGTAAGGTTAAAGCGCGGGTTTATTTCAGGATCGGGGTTAAAAAAATTAATAGTAGGCGGTATAATATCATTTTGCAAAGCTAAAACTGTTGCCATCGCCTCAATAGCACCGGCAGCACCTAATAAGTGCCCTGTCATAGATTTGGTTGAGCTAATGTTCATTTTAAAAGCATGTTCGCCAAAAAGTGTTTCAATGGCTCTTAATTCTGCAATATCGCCTAGCGGCGTGCTTGTGCCATGTGTATTAATGTAATCTACGTCCTCTGGGCTAATCTCTGCGTCTTTTAAAGCGCGTTGCATTACTAACCTAGCGCCTAAACCTTCGGGGTGGGGCGCTGTAATATGATGCGCATCGCCGCTCATACCCCCGCCAATAACCTCAGCATAAATTTTTGCGCCACGCGCTTTAGCATGCTCTAATTCTTCTAATATTAAAGCTACTCCACCTTCGCCTAAAACAAAACCATCACGGTCTTTATCATAGGGACGAGAAGCTGTTTCAGGACTATCGTTACGGGTACTCATGGCCTGGCAAGCGTTAAAACCGCCAATGCCACTTTCGTTAATAGCTGCTTCAGAACCACCGGTAATAATAGCGTTTGCCTTACCCATACGGATGTAGGTAAACGAATCTATCAAAGCGTTAGTTGAAGATGCACAAGCTGAAACAGTTGTAAAATTTGGCCCTCTAAAGCCAAAACGCATAGATATATGCCCGGAGCAAATATCGGCTATCATTTTTGGAATAAAGAATGGGTTAAAACGCGGGGTACCATCGCCTTTGGCAAAAGCAAATGTTTCGGTTTGGAACGTATCTAAACCACCAATGCCCGAACCCCAAATAACGCCCACTTCGTTTTTATCAATCGTATCGGCTGCAATACCAGAATCGGCTACGGCTTGAACAGATGCTGCAATGCCGTATTGAGAATACGCGTCTAATTTGCGGGCTTCTTTTTTATCAAAATAATCATCCAAGTTAAACCCTTTTACCTCGCAGGCAAAGCGTGTTTTAAATTTTTCTGCGTTAAAACGTGTAATAGTAGCCGCACCACTTATGCCATTAATAAGGTTATTCCAAAATTCGGTTACGGTATTACCCAAAGGAGTAATGCCGCCCAAACCTGTTATTACTACGCGTTTTAGTTGCATACAAATGATGATATTAATTCAGCACAAAATAAAAAGAATTATCCTAATATAAAAATCAGGATAATTCCTTAAAAATTTTGTAAAAATTACTTTGCGTTAGTTTCGATATAAGAAATAGCGTCGCCCACGGTAGCTATTTTTTCAGCCTGATCATCAGGAATGGCGATGTTAAATTCTTTTTCAAATTCCATGATTAATTCAACGGTATCAAGCGAATCAGCGCCTAAATCATTGGTAAAACTTGCTGTTGGGGTAACCTCTTTTTCGTCTACTCCAAGTTTATCTACAATAATGGTTGTAACTTTTTTTGCAATGTCTGACATTTGTTAGTTTTTAAAATTCGTTGCAAAGATATATTAATCGGCAAATAAACAAAACACTTAATTTAAAGTTATTTTTACAATTTATGCCGTTGTTAAAGCGCTTTTGTTAATTACTTTAAATTTTACCCTCTTTCTGCCAATAATGTTGCTTTATTTTTAGCAGGAAATAAAATCTTGTTTATGTCTGATATTGCCAACTTTTTTTCGCCCGTAAATTTACTTCTCAGCAACTTTCACCAGGAGTCTTTTGCACATAATTTCTCCATTAATACAGGCAATTTTCCTGATTTGGAGAATATAGACCTGGCTATTGTTGGCGTTTGTGAGGATAGACTTGCATTATCTAACAAGGGCTCTGCAAAGGCACCGGATGATGTGCGCAAGCATTTATATAGCTTATTTGCCGGCAGTTTTGCGCCTCGGGTGGCCGATTTAGGCAATATTATGCCCGGGCATACCGAAAGTGATACGTTTTATGCCTTATCCGAAGTTGTAGAATTTTTAATAAAACAAAACATCGTTCCCGTAATTATTGGCGGCTCGCAAGATCTTACTTTTGCTCAGTTTAAAGGCTATGAACGACTTGAACAAACCATAAATATTGTAAGTATTGACGCTACGTTTGATATCGGATCAGCTGAAAGCGAGTTAAATAACAAAACTTTTTTAGGAAAAATTATTTTACAGCAACCTAATTACCTTTTTAATTACAGCAACATTGGCTACCAAACGTATTTAGTGCCGCAAACCAGCATCAGCATGATGAATAAACTGTATTTTGATGCGTATCGTTTAGGGCAAATACGTGATATGATTACTGAAGCAGAGCCCATTATTCGCCATGCCGATATGCTTAGCTTTGATATGAATGCCTTAAAACACAGCGATGCACCTGCTAACGAAGATGCACAACCAAACGGTTTTTATGCCGAAGAAGCCTGCCAAATGATGCGTTACGCGGGAATGAATGATAAACTGACTTCAGTGGGTATTTATGAAATAAATCCCACATTTGATGAACAAGGCAAAACGGCTTCGCTTGCCGCACAAATGATTTGGTGTTTTATGGACGGATTTTATAATCGTAAAAAAGATTTTCCAAGTATAAATAGCCCTGATTACACGCGTTTTCACGTGTTTTTACAGGAAAACAAATACGAAATTAATTTTTACAAAAGCAATAAAAGCGATCGTTGGTGGATGGAAGTGCCTTACCCGCCCGATAAAAATTTAAAGTTTGAAAGGCATACCTTAATTCCGTGTTCGTATAAAGATTATGAAATTGCCTGCAAAGATGAAATCCCTGATCGTTGGTGGCAGACTTATCAGAAATTGTATTAAAGATGTTAGATTTTGAGACAGGAGAATGGAGAGCATTAACTATAAAGTTTAAAACTATACCGTCAACTTTTATGCAGATAATTAAATTTTGAAACAGCAGGCTAGCTTGGCGAAAAGCGATGCCGAGTGGCTTGTGCGTAAGCAATCATTTCGTCTTGACTTTTTGTTTCTTTTTCGTCAAGGAAAAAGAAATATTGAAGATTTTAAACTAAAAAATGCGTCTTGGTTTTTAATTATATTTGCTTTGAATTAAACCCTAATTAGGGTGGCTTATTATAATAATAGAGACAATTCTAAACCTGAATTAAAGGATTACAAAGGAGTTTGTGTAGATTGGTATAGTTGTTAACCTAGGAATAAAAGATGCTGAAAAAGAAATAAATAACCATTGTAAAAAATGAACTGGCTTTACGTTTTTATTGGCGGAGGAATTGGAAGCGTTTTACGCTTTGCATTTTCTATTTTATTTACCCGTTGGCAATTGGCAGGCTTAGCGTGGGCAACGCTTTGTGCTAATATTTTAGCTTGCATAGTATTTGCTTTAGCTTGGGTTTATTTTATCGAAAAAGGAAGTTTTATGACGGTTTATCGTCCGCTTATATTAATTGGTTTTTGCGGCGGCTTATCAACTTTTTCAACCTTTAGTTTTGAAACCTTTGAACTCTTTAAACGCGGAGATTACGGCTTTGCCATACTAACTATTGCGTTAAACTTAATTTTGTGCTTAGTTGTTTTTGCCATCTTTGCAAAAAATACAAATTAAAAAAACTCGCCACAGCTTACACGAATTACACAGATAAATAATCTGGCTATCCGTAAAATCTGCGGCAAAAAAATTCAGCATGACGCACATTCTTTGCATAGAAACTTCTACAACTGTTTGCTCGGTTTGCGTTACCGCCGATGATACAATTTTAGCGCATAAAGAAATTAACAACGGTTTTTCTCACGCCCAAAATTTGCATGTTTTTATACAAGATGTTTTAAAAGAAGCTAATTTATCGATCAAACAAATAAATGTTGTTGCGGTAAGTAAAGGTCCGGGTAGCTACACGGGTTTGCGCATTGGCGTTAGCACGGCAAAAGGTTTGTGTTATGCGCTGCAAATTCCGCTAATAAGTATTGATACCTTGCAAAGTATAGCACACCATGTACAGCGTACAATGTACAATGTACAATGCCTTTATGGCCCCATGTTAGATGCACGCCGCATGGAAGTTTACTGTGCTGTTTATGGTAACGATCTTGAAATAATAACACCTGTTAAAGCCCTGGTTTTAGATGAAAAATCTATCGAAATTTTTAATTTTGATAAACCTGTTTATTTTTTCGGAGATGGAATGTCTAAGGCAAAATACCTTTTACAAGCCATAAAAAATAGTTTCTTTATAGAAGATGTTTATCCATCGGCAGAAAGTATGGCAGTTCTTGCTTTCAATAAATTCAAACAAAATAAATTTGAAGATGTAGCTTACTTTGAACCTTTTTACTTAAAAGAATTTTTTACTTATTCCAAACCTAAAAAAGGTTAAATCTGGTTTTATTGTTAATTTAACATTGCCGTTTATCCTTATATAAAACCTTTTGTAAACCATTTTATGCTTTCACACTATTGTACTTGTATTGGATAAAAAAGGGTATACTTTGCTCGTTCAACAAAACCAACCCAAATGAATAACACAACTATTTTAAAAAGTTTGGCTGTTGCCGGTATTTTAAGCATAGGTATACAGCAGTTAAGTGCGCAAGAGCAAGTTCGTTTAGCAGGCGCCAAAGCCATATCGTATCAGCGCGATACCAAGCTGCCAAATTTTGTAAGATTTAGTCAAGATGAGAATATTACAGCAGAAAATTTTGTTGATTGGGCGATGTATTCATTTAATTTACCCAGTACAGCAACTTTAAAACCGTATAGTGTAGAAAAGGATGAACTGGGTTTTACTCATACAAGATATAAAGAATATGTGAATGGTTTTCTGGTTGAGGGCAGCATGGTTATTACACATAGTAAAGATGGTAAGCTTAAAACCGTTAACGGAGATTATTATCAGGCAATGAACTCTTCTTATTCAGCCTCTTTATCTGAAGCAACTGCTTTGCAATATGCTTTGAAAAAAGTAAACGCACAAAGATATATGTGGGAAAACGAGGCCTTTGAAAAACAAGAACAACCAAGTACTAATAACCCAAACTTTACATTTAAACCCAACGGAGAATTAGTAGTTGTACATAAAAGGGATGCGGATTATACAGCCTCTAACATTAGATTAGCGTATAAGTTTAATATTTATGCTGAGATTCCCTTATACAGAGCAGATGTTTTTGTAGATGCCAATAGTGGCGAAATTATTGACGAACATAATCTAATATGCACAGTTAATGCTGTTGGAACTGCCGTTACTAAATTTAGTGGAACGGTTGCCATGACATCGGATAACAGTGCTACAAACTCGTATCGTTTACGCGAAACCGGGCGCGGCAATGGCATCAACACATATAACATGAGTAATGGCACTACCTACTCTCAAACTGATTTTACAAACACATCCAGCGCATGGAATGTTACCGGTACTAACCAAGCAGCCAGCGATGCGCATTGGGGTGCGGAAATGACTTATGACTACTATAAAAATATTCATAACAGAAATAGTATTGATGGTAACGGTTACGCTTTAAACAGTTATATGCACTACAGCAATAATTATGTAAATGCTTTTTGGGATGGCCAAAGAATGACCTATGGCGATGGACAAGTTAGCCAAGGCTTTTTAATTATGACGGCGCTTGATGTTTGCGGACATGAGATATCTCATGGGTTAACATCGTTTACTTCTCAATTAGGTGGAAGCGGCACGAGCGAAGCTGATGCACTTAATGAAGGAAATTCAGATATTTTTGGAACAACTATAGAATGGTATGCACGTCCTACACAAAATGATTGGATAATGGGTGCAGATATAACCTGTAACAGTGCCGGGGTTCAAAACCACGTTGGCCTGCGCGATATGAGCAACCCAAACGCATTTCAACAACCTGATACGTATTTAGGTACTAATTGGGACACTGGCGGAGAGCCTCATAATAATGATGGTCCTTTTATTTACTGGTACTACTTACTTTGCCAGGGTGGAAACGGCACTAACGATTTAGGAAACGCTTTTAATGTAACCGGTATAACTATGGCAAAAGCAAAATTTATTGCGTTTAGAGGGAATACAGTTTACTTTACCCCCAATACAACTTATACAGATGCAAGAACTTATATGTTAGAAGCCGCCACCGATTTGTATGGCAATTGCTCTCAAGAATTGGCGGCTACTACAAACGCATGGTATGCAGTAGGTGTTGGCCCAGCAGCTACCAACGGAGTTCCTACGGCAGCTTTTGCAGCAAATACTACTACCTCTTGTACTACGCCTTTAACCGTTCAGTTTGCCAATAGTTCTAATGGTGCCACTACGTATGCCTGGAGTTTTGGTGATGGTTCTACAAGCACAGCAACAGCACCGGCTCATACGTATACGGCTGCGGGGGTATATCCTGTAGAATTAGTTGCAACAGGCACTTGTTCTGCTAACAGCAAAGACTCTGTTTTAAAAACAAGTTATATCACAGTAAACGGACCTCCAACGCTTACAACTAATACGGTAGCATGCGGCCCGCAGGCATTTACACTAAATGCAAATGGTGTAGGTACTATAACCTGGCATGATGCAACAGGCGCAACAGTTGGTACAGGTGCAACTTATACAACACCTACCCTTTCTTCTACCACTACGTATTCGGCTACCAGTAGTGTAATAACTGCAGGTTCAACCGTAGTGGCGGGCGCACCTGTGGCAAACACCACTTTAGGTGCGGGTGGCTATCTAAATTATTCACATTATCTTATTTTTGATGCCAGTGCAGCCTTTACACTTAAATCGGTAGATGTGTATGCCCAAACTGCCACAAGCTCAAGCGTTAGTATACAGCTTCAGGATAATACGGGAGCTGTTTTACAAACTATTAATCCTACTACAAGTGCGGCGGGTTTAAATACGGTAACACTTAACTGGCATATTGCTACAGGTACGGCTTATCGTTTGGTTGCAACAGGCGCTAATATAAATTTATATCGTAACAACGCCGGCGCAACATATCCAATTGCTGTTAGCACCGTTGCTTCAATTACCGGCACAGATGTTACTGCATCCAGTCCGGCTTATTATTATTGGTTCTATAATTGGAAGGTTGCGGCAGACGCGCCTTGTTTTAGCGTTGCAAGTATTATAACAGCCAGTATAACTTCTTGCACTACTACCGATATAAATGCAAATAATTTGCAATCATCTACTATTTTGGTTTATCCAAATCCGGCACATACTAACATTTCGGTTAGTACAGACGAAAACGCAAATACACTTTCAGTGGTAGATGTTATCGGGCAAGTAATTATTCCTGTGCAAAAAATAAATGGAGATCAAATACAAAATCTGGATATTTCCAACCTGGCAGATGGAATTTATTTTTTAAAAGTAACCTCAACAGATAACCATATTAAAGTTATCAGGCTGATTAAAGATTAATTCGATTTTTAATATTAGAAACGCTGTGCAGAAATGTGCGGCGTTTTTATTTTAATAACTTATTTTTATAAACTGAAAAATAAAAATTAATTAAACTTTATACCTAAAGTTGCCGTAATGTATAAATTAGAATAATTAACGTTAGCGGGTTGAACGTAGGCAGGATCTATAACATAATATTTTTCTGCCCAAATGGTATAAGCAAAGCCAAGATCTAAATAAACATTATGCGTACCCCGAAACCCAATTCCACCTGTAAACGAATTTCTAACAAACTTGCCGCTAAGCACATCTCCAAAAGGAGAACCATAACTGGCAAAACCGGCGCGCAAAACTATGGGGCGTATATTTAACTCAACACCTGCTTTTATATTTGCTGTACCCTTATATTTATTTTGTATGGTTAAATTTTCCGGGTTAAAGTAGTTAGATGAAATACCGGTATTAGAATCTACAACTTTTTCTGTTAAACGTGCATTGGCATAATCAACAAATTCGCCATCTATGCTAAAAGCAAGTAATTTGCCTAAAACATACGATACACTTACACCCACACGACCAGGCGTTTTTAAATGATATTTGTTTACGCCAAGTTGGGAAGTGGAGCTATTATCGTACTGACTATCATCATAATTTGTAGTTACCATGTTTTGGTAATTATCAGTTAAGGTATAATAAGTGGCTGTTTGCCCGTATAAGCCCACTTTAACTCCTGATGTAAAACGATATATGCCACCAGCTTTAAAGTTTACTCCCGCTCCGTTTGTAAGCAGGTTTTCTTGGTATTGTATAGATTTAAAAACATTGTCAACATTTTTATAATCATACTCTGTATAAACACTTTGGTAATTATATTTAACAATAGGTACGCCTATGCTTCCGCCTAAATACAATTTATCGTTAAAGCTATGGGCAAGGGCAAAGGCAAGTTCTCCCACACGACCCGATGATTGAATTGTTTTAGATTGCTGTAAAGTAAGGCCGGGTGTATAAGCATTTTGCCCCGCGTAATGGGTTGCACCGCTTGTACTGTCATAATTTAAAGTGCCTGGTAATACCGGTATAATGGCGCCTGTTGCATAGCCTAAACCTTCATAAAATTGATTTAAATTATCAGGGGTATATCCTTCGGCGGCATCAGCCATACTACTCATTATCGAGTTTGAAGCAGGTGCCACCCCTGTTACGCTTGTACGATAATTAAAATCGGCAATTCTGTTATAATCTATTCCAAACGCCCACCTATCAAATTTTGGCAATTCTACCTTTGGTTTAGATGGTTGATTTTGCGTGCTGCCCGGTCCGTATGGATCGGTTGTATATGGTTGGTTATTTATCTGCGAAGTCGATTGCTTTTGGTTCCAGGCCGCAACAAAACCGATGTTGGAAATATTAAATTTTGATGAAAAATCTGAAGCATTGGTACCACGATAACTTGCATTTTCTCCCTGAAATTTTAAGCCGGGTGTAAAAACAAATTCTCCTTTGTGATACATAGCAATGCCTGCCGGATTAAAATTCATGCAGGAAATATTTGCACCTAAAGATCCAAATGCACCCCCCATGCTCATAAAACGAGCATCCCCGTAAAATGAGGTTTGAGAATATTGCATGGCATCTATATCGCTTTGTGCGATAGCGACTGCGCTAATACTTAAAGCGGCAACTACCAAAATTTTATTTGTCATGATTAAAAGAAAAATTTAATAAATACATTGATATAATATCAACAATTGTGCCTAACGCCTGCCGCCGCCATGGCCACCGCCACCGCCGCTACTTCCCCCGCTGCGACCGCCACCAGAATTACCGCCGCCGCCGCCATTATTGCCACCTCCCCAGCTTCCGCCATTAAAATGTTGCGAAGGACCCGAAAAATTGGAATTATTGTTTTCAAACCCCGAAGAGCGGGAAGGCGTTGCCGTATTATTATTATTATTATTATCGTTAAAATTATTATTGTTGTTAAACCATCTAGTAGGCTTTGGCTGAGATTGCTGCACTGGTTCTTGCACCGGTCTGTTTATATTTTGATTTGAAGTTCCATTATTATAATTATTGTTTAAATTGGGGTTAGTATTGCCCCCTCTTGGAGTTGGATTATCATTTTGTTGATAACCATTATTATTATTGACAGGCAGGGTATTATTATTATGAAAGTTGTTGTTGCTTCCCGATACAGGTTGGTATTGTTGGTTAAATCTGGTTGAGCTTTTAGCCTCTACAATTTTTGTCATATTTTCTCTTGGTATAGAAACATGGGTAAACCTATCCATACTCATAGGCGAAGCAGCAACAGCCGTATTTGGATTTTTACCGGGTACTTCATCATGCAAAGCACCACGCGGACCGCCAGAAGATGTGGTAGTGGTACTGTTACCTCCGCTATGTGTAACCCGCGGCCCATTATAAATACCCGAGCCAGCACTGGTACTTCCACCGCTGCTGTTATAATCATACGGGTTATAATAACCGCCGCCGCCACTGCTATACATGCCTGCATAATAACCATTCATATAACCGTTTCCATAAGAATTATATCCACCATACCCAAAGCCGCCACCGTATCCATACGGGTTATAGCCATAACCATAGGGGTCGTAGCCGTAACCATACATTCCGTAAGGATTATAACCGTAACCCATGCTGTAATACGGATTATTATAGTAACTCCCAAAAGCCATAGAAGGTGAGTAAAACCCTCCTCCATAGCCACTGCCATAACCAACACCTATGCTTAAACCGCTGCCATAGCCGCCGCCGTACATGCCGCCACCATAGCCATAACCGGCCATACCGTAATTACCCATGCCATAATTATTATACGGGCTATACATGCTACTTGGGTAACTATTGTAAATACTGTTACCATACATATTGGGATTACCTGAGTATGTATATTGATTGGTGTAATAACTATCATAATAGCCTGTACCATAAATGGGATTTTGAAACCTACTTACACGAGCCGCATAAGCGTTATCATAATAATCATCATAATTAAAATTAGGATCTTTATAGTTAGGGTTTACGCTATCGGCATGCGTTGCAACTATCTTTCCATTATTTGGATTATTGTTTTGCTGCTGATTATTTTGTTGAATATTATTAGTTTGATATTGCACAGGCGTTTTAGCAACCGGCTTTGGGTCTTTATATGGATTCGCATATACATCATCATTACTGTTTGCGGCCAGGTTATCAAAACGCGTTTTACAACTTATTAATGTTAAACAAACACATCCTGTAAATATTAAGCTTAAATTTTTCATGGCTTTATAGTTTAAATCCTACTTTTGTATTTCATAGGATTTTCTACTATAAAGGTACAAAAACTATTCCAAACTTTTTGAATTAACAGAAATTATGAATAAAGAAGTAACGCCAAGAGCCGAAGATTTTAGTAAGTGGTATAACGATTTAGTTGCCAAAGCAGATTTAGCAGAACATAGTGCCGTTAGAGGCTGCATGGTTATCAAGCCAAACGGTTATGCTATTTGGGAAAAAATGCAACAAGCATTAGATAAAATGTTTAAAGATACGGGGCATGTTAATGCGTATTTTCCGTTGTTTATACCCAAATCTTTTTTTAGCAAAGAAGCCAGTCATGTGGATGGTTTTGCTAAAGAATGCGCTGTTGTTACGCATTATCGTTTAAAAAATGCCGAAGACGGAAGCGGCGTTATTGTTGACCCCGATGCTAAATTGGAAGAAGAATTAATTGTTCGTCCAACATCTGAAACCATTATTTGGCATACTTACAAAGGCTGGATACAATCTTATAGAGATTTACCGCTGTTAATTAATCAATGGGCAAACGTTGTACGTTGGGAAATGCGTACCCGTTTATTTTTGCGTACCGCCGAATTCCTTTGGCAAGAAGGACATACAGCGCATGCCACAGCGCAAGAAGCAATTGAAGAAACGGAGCGTATGTTAAATGTATATGCCGATTTTGTAGAAAATTTTATGGCCGTTCCGGTTGTAAAAGGAGTTAAAACGGCTAATGAACGTTTTGCCGGAGCGCTTGATACGTATTGCATTGAAGCCATGTTGCAAGATGGAAAGGCTTTGCAGGCAGGAACTTCACACTTTTTAGGACAAAATTTTGCCAAAGCATTTGATGTAAAATTCACTAATAAAGAAGGCACGTTAGATTATGTTTGGGCAACCTCTTGGGGCGTTTCAACACGATTGATGGGTGCTTTAATTATGAGTCATAGTGATGATAAAGGCTTGGTAATTCCTCCAAAATTAGCGCACACACAAGTGGTAATTGTGCCTATTTACAAAGGCGATGAAGGACTAGCTAAAATGAATGTAGCCATTGCGCCAATCAAACAAAAACTGGAAGCAAAAGGTATTTCGGTTAAATATGATAATCGTGATACCCAGCGCCCTGGCTGGAAATTTGCTGAATACGAAATGAAAGGTATTCCGGTTAGAATTGCCTTTGGCGAACGCGATTTAGCCAATGGAACCGTTGAAGTTGCCCGCAGAGATGAACTTACCAAAGAGGTTTTTCCAATAGAAGGAATTGAAAATAATATAGAAAATCTTTTAAAAGAAATTCAAGATAATCTCTATAAAAAAGCCTTGGCGCGCCGCGAAGAAAGTATGCACCAGGTTGATACCATGGAAGAGTTTAAAAAAGCTTTGGAAAAAGGTGGATTTATTTATGCGCATTGGGATGGAACATCTGAAACCGAACAAAAAATAAAAGAAGAAACTAAGGCTACTATTCGTTGTATTCCCTTTGATAATAAAAAAGAGAACGGAACTTGCATTTATAGCGGAAAACCTTCGGAACAAAGGGTTTTGTTCGCCATAGCTTATTAACAAAAAAAAATAAACATCTAAAAATGACAGATAAAAGAAAAGAAATTATACAAATGTTGGGCGAAAAATCTGTTATGAAACAGGATGTTTTTAACAATACCCAAAATACTTTTTCTGCCTTAAAAGAAGTAGTTAAAAGTATTGCAGAAGATTTAAAAACAGAAGTACATCAAATAGATACACGTATTTCGGTAGAATATCGTTTTACCAGCGACCACGAAATAGAATTAAAAGTAGCCGGTGATATGCTGGTATTTTACATGCACACCAATGTTTTTGGGTTTGATAAAAGCAACCCGATGTTTAAAACAGGTTACCTAAAAAACAACCAGCTTAACTCCTATTGCGGTATTATTTATGTGTATAATTTTTTAGCAGATAGCTTTAAATATAATCGCTTGCAGGATCTGGGTTATTTGATATCCCGCATCTTCATTAATAGAGAAAACCGTTTTTTTTTAGAGGCCAAGCCCCCCTTGGGCTATAAATACAGCAATTTTTCGGAAGAGGCTATTGATAAAGAAAAACTCAAAGAAATTGTTTATGAACTGATCACGTACTCTATAAGTTTTGATCTTTACACGCCGCCGCCAGAAAGTGTTAGAGAAATATCTTTAAACGAAATACTGGCGCGTGTACAGAACGATAAATTTAAAACTGGCAAGCGCTTGGGCTTTAAATCTCAGGCAGAAGGAAATGTGGGAGATGAAATTGCGTGGTAAATTTTTGGAAGATTAAAATATTTGTATAAATTTGCACTCCATTAAAAAAATGGCCCGTTCGTCTAGGGGTTAGGACGCGTCCCTTTCACGGACGAAACACGAGTTCGATTCTCGTACGGGCTACTGGACGGGACTTTTCTTCAAAAATTAGAGAAGTTCCGTTTTTAATTTCCTCCAAACCCTTTGACAGATCAGCGATACAGGCTATAGTTGAATTTACAATCGGAGTTCGATAATGCTCAATTTTAGCATCATATAGTAAACCCTCCGGAAACAGCACATTTTGAAACATCTGTTTTTGGTAGTAATCCCCGGAAGACCAAACAGGCGCGAGATTGGCGGCT
>JBBRAG010000016.1:0-73475 GCA_038206945.1 Bacteroidia bacterium | reverse complement strand
AAATCTTTAAAGCGTTCGGCAAATGTTTTATAATGTTGAAGCGCTAAAATAGTTGTTGGCACCAGGATGGCCGTCTGCTTACCATCACAAGCGGCTTTAAACGCGGCACGTATAGCAATTTCGGTTTTACCAAAGCCCACATCACCACATACCAACCTGTCCATCGGGTACGGTTTTTCCATGTCGCGCTTTACATCGGCGGTGGTTTTTTCTTGGTCGGGTGTGTCTTCATAAATAAAAGACGCTTCCAACTCATGCTGCAAATAATTATCGGGTGCAAAGGCATGGCCTTTAGATGCTTTGCGTTTGGCATATAGTTTAATCAAATCAAAAGCCACTTGCTTAACGCGGGTTTTTGTTTTTTGTTTAAGCGTTTGCCAGTGCGTAGAACCCAACTTATCCATGCGCGGCACTTGTCCTTCTTTGCCGGTGTATTTGGCAATGCGGTGTAAAGAAGTTATGCTTACATAAACCGCATCGTTATCTTTATAAACAAGTTTAACGGCTTCCTGTGTTTTATCTCCGACTTTAATTTTTTCCAGACCTGCAAACCTG
Source organism: Bacteroidia bacterium (assembly GCA_038206945.1). Taxonomy (GTDB): domain Bacteria; phylum Bacteroidota; class Bacteroidia; order B-17B0; family Aurantibacillaceae; genus PALSA-968. Next base: position 72,920 of record JBBRAG010000016.1, on the reverse strand, counting down.
CCAATACCATGATCTATGTGTACCACATAATCTCCCGGGTTCAAACTTTGCAATTCTTTCAGCGTAAGTGCTTCGCCTGTTTTTTGAAACGATTGCGGCGTTTTATATTTATGGTAACGTTCAAATATTTGATGATCGGTGTAGCAGGCAACTTTGTTTGTATGATCAATAAAGCCTTCGTGTATACTAAGGTGTATAGTCTCAAATAAATTTTCGACCACTTTGTTAGACTGCGACACATCGCTTAATATCTGTCGCAAGCGTTCGGCTTGTTTCTCCGTATCGGTAAATAAATAATTGCTGTAGCCTTTTTGCTTGTTCTCTAACAAGTGTTTAAACAGCAATTCAAAATTCTTGTTGAAAGATGGTTGGGGTTGCTGGTTAAACTCAACTTCACCCTGTGCAAACAGTGGACTTACATGCGTTTCTACCAATTGCTTTTTCAGCAAGGCAGTTTTTAGTTCATCTGCCGTGCAGAATAATTTTTTAGGCGCTTGTTGCGTGGTTTCTTGTAAAGCATCAAATGCGGTAACGGCTTTATCAAACAGCTGTTCTGTTTTTTGAAACAGGTAGTTATTGTCTTTACAAAAGATCAGCGTGCCCTCATCAGGAAGGGTATCTAAAAAACAAATTTTGTTTTCCGACATGCCCTCATTGGTAATGTTGGGTGTAATGTGTATCTTTTCGTAACGGGCGGTAGATAATTGCGACAAGGCATCGAAGCTGCGGATAGATTCGATTTCATCGCCAAACAATTCTATGCGATAAGGCATGTTAGCCGAAAAAGAGAACACATCAATAATGCCGCCGCGTATGGCAAACTGTCCTGGCTCGGCCACAAAATCTACACGGTTAAAATGATACGAGAATAAAAACTCTTCTAAAAACTCGATAGACAGTTTTTCTTTTACGGCCAGCTTAAAAGTATTTTCACTTAAGGCTGCTTTGCCGGGTATCTTTTCAAAAAGAGCTTCGGTATAGGTAACAATAATATTTTTTTTGCCGCCGCCGATAATTTTCTCCAACGTTTCTATACGTTGCTGCTGCGATGCCGTTTGCGGCTTATCAAAATCGTAGGCGTTTACATAGCTAAAGGGCAGGTACAGGGGCTTTTTATCCTGTATAGCCTGTAGGTCGTTCAGCACATACAAGGCATCTTCGTTGTTGTTGCAAATGATAACAATGTTCTTGTTAAAGTTGGCTGCACAGTGCGCATACAGGTAGCTCCAGGCAGAACCGCACACGCCTTTTACCGAAAGATTAGTTTTTTCATCTAATTTTTCGGTTAACGGTTTAAAAGATAACTTAGTTTCAACACTCATTTCCGACTGCAAAAATCGGGATTATTTTTGTTATTTCTATTATAGCTTTTTACACCTTCATTTCTCGTATTTGAGAACGATTTTATTTGGAACAGCGTGTGCGCCGAAAATATTTTTTCATTCATGAATACCATATTAAAAAATAAAAGCAAATGAATAAAATCTGTGGAGCTGCTTAGCCTTGTGTGTTGGAGATTGGAACTTTCTTGAACCCGCCGCACAAGCCTGCTCAAACACTCACCGCTTGTTCGTCCTCATTCTTTTTGGTCAAGCAAAAAGAAGATAGAAAGATTTTCAGCCTATTAACACCCTACTGTTAAAAGCCCACAAACTTCTGTAAAATGTTTACATCCACATTTTGTATCTTTGGTAAGATAAAATGTTACGTCGGTTAGTATATATACCTTTTTGTTTTTTGCTTGTGCAAGCAGGTTTGGCACAACCTTCGGAGAAAAAAAACACTCCCGACGATTATATAGCGCGCTATAAAGAAGATGCCATAAAAGAAATGTACCAGTATGGTATACCGGCTAGCATTACGCTTGCTCAAGGTATGTTAGAAAGCGGCAACGGCAACAGCGCTTTATCTGTTTACGCCAATAATCATTTTGGCATTAAATGCCATAAAGACTGGACCGGCCCTACCTATATTTTAGATGATGATGAAAAGAACGAGTGCTTTAGAAAATACCAGGATGTGTTGGGTTCTTATGCGGACCATTCTCTATTTTTAAGAAACAGGGATCGTTATGCTTTTTTATTTGAACTTCCTAAAACAGATTATAAAGGTTGGGCAAAAGGCTTAAAAGAAGCGGGTTATGCCACACACCCCAAATATGCCGACCAGTTAATTGATTTAATTGAACTCTATAAATTATACGATTTAGATAAAGAGGTTGCGCTTACTGTGCGCACCATAAAAGAAAAAGTGCCACAGGTAAAATTAAATTTACGACAGGTTTTAAAGTTTAACCACACCAAATTTATTATTGCAAAACCCGAAGATAGTTTCTTTAAAATTGCTTCCGACTTTGATTTAGAATTAAACGATTTGTTTAAATATAACGATTTTGCTAAAGGAATAAAAATAATTCCTTACGAAAAAATTTATGTAGAAGCCAAGCGTAGAAAAGCTTTAGAACCTTATCATGTAGTAACTAAAGGAGAAACCATGATGAGTATTTCTCAACTGCACGGTATCAAATTAAATTCACTTTATAAAAAGAATAGAATGAAATTGAGTGCGGAACAGCCAAAAACCGGAACAGTTTTATTTTTAAGAAAGCGTAAACCTAAGAACGAGGCTGGGAAATAAACCACTGTAAAGCCAAATCGTAACTCGTTAATCCAAAGCCTGAAACAGAACCTTTACAATGCTTGCCCAAGTAAGATACATGGCGGTAATCTTCTCTTGAAAAAATATTACTGATGTGCACTTCAACTACCGGCGTAGAAACTCCTGCCACAGCATCGGCAATAGCAATAGAAGTATGTGTATAAGCACCTGCATTTAAAATAATGCCGTCCACATTTTTACCTGCCTTATGCAAAGCATTAATTAATTCGCCCTCTACATTGCTCTGAAAATACTCTAATTCCACCGCAGGAAACTTTATTTTCAATTCTAAAAAATATTCTTCAAAAGTTTGGTTGCCATAAACAGTCGGCTCGCGTGTGCCAAGTAGGTTTAGGTTTGGTCCGTTTATGATTAAAATTTTCATGGGATAAAAATACAAATTTCATTTGAGAAATGTTTTATTTGGAACAGTGGGATGAAGGAAGGTTCCGCGGTGCAGTTTGGCCTATGCGCAGGAGATCGGAACTTTCTTTATTTTTTGGTTCTTTTTTTATTAAGGAAAAAGAACGTAGAAATAGTTTACTTTTTTATTTCTTGTACATACACTTGTATATGAGGAAAGAACAATTTAAAATCTTTTTCAAAATCAGTATAGTTTTTTACTAATTCTTCAGTAGCAGTTTCCATACCTGATACAAAATGTGTCCTGCGCGACATGCCCTGCATTACTTTTTCAATGCCTTCAATTTTAGTGTAAGCAAAAAGTATATCGTACTTTATCATATAATCGTAAAACTGTTTAGAACGATCAGGAAAAAAAGAATAGTATTCACCAAGGTATTTATAAACCGAATTGGTGTATTCTCGTAAAGAAACAACCGAATAATTATCCCAATTAATCGCTAAAAAATGATCGTAAAAAATATCAGTTATCACAGGCGCATACTTTTTGTAACGCTCTCGTAAACGAATAATACTTTTTTGCATTTCGGTATGACTATCCGTAAACGTATCAATAGCACGATGTATTTTTATTCCTTTTTGAATGCCTTCCGAAAAATCATGTATAGCATTGCCTTTAACCGAATCGGCAATAAAATTACCCACCATAATTTCACTAAGCTCACCCGAAAGGAATAAATGCGCTAAAAAATTCATCCTATAAAGATAACAAACTAAGGCGTAAATTTGTTGCACAAATGGCCATCGGTAATTGGAATAATTTTATAAAATCATTCGAGATGTATCTCTCAGCAGAACGCTCATTCAGTAAACATTCTGTACAAGCCTATTTACGAGATATAAAAGGCTTGGCAGATTTTATGGATATCAAGTATTCAAATATTCCTTCGCAAAAAACAGAACTAAAACATTTGCAAGCCTACATTAAACAAATAAATGAAATTGGTTTAAGTCCGGTTACACAAGGACGCATTCTTTCAGGCATCAGAGCATTTTTTAAATTTTTAGTCATCGAAAAAGAAATAGATAACAACCCAACTACCTTATTAGATTGGCCTCGCACGGCACGCAAATTACCCGATGTGCTAAACGAAAAAGAAATTGAAGAGGTTTTAAATACCATTGACAGAAGTACAGATGATGGAGAAAGAAATCGGGCTATGCTGGAAGTGCTTTATGGCTGCGGCTTACGCGTTAGTGAATTAGTCAATTTAAAAATTAGCGATATACATATAGAAGACGAATATTTAATTGTAACGGGCAAAGGCAATAAACAAAGGTTAGTTCCTATAAACGGAATGGCGCTTAAACACATTGATATTTATCTTAAAAATATTCGCAGTCATGTTTCTATAAAAAAAGGCAATGAAGATATTTTATTTTTAAACCGACGAGGCAGTATGCTTTCTCGTGTGATGGTTTTTTATATTATTAAAGATTTAGTCGCAAAAACTGGCATCAAAAAAACAATCTCTCCACATACATTTCGGCATAGTTTTGCCACACATCTTTTAGAAAACGGTGCCGATTTACGTGCTGTACAAGAAATGCTTGGTCACGAAAGCATTACCACTACCGAGATTTATACGCACATAAGTGATTACACCTTAAAAGATGTTGTGCTAAAACACCATCCCAGAAATAAATAATTTCTCCTTCAAATGGTTTTCATTTTTTTATCTTTGTAAGCGATATTATAACATGCAATTATATTTATCTACAGATGAAAGAATTAAGGAACAGAAAAAATAAACAAGAGCTTAAACAGCTTTTAAACCAAGAAGGTTTTGAACGAAAAACCATTTCGTTTTATCGCTATGTTAAAATAGAAAACCCACAAGATCTAAGAAATGAAATTTATGCCGAATGGGAAAACCTGCAAATATTTGGAAGAATTTATCTTTCGTACGAAGGCATAAACGCGCAAATGAGCGTACCTAAAAATAACTGGGATGTTTTTGTAGAACAACTTTATACGCGCAGTTATTTTAGCGATGTACTATTTAAAGAAGCAGTTGAAGACAACGGAAAATCTTTTTACAAGCTCATTATTAAAGTCCGCGATAAAATTGTGGCCGACGGAATTGAAGACCCAACTTTTGATGCATCTAACACGGGTAAATACTTAAACGCACGCGAGTTTAATGAAGTAATGGATAAACCCGATACGATTGTGGTTGATATGCGCAATCATTACGAAAGTGAAGTAGGTAAATTTGAAAATGCTTTTTGTCCGGATGCTGATACCTTTAAAGAAGAACTGCCTCAAGTTATTGAGCATCTAAAAGGACAAGAAGATAAAAACGTATTAATGTATTGCACAGGTGGCATACGTTGTGAAAAGGCAAGCGCTTACTTTAAGCACAAAGGTTTTAAAAATGTGTATCATTTAAAAGGTGGCGTTATACAATACGCGCACGAAATAAAAGAGCAAAACTTAACCAGTAAATTTATAGGAAAGAATTTTGTGTTTGATGAACGTGTGGGCGAACGCATAACAGATGATGTAATTGCAGAATGTCATCAATGCGGCGCTAAATGCGACAGGCACGTAAATTGCAATAACGATGATTGTCATTTGTTGTTCATACAATGCGAAGCCTGCGAAACAAAATACAATGGTTGCTGCACGCCCAATTGTATGGCTATTGCCGCGCTTCCGGCTGAAGAACAACGCGCTTTACGCAAAGGCAAAGCTAAAACCGAAAAAGAAACCTTGGCAGTTTATAAAAGTAGACTACGGCCTAATCTAAAAGATGTTTTAAATAAGAAAGAGAAATAATTGGGCGTTCAGATAGGCTTCTGCTTAGCCTGTCGAAACAAGCAGTGCGGCTTTACGCACTGCACTGTAGTTTGCTTTAATGCCTAACGCAAATACAACAACCATTAAAAACAGAACAAAACTTACGGTATAATTTCTTCGGTAATTTCTTTGCCGCTTAAAACATCAATACCTGTAAATTTTATAGAAGTAACATCCGGTTTTAATTCAAACGACTTTTTTTTAATTTCAAGATACACACGGTGTAAGATCATTTTTTGTTTGCCAGGTGTAACATATACTCGATACTTTTTATTGGCATCTTTACTAAGTCGCAATTTTAATTTAGAGTAAGAGGCCAAGGTAAATTCATAACTTTCATTCCCAATAGATGTTAGCTTTATACCATATGCCATTTTTTTCTCCATAGCAGATAATTCTTCATGCTCACCGCTTTTGGCATACATAATCCAAAAAATATAAATAGGATTTGTTACATTTAAAACGCCATTTGTTTCATTTAATTCATACACAACTGTGTTAATGTTTTCGTTTCGCTGTAAATAGAAAAGTTGGTTAGCATTTCCGGCAGGCACCGTAAATTCTTTTCCGTCTTCTAAAATAGTTTGCGCCTCTAGTTTAGTATTAAATAATTGAATCAATAAAACAAATACAAGTACTGGTTTATAGAATAGATTTTGAAAACACATATAAAAAATTTAAGCTCCTAATTTACAGTTTAGTTTTGGTATTATTTAAACACGCGTTAAATATGGCAAAACCCGTATCTTTATAAAAAAAGTATGGCATTAATAAAAACAGTAAACGGCAACCAACCAAAGTTTGGAGATAATTGCTTTTTGGCAGAAAACGCAACCATAGTAGGCGATGTAATTATGGGCAACGATTGCAGCGTGTGGTTTAACGCCGTTATTCGTGGCGATGTAAACTCTATACGCATGGGCAATAAAGTAAACATACAAGATGGTGCCGTGTTACATTGTACCTATCAAAAAACAAAAGTTAATTTGGGCAATAACGTATCTATTGGCCATAACGCTATAGTACACGGCTGCACCATACACGACAATGTATTAATTGGTATGGGCGCTATTGTTATGGATAATTGCGTAATAGAAAGTAATTGCATTATTGGTGCAGGGGCAGTGCTTACCGAAAACACACATGTGCCCGCGGGTACTATTTACGCAGGCGTTCCGGCAAAAAAAGTAAAAGACATTGATGCCAAATTATTAGAAGGCGAGGTAAATCGTATTGCCAATAATTATTTAATGTACGCAAGTTGGTTTAAGTAATCTTGGGGCGTTCCGGCGTGTGTCATGCTAAGCCTGTTGAAGCACGCCGTCGGGCTGTTGCAGTAAAGCTTTTAAAGATTACTTAAAAAGGCTTTCTTGCGCCATCCCTAACGCAAATAAACAAAAATTTTAAATTAAAATTTTAAGTATTAAAATCCTTGTAAATTTGATGCTCAATATAAATAGTATGGAAATAGAAGAAAAATTAAACGCTGATATTAAAACAGCTATGTTAGCCAGAGATGCTAAAAAGTTAGAAGCACTTCGTGCCATGAAAGCAGTAGTGTTATTATTAAAAACATCACCTGAAGGATTAACAGAAGATAGCGCCAATAAAGCTTTACAAAAAGAAGTAAAAAAACGCCGCGAAAGTGCTGATATTTATAATCAACAAAACCGCGCCGATTTAGCCGACGTAGAAACAACCCAAGCTGATGTTATTGAAGCCTATTTGCCCAAACAACTTTCGGCCGAAGAAATAAAAGCAGAAGTAGAAAAAGTAATTGCACAGGTTGGCGCTACCTCACCTGCCGATATGGGCAAGGTTATGGGCGCTGCCACCAAAGCATTGGCTGGTAAAGCCGATGGTAAAATTGTTTCCGAAATGGTAAAACAACTCTTAGCTAAATAATTACTTATGGCCGGTGTAAATAAAGTTATTTTAGTAGGTAATTTGGGTAAAGACCCCGAAATGCGCCGCCTAGATGGTGGTGTAGCACGTGTAGGTTTTAGCCTGGCTACTAGCGAGTACTATAAAGATAAAGACGGTAATAAAATTGAGCAGACCGAATGGCATAACATTGTTATGTGGCGTGTTATTGCCGAGAGTGCCGAACGCATCTTAAAAAAAGGCTATACCGTTTATATAGAAGGTAAAATACAAAGTCGTAAGTGGCAAGATAAAGAGGGCCATCAGCGTAATACTACCGAAATTATTGCAGAAACTTTCCAGCTCATACGCCGTAATGAAAACCCCACAACTGCTGCAAACGCGCAAGCTTCTCCTGAAAATAATAACCCCAAAAGCGATTTACCATTTTAATTTATGCATTTAAAATCTTGTACCTTATATCTTGTATCTTGCTACTTGCTTCTTACTTCTTGCATAGGTAATGAAGATGAAAATACTTCGGCGCCAAAGCCAAGGGCTTATTATCGTTTAAACTTCCCCGAGAAAAAATATAAGACGTATGATAGCGATTGTCCGTTTACTTTTCAAACACCTCTTTATTCTTTGGTAGAAAATGTTCCTAACAAAGCAGCGCATCCGTGTTGGTTAAACATTTTTTATCCCAGTTATAAAGCGCAATTATATATCAGTTATAATAACTTAAATAATGATTTGGCAAAACATCTAGAAGATTCTCGTGAGCTTGCTATGAAACATCAGGTAAAAGCCAGCGGTTTGGATGAACAGGTTTTAATAAACGATTCCGCCCATGTGTATGGTTTATTGTACGATATTTCTGGCAACAGCGCTTCGGCCATACAATTTTATATAACAGACAGCACCAAACATTTTTTAAATGGTTCGTTGTATTTTAATTGTCCGCCTAATATTGATTCATTAAAGATCGTAATAGATTATTTACGTGTAGATATTTTACACCTGATAAAAACCTTTAAGTGGAAGGAATAGCCTGTCTTTCAAGTAAAATAGTGCGCCGATGACGCTGATTAATAAGATTGTCGCAGATAAAAATCATAATTATGCATATTCATCTGTGCCATCTGCGTTCTATATCTTATGAAAATTAACCTTATAAAAAAAAACCAACTCCAAACAAATGTTTGGTCGGGTGGTACAACTACCCAATTGGCTATTTACCCCCCGAAAGCCATATACCAAAACCTTGATTTTATTTTTAGAATTAGCACGGCCACCATTGATGTGGAAGAATCTTCATTTACTAAATTGCCAAATGTTTCGAGGATTATTATGATATTGAAAGGAGAGCTAACTATTCAACATAAAGATCAATACACGAAACAGTTAAAAAAATTTGATATCGATACTTTTTCAGGTAATTGGCAAACTACAAGCATTGGTAAGGTTACCGATTTTAATGTAATGACCAAAGGTTCTGTTAAAGCTGTGGTATCAGGGTTTTTGATAGAAGAAGAATTTTCTAAAAATATATTGCTGGACGCAGATATTATAGCCGTTTATATTTCAGTGGGAGAAATTATAGTTAAAGAAACAATTTTAGCAGCCGGAGACATCCTTCTTATTCAGAAAGAAAAAAATAACGAAGTCGTTATATTCCTTGCCAGCAAAAAAAGTGATATAGCGCTTGCTAAAATATGGCTCTAAGTTTTTTGCTATAAAGAATTAGGCATATATTTACAGGTTATTTTTTTAAAAAATGAGCGAAGAAACAATAGAACAAATGCTTGGACATTCGGCTAAACCGGAAGAAATAAATTCAATGAGCCAAACTAACGAACGTAAATTATATCCTTACCAACAATTAGCGGTAGATAATATTTATAAGAAACTGGCCGAACTTCCTCCGCATTCTAACCTGCTTTTTCAGTTGCCCACAGGCGGTGGTAAAACCATTATTTTTTCGGAGATCGCTAAAAAATACATTGAGCAATTTCATAAAAAAGTATTGATACTTACACACCGTGTAGAGCTTTCTCAACAAACATCAGCGGTTCTCAATTCCGTAAACATTCCGAATAAGGTAATTAACAGCAGTGTAAAAATTTTAGACAAGAACGAACCGTATCTTGTTTATACTGCGTTGATTGAAACGCTAAGCAATCGTTTACATGATGAGGATAACTTAGAGTTTTTAGATAACATTGGTTTGGTTATTGTAGATGAAGCACATAACAATTCTTTTAGAAAAGTATTTAAACATTTTAGCCAGGTAAATATTTTAGGTGTAACCGCAACGCCTTTAAGCAGCAATAAAAAGTTACCTCTAATGGATACCTATAACTCACTTATTATTGGTGAGACCATCCCTACTTTAATTGAGAGCGGTTTTTTGGCAGATGGTACAACTTATTCTTATGATGTAAATTTATCATCACTTAAAGTTGGTTATACAGGAGAATTTACCACCGCTTCCTTAGAAATGTTGTATAGCAATGCCATGATGCAAAGCAAACTGGTATCAGCTTACGAAGAAGTTTCTCTTGGTAAAAAGACGCTTATTTTTAACAGTGGTATTATTTCGAGTCGGCTTGTTTATGAAGCATTTAAAAAGAAAGGCTATCCTGTAAAACATTTAGATAGCACGTATAGCGATAAAGAACGTTACGAAATTTTAGATTGGTTTCATAACACCAAAGATGCTATTCTTACTTCGGTTAGTATCCTAACACACGGTTTTGATGAGCCCGAGGTAGAAACTATTATGCTTAACCGAGCCACTAAATCGCTTACGCTTTATCATCAAATGATTGGGCGTGGTAGCAGGGTTACAAAAGATAAAAAGAATTTTAAAATTATTGATTTAGGAAATAATTCCCGCCGTTTTGGTTTATGGCAAATGCCCATAGACTGGAACCACGTGTTTGTAGCGCCGCACATGTATTTAGAACAACGCTATAAAGATGAGTGGGATTATGAGACAGAGCGTGATTACGACATGCCGGAGGAGATCAAGCAACGATTTATCAACTCGCACGACGAAGAATTTTTGGTGCGTGATAAATACATGTATTGCCTGAAAAAAGGATTAAAACCGCAAGTTGTTTTAGATCAATCTTTAGAAGAACATTATGGTAAAATAAAAGATAACGCATCTTGTTTTGAAGAAGGAGTTGAGCTGATTCATTTATTGCAAGACGAAATAAAATACCGCGTTAAACAATTTGCCAAGTGCATCAATGCTACACAAAATTATACCGACTGGCAATATCAAAACTACTTAACGCGCTTAAACAGAAAAGTAGTTATTTTGTTTGAAGAATAATTTTTAGTTTTACTTTCTTAATATCATAAACATGAAAAAATTAATTATCCTTTTAAACTTGCTATTTTGTATGCAGGGCTATTCGCAATCTTTTTACAAAGGTGCGTTGGTTGTTAATGCCGGTGCAGGTTTAGATGCTTACGGGGTTAAATATCATTATCAAATTAAAGGTACCAACCAAACTCACGATGAAACAAATGGGGCGGCCTCTTATAATTTTAATGTAGGTGTTGAGTATGGTTTTAATAAATGGTTTGGCTTAGGCTTACGAGGAAAATATGATACTTATTTTACAAGCAGAGATTCTACAACGCATTCTATACCTACCGCAAACGGATTGGAGATAGCACTTGCCCTTAACGCACACGTTGTGCATGTACGGCATTTTGACCTGCCTATTGGTATGGATGTTGGCTATTCGCGCTTAAACTATCATCAAAATGATTTAGGAGATAATCAAATTTATGGAAACGGGAGTTATTTTAACTTGCACATCAATCCTCGGTTTTATATTGGTAAATTTGGTTTTAATATTAACATGGCAATTCCTTTTATAAATTATGCAAATATGACGAGCAACAACAGTACTTATAACCAATATGTATTAGCTAACTGGAAGGCCGCCGGTCTTAGTTTTGGAGCAGGCATTCAGTACCGCTTTTTTGAAGTAAAATAATTTTATGAAAAAAAGTAGTATTATATTATTTTTAATTTTTGTTTGCCAGATAAAAGCACAAACAATTTTTTCAAATGCTTTTGGAGATCCTAAAAACCCGGCCATTGTTTTTATGCATGGCGGCCCCGGTTACAACCCGGTTTCGTTTGAGTTGGGTGTGGCACCTAATTTAGCAGCTTTAGGTTATTATGTTATAACGTTCGATCAACGCGGCTGCGGTCGTTCTAAAAAAGATTCTATATCATCTCATTATAAATTTAATCAGGCCAATGTTGATATTAATACGGTACTAAAAAAATTTAATGTTACACAGGCAACTTTTATCGGCCATAGCTGGGGCGGAACAGAAAGTATAAAATTTGCAGAGAGTTTCCCTGAAAAAGTAAAAGCCATTATTTTGGTTGGCTCTCCACTTAATTACCAATTGATATTTAAAGCCATCATACAAAATTGCAAAGAAAAGTTTAGTGAGAAAAAAGATACTTCTCAATTTAAGTATTTACGAAACCTGCAAAAGATGGATACCACCCAACTTGAATACAGCGGCATGTGTTTTATGTTTGCCATGAATGCAGGTTTGTATAAGCCGCATCATCCAAGTGCAGAGCGCGAACAAATTTATGAGGAAATGAAAAAAAGTAAGAAGGCTGAGTATTTGAATAGCATGACATCAGACCCTGTGTACGGCTTTCATATAAATGAACAATATACTACGCTTGATATGCGTTATGATTTGAAAAAAGTGCAGGAAAAAAATATACCTGTGTATGCAATTTATGGTAAAGATGATGGCTTGTTTAATAAAGCTCATTTTGATATGATTAAAAAAGCGGTAGGAGATGCCAATTTTGTACTCGTAGAAAATTCTTCGCACAATGTATTTATAGATCAGCGTGAAACATTTTTAAATCAGGTAAAAAAATTTCTAACACTGGTTACTCCCGAAAAAACTAAAAAGTAATCCTTTCATGAAAAAAATATTTTTTTTATTACTGCTTCTTCCGTTTATTATTAATGCGCAAACACCCGCAGGAAAGAATGAAGTATCGCAAGATATAATTAAGAATGAACCGGGCGGAGAACAATCAAAAAAACAGGCTAAAGAAAAGCTGGAAGATATCCGTCAAAAAGTTATTAAAGGAGAATTAAGCATGGCAACCGCTGCTTCCTTATATTCCGAAGACCCGGGCTCTATTAAAACAGGTGGCAGGTATGATAATATTTCCCATGGAATGTTTGTAGCTGAGTTCGAAAATGTTGCGTTTAACATGCAGCCCGGCGATTTATCTGAGGTTTTTGAGACTGATTATGGTTTCCATTTTATTCAGCTTATTGCCCGCCATGATGAACTGGTAGATGTTAGACACATACTTATTAAGCCAAAATAGGCCAAACTGCCTTCAAATTAAAAATTTTCACATTTCGAGGCGTTTTTTATCTTTGCAGACTTAAAAATTAAATATTGACTTATAGAGTAATAGAATTATTGATTTATTAAAATTCTAAAATTCATTAAATCGACAAATAAAAAATTGAAATTATGAGCGTATTAGAAAAAATTCGTAACAGAACAGGCCTTTTAGTTGGTATCATTGCCGTTGCCCTTTTTATTTTTGTATTAGAAGGAGCTATGAATTCGGGTCGTTCTTTATTTGGCACTAATGAGCGTACTGTTGGTACAATTGCCGGTAAGAATATAGATTACAACGATTTTCAGGCAAAGCTAACTGCCGCTATGCAAACATATGAGCAGAACGGACAAAAAGTAGATGAAGCAACCAAGCAAAATTTGGTTGATCAGGTTTGGAATGAATACATTGCGAACAATGTTTTAAAAGTAAGTTACAAAACCGTTGGCGTTAATGTGGGCGATGATGAGCTTTATGATTTAATGGTTACGCACCCGCACCAGATAGTTACCGGCCAGTTAACCGATAAACAAACTGGAAAACCTTATCCAAATTTTGCTAAACCTGATGGAACTCTTGATCCGGCTAAATTAGCAGGCTTTGTACAGCAAATGACACCAGAGCAAGAAGCTTTCTGGAAAAAAGTAGAAGATTATGTACACGATACCCGCATGGCAGAAAAATACAACAACCTGCTTAAAAAAGGTTTATATATTACAGAGGTTGAAGCTAAAGCCGAATTTGAAAAACAAAGTACATCTTACAATGTAAATTTTGTGGCTAAACGTTATAACAGCGTATCAGATTCTGCGGTAAAAATTACCGATGAAGAAATTAAAAATTATTACAGCAACCATACATATCAGTTTCAAAACCCAGAAACTACCCGTAAAATTGATTACGTAGCTTTTGATGCGTATGCAACACCCGAAGATATTGCGGATATTAAAAAGCAAATGGCCGATATAGCTGCCGAGTTTAAAAGCAAAAAAACTTTATCGGAAGATTCTGCTTTAATGCAATCAGAAAATGAGAATAACAATGTTGACATGGGCTTATTCAAAAAGAATATGATCAGCCCGGAAGTTGATTCTTCGATCTTTACAGCTGAAAAGGGTACTGTTTATGGTCCTTTTCAAGAGAATAACATGATAAAAGTTATTAAGCTGGAAGAGAAAGTAAATATGTTAGATTCCGCTAAAGTTCGTCACATATTAATTTCTTATGCAGGCGCAGGTGCCGCCCCGGAAGTTAAACGCAGCAAAGATCAGGCTAAAAAAATGGCTGATAGTTTAGTATCTCAACTTAAAAAAGACCCGAAGAAATTTGCTGAGTATGTAACCAATTACTCGGATGATGGTGGTAAAAAAATGCCTCCAACAAAAAAAGAAGGCGAAACCTACATGGGTAAAGATGGCGATTACGGCTGGTTGAATGAAAAAAGCGGCTTTGTAGAGCCATTTAAAAACTTTGGTTTACAAGGTAAAAAAGGAGAGATGGGCGTTGTAGAATCTCAGTTTGGTTACCACGTTATGGAAGTGATGGATGTTAGTAAAGGCACCAACACTAAATATAAGTTGGCAACTATACAACGTAAAATACAGCCAAGCGAAAAAACCCTTAATGATATAAACCTGAAAGCGAGCGAATTTGCAGGTAAATACAATACCAACGATCTTTTTGATAAAGGTTTGGAAGAGCAAAAATTAAATAAGCGTTTGGCTGATAACATAAAAGAAGGCGACAAACAATTACCAGGCTTAGATAATCCTAAAGAATTAATTCGTTGGGTATATTCTTCTAAAAAAGGAGATATTTCTACAGCGTATCAATTTGGTAACCGTTTTATTGTAGCCAAAATAACTGATGTAAAAGAAAAAGGTACTGCGCCTCTAGATCAGGTTAAAGATGAAGTTACGTTAAAAGCTAAACAGGATAAAAAAGCGGAAGGCTTTATGAAAGAATTTGACGCAGCTTTAAACGGTACAAAAACAACGGATGAGGTAGCTGCTAAAATGAAACTTCCTGCTGAAAAAATGGACGGACTTTTATTTGGAAGCTACAGCGTTACCGGCCTTGGTAAAGAAGATGTTATGTGTGGTACGGTTAGTGCTTTAAAAGCGCAAACTTTATCTAAAACATTAAAAGGACAAAATGCAGTTTATGTAGTATACGTTGCGGAGAAAAAACCTGCGCAAGGTGCTTATTCTAAAGCTATACAAGACGCTGTAAATACTTCTCTTTCATCTCGTGTAGATTATGAAGCTTATGAAGCACAAAAAACGCTTTCCGGCATTGATGACCACAAAGCAAAATTTGATTTCTAAATAAAAATAAAATTTATTGAAAGCCCGTTAATGAAAGTTAGCGGGCTTTTTTGTTTTCGCTACTTCTTTAGAAATTTAAATAACTATTTTAGTCCTTTAAAATAGAGTATGCAAATTTTCAAAAAGAGCTTCCGGGGTTATTTCTTTCTTTTTTTTATTATCTGTAGTACCATTATTACAGCGTTGTATAAACATGGGCTTTTTGGTGATGGCTTAATGTATCTTACTGTTGCATTTAATCGTTTTAAAGGTTATGGTAATTTCTGGCATCAGCATTACAGTAAAACAGCTATGCCTTTCTTTTGCGAGCAACCACCTTTGTATTTTGAAACCCTGTTTGGTTTTTATAAATTGTTTAACGGACAAGAATATGCCGAAAAGATATTTACTATTTTTCTACTGGCCTTATCTGTTTTATTTACTGCACTGATATGGAATAATCTCAATAAAAACACAAAGATTTATAAGCAATTATCTTGGCTGCCATCTTTTTTACTCCTTACCGTACCTGTTTATAATTGGGCTTATTGCAACCAAGTAATAGAAACCATGGTTGTGCCTTTATGTTTGCTTGAATTTTATGTGTTACTGCTTCTGTTAGAAGACAAAAGAAAACTAAATTACATTTTACTCTTTGGTTCAATTATACTCATTTCAATGGGATTACTTATAACAAAAGGTATTCAGTCTATATTTCTATTAGCTGCACCTTTTTTGTTTTTTTTACTGAATAAGCCTAAGGGTAAAAAAGCAGTATTGGTTGGTATCTTAACCACCGCATTTTTTATTGGTACCTGCGTGCTTTTATATTATAACAACGATGGTACAAAAGATTGGGTAAGTTGTTATGTAAACAAACGACTGGTCGCTACTTTTAATCATGTAGGCGCCACTACAACCTACCATGCAGAAATTATTATAAGATACTTTACCGAGTTGATCCCGGTGCTTTTATTTTTTATCGTGATTTCCATTTATTTAAAAATAGCCAACAAATATTCGTTTCAACTTCAGTTAAAGAATTTATTTTCGGATAAAAATAATTTATGGCTTTTTTTAATTAGTGTTTCAGCAAGCCTACCACTGGCTGTAACATTAGAGCAAAGAGGTTTTTATTTAGTGCCTTCGTTTCCTTTTGTTATTATGGCGCTTACCAATATGTATAAGCGTTACATTTTTTATTTTTTGGGCAAATTATTTTATAATAAGCAGGTAACAAACATAAGTTTAGTGGTCCTTAGCTTAAGTTCTGTGATTTTCTTTTTCACTCAATACAAAACCTATAAAAACGATGAAGGCATGTTGAAAGACATAACTAGGCTTAAAAAAATTATTCCTTATGGGCAAACTATACGAATAGATTCATCTATGTGGAATATGTTTGCACTACATTCTTATCTTAAAAAATATAATGATAATAATTTATCCATAACTGATACAAATACCACTTATTTTATATTGAACAAGAATAATTCTGCCTCTGTACCTAAAAAGTATATCAAATTGCAGATGAAAACTTATTGGTTTGATATTTATAGAAACACTCTTTCAAATAATAAATAATTTACCTATAACCACCTCCTTTATCGTTTAACTCGTTAATGAATGTTAGCAGGCTTTTTTTACGCATTAATATCTCATATATTAGAGAAAAAATTAAATATGGCTAATTGTTCATTTTCTATTCCTTTTAACGGATCGGCAGTAGATATAAAAACCAAAGCAGAAAACGCTATTGTAAACGCAAAAGGTACATTTACAGGCGATGCTTCCGCAGGCAACTTTAAGGTTCCTACACCAGTTGGAGAAATTGCCGGAACATATACAATAAGTGAATGTGCTATCGATATAAAAATATCAGACAAGCCTTTTTTAGTAGGCTGCAAAATGATAGAAGATAAATTAACTGCCTATATAAACCCGGTGGTTTAATATTAATATTTGCGGTTCAACGCTGCTAAAAAGTCTTAAAACCCTTGAAAATACTGCTATTTAGTCGCATCTTTATTATATATAAGGTCAAAGTTGCTTGAATTGACATTTGGACTTTTAATTGATGACTAATTAAAAAATATAAAGTATGAATTTTAATAACTTCACTATAAAATCACAAGAGGCCGTTCAGGAAGCTGTAACATTAGCTACCCTAAACGGACAACAAGCCATAGAAAACGGACATATATTAAAATCTATCTTGCAGGTAGATGATAGTGTTACGCCTTTCATCTTAAAAAAATTGGGTATAAACGAGCAGGTATTCTCTAAAACATTAGATAGCATTGTAAATTCCTATCCAAAAGTAAGTGGCGGTCAACCTTATTTATCAAACAATGCCAATCAAACTATTGCCAAAGCAACCGGTTATTTAAAAGAATTTAAAGATGAGTTTGTTTCTCTCGAACATTTGTTGTTAGGTATTTTAGCCAGCGGAGATGCTGTTTCTAAAATGATGAAAGACCTTGGTGTTAACGAAAAAGATCTGAAAGCGGTTATTGTAGAATTAAGAAAAGGAGAGCGTGTTACCAGTCAAAGCCAAGAAGAAACCTACAACTCCTTAAACAAATTTGCCATTAATTTAAACCACCAAGCACGTAAAGGTAAGCTCGATCCGGTTATTGGGCGTGATGAAGAAATACGTAGAGTGTTGCAAATATTATCTCGTCGCACAAAAAATAATCCAATTTTAGTGGGCGAACCCGGCGTTGGTAAAACGGCCATTGCCGAAGGTTTAGCACATCGTATAAACGATGGCGATGTTCCTGAAAATTTAAAAAGCAAACAAATATTTTCTTTAGATATGGGCTCATTAATTGCGGGCGCAAAATTTAAAGGCGAGTTTGAAGAGCGTTTAAAAGCCGTAGTAAAAGAAGTTATTTCTGCCAACGGCGATATTATTTTATTTATTGATGAGATACATACCTTAATTGGCGCAGGTGCCAGCGGAGATGGCGCTATGGATGCAGCCAATATTTTAAAACCTGCATTAGCTCGCGGAGAACTTCGCGCTATTGGTGCAACTACGTTGAATGAATATCAAAAATATATTGAAAAAGATAAAGCACTTGAGCGTCGTTTTCAAAAAGTAATGGTAGAGGAGCCTTCGGCAGAAGATGCTATTTCTATTTTGCGTGGTATTAAAGAAAAATACGAAGCGCATCATAAAGTGCGTATTAAAGATGAAGCTATTATTGCGGCGGTTGAATTATCGCAACGTTATATTACCGATCGTTTTTTACCGGATAAAGCCATTGATTTAATTGACGAAGCAGCTTCTAAATTGCGCATGCAAATAAATTCTAAACCAATTGAGTTAGATGCTGCCGATAGAAAAATCATGCAATTGGAGATTGAGCGCGAAGCTATGAAACGCGAAGGCGAAAATAAAAAAGTAGAAGAGCTTAACCGTGAATTAGCCGATTTGAATGATGAGCGAAATGCATTAACAGCTCGTTGGCAAGGCGAAAAAGAGTTGATTGATAATGTTCAAAAATTAAAATTAGATATTGAACAGTTTAAGCAAGAAGCCACTACTGCCGAAAAAAATGGCGATTATGGTAAGGTGGCCGAAATACGTTACGGTAAAATAAAAGACTCTGAAGCAAAATTAGTTGAGTACGAACAAAAGCTAGCCAACGAAAAAGCAAGTGGTAGTCAGCTTGTAAAAGAAGAAGTAGATAGCGAAGATATTGCAGATGTTATTAGCGCCTGGACTGGCGTGCCTGTAAACAAAATGCTGCAAAGCGATAAAGAAAAATTATTGCACTTAGAAGCCGAATTGCACAAGCGCGTTATCGGGCAGGATGAAGCCATTGAAAGCATTGCAGATGCTGTTCGTCGTAGTCGTGCTGGTTTGCAAGATATGAAACGCCCCATAGGTTCTTTCATTTTCTTAGGAACTACCGGTGTTGGTAAAACCGAATTAGCGAAAGCTTTAGCTGAAGTTTTATTCAATAACGAAAATGCCATGACGCGTATTGATATGAGTGAATATCAAGAACGACATAGCGTGAGTAGGTTAATTGGCGCGCCTCCAGGATATGTTGGTTATGAAGAAGGCGGCCAATTAACCGAAGCCGTTAGAAGAAAACCATACAGTGTTGTATTATTAGATGAAATTGAAAAAGCACATCCTGATACATTCAATATTTTATTACAAGTGTTAGATGACGGGCGTTTAACAGATAATAAAGGCCGCGTAGTAAACTTTAAGAATACCATTATCATCATGACTTCCAACATTGGTGCTCATTTAATACAAGAAAACTTTGAGAAGATAACCGATGCAAACAGAGATGAAGTAATTGCTAAAACAAAAACAGAATTATTTGAGTTATTGAAAAAAACTATTCGTCCGGAATTTTTAAACCGCATAGATGAAGTAATTATGTTCGAGCCCTTATCTCGTCATTATATGAATGATATTGTGCGCATACAATTACAAAGTGTTATAAAAAATTTAGCAGCACAGGATATTAAAATGACGGTATCCGAGGAGGCTATTGATTGGATTGCTCAACTTGGTTTCGATCCGCAGTTTGGTGCACGCCCTGTTAAACGTGTCATTCAACGCCAGGTGCTTAACGAATTATCTAAACAATTGTTAGCAGATACCATTCAAAAAGATAAAGAAATTGTGATGGATATGTTTGATAATAAATTGGTCTTCTTAAATAAAATGAGCGATTCTCAAACAGAAACACCACCCGCTAAAAAGAAAAAAGCAGAAACAAAGTAATTTACGAGTAAATTTTAGGGCACTCCGGCTATTGGTCATTCATAACAAAAGTGTTGTAATTTCATCCGCCGTCGGGCTGCTCGCAGTAAAGCTTTTATTGATTACATAAAAAGGATTTCCCTTCCATCACTAACGTAAATACCATATACGTCATGCTGAATTTGTTTCAGCATCTCAGGCTATTAAAACAATTAAGGGTTATTAACAAGATAGAGTTTCTTAATCTCTACCGCAAATACCGTTTTAATCTGTAAATTTGCGCCACTTTACAAAAAGTGATACAATCCGAAACAGAAATATCAAACACTGCACCGCCAATTGCTGTAAATTATTCTAAAGCACAGGCATTTATTAAACTTACCAAATTCAAGTTATCATTCTTAGTGGTTTTTTCGGCAGTTATTAGCTACATAACTGTTGCAGAAATTATCAGTTGGCAAAAAATAGTGGCAATTGTTTTAGGTGGTTTTTTAGTTACCGTGGCAGCCAACGGTTTCAACCAAATAATAGAAAGAGAATTAGACAAATTAATGGCTCGCACCAGCCAAAGGCCATTACCACTGCGCATTATAACACCTACAAGTGCTTTTGTATTTTGTATGTTTTGCGCTCTTACCGGAATTTTTATTTTATCTGTTTACGCAAATATTTTATCGGGTTTATTGGGCGCATTATCGGTTGTTCTATACGCCGGTGTTTATACCCCCCTAAAACGCGTAACCCCTTTTTCGGTTTTTGTAGGTGCTTTTCCTGGGGCTATACCCACGCTTATAGGAGCTGTGGCAGCCTCAGCAGGCTTTGGAGAAATTTCTTTTTATGCCTGGCTATTATTTGCCGTGCAGTTTATGTGGCAGTTTCCGCATTTTTGGGCTATTGCCTGGGTTAGTCACGATGATTATAGAAAAGCAGGTTTTTTTATGCTTCCATCTCTTGGCGGACGCGATAAAAGCTCTGCCTTTCAAATTGTGGTTTACACCGTTTTTTTAGTACCAGTTAGTTTAATGCCTGCTATTTTTGAATTAAGTTGTTGGGCAGCCGGTATGTTTATATTTTTAAGCGGATTGTTTTTTCTTGCTCAGGCATTAACGTTGTATTATAAAATGGATATTGCTTCGGCACGTAAACTTATGTTTGGCTCGTTCTTTTACCTGCCGCTTGTTCAATTAATCATTATGTTTGGCGCTATATGGAAATAGAAGTTAATACCCCTGAATTTACGGCAATTGCCAAAGCAAAAAAGCAACTTCTTTTATGGAGCATGGCCAGCATGGTTATTTTTTTTGCAGCTTTTTGTAGTTATTATTTAGTTATACAAGGCAACGGACGCTGGCTTGTTTTCAACCTTCCCGCATTATTTTATGTAAGTACCGCCCTTATTATTTTAAGTAGCGGCACTATGTATTGGGCACAGCAATCGGCTAAAAGCGGCCATATTTCTGCCATTAAAATAGCCGTATTTATTACATTTTTATTAGGCATTGGGTTTTGTTTTTCTCAAATACAAGCCTGGAAAGCCCTTTACAACAACGGTATTGTGTTTGCGGGCAGAAATAGCAACCTTTCGGGCTCTATTTTATATGTAATAACCTTTATGCACTTTTTGCATATTATATTTGGTTTAGCAGCGCTTTTTTTTACCTGGATAAACTCTATCAGAAACAAATATACCGTTCAAAATCACCTTGGTTTAGTCCTTTGTGCCATGTTCTGGCACTTTTTAGGTATTTTATGGGTTATTTTATTTCTTTTTTTGTATTTATTTCGCTAAAATTGCAGACGTTTTTAACTGAGTAAAAATTTTATAAACAAATAATATGTCTCACGCAGTAGAAGTTGACGAAAAACAGGCCTGGAGTGGCGGGCAATCTCCTTTTCGTATAAGCTACGGAAAAATGATGATGTGGTTTTTCCTGGTATCAGATGCTTTAACCTTTAGCGGTTTGCTTTGCGCTTATGGCTTTATTCGCCATAAATACGAAAGTGTTTGGCCGGTGGCAGAAAACGTGTTTACCCACTTTCCGTTTATAACCGCGCACATTCCTTTGGCGTATGTAGGGCTAATGACCTTCATTCTAATTATGAGTTCGGTTACCATGGTATTGGCAGTTGAGGCCGGTCATCGTAACGATCGGAAAGGCGTTACTATTTGGTTATTTTTAACTATTATTGGAGGTTTTATGTTTGTAGGCTCTCAGGCTTGGGAGTGGTATCATTTTATTGAAGGTACTGCAACGGGTGCTATGCGACAGGTTTGGGATATAGACCAAGGAAAATATGTAACTAAATTAATACATGGCGCAAACATGACGTATAATGAATACGGTGTTCCTCAATTTGCAAACTTCTTTTTCTTTATTACGGGTTTCCACGGTTTCCACGTATTTAGTGGTGTAATGATCAACTGTGTAATATTTATTAATGTATTAATTGGTACCTACGAAAAACGAGGTCATTATGAAATGATAGAGAAAGTAGGTCTTTACTGGCACTTTGTAGATTTGGTTTGGGTATTTGTATTTACCTTCTTTTATCTGCTTTAAAAAAATAAATTCAATATCAATAATTAAAAATTGTAAGTATGAGTATGGAATTTCATGATGATTATCCGCAATACGAAACCATGTACCAACACGATGAAGCGCATGGAAAACAAATACGCAGTAAATTATGGAAAGTGTTTTGGCTTTTATTGGCCATTACCTTAGTAGAACTTGTTGTAGGGTATCAAGCAACTTCATGGGGTTTATTAGGAGGAACGTTCTTAAAATTCTTTTTCATAAGCTTAACTTTAGTAAAAGCAGGCGGAATTGTTTTGGTATTTATGCACTTAATAGATGAAACCAAATTTTTACGCTACACTATTTTATTGCCTTATGCCGTATTTATTTTGTATTTGATATTTATAATTCTGGTAGAAGGTACTTATTGCGGCTACCCTCATAATAGAACCAGCTTAGATAAAAATTATAAAATACAGCAAATAGTATTACGTAACCACCACATGCAACCCATACCGGCTGAATTAAAAGAAGGTGTAACCGAAAAAGAGATAATTGCCGCAGAAAAACAGGCAGAAGAAAACGCCGCATCGGCAGGAACTCACGAAGAATAATAATTTTTACCGAAAAGAAATTATGTCAAATCACGAAGAACAACATCACGAAACACCAAAAAGAGTTTATTTTGGCATACCCTTTGGTTTTGCTTTGGCCTTTTGGCTTATTATGTTTCTTAGCTTGAAAGCCTGTGACGGCGGCGTAAAAAAAGATTGCTGTAAAGAAGATGGTAGTTGCAGCACAGAATGCAAAGCCAAATGTGAAGCAGAAGGTAAAAAGGATTGCCATAAAGAAGGCGTAGAAGAAAAAATAGAAAAAACCGCTACAGAAGATCAATCAAATGCCGAAGAAAAGAAAGATGGCATTGAAGTAGAAAAAGCAGAGCAAGAAGGCGAAAGCCATAAATAAATTTTACTATTCTGCATAATAAAATGATGTAGAGCTTTAGCTTAGATAGTTATTTCATCTACCATTTGTTTATTTAGCCAAATTAGGTTTCCGTTTTTAGTATATACCTGATTAAATATTACTCTAAATAGTTTAACAGGTGTTTGACCTTTCCATACTACACCTGTAGCAGAATTATATAAATGATGCGGAGCCATGAATATAGAAGGAAAGAAGAGCTGATGACCCCGCTTATTTCGATTCTTAAAATAAATCTTAATAAAATCGTCGTATTTTTCTTTTAAAGTAATATTATACTCGTTTTTTCCCCTTTCTTTTTCAAGTTCTAAAAAATTTTCTGGCTCAACTTGCTTTATTTTTTCAGCTAAACTATAACTACCTGTATAACCAAAACCACTTAACGGCAAGCAGGGTTTATTAACTAAAAAAAGAAACCGTTCCATTTGAAACCATTGCTGATAAGGGTTCATTTCGTTTTTTTCAACTGCATATGTCTTTCCGGTATCATCTTCTATTTCGTAAGTAAAAAATTGATTAACAGGTGTATCATGCCAGCCAAATTTTATAGGCTGTAACCAAGTTATGCCTAAACAAATAATAAATATAGAAGTTTTAAAATATTTTTTTGAAAATGTATTTTCTAAAAGAAACCCACTTTTATATACGTATATAAAAAGCAAAAGAAAATCTATTGCCATCCATTTCCAAAATAAAAACCCGGCAAGAATAAAAATACCAGTATGCATGCAAAGCAGACTAATCAAAATTAATATACCCACTTTTCTCGAATACAAAATAAATACAGCCAACAATTCAATAAAAAAAATAGAGGCCTGAAATAATTTACCATATGTATTAAAAAATTTTGTGATAGAATTTAACGTATTACTTGAAGCGTGTGCCAACCAACCCCTGTAATAAACATTATGAAAAAGATCAGTTGGATTGTTGTAAATTAACCATTCATATCCATGTGGAGAAAGTACAATTTTTATTATACCACTCATAAAATACCCGGACGCTAAAATACAAATCGCAAAATAAACGTATGGTATTTTAAATGAAGGAATAAAAAGGCGGGTGTAAACATGAGCCACAAACATAACCAAAAGGTCAAACAATAAACGTTTATCGTACAAAGGAAAACCCTCTACCGGGTAATTAAATTGTGAACGATAAACATACGCAAAGGCAATAAACAAAGGTGTTAGTAAAGGGTAGCGAAACAATCCAAACGCAAGTAAAATTAGTGCTAATCTATCAAAATAAAAAGTTTGATCGAGGTAATAATTATAGTTATACGTAGAAAGTTCCCAGGATAATAGAAAAGCAGGAACGAAAATTAAAAGTCTTTCGAGTGTATTAAAAGTAAAAGTTGTGGTTAAAATAATATTTCTTTTTATAAATAACGGGATATAAAAAAAGTAATACTGTTAAAAAAAAAAGTGGGTGTAGCAAAGAAGAAAGAAGAATTGACCATGTATGATAAGGTACAGATAAAAATAGTGCCGGTATGTGATTACCAAATATAAAATCACTAAAATTGTTAAAAATGTGTAAAAATCCTTCGTAAAAAAACAAGTAAGGAAAGCAGGCGAAGCAGCATGAACAATCCTAATATAAACAGAAGCTGCCCTATAAATAACGTTTTGATACGCTTGTAAAGTAAATGCACGTTATTCATTTAATGAATTTATACCTTACAGAATCATAATACGCTTTCAGCATTATTTTGGCAGTTTGGCTTTCTTTCGCTCATCCTGTTCTACCATTTTACGGCGTGCATCTTCTAATTGTTTAACCTCTGCCAAATGCAATTCATTAATATCTTTTCTATAAAGATTATACGCTTTCCAAATAGGCGGGTTGTTGGCAAAACAATCCAACAACATGTATAATGGAGATATTTTAAAAGAATACAGCGGCGAAGACCACCTATATCCTACGCCAATAGAATCGGTAAGATTTTTTACAGCGTGCCAGTAAAAAGGAGGGTTCCAAAAAACATCGCCTGCTTTTAAATGAACTGAATATCCGT
Source organism: Bacteroidia bacterium (assembly GCA_038206945.1). Taxonomy (GTDB): domain Bacteria; phylum Bacteroidota; class Bacteroidia; order B-17B0; family Aurantibacillaceae; genus PALSA-968. The sequence continues at coordinate 47,181 of JBBRAG010000016.1, read as the reverse complement.
CTATATATTTGAATAATTCATTGGGTGGGGCATAATCAGGTTCAAATGGGTTAAAAGGCCCCTTTTCTGTTCTAGACGGACCCCCACGATAAACATTCCTCACAGGAGAAGGGTCAATAATGGGTGTATAGTAATGGGAGTAAAGTGTCCATATTTTCTCGCCATGCGCTTGAACAAATAAGTTTGATTGATTGGCGTTATGGATAGGCGTATAAGAATCTTTCCCGCCAATAAAGACTTGAAATGCATCAAACCATACAGGGTTAGTTCTTCTTTCTTTTAACCACTTATAATCAAAGTCCTCTATATGTTCGGGATGCCTTGCCAATAGAGGGTAAAAACGGTAATACTTACTTCCACCACCCCGTATATTATCAATAACATTGGCTAATGTAGTCAGCTCATAAGGATAATCCACGGCGTTTTGATCAACCAAATAAATTTCATCCTTACCATGCAATTCTTTAAAATATTCTAATGTCCACTTTTTAACGCAAGGCCAATCTTTTGCTGCACCTTCCATTACTACGGGAATTCCTTTTTTTACATAATAATTTTTAAATTCTTCCAGGCTAAGATCTTTTCTTCTTTCAACGGGCATTATTTTACCTTCTCCGCTCTTTTTAAGATTTTCCAGCACTCCGGCATAAAACTTTTTCCTGTTTTTAAACAAACGCTTACGTCCAAAAAAATGATCCGCAAACTGGTACACACCATACTGAAAGCGTTGAGTCTGGCTTAAATTTCGTTTAAAGGCTTTGTGTTCGTTCATGTTTTTATTTTAATATAGATATTGATAGAAGAAAGATGAAATGGCGACTTAAGTTATAGTTTATTTCATCCTAAAAATAAAAAAAAATACAATACAGCCTTATTGCAACCCAATAATTTTTGGTTGAAGCAGTTTACATATATATATATATTAGCCATACTTACTTTAACTAAAAGCCTTAATTTATTTATATCATATCTATATAGTATATTTGTAATTCCTAATTTTTAAATACATGTCTTGCAGTAGCGGATGTTCAACAGATAAAACAAGTGATAGTGGAAAGCCTGCGGGCTGTGGCTCTTCAGGTAGTTGCGCTACAGATAGTTGTAACAAACTAACCGTATTCGATTGGCTGTCGGATATGAATTTGCCTCAAGGGGATAAACCTTTTGATATAGTTGAAGTGCGATTTAAGAACTCGCGTAAAGAATTTTATAAAAACACTATTTCTCAAACATTACAAGTTGGTGATGTAGTTGCTGTTGAAGCCACTTCGGGCCATGATATTGGCGTAGTATCTCTTTCAGGAGAGTTGGTGCGCATTCAAATGAAGAAAAAAGAAGTTAAACAAGATAGCGCTGAAGTAAGAAAAATATACAGAAAAGCACGCCCTGCCGATATTGATAAATGGAAAGAAGCCCAAGAGCTTGAAGTTGAAACCATGTACAAAGCCCGCACATTAGCCATCACACATGGTTTAGCTATGAAGATAAGTGATGTTGAATACCAGGGCGATAAAAGCAAAGCCATTTTTTATTACACAGCCGATGCGCGTGTAGATTTTAGGGAACTGATAAAAAGCATGGCATCTCAGTTTGGCGTACGTGTAGAAATGAAACAAATTGGTGCGCGACAAGAAGCATCTCGCTTAGGCGGAATTGGTTCTTGTGGAAGAGAATTATGCTGTTCTACTTGGCTTACCGATTTTAGAACCGTTAATACAAGTGCGGCGCGTTATCAGCAATTATCACTTAATCCGCTAAAATTAGCCGGACAATGCGGCAAATTAAAATGCTGTTTAAATTACGAATTAGATTCTTATTTAGATGCGGTTAAAGATTTTCCGCAGACAGATAATTTAAAGCTAAATACAAAAAAAGGCAGGGCTTTCCACCAAAAAACAGATATTTTTAAACGACAAATGTGGTTTTCTTATGAAGGACAAGCACAAACTTTTATACAGCTTACCGTTGATAGAGTAAAACAAATTGTTGATTGGAATAAACAAGGCATTCAGCCCGAAGAATTAATGGAAGAAGTGAAAACGCAAGCGCCTGCTCAAGTAATGAAGCACCCTGATTTTGAAAATGCACAAGCAGGAAATATCAATCGTTTTGATAAGAAAAAACAAGGTGGTGGAAATAACCAAGGCAACAATCCAAATCGTAGAAGAAACAATAACCAAGCTCCAAGAAATAACAATCAACCACAAAAAAGAAATTCTAAATAAAGCATGAAAACTTTTCTTAGAATATCATTTTGTTTTTTAAGCCTATGTTTTTTTGCGTCCTGTAATAAAAATGTAGTGTACAGCAAATACGAACGTATTGAAGAAACCAAAGGCTGGCCTGCCAAGCAACTCATTAATTTTGAAGCCGAATTAAAAGATTCTAATCAGTTGTGCGATGTATATATAAATGTGCGTAACGCAGAAAGTTACCCATATAAAAATCTATTTTTGTTTTTACACACTACGTACCCTAATCAAACTAAGTCAATAGATACTATTGAATGCGTGTTGGCTGACGAGCAAGGACATTGGCTTGGCAAAGGCTTAGGTGACTTATACGATAATAATATTTTGTTTAAAAAGAATGCTCGTTTTAAACAAGCCGGTAAATATAAATTTGCGTTTGAACAAACTATGCGCTACGGAAACAAGAATGAAATAGATCCTTTATTTTTAATAATGGATGTGGGTATTACTATAGAGAAAGCCGTTCAGTAGTTTCAGCCAAAGATTTCATGGATTCAGAAAAACAACTGGATTGTCATGCTGAACTTGTTTCAGCATCCTATCCAGGTTTCGAAACAAGTTCGGAATGACGATGCGATTTATTTTTGAACTTTATACTCAGTTTCTGTTATCTCATCTGCAAACTCGGTATAGTTTAAAAGCAAATCGTTTATAAAAACTTTCTCCGGATATTGTTTTACTTCAATTTGATAGATAAAGCGCTTGCTGCCCACCACTTTAATTTCTTCCAATAAAATGGGCGATGATATTTTAAAATAACTCAAGCCGTTTTTATACTTTCTATATTGCGGATATTTTATACTTTCAAGCAGCGAATTCATTACTGCAAAAATGCCTTATTTTTTAGAATTAGTCGCACAACACATCCATAAAAATTATGCCAACGATTTAGATTCGTTGTGCGTTGTGTTGCCTAACAAACGCGGCGGTTTATACTTAAAAAAACATTTAGCGGGCATTTTAAATAAACCGACGTGGATACCCGAAATTATTTCGGCCGAAGATTTTGTAGCTAAAATATCTCAATTACCAACGGCTTCAGAACTTACGCTGACTTTTGAACTGTATGATACGTATTGCAAAGTGGTAGAAGCCGAAGCGGTTTCGTTTGAGCAATTTTTACGTTGGGCGCCGCAAGTAATGCAAGATTTTAACGAGATTGATCGTTACTTAATTGAACCAAAAACTATTTTTGAAAATTTACGCGACATAAAAGAAATTGAAAGTTGGAGTTTGGCAGAAGAAAAACTTTCTGCTATGCAAGAAAACTATTTGGCTTTTATGCAAAACCTTGGGAAGATTTATACTTTAATGAAAGCTAACGCTTTGCGCAACAAGCAGGCGTGGCAAGGTTTATCGTACCGAGTGGCTTACGAAAGTGTTTTACATAATGGTTACACATTGCCGTATAAAAAAATACTTTTTTGCGGATTTAATGCCGTGAATTTAGCGGAAGAAAAAATAATTTCTTTTTTAGTGGAGAATAATTTAGCTGAAATTTTATGGGATGCTGATACGTATTATGTAAAGGATGAAGCGCAGGAAGCCGGAAGTTTTTTACGAAAGCATTTTGCACATTTCCCGAAGCAGAAAAATTTTATATCGGATACTCTAACAACAAGCATTAAACACATTGAAATTACAGGTGTTGCTGGCAGAATGGCGCAAGTTGCCGCAGCTATGCAAGTGCTACATAAAATTTTAGAAAGTGATACGGCTTTACAAAAAACAGCTATTGTCTTGGCCGATGAAACTTTGTTATTGCCCGTGCTTAGCGCGCTACCAGAAAAAATAAATACCGTAAATATTACTTTAGAATATCCGGCACATTTTACACCGCTATATGGTTTGTATGAAGAGATTATACAAGCGCATCTCAACAAAAAACCCGATGATGCTTTTTATTTTAAAGATGTATTGTCTATTTTATACAACCCAATTGTAGCCACTTTTGTCAGCGATAATGTGGCATTGCACAAAGCCATTAAAAAAATAAATCAAAGTAATATTATTTATTTGCGAACTGATTTACTGAAAACATGGTTGGGCAGCACGTTTGACGATGTTGCATTTTTGATTTTGCCTTTTACATCGGTAGAAGATTTTGTTTTGCGCTTATGCAACTTTAATGAAAAATTAATTGAGAAAACATACGAGACAAAAAATCGTTCGTTGGAATTAGAAACAGCATTGATATTTCAGCAGCAATTAAATACGCTGCAACAAGCGCTTCTAAATTATCCGCAAACAAGTTTAAAGGCATTGAAAATTTTAGTGCGACAAACACTTGCGCCCAATGGAATTCCGTTTTATGGCGAGCCTTTAAGTGGCTTGCAAATTATGGGTGTGCTCGAAACTCGTACACTCGATTTTGACAATATTATTATGCTTTCGGTAAACGAAAATGTTTTGCCTGCCGGAAAATCGGGTGCATCTTTTATCCCCGATGATTTAAAACGTTACCTGCAAATGCCTTTGTATGCCGAGAAAGATGCTATTTACGCATATCACTTTTACCGTTTATTACAACGTGCTAATAATGTTACATTAATCTATAATACCGAAACGGATACCTTTGGCAAAGGAGAAAAAAGTCGTTTCATTACTCAACTTTTATCCGAATTAAAAGATAAAAACAAGCAAGCAAGCATTGAAGAGAAAATATTATCACTGCCTGTAAGCGACGGAGAGCAAGCCTTTGAAGTACACATACAAAAAACGGAATCTGTTTTAAATAGATTGCTGGAAAAAGCCCAAGTAATAGATAGAGGACTATCACCAACATCATTAAACACCTATAAAGAATGCGAGCTTAAATTTTACTATCGTTTTATTGCCAATATCAAAGTGCCCGATGAAGTGGATGAAAATATGGAAGCATCTGTTATTGGAAATATTATACATGAAACGCTGGAGAAATTATATAAGCCTTTTATAGATAAAGTGCTGACGAATGAAAACATTTCGGCACTCGAAAAAATATATCCGCAAGCAGCAGAAACAGCTTTTATAGGTCATTACAAAGAACCTGTAAACGAGAACGGGAAAAAAACAATTGCACTGCACGTTATAAAAAAGTATATCGCTAATTTATTAACGCAAGAAAAAGAAACGATTGACGAGCTTGAAAAGAAAAAAGAAAGTATCACTATTAAACATCTCGAAAAATCCTTATCGGCTGAAATAGCCATAAATACAGGTAGTTCCATCGTTAAAATAAATTTAAGCGGCACCGTTGATAGAATTGATTTTACACCAAGTGCATTTAGAATTATAGATTATAAATCTTCGGTTAAAAAAGAATACGATAAGTTTGATATACAAGATTTAAGCGAAGTTTTTGTTGATACAAAATACAGTAAAGTGCTTCAGCTTTTAGTTTATGCCTGGCTTGCGTGGAAAAACAACATCGCGGCTGCCAATAAAATAAATGCCTGTATCATTCCTTTCCGAGCGCAAGAACGAGTTTATAATATTACAATGAATAAACAACCGTTAATTTTAAGTGATGATTTTTTGTTAGAATTTGAAGAAAAACTTTCAATATTTATTAGTGGAATGTTTAATACGGATACAAATTTTAACCCGACAGAAGAATTAGAAACTTGTGAAACGTGTGCTTACCAAAGTATTTGCAGTAGAAATTAAGATAGAATTTGGTGTCATGCCGGATTTATTTGGGCATCTCTCCGAATAAACTGATTCCGAAGCAAGTTCGGAATGACGATAAGGATTAAGAATATGAAAGCAGTTAGTTTAAGCGAATTAAAAAAAGAGTTACAAGAAATTCCGCAAAAGGAATTGATAGAATTGTGCGTTGCACTTGCCAAATATAAAAAAGACAATAAAGAATTTTTAAGTTACTTGCTGTTTGATGCGCATGATAAAAATGCTTTTGTAAACGAAGTAAAAACAGAAATTGACAATCAAATAAACACTTTAAAATCTCATCCAAATTTATATTTTGTAAAAAAAGGTTTGCGTAAAACGCTTCGTATCATTACAAAATATGACAAATACATAAGCGATAAAGCCCTAAGTGCCGATTTGCACATTTGTTTTTGTAGTAAGCTAAAACACTCAAGTATTCCTTATCACAGAAGCCAGCTGATTGTAAATATGTACGAGCAACAACTAAAAAAAATAAATATATTAATTAATGCTCTGCACGAAGATTTACAGCAAGATTATTTACACGATTTAGAAAAACTTGTTTAGTATTCTTTACTTGCAGGTACTTAAAAACAATGCTACTATTGTTTTATTAAAATATAAATCATGAAAAATTTAAATGCCTTAATGCAAAGTATCATTGAATTAACCACGGTTATTGAAACAAAATATCCAGGATTATATAAAAATCTAGATGAAACTCCACTTAGTATTGGCACACAACCCGAAAAAGAAATAACTACTGCCAATTTAAAAAACTATCTAAATACGTTGAAAGACCTATTAGAAGATTATATGAAAACTCATAAAGCAAATAACAACGTTTAAGAGTAGCATAGTAACAAAGCCCTATTAACTATTCGCTATTTACTAATTATCTTTTACTACGTTTACTACTGCTCACAATTTTACGCTCTAATTTTCTGCGTTGATTTTCTCTTCTACGTGCGCCACCTAAATTCACTTTTTTGTTCTTGTCCTTTTTCTCAGCAAAGGCAGAATTAACAACGGGCGCTTTCTTACCGCGTTTAGAGTTTTTAAATAAATTTTTATCTTTTAAAACAGGTTTTTCATCGGTAGTAATCTCGTCCGAAATTTCAACATCTTTTGGCAAAGGAAGAATAGAAACTTTTTTGTTCATCAACTCTTCAATTTCTTTAAATTTTTCTTTCTCAACCGGAATAATAAAACTAAGCGCAATACCTTTTTTTTCAGCCCTTCCGGTTCTTCCAATACGGTGTATATAAACTGCGGCTTCACGCGGAATATCAAAATTTATAACATGCGTAACATCTGTAATATCAATACCGCGTGCAATTACATCGGTTGCAATTAGTAAACGATGCGTTCCGTCTTGCAATTGTCGCACTGCCGTAAAACGTCTTTGTTGCGATTTGTTAGAGTGTATTAAACTTATTTGATCAGGAAAAACAGGTTTTATAAGCTTGTATAAACTATCTGCAATTTTTTTATTCTTTACAAAAAGTAATCCTTTACTGATAGATTTATCATTGCTTAATAAAGATTGCAATAAATTTACCTTCGTACAAAAATTAGGAACGTTGTAAGCGTCTTGTGTTATGTTTGCAAGTGGGGTTCCTCTGGAAATTAATTCAATATATTCTGGTTTCTCAAAATAATCAATAATCATTTTTTCAACCTCGTTTGTTAACGTGGCCGAAAATAAAAGATTTTGACGCTTTTCCGGCAAAGCCTGCATTATTTGCAAAAGTTGTGACCTAAAACCTAAATTCAGCATTTCATCCACCTCGTCAATTACCAATTTTTTAATCGAACTAAGTTGCAAAACTCGGCTCAAATATAAATCCATCAACCTGCCGGGCGTAGCCACCAGTATATCAACCCCATCGTAAACTAGTTGCTTTTGTGCCATAGTTTTTACGCCGCCATAAACACCTAGTGCTCTAACACGCATGTATTTAGCCAATTTTTCAATTTCGCTAACCACCTGCACAACTAATTCGCGTGTTGGTACAACAATTAAAACGCGTGGCTGGCGCTGGTCAGAAAAGGTTAATTGCCTAAGTATGGGCAAAATATAAGCAAATGTTTTTCCGGTTCCGGTTTGTGCAATTCCAATAGCATCTTTGCCCGACATAATTATAGGAAATGCTTTTTCCTGAATAGGCGTAGGGGTTTCAAAGCCAATATCTGCTAATGCTTTCAGTAATTGTTTCGATAAATTAAGGTCGTTAAACGTACTCACTTTGGTAAATTTTACGCAAAGATACTTTAATTACGCAAAACTCCTTTTCCTGTGTAATTGGCTGGGGATAGGTAGGGCGTACCGGCTTTCGTCATTCATAACAAAGTGAAGCAATCTCATCCGCCGTCGGGCTGTAGGCGTAAAGCTTTTATGAGTACATAAAAGGCTTTCTGCCACCATCCCTAACGCACATACAACTAGTAGTCATTCCAAACTCGTTTCTAAATCTAAAAAACTTTGACAAGTTCAGTATAACAAACAAATATATAAGCTCAATTCTTAGGCAAATACTTCCTACCTAATTTTAAACAAACAATACGTAATTTTTACAATTGCGTATTTTTGTTTTAAGTGAAACCTAAAACAGATTATCAATACGCCAATTTTAAACAAGCTAAAATTGCTTTTACCGTTAGTGGAAAGGGTAGGGCAGTGGTGCTTTTACATGGCTTTTTAGGTTCGACACAAAGCTGGGATATTGTAAAAGAATCTCTTTCGAAACAATTTAAAGTAATTTGTATGGATTTGCCCGGGCACGGACAAAGCGATTGTTTTGGTTATGTACACCCCATGGAATTAATGGCACAAGCTGTTAAAGCTGTTATGAATAGCTTGCATTTAAAGAAGTATGTGCTTATTGGGCATAGTATGGGTGGTTATACCGGTTTGGCTTTTGCCGAATTGTTTCCCGATTTTGTAAGAGGCTTGTGTTTGTTTCATTCCACATCGTATGCCGATAGCGAGCAAAAGAAAAAAGAGCGCAGCAAGGCCATTAAAATTGTAAAACAAAATCATGCTATTTATGTGCGAGCCACCATTGACAATCTCTTTAATACAAAAAACTTAAAGCATCTTAAAAAAGAAATTTTAACCACACAGCAAATTGCACGTAAAACATCTAAGCGTGGTATAATAGCTACGCTTGAAGGCATGAAAAACCGACCAAGTAGAGATGTGGTTTTACACTTTGCCAATTATCCTGTTTTGTTTATTGTGGGTAAATATGATAATATTTTACCCATGCAATCTTTATTAGACCAAGCGCAAATTTCTACATATAAAGAGGTGTTGTTGCTTGAAAACAGCGGACACATGGGCTTTTTAGAAGAACCAGATATTTGTATAAAACATTTAAAACGTTTTATTAGGAACTCTTTTGCGCCTTATAAAAAATTTAACCCTAAATAAAATCAGCAACATACCATTTCAAACTATTGATTGGACGGCGATTGAAAAGATAGAACACAAAGTTGAAAACGGAACATCTTTTTGGCAGACCTTGCAATTTGAAAGATTAAGAATTCGTATAGTGGAATATTCTGCAAATTATTTGGCAGATCATTGGTGTGAGAAATGACATGTTGTTTATTGCATAGAAGGAACTTTTGAATCATAGGCACAGTTAATAAAACTCTTTATAATTGCCCTTCAATCATCTGCGTAAGTTCCACAAAGTCTGCTACACTTAATTGCTCGGGACGCATAGTAAAAAAACGATGGCTCATAATAGATTCATCTTTTATAAAAGATTTTACTCCGTTGCGCACCATTTTTCGTCGTTGATTAAATGTAGATTTTACAATGGCTTTAAACAATTTTTCGTCGCAAGCTAACTTTTGTGTTTTGTTACGTGTTAAACGTATTACTGCCGATTTTACTTTTGGTGGTGGCACAAATACATTGGGTTCTACCGTAAATAAATATTCAATATCATAAAAGGCTTGCAACAATACGCTAAGTATGCCGTATGTTTTAGTGCCGGGTTTAATAGCAATACGTTCTGCTACTTCTTTTTGAAACATACCCACTACCACATCCACATTATCTCTCAGGTCTAAAACCTTAAACATAATTTGCGAAGAAATGTTGTAAGGAAAATTACCTATCACCGCAAAATGTCCGGGAAATAATTTACTTAAATCCATCTTTAAAAAATCGCCTTCCATTATTTTATCCTGATATTTAGGGTAAGCCTTTTTTAAATATTCAATAGATTCAGTATCTACATCAACGGCAAAAAAGTTGTCGCGCGTAATTAAGCTTTTAGTTAAAACGCCTGTCCCCGGCCCAACTTCAACCAAAGGCAAATCGCAAGTTTTTATAACCGCATCAACAATATTTTGCGCTACCTCTAAATCTTTTAAAAAATGTTGGCCTAAATGTTTTTTTGCTTTTACGGGTTCCACAGCTTATACAATTTCTAACAAGGTACGAAAAGCTACAAACTTATCTTTAAATTTATCCATAGTCTGTTTTTGCAGTCCGGCAGAATGTTTCTGCTTATACTCCTCCATATCACTCATGTTTAAAAAAGTATATTGTACCGAATACGTTACACCTTCATCTTCTACATTCAAAACCTTTAGCATACGGTTATCAATAAAACAACCTGTCTTCATTACTTCAGGAATATGAAATTCTTGCATCCACTTAAACCATTCGTCGTGCGTGGCATTATCAATATTTATAGTTACGTTATATATGTACATTTTTTTTGTTTTTCTATGGGAATAAAAATACAGGTTTTTTCCGTCATGCTAACTTGTTTCAGCATCTTTAAACAGATTCCGAAACGAGTTCGGAATGACGACGAGATTTATTGATTTCGCACGACCAACTGAACGGTATACCTGCTTTTTTGTTCCATTAAAATATCTTTGTTTACACAAACTCTATCAATGGTAGATTGATCGTAATAGCGTATCGTAATCAGTTCCAATGAATCGTTATACAATACTTTATAATCGCTTTGCAAAATTTGAATGAGTGGTTTAATTTTTTTATCATCCATATCTACACACACCGAAAAGCTGATAGCAGATAATTGCATTACATTTATTTTTACCTGGTGTTCGTGAAACAAAGCAAATATTTTGCTCAGGTTTTCTTCGGCAATGAAAGAAAAATCGCGCGGAGAAATGGTAATCAGTATTTGGTTTATTTTAAAAATAAAAGATGGAATAGGCAATTGTTTGTTGCTATCTTTTATCATAGTACCTTCTGCTTCAGGCTGTACAAAAGACTTTACATATAAAGGAATGTATTTGTTTTGTAGCGGTTTAATTGTTTTTGGATGAATAACGGTTGCACCATAATACGCCAACTCAATAGCATCTTGATAGGTAAGTTCATCAATTTTTTTGGTATCGCTAAACCATTTTGGATCTGCGTTAAGCACACCTGGTACATCTTTCCAAATAGTTACACTTTCTGCGTTGGTGCTGTAAGCCAATATCGCTGCGGTATAATCAGAACCTTCTCTGCCTAAAGTTGTTGTAAAATTCTCACTCGTTCCTCCAATAAAACCTTGCGTTAAAATAATATCATGTTGTTTTAGCAAAGGCAATAAATTTGCTTCGGCTAATTGTTGGGTTAATTCAAAATCTACATTTCCTTCGTTGTAGGTATTATCTGTTTGAATGATACCTCTTGCATCAAGCCACTGACAAGCACTTCCGGCTACATTAAAATACGCAGAAACAATTCTGCTCGAAAAAACTTCTCCCATGCCAACAATTTGATCATAATGATGATTGAACGTTGAGCTTGGTTCATCTTCTATAGCCCACATCAATTCAACAAAATCGTTTTCTAATTCGGCAAATATTTTGTTTGATTTATTCGTAAAAAGAGAAGTAAGAATATCGAAGTGAAACTTTTTTAAATCATTGTAAATTTCTTGCAGATTATCTTTTTTATAAAAATAAGCATCAGCCAATAATTCCAATTTGTTGGTGGTTTTATCCATAGCGGATACCACAACCAACAGTGTATCGCCCTGATAGCGCTTTACAATAGCTGCCGCATTTTTAACAGCCTCGGCATTTTTAACAGATGCGCCACCAAACTTAAACACTTTTAACATGGCGGTAAATATACTATGCCTGTTTGGTTATTCCAGCAAAAATAACTTTCTACGGATAAGTTACATATCTCAAAAGCAATATTTTTTCTATTTCTTTTTCCTCGACGAAAAAGGAAACAAAAAGTCAAGAAAGTTCCAAACTCCCGCAAACAAGCCAAACTGCACCGCGGGCTTTCCGGCTAGCGCTGTTCCAAATAATTATTTTCACAAAAATTAATTATGGCTTGGTATTTGCGTACGTGGCAGGGTATGTTAAATTTGTAACACATTTAAAGGAAGCATTTCATGAAAAAATTTGTAAGCGGTAACTTTTTTAAATTTATTTTATCGGCGGGCATTGCGGCAGGTATTTATTTTATAACACCTCATTGCCTTAGCAAGACTACCGTAGGTATTATTTTAGGTACACTTTTGGTGTTGATTAATGCTTCGGGGTTTATTGCCAAATACCCTATTATAACGCACATAGCAAGGGTTTTGGTTGGATGCTTATTTATTTTTTCTGGGTTTATAAAATCGAATGATGCCGTTGGTTTCTCTTACAAATTAGAAGAATACTTTGAAGTTTTTAAAGGGGATACGGGTTTAGGTTTATTCGATTGGATGGCGCATATTTCGTTACCGCTGGCTATTATTATTTGTGTGAGTGAAGTGGCGCTTGGGTTTATGCTGCTAATCGGTTTTAAAAAAGAATTAACGCTTTGGTTGTTATTAGGGCAAATTGTATTCTTTACCTTCTTAACGTTTTATTCGGCGTGCTATAATAAAGTTACACATTGCGGTTGCTTTGGCGACGCAATTAAACTTACACCTTGGGAAAGTTTTTGGAAAGATATTACACTACTTGTCCTCATTACACTTTTGTTTTCGGGTAAGGATAATATCAATCCATTGTTTGGTGGCATGATAAGTAACGTACTTACAGTTATTGCCATTGCAGCCTCTATTTGGTTTCCAATACATTGTTACCGCAATTTACCAATGATTGATTTTCGTGCCTATGCACCCGGATTAAGCATTTGCGAAGGAAAAAGAACCGGGCCAAATTATAAAGCCGCTGTATATGAATCGCATTTTATGTACAAGAATATTCAGAGTGGAGATACGACTGAGTTCACAGATAAAAACTATCCTTGGCAAGATACCTTGCATTGGAAATTCCACCGTTCTTTACCTTCTAAAGTTGTTAGTCTGGAAGTAGATGCGGCAAAGATCCCTGATTTTACGATTACCGATTTAGATGGGAATAATATTACCGATAGTATTTTAGGAAATAAAAATTATAATTTTTATTTAGTTTGTTACGATTTAAACAAAACCGCGCAAGACCCAAAATTAATGGCGCAGATAAATGATTTCTACACCTTGTGCCAAAAAAATAAAATCAATTTTATTGCTTTAACGGCTTCCAGCAACGAGCAAATAAGTGAGTATAAACATAAGTATAATGCACTTTATGATTTTTATAACATGGATGGTATTGTACTTAAAACAATGGTACGTTCTAACCCGGGTTTAATGTTGATGCATGATTGCCGTGTTATAAATAATTGGCATTATAATAACTTTCCTGTATTTACTGATGTTAAGAATAAATTTATGAAGTAAGAAGTTTGTCCGTTACCCTGAATTTATTTCAGTGTCTTTCTTAAAAATAACAGATGCTGAAACAAGTTTAGCATGACAAAAAAATAGAAATGAAAAAAGTAGAGATATTAAACACCAATAAAATACAACAAAAGCTGAATCGTTTAGCGTATGAAATTTATGAGCATACCATAGACGAAAAAGAAATTATGCTGGCAGGTATTGAAGGCAATGGCTATTTAATGGCAAAAAAATTAGTTGTGCTCATAAAAAAGATTGCAAAATATAAAATCACGCTTGGCAAAATTACGGTTGATAAAAAAGACCCGTTAGCTAAAAAACCACTTATAGATTTTAGCGAAGCAGTTTATAAAAACAAAACAGTTTTTGTGGTTGATGATGTGTTGAACAGCGGAAAAACACTTATTTATGCAGTTCAGTTATTTTTAAATCAACCGATAAAAAAGCTACATACAGTAGTTTTGGTTGATAGAAGTCACACGCAATACCCGGTAAAAGCTGATTTTGTCGGACTTTCGCTTTCTACTACTTTACAAGAACATATTGTTGCCGATTTTTCTAAAAGCGGAAAAGAGACTGTTTATTTAGAATAAAAAAAAGCTATTTTTGCTCGTGATGACAGCAAACGCACCTTCCATTAAATTTTCTTCCGACGATAAAAAAGCACTTTGGCTAACGCTTGTTGTGTTTTTGTGTTATGTTGCATATTCATTCTTTGCTACGGGTTTTTATCAGCATGATGAAATAGGGCATTATTTTAACATGCGCGAATTTTGGAATAATCCCAATGTAATTTTAGGTAACTCACCTAAAACGGGTTATAAACTTATTTATGTTATACCTTCTCTTTTGGGAAATAAATTTTTAGTTTATTTAAATGCAGCCCTTGCCGCTTTTGCCTGTTTCTTAACGTATAAAGTAGCGCAGCGTATTGGTAGTAAATTTGCCTGGTTGGCTTTTTTTATGTTGGCTTTGCAACCTTATTGGATACAACTTTCGTTTAGAAATTATGCTGATACATTTAGCGGATTTGTTTTATTAGTTGCCTTATATTTTCATACCGAAAAAAAATATGTAGCCTCATCTTTGATATTATCTTTTGCCGGAATTATAAGACAAGAATTTTTATTGCTGATTCCTATTTACGGTGTTTGGCAGGCATTAAACAAACGCTGGGTATGTTTTATATTGTTAGGATTGTTTCCTTTAATAAATAATATTTGGGGTTATATGGTAACAGGGGAGCCTTTATATTTATTGACATCCAGTAGTAAAACCGCTGCAAAATATGCTGACGAGTATCCTCGTCAAGGTTTTGATCATTATTTTAAAATGGGCATTACTATTTGGGGTGCTTTGCAATATTTTTTATTGGTGATGTATGTGTTTTTATTTGTAAGTAAGCGCACAAAAATGTTTAATCAAAACGAATACATAAAAGAATTTTTCCAGCAAAAAGAAACTGCTAACTCGCTTTTATTTATTTCAATTCCTGTACTAATTTATTTTTTAATTCACTGTGTTTTTAATTGGGAAGGTTTTAAAGTAGGTGCTGCAACCGGTGGTAATTTACGTTATATGACGGCCATTTCTCCTTTAGTATCCTTGCTGGGCGCTGTTGTATGCGATAGTTACAAATATGTTTCTAAAAAAACTTTATTGTATGTTGGTTCAGCTATTTACATCATTTTAGTTGCTGTCTTTTTATGTTATCCAAATAATAATGTAAGGTTATTAAGTGAAGTAAATCAGCAGACAGGCGAAGAACCCAAACACGATTATATTCCTCTTTTGTTTACGCTAGCATCTGCCGGATGCTTTTTTATGATTACAAAGCAAAAACAATTAATAACTGCATTTACTATTAATGCTTTATTGTTTGTTTTGTTCTTGGTTCGTCCGTTTAAACAATCTCCTGAAGATAATGCCATGGAAACCATCACAAATTCTATCATTGCCAAAGGCTATACGGATAGACAAATGCCTATTTATACAAACCATATTTTATTCAAATATTTTTACGATAAAAAGAAACATGGTTTATATGGCAAGCAAGTTTATAGCGATAGTCTATCCTTGCAAACTGCACCGGTTGGTTCTGTTATTATATGGGAAAGTCATTACAGTTTCAGGCCTAAACTTAATAAGAATACAGTTAATACCGATTATTTTGAAAGAAGACCAATCCAATATGTCTTATTACAAAATCGTATCTCAACCGATCAACGATTCCAAGTATTAGTGTTTGAAAAAACTGCACAATAAAATTACTTTTCGTAGAACTGAATAATGGCGTTGTAAAAACTTTTTGCGGCAAGAATTACTCGTTTATTTGTTGTTATACCATTAAACGTTTCAGTATTTTTTGATAGTTCATAACATTCGTTCTCACTATCCTGGTATAAGCATTCTCCATACACAAGTGGCGTTTGCACTAATCTGCATAAAGCCAAATTACGGCTATAAACTCCTGCAGAAGGTGCGCTAATACAATGCTCGCTTAAATAAGATGCGTCTGTTTTTTTAGCTGCTTGAATATCTAATTGCATACAAAGTTGATTTACTACCGATGAGGAAATTTTTTCACTTTCATCAAGATCATCCGTAAGTAATAACCTCAGCAAATTAATTTTTGACGAAACATTTTTCAAATTATCCGCTATTAAACATCCTGGAATAAACGCCATACAAAAATCTTTATCACTTGGTTTTTTCCAATCCGTATTTTTTTCATTTACGTTGTAATGAATGATAATCGTTAAATCAGGCTTGTAGGCATTAATAACCTTTGCACGTTGCTGTAATTCATAATCTTTAAAAAAACTAATAAAAAATTTAGAGGAAGTTTCGCTTACAAGTTGCTTATGCCTTTGTGCGGTAATTTTGTTAGCGGAAAGCAAGCTATCAAGCGTATGCTTTTTATGTTTTTTTGTCCATTCTTCATACGTGCATCCAAACGAAGTAAAGTTTTCTTGTCTTGTAAGAGAAACTGTTGCACCTTTTTTCTCCAACATATTTTTTAAAACAGTAGCTGTTTGAAAAGTTAGCATACCTTCCGCAATATCAAGGCTATCTTGTTTTAAAGCCGGGTAATTATGCTTGGTAAAATGCAAAAATTTCTGTTCGATATGTGCCATATTCATATTTCCGGCAATATGCCCGGGGTCTATCATTATCTTAACAGTCAATTTCTTTTTTTTATGATCAGCCTTTGGTAAACTATATTTATCCAAAGTATTTTTATGCAGGAATATTTTTTCGAGAGAATCTTCTGGTAAATTCTTCAGCAGGTAAGCAAATTTTTGCCAGTTTGCTGTTGCCAAAGTAAACTCAACTTGTTTTTGCGTATTGTAAAAGATTATTTTATCAGGATCTATTTCTACCAGCTTATTTAACCTACCCTGATAATTGAGATAATTATCAAACCTGTTTTTTATTTGAGTATAGTTTTGGGAAATTGCCGTAAAAGCTAAAGTAGATAAGATAAATACTAAAGATGTTAATTTTTTTACCGACATTTATAGAACTTTAGCCTAAAAGTAATGTTATTTATTCAAATGGGTAGTTGTAAAAACTATTTTTCTCTATTTTAGGCGCTAAATAAAATCATATGAAAAGTAAATTTTTAAATATTTCAGTCTTTTTTCTTTTTTTAATTTCTCTATCCTTAAATGCTCAGCAAGGTAAAGATGGTTCTCCAACTATATCTACATCTTCAACAGTAAATATTTATACACCTTTAGCTGTTAATTCTGCTATTGGAACTACGACTATTAGTGTTGTTAATAGTGCTGGCTTTGCCCCAGGAGATCTTGTTTATATTATTCAAATGCAAGGTGCTGCCGTTAATGCGTATGTAAATTTTTATGGAAACTCTAATATCTCTTTGCCATTTGATACTAGCTTTGGCAAGATTACTTCTTATAACGGTGCAGGTAATAATGAATTTGCGGAAATCAGTACTGTGTCAGGTAATATTATTACGCTTAATTGTGGCTTAAAGGATAGTTTTAGTACGTATGGAAAGACTCAAATAATTAGAGTGCCACGTTATGCTTCGTTAAGTATTAGTGGATCAGGACAAATAACTTGCCCTGCTTGGAATGGTTTAACAGGGGGTGTTGCAGTAATTGAGGTACAGGGTAATACTACATTCAATAATTCATCAGTCGATGTATCTGGAAAAGGATTTAGAGCCGGTGCCGTAAATAATATAAGCAACTTTTCAACATTAAATACGGGAGCCTTTCATGGCGGCGGCCATAAAGGAGAAAGCATTGTTGGTGATACGAATATGTACAACCAGATTAACTATTTACCAAGCGGCTATTCTTATAATTCTCCACTTTCTATGTGCAAAGGAAACGTAGCTAATGGCGGCGGCGGGGGTAACGGTAACAATTCGGGCGGCGGCGGCGGCTCTAACGGTGGTGTAATAAATTTATGGACCGGTATGGGCAATGCAGATAACAGTACTGCAAATAATATTAATTCGTGGAACCAAGAACCTACGGCTCCCGTTAATGGATCATTTAGACCAACTACTTCCTCAGGAGGTGGAAGAGGGGGATACGCTTTTTCAGGTAACAATGCAGATCCAACCACAAATGGCCCTAACAATGCAGGTGTTTGGGGCGGCGATGCAAGGCATAACGATGGCGGCTGGGGTGGCTTACCTTTAGATTATTCTTCTGGTAAATTATATTTAGGAGGCGGCGGCGGCGCGGGCGATAGCAACGATAAAAATGGGACTTCCGGCGGTAACGGCGGAGGAATGTTCTATTTGCTGAGTTATGGTACTGTAAGCGGTGCCGGACAAATTTTAGCCAATGGTGCAACTGCACTAAATACAAATACAAACCCAGCCTTAGGTTTAGTAGGTGATGATGGCGCAGGCGGCGGTGGCGGCGGCGGTACCGTAATTATAAATTCAACGGGAAATATTTCATTAACCAATACACTTGCAGTTTCTGCACAAGGTGGTAAGGGTGGAAGTTTCCAAAGGCATGGGTTTGCAAATAACCAGGTTTTTGGCCCAGGTGGTGGTGGTGGTGGTGGCTATGTTTCAACTACTAATGCAGTTACAGGAGTTAATGTAAGTGGAGGTGCAAATGGCATTGTTGTAAATGGAGGTGGAGATAACACACAAATTTCTACTAAATTTCCACCAAACGGTTCTTCGGCAGGTGGAGCGGGAAGTGTAATCACTTCAACAAATTCACCTTTTTATTTAACGACTACTAATTATACCGTTTGTGCTTTAAGCGCTGCATCTTTATCTGTTACGGTTAACGGGAATGCACCAAGCGGCTTATCGGTAGAATGGTATACTGTTGCAACTGGTGGAACATTGGTTTCAACCAATAATCCCTACAATATTACAGCACCTGCAACAGCGGGTACATACACGTATTACGCGGGTACGTGTCCGGGCACATATCGTATTCCGGTTCTTTTAACTGTTAATTCTTCTATAGCCCCAACACTTAGTATTAATGCCACCAGTACCACTGTATGTGCGGGTACAGCGGTTACTCTTACTGTAAGCGGCGCAACTTCTTATACCTGGAGTGCCAATGCAGGAAGCGCTACTACCAATACAGTTTCTGTAATGCCAATGGGTAATACTACCTATACTGTTACGGGTGCAACAACGGGTGCTTGTGCAGGTACAGCTACGGCAAGTATTAGCATTACAGTAACATCTCCGCCAACAATTACTATCACACCATCAAGCTATACGTTGTGTTCGGGTTCATCAGCTACATTAACTGCCAGCAGCAGCACTACCTCTTATACCTGGAGCGCTAATGCCGGCAATGCTAATACAAGTACCGTGGTTGTTTCTCCTGCAACAGGTAGTACTGCCTATACGGTAACAGGTGGTAGCGGAACTTGTACAAGTACACAAACCATTGCTATTAATGTTACAGCAACGCCAACAATTAGTATACTGCCTGTAAATGCTTACATCTGTAAAGGAACAAATGCAACATTTACCGCAAGCGGTGCTGCAACATATTCATGGAACACAGGCGCATTGACCAATACGGTTTCTGTATCGCCTACTGCAAATACGGTATATACAGTAACCGGTAATAATAATGCTTCATGCACTTCCACACAAACTGTATTGGTTAAAGTGGATGGCAGTATCAGCAAAGCAGATTCCATTGCAAATACTGCTTCATGCGGACAAGCCAATGGAAGTTATGTTTTAAATTCTTTAACCGGAGGAATTTCTCCTTACCAGATAAATTTTAATAACACAGGTTTCAATACAATAGCTGCTTTTTCTTATACGGTGCCGGCTTTAACCGGAAACACATACTCAATAATTATCAAAGATAGTTTAGGTTGCCTGTATACAACTTCAGTTACTATTGGAAACACATCGGGTATAACTTCTGTAGATTCAACTATAATAAATACTAATTGCATTCCTGCGAATAGCGGAACTATAACTATTAATTCTGTTACAGGTGGCACAGCTCCTTACCAGATAAAATTGAATAACGGAAGCTATAGTACTATTGCATCTTTTCCGGTAGTGTTTGGCGGCTTAACGGCCGGAACTTATACAGTTAGTGTGCAGGATGCTTTAAACTGCGCGCATCTATCGTATATTACTGTAGGAACTAATGGTGGAATAACTTCTTTTACATTAAACCCAATTACACCAGATACCTGCCATAAACAGGTAGGAACTATTACCGCAAGCAATGTAAGCGGCGGAGTTGTACCTTATTCCTATAGCTTAAACGGTGGAAGCACGCAAAGTACATCAACCTTTAGTGTGTTAGCTTCAGGGCTTTATACGGTAACGGTAACAGATAATAACGGTTGCTCTCTTTCTTTATCAGATAGCGTTAAAAACACAGGGGCTGCCATAACACCAACGGTTACGCCTAATGGTACAACAACTATTTGCGCCGGAGGTGCAGTAACCTTAACATCTAGCGCAGCTACTTCTTATACCTGGAGTACAGGCGCTAACACGCAAACTATTACGGTTGCTAATGGAAATAACACCTACTCTGTAGCTACAACCTCAGCTAACGGATGTTCAGCAAATTCTGATACGGTTAGGGTAACTGTAAACGCGTTGCCAAACACGCCAACGGTAAATGATACAATGGTAACCGAATGCCAGAACGCTATTCAATCTATTCATTTTAATTATTCTTCAGGTAATTTGATTATTCATAATTCAGCAGGGCAGATTCAAACCATCCCATTTACACCAACCATATCGGGAATATATACTGCCTACGACTCCTTAAACAAATGTATAAGCGCTGTAAAAACTATAACAGTAAATATTTCCAACTCCCCTTCTACCGTCCCGATAGTCAATTCACCTGTACAGTATTGCATAGGTATGCCTGCCACTGCTTTAACTGCCGCAGCTACAACGGGTGCAAACTTAATTTGGGAAGATGCTAACCATAACATATTAATGACACCGCCCAGCCCAACGCCCACAACAAATAATTTGGGTACTACAACCTATTACGTTTATCAAAGTATTGGTTCTTGTATTGGATTGTTATTTGATTCTATTAAAGTTAATGTAGGAGCTAAACCAAACCCTTATTTTACAACGCTGCCTGCTACGGATATTTCTGTTGGGCAAAGTGTATCTTTTATTCCGGCGCAAACTACTACGCTAAATACATACTACTGGAATTTTGAAGACTTTAATTCAACCACGGATACCATAACAAAAAATTTACCGGCTTATACGTATACGTTAGCAGGTACTTATTGCCCTAAGTTGGTAGTTACTAGTAATGCTACAGGATGCAAAGATTCTACCACTATTTGTTTAGATGTATTGGCTAATATTACCATAGTGATACCAAATGTGTTTTCGCCTAACGGAGATGGCATTAATGATGTGTTTTCTATTAAAACTACTGGGTATACCGACCTTACCTGTGATATTTTTGACCGTTGGGGTTTAAAACTTTATACCTTTAATAGTACAAATGGGTATTGGGATGGAGCCAAAGCCGTTGATGGCACTTACTTCTACGTGATACAAACTACCGATGTAAAAGGAGAAACCCACAAATATAATGGTTTTATACAGCTTTTGAAATAAGCTGCATAGTTGAGAGATTTGCGTTAGGGATTGATAATGAAAACCTTTTGTGAAATGCTTTTTCAGCATTCTGCGAAGCAAATAAAACAACTAAAACGATGTGCTAAATTACAAAAGTTTTGCTTATAAAGCCCGACGACTGAAAAATATTTATCAACCGTTTAAAATGCTTATAAGCCGGAACGCCAAAAAAGAGGCAAGAATAATGAAGCAAGTTTGTAAATGGAAAATTAATTTTTTTTTACTGTTTTTAAATTCAACAAGTTCATAGGGTTGGTGGTTAGGCCTGAAATTTTAGGACTTATTATGCGTACTACTTCATCGTAATATAAAGGCACGATGGGTGCATCGTCTATCAGCATTTGATCCATTTTTTGGTAGAGCGATACTTTCACAGAATCGTTTAAGCAGTTGCGCGCTTGCTCGTAACACCTGTCGAAAATAGGATTGCTGTAATGCGTGTAGTTGAAACCTTTAGGCGCAAAGTTTTTAGAATAGAAAAGGCTCATAAAATTTTCTTCGTCGGGATAATCGCCTATCCATGATTTACGGAAGAAAGGAATTTCGTTATTGGCAATAGCCTGTGTTAACACAGAAGGCTTCTCTACCATGATCTTTATTTTGATGCCGCTTTCTGCTAGTTGAGATTGGATGAACTCGAACATATCGGTATAATTTTCGGTACTGTATAAATATATCTCGGGTAAATTTTTTCCACCCGGGTAACCGGCTTCTAATAATAACTCGCGTGCCTTGTCAGGATTGAACGTAAAACCTTTTACGGCATTTGCATTGTAAGAAGGTAAAGCCGCGGGAATAAAGCCCGCCTTGGCAGGTATACCGATATTTTTATGGAAGTACTTGATGATCTTTTCTCTATCAATTGCGTAATTAATTGCTCGTCGAACCGCGCGGTTTGTAGTAGGACTATTTTTAACCGACTCCATTTTATCGTCGATCAAAAACCCAAGGTATTCTGTTTTTAAGCAAGGCTGAGTTTGCAGCCTGAATTTCTTTTTGTAGAAGGGTTTTAATTTCCCTTTATCGTCAAGCACCTCGCTGGGGTTAAACGCTTCCATGCCAGAAACCATATCCAAGTCGCCTTTCATAAATTGCATGAAAGAGGTTTCTTTATCTTTTATAAAGGAAATGGCAATAGCATCTAAGTAGGGCAAGGGCTGGTTATTGGAATCTTTCTCAAAGTAATTTGTATTCTTTAAAAGATTGATCTGCGTACCTTCTTGCCACATTTTAAAGCTGAAGGGGCCAGTACCTACGGGGTTCTTACGAAAATCTTCACCGTAATGCGCTACAATTTCTTGGGGCACGACTGAAAAATATTTCATGGTTAATATGCCTAAAAAAGGAGAAAAATTTTCTTTCAAATAAACAACAAAGGTGCTATCGTTGGTAGATTCGAAGCCACCTTTTTGTGTTTTATCAATATTATCTAACAACGACATAGCGCTTGAAACTTTTGGGTTGAACAAGCGGTTGAAGCTGTAAACAAAATCAGGAGCAATTACTTTTCTACCTTTTCTGTTTTTAAATAATTCGTGTTCGTGAAAAAACACATCGTTACGTAAATGAAATGTGTAGGTCTTACCATCTTCGCTTAACTCCCAACTTTTAGCAATACAAGGCTCGATAGAAAGTTTATCATCCATTTGCACAAGTCCGTTAAATAACTGGTTAACTGCCCAGATGTTTTCGGTATTACGAGTAGCAGCCGGGTCTAAAGAACTGATACCGCCAAGCTCATTATAATGAAATATTTTCTTGCCGCCGTTGGCATTCTTTTTTTCTCCGCATGAAAAAAGAGAAAGCATCAACAAGAAAAATAAAACAACAACGGCTATAGTTTTTTTATACTGCATATTAGTTTTCAATTTTAAAAAATAAACGGCTTTGTTTTATGCTTACACTTTTAACTTTTAAACAAGTGGGTGTTAACGTTGTTTTTATTATCTTAGCTTTAAAATTTAAACATGCGTAAACTTTTATTTTTAATTCTTTTTTCTATGTGTGTAAATTTATTTTCGCAGACATTAAATTTACCGGCAAGACAAGCTACGGCGCTTAGCGGCAGTCAATTTGAAGCTACCATAGCATCTGCCACGCTTAGCTTAACCAATCGTGAGAATATGATTTACGCACAGGTTTCAGCAGGTAACGTTCCTAACTTTTATCGTACGTTAACCGCGGTTACCTCAACAGCCACCATTAGCTCTGTTACGCAAAGTGTTACCTATTATGTAGTACCCGATTATTTAGCCATTGGCTGTGATACCAATTATTTTTTAATGCCTATGAGTCCAATGTTGGCAACACGCATAAATAATTTAACAGCAACAACCTTACCCACTCGTAAAATGGTGGGCGATATATGGTTGGCTGCATCGGTAAAATTAGCACCCCAACCTTTAACGGCGGGCCCTTTAATGAGCACAGTTCCTTTTTTTGCGCATCACGATTCTATTGTTGGTCAACAACGTGCCACATTTTCTAATGCATTAGGAAGTCTAGTAAGCGGCGATAAAAAAGATGTGGTCATTTCTAATTCAATTTATACAACAGCAAACCGGGTAATTATTTTTGGCTGGTATTACCAGAACGGAAGTTATATACAACCTATGACGAATGTACATGCTGATACCTATATGGATTATAGCCATGGTATACGTTTAGTACAAAATGCTTGTATGCTTAATGGCATTACGCCAACAACCATTCAAACAATTTTAGAATCATCTACCTTAAATACTTTGTTGAGTGATGAAGGCGTTATTTCTCAACCTTGGTATCCTTATGGAATAACATTAAACACACCACAATCTTTTGCCGTACTAAAAAATACGTCCACTTCTTTAAAGTTACT
The DNA here is from genome assembly GCA_038206945.1 of Bacteroidia bacterium. GTDB lineage: Bacteria > Bacteroidota > Bacteroidia > B-17B0 > Aurantibacillaceae > PALSA-968. Next base: position 22,572 of record JBBRAG010000016.1, on the reverse strand, counting down.
TGTAAAGAATGATCCAGCTGTTACGCATTACAATATTTATAAAAGCACCAACGGAACAACTTTTGGCGCGGCAACAAAACTGATAAAAAGTAATTTAGTGTTGACGGGTTTAATAAGTAACCAGCTTTATTTTATAAAGATATCAGCTTTTGATTCTATCAATAATATTACATCCTCAACTTCAGAAGTGTTGGCGGCTGTACCAACTACGCATACGGATAGTACCTTGGTGGTAAACGGTTTTGATAGAGCTATTGCCGGCAACACGTATAATTTTGTTATTCAACATGGAACATCTTTTCATACTAATAACAAGTATATAGAATCATGTACAAATGAAGCTGTTACCGATAATTTAGTGGGATTAAACAAATACCGTGTGGTTGATTGGTTAGTAGGCGAAGAAAGTACGGCTGATGAAACTTTTAGCAGCAACGAACAAACTTATGTTTCAAATTACTTAAAGCAGGGCGGTTATTTTTTCACTTCGGGAAGCGAGATAGGTTGGGATCTTGATCATAGCGGGACAAGCGCCGATAAACAATTTTATAATAACTATTTAAAAGCAAGCTATGTGGCAGATGCGCCTAACGGAACCAGCGCTACTTATTATTCCAGCTTTGCGCAAAACATGACAAGCTCTATCTACAGAAGTAACGATACCATTAATTTTGATAACGGCACGCATGGCACATATAATGTGAGTTACCCTGATGTTATTGCTACCATAAATGGTTCTTCTCCTGACCTGCATTACGCAACTTCTATTACAGATTATAGTTGTTTGCATTATGCGGGTGTTTTTACAGGAGGAGTTTCAACCGGCAAATTAGTTTACATGTCGTACCCGTTTGAAACTATTTACCCGGCCGCTATGCGCGATACGGTTATGAAAGATGTTCTGATCTATTTTTTCAGTAACCCAAACATAACTACGGGCGTTTATCGCTCATCTTTTGGAGAAAAATTAGGTTTAAGGCTATATCCTAATCCAACTAACGGCCTGTTTACAATAGAGGTAGATAAATTTGAAGAAACGTCTTTTGTGCAAATTTGCGATATGCAGGGAAGAATTTTGAAAGAAGAAAACATAACAAGTACATCTCAGCAAATTAATTGTAATGATTTAATTGCAGGTATGTATATGGTAAAGGTTTATGGAAATGATGTTTTGCTACTGACCTCTCAACTTCTAATTTTTAAGTAACTAATTTGCAATCTGTTGCTAAAAAAAAATATTCTTTTTATAAAATAAAAAACAAGTATTTTCGTTACTCTATTCTAACATTGAAAAAACTATTCTTTATATCGACACTGGCCCTGTTCATCAGCTTCTTTTTCTCCTGTAAAAAAGATAAGATACTTACTAGTTCTTCGGCTAAGCTAAGTTTTTCGCAAGATTCTATTTTGTTTGATACCGTATTTACCAAAATAGGTTCAACCACCAAATTATTCAGGGTTCATAATAATAACAATGGCAAACTTATTATCTCTTCGTTAAAACTGGCAAGAGGCAGTTCTTCTTTTTTTCGTTTAAATGTAGATGGGGTAGCCAGTACGCCAGGCAAGGTTTTTACCAACCTGGAAATTGCGGCGTATGATAGCATGTATATTTTTGTTGAAGTAACCATAGACCCTAATTTTGATCCTATAAAGAGTCCATTCATCTATAAAGACTCCCTTTTATTTGAAGTGAATGGCGGCCAACAGCATTTTGACCTTATAGCTTTTGGGCAAAATGCGTATTATCACATGCCAAACCAAAAAATTATTTTCAGTAATTCTCAAGCACTTTATTATGGGGTAGAACCCTGCAATGCAGTTTGGAACAATGATAAACCACATCTTATCTATGGGTATGACGTAGTAGATTCTGCTTGCAGTTTAACCATACCTGCAGGCACAAAGGTATACCTGCATGATGGGGCTGCTATTTGGGTATATCGTTACGGAACTATACGAATAGAAGGAACTCTTGGAAATGAAGTTACTTTTCAAGGCGATAGATTGGAGCATGAATATAAAGATGTGCCCGGCCAATGGGATAGGATATGGATAAATGAAGGAAGTATACATAATAAAATAGATTACGCGGTAATTAAAAACGCTTATATAGGCGTACATGCGGGCTATTCTGTTTTTGATGGATTAGAGTTAAGTTATATTACCTATCCTTTTACAGATCCTAAGCAACTTAACTTATCAAACACAATCATTCAAAATTGTAGCTATTCGGGTATTTTGGGTCATTTTTATAATATAACAGGTGGTAATGATGTAGTGGTTAATTGCGGTTCTCATTTATTAGAGTTTGATTATGGAGGTAATTATACATTCTATCAGTCAACATTTGCCAATTATTGGGCGCAAACAAATAATAGCAGCAACGCTTCCTCGCGCACTACACCTTCTTTTGCTTTTAATAATTATTTTAATGGCAATCAGCCTTCTCCTTTTGATAGTTTATATTTTGGTAATTGTATCTTAGATGGTAACTTAGCCGAAGAGTTTAGTTTTGATACCTTGGCAGGTGGATTTGTCAATCGTTTAAGCTTTGCCTTTAATTACTGTGCTTTAAAGACAGGTACTTTTCAAGCCAATAAATCTCCTACGAATACTTGCGAGATTATATCAGGATCTTCAAATCCTATGAAATTTATAAACCCGGCCAATTATAATTTTGATCTTAATTTAGGTTCTGCGGCTTTTAATGCGGGTAATTCTTCTTTTAATGGAAATTACTTTAATGATATTAATAATCATTCTTTTACAGGTGGCAGTAACCCAAGCCCTAATATAGGAGCCTATGCGCAATAAAAAGTTGAATGAAATTTTACCTCTGTAAATATAAATAATTTCTACCTTTGTCGCCTCATGGAAATTCAAGTAATAAAATCTAAATTACATTGCGTAACAATTACACAAGCAGAGCTTGATTATATAGGCAGTATAACCATTGATGAAAATTTAATGGACGCCGCTAATTTAATTGAGAACGAACAAGTGCATGTACTTAACAAAAGAAACGGCGAACGCTTAATAACTTACGTAATCAGGGGTGAAAGAGGTTCGGGTGTTATTTGCATGAATGGCCCTGCAGCACTAAAAATTGCTAAAGGAGATGTAGTGATCATAATTTCTTATGCGCAAATGAGCTTTGAAGATGCTAAAAAATTTATACCATGGGTCATCTTTCCTGATACACTTACCAATACTTTAAAACAGTAAATTTTTTGAATCCAAAAGTAAAATCCATATTGCAGCTTGTGTTATTTGCCGCAATTGGAGTTGGGTTGGTATGGCTATCAATACACAACATTCCTGATAAAGATATTGAAACTACCAAGCAATCTTTTAAAAACGCGAATTATACCATTGTTATTATCTCCGCCATTATAAGCCTCTTAGCGCATGCTGTTCGTGCTTGGCGGTGGAATTTATTAATGCAGCCATTAGGACATTCTATCTCGTTTAAAAATTCTTTTGCAGGTGTTATGATTGGGTATGTAGTAAATTATGCCGTACCTCGCGCCGGCGAACTTAGTCGTTGCGGTGTGGCAACCAAGTACGAAAAAATACCGTTCCCTGCGGCTTTAGGTACGGTTATTACAGAACGTATTGTAGATGTAATTTTATTATTGGTTTTATTCTTTATTACCTTGGCGGTTCAGTTTACCGAGTTAATGGGTTTAACCAACCTATACTTGCTGCAACCCTTATCTGTTAAGATGAGCGGCCTTATGCATAATAAATTATACCTTATTATACTTATAGTTTTTATACTTGTTTTTATGGGGACTTTATACCTATTAAGAAATAAAATAAGATCTGTTTTTACCGGAAAAATTGGCGGTTTATTAAAGAGTTTTGCTGATGGGCTACGATCTATCAAAGGCCTTAAAAAGCCCGGTTTATTTATCTTTCAAAGTCTGCTAATTTGGTTTTTGTATTTTTTAAGTTTATATGTTTGTTTTTTCTGTTTCCCCGAAACCAGCGTGTTAGGCTTAAAACCCGCGTTATCGGTTCTGTTGTTCAGTACCATTGGCGTAATGGTTAGTCCGGGTGGCATTGGCGCGTACCAAATCATAGCTACCAACGTGCTGTTATTTTATGGCGTGGCCAATGGCGTGGCAGTCGCCTTTCCTTGGATAACCTGGGGCGTACAATCTGTTGCTGTTTTTGTAATTGGCGGGTTATGTTTTTTATTTTTACCTTTACTAAACAACAACGTTAAACATGATAACCTACCAACAAATACTTCAACATAAAATTATCTCAATGGATGAGATTAAAAAACGCGCTAATATTTGGCGGATGTTTAACAATAAAATTGTTTTTACAAACGGCTGCTTTGATATTTTACACCAGGGACATATAGATTATTTAGCACAGGCAAAAGACGTCGGACAAAAATTAATAATCGGCTTAAATACAGATGCTTCCGTTAAAAGGCTAAACAAATCTCCTAAAAGACCCATAAATACTGAGCAATCAAGAGCTTTGCTTTTAGCTGCGCTTGGTTTTACAGATGCTATTGTTTTGTTTGATGAAGAAACACCTTATAATTTAATCAGCGCCATTCAACCTGATATTTTGGTAAAAGGTGCCGATTATAAACCTGAAGAAATAGTGGGGTATGATATTGTAAAAGCCCGCGGTGGAGAAATTGTTACCATCCAACTAACAGAAGGCTTTTCAACAACTGCGCTTCTCAATAAAATTACTTCTGATAAATAATTTAAAAAGCATAACCAAATAACAAACCGGCACTTGCCTTAAAGTAATATAAGTACCTCGGGTTGTTTTTTACTAAAGGATTAGGATCCGGGTGGGTTCCAAACTGGCTCATACCTACAGAAATAGTTCCCTGGCAAATAAAATGTTCAACCACCCCACAAAGAAAACCACCCCCCACGTGGCACCCTATATATAAACGCGATTTATAATATGCGAAAAAATCACTTTCATTGGTAAAATAAGCGGCTCCATATTGGTAGGCAATTGTTTTTGAGTGATAATCAAGTAGCAAATTAGTAGCACGGCCAGGTTCTATTCCTGCAGCAAGCCAAAAAGTATTTTTTTTGTGAATAGAAGGATAAAATTTAAAATCTAAGCCCGCAAAATTATTTTTATAAAAAGCATTGCCATTAATTTTACTTTCAAGCCTGTTATAATTTAATGAATCCGTACCGCTATAAAACCCTTGATTAATATAACCTACAATGCCGTAATTTCTTTTATTAAAATATACTCGTAAGATAATTGAAAATGAGAATCTATTAATTGCAGGGCATCTATGCTAATAATATTTTTAGTAAAATCTTCGTTTTTAATTACACCAAAAGTTGGGTCTTTCACACAGTTTAAATAGCCTTAGGTTCGCAGATCTATGCAATCTCCTTTAACAATAAATTGTTCTATATATTAATATTGATCGTAAAAGTTGGGCCAAGCGTATCTTTAGGGCTTTTAAATCGAACCACTTTCTTAGTTCAATAATTTTAGCGGCTTGTTTAGTTCCGTTTACGTACTTTATGGTATCCGATTGCCCTTGTAATAAATTACCTATTAAAATAAAAAACGAAAGAAAAGCAAACCTTAGGCAACTATTTTTCATCAGTATAATGTGTTAAAATACAAATATATCTAAAAAATAATCTTAACAAATAACCTTACATTTGATGTACAAAATTTATACTTGGCAAACCCGTTAAAAAATTTAGCTTCTCAAACTGCTGTTTACGGTCTAAGCACAATTTTGCCCAGGTTTTTGGGGTATTTATTAGTTATTTTATATACCTATGTTTTTACCAATCCGGCTGAGTTTGGTATTAATACAGAAATATATGCCTACATCTCTTTTCTTAATATTATACTTCGTTATGGCATGGAAACAGCCTTTTTTAATTTTATAAATAAAGCCGAAGATAAAGGCAAAGTATATACTACAGCCTTAATTTCATTATTAAGCAGCACCTCTGTTTTTGTTGTTATTGGCTTGGCTTCTTCGCATTTTCTTGCTGATAAATTAGGTTATGAAAACAATGTAAATTTTATTCAGTGGATGATCATGATTATTGCTGTTGATGCCATATCCGCCATTCCGTTTGCAAGGTTACGTGCAGAAAATAAAGCCTTAAAATTTGCGAGCATCAATGTGGCAAACATGATAATTAATATTGGTGTTAATCTGTTCTTTTTTCTGTTATGCAAACCCGCTTACGAAAACGATTTACATAACACCACAACCTCTTTTTTAGGAAACCTGTATAACCCGCAAATAGGCATTGGCTATGCTTTTTTAGCTAATTTAATTGCTAATGTATTTTCTCTACTTCTTTTATATAAAGAGTTTTTAGGCTTTACCTATACGTTTGATAAAGAACTCTGGTTGCGCATGTTTAGTTATGCTTTTCCATTGCTAATACTTGGTTTAGCGGGTATGATAAACGAAACCTTTGATCGTATTATTTTAAAACATCTATTGCCAAAAGAAATTAGTATGCGAGAATTGGGTATATACGGCGCATGTTACAAAATTTCTATCCTTATGACCATCTTTATTCAGTCCTTTAAATTTGCCGCCGAACCCTTCTTTTTCAGTCATGCAAAAAACGAAGATTCGCGTAAGTTAAACGCTTTAATAATGAAGTATTTTGTCATTGCGTGCTCATTTCTTTTTTTAGCCACTACTATGAATCTTAAGTTAATAAGAAACATGGTTAGTCCGGCATATTGGGAAGGTATGAGTATTGTACCTATTTTATTAGTTGCCAATCTTTGTTTAGGCATTTATTTTAATCTTTCTGTTTGGTATAAACTAACCGGACAAACAAAATTCGGCGCTTACATTACCTTATTTGGCGCATCTATTACACTTTTCATAAACTTTGTTTTTATTCCAAAATATAGTTATCACGCATGTGCTTGGGCAACACTTATTTCTTATGGAAGCATGATGGTGGTGTCTTACTTCCTTTCTCAAAAATATTATAAAACAAATTACAACCTACGCAGTTTTGTTTTCTTCTTCGGTTTTGCTTTGGCATTTTATTTTATTTCTCTTTTATGGCAAGGAAACGTTAACGTAGTAATTGAGTTAATACTAAATAATGCCTTACTTTTAGTTTATTGCGGGTTGTTTATTAAATTTGAACTTCCAAATTTAAAACAGTTAAATGCTATCAGTTAAAATTGTAAATAAAAGTAAGCACGCATTGCCTGCGTATGCCACTAACCAAAGTGCCGGAATGGATTTACGTGCCGAACTTTCAGAACCTATTGAATTAAAACCATTGCAAAGAACGTTGGTTGCAACTGGTTTATTTATAGAATTACCTTCGGGTTACGAAGCACAAATTCGTCCGCGTAGTGGCTTAGCTTTCAAAAACGGAGTAACGGTTTTAAACTCACCCGGAACTATTGATGCCGATTATCGTGGAGAAATAAAGGTGATATTGGTTAATTTATCTAACGAAACTTTTATTATTAACGCTGGCGAACGCATTGCACAAATGGTTATTGCCAAACACGAAACTATTGAATGGAAATCAATTGAAATCCTTGAAGAATCGGTGCGTGGCGAAGGTGGTTTTGGCAGTACGGGGAAAAAATAATTCCGCAATGAAACATAATTCTATAAATCAAAATTCAGAAAATCTATAATTGAAAATGAAAACAGTAGATTCCATAAACTTTGCAAATAAACGAGCTGTAATACGGGTAGATTTTAACGTACCTTTAAATGATGTGTTTGAAGTAACGGATGAAACCCGGATTAATGCAGCCATTTCAACCATTAAAAAAATATTGAAAGATGGTGGAAGCGTAGTTTTAATGTCGCATTTAGGTCGCCCAAAAGATGGCCCAACCGATAAATATTCTTTAAAACATATTGTAAAAAATGTTTCTGATAAATTAGGGGCAGCCGTAAAATTTGCAAACGATTGCATTTCTGACGAAGCTTTTAAAATGTCATCATCCTTAAAAAGTGGAGAAGTTTTATTGTTAGAGAATTTACGTTTTTATAAAGAAGAAGAAAAAGGCGATGAGGCCTTTGCAGAAAAACTTTCTAAACACGGAGATATTTACGTAAATGATGCCTTTGGAACAGCGCACCGTGCGCATGCTTCAACCACTGTTATTGCTAACTATTTTGATGCTGCGCATAAATGTTTTGGTTACGTTATGGCCGGCGAAGTTGCCAGTATTGCTAAGGTATTACATAACGCCGAAAAACCTTTTACAGCTATTATTGGTGGCGCAAAAGTTTCCGATAAAATCTTAATCATCGAGCAATTAATGAATCGCGCGCAGCATATTATTATTGGCGGCGGTATGGCATTTACGTTTATCAAAGCTATGGGTGGTAAAATTGGCAAATCGCTTTGCGAAGATGAAAGGTTAGAAACCGCTAAATCTCTTTTAGAAAAAGCAAAACAAAAAGGTGTGCAATTGCATTTGCCTACAGATGCTATCATTGCCGATAATTTTGATAATAATGCAAAAATTAAAAATTCTTCCATCAATGCTATTCCAGAAGGATGGATGGGCTTAGATATTGGTACTGAATCGGCTAAACAATTTAGTGACGTTATTAAACAATCTAAAACAATTTTGTGGAATGGGCCAATGGGTGTTTTTGAAATGAGTAATTTTGAAAACGGGACTAAAACTGTTGCCGAAGCCATTGTAAAAGCTACTGCTTTGGGCGCTTACAGTTTAATTGGCGGTGGCGATTCGGTAGCTGCTATCAACAAATATAACATGGCGGATAAAGTAAGTTACGTATCAACCGGTGGTGGCGCTTTGTTAGAGTATATTGAACAAGGCAGTTTACCCGGGGTTAAAGCAATTGAAGAATAAAACTAAATTAATAATTTTAAATTTTACATTATAATGGTATTACCTGTTGTAGTTTATGGCGATCCGGTTTTAAGAAAACTTGCCGTGGAGATAGATAAAAAACACGAAGGACTGGAAACCCTTATTGCCAACATGTTTGAAACCATGTATGCCGCAAATGGAGTTGGTATTGCAGCGCCACAAATTGGCAAAACAATACGTTTGTTTGTTATAGATGCAAGTCCGTTTGCTGAGGTTGACGAAGATGATGAGGAAGAAGAAAAATTAAGCAAAAAAGAATTGACTTTTCTTAAAAATTTTAAACGTGTTTTTATCAATGCAAAAATAATTGAAGAAACCGGTAAAGAGTGGGCTTTTAACGAAGGTTGTTTAAGCATTCCTAAAATTAGAGAAGATGTTTTGCGCAAAGAAAATGTTACCATAGAATATTACGACGAAAATTTTAAAAAACATACCGAAACCCTTGGTGGATTAGCTGCAAGAGTTGTTCAGCATGAATACGATCATATAGAAGGGAAACTTTTTACCGATAAAATTTCTGCGTTTAAACGCAAAATGATTTCCGGAAAATTAAACAACATCACTAAAGGGAATTTTTCTGCTGATTATAAAACAAAGATCTATAAACCAAAAAAATAATTCTAATGAATAAGTTTCTTTCTGTTTTCCTATCCATCATTTTAAGCTTAGTTACTTTTTCCTGCAATAATAAAAGCAAACCCAAAACCGAAGAAGAACAAATGGCAGAAGTTGCCAGATCCAAGGTAACCGAATTGCCTGCTCCTCCTGAGAAAACAGTTGTTTTGCCACAGGCAGAATTACAGGAACAAGTTACCGAGATGGAAAAAGAATTATATTCTTCTGAAGTTTTGGATGTAAATAAAGCAAAGCAAATGATACGGTTATATGATACGTACCATAAAAATTATTACAAAGATTTTATTTGTCCTGATTACTTATTTAAAGCCGGGGAGATAAGTGAAAATATAAACCAGTATAACAGCGCGGTAAATTTTTATAAAATGTGCTGTTATGAATATAATGATAATTTTAAGTTTAGGGCAGAGTGCTTGTTTAGATTGGCTAATGTGTATGATTATAAACTGAATGATTATGTGCATGCCAAAGATGTTTATACGCAGGTAATTGAACAATATCCTAAACGACAGGTAGCTAAAGATGCAGCGGCAGCCATAAAAATGATGGGTCAATCTGACGCGGATATTATTCGCAGTTTTGAAGCGAAGAATAATAAGAAATAATTTTGTAAATTAGTAGCATGGTTGAACGCATTATAAATTGGTTTGAACAGCAGGCGTTTGGAGTTTGTGCCTGGTGGGGGCGTAAATTGGGCATTGCTTCTACCAATGTACGTATGTACTTTATATATCTTTCGTTTTTTACGTTCGGTTCGCCGGTTATCATTTATTTTGTAATGGCTTTTTTGTTAGAATATAAAAATTTCTTAAAGCCAAAAAAATACCGTCGTCCTAACGTTTGGGATTTTTAAGTTTTCTCTCCACATCTTCATTTTTCACAAAAAAACGATATGGCAGCTTGGCATCTTCGCCTGAATAATCCACGCCAATACGTGATGATGCGGTTATTTCACTTGTAGTAAATTTTATTCCCACGTCTTCTATCCAAACGGTATCCTCGTTTAAATTACATCCGTTAAGTTTAGTAGAAATGCCCAACGCCTGCGAAACGGTTCCGGGTCCGCCCGATGTATTTTTAGCAAGTGCGCTTTGTTTTCTTCTTTTTAAAATATGTTCAATTCCATCAATAGGTTTAATAGCTCGCACAAGCACAGCATGTGGAATGTTTTTTGCATTAGTTACCACATTAAATAAATGATGAATGCCATAACACAAGTAAACATACGCTATCCCACCTTCATGAAACATAAACTCATTACGAGCAGTTCTTTTATTATTGTATGCATGCGATGCTTTATCATTCTCTCCGGCGTAGGCTTCTGTTTCGGTAATAATGCCGGCAGCATACACCCCATGCATGTTGGTGCAAAGTTTTTTACCCAATAACTGCTTTGATAATTTTATTACATCTTTATGCAAATAAAATTTATTTGTAAGTTTTGTCATTTGGTTGATACCCTGTTAATAAATTTTGAAAATTTCGCTAAAATATACATATTTGCATTGTTAAACTCTAATTTATGATAAAACACGCCTTATTAACTATATTGTTTTTTACTTCTTCGATAGTTTTTTCGCAGGAAATAAGCATTACAAATAACCTGCCTGCCTCTGCCTCTGCGGGAGAAGGCTTCGAGGCACAATATACGCTTACCAAAGGTTCTACGATGGGTAGTTTTGCTAAGTTTCAGTTAGATCTTCCGGCAGGTTTTCAAGCGCAAAGCACCGAAATAAAAGGTGGTAACTTTACATTTGAGAACAACCGCGTTAAAATTGTTTGGGTATCCCTACCAGGCGATGCCAGTTTTGCGTTTACATTTAAAGTAATTGCGTCTTCGGCCGTTTCGGGTAATGTTACTTTTGCACCACAATTTTTTTATTTAGAGAACAGTGTTAAAAAAGAATATAATCCTGCGCCCATTGTTATTAATTTTGGTGGAGCGGGTAATGCAATAGCTTCGGATAATACATCTTCTCAACCCATAACTGCTACAGAAAATAATGTTGTAAATCCTGTTGTAACAGAAACACATGAAACTACTACAACTAACCCTTCTTCTACAAATTCCACAGATAATGCAGCGATTGTTACAGAAGTTGTTCCTTCAGAAAATAATACAAACGCTAATTCGACTTCAAACACACAACCCGTTACTAATACGGCTACAACCGAAACAGCTAAAACTACAGCACCCGCAGTTACTCAGCCTATAGCAAAAAGTAATGTAGTTTATCATGTACAATTAGCGGCTTTAACAAACAAACCAACTAAATCTAAATTTGCGGAATACGGTGCTGTTCAAATTGTTGAGGAAAACGGCTTATATAAAGTAATGGTTGGCAATTTTAAAACCTTGGAAGAAGGTCGCAAATACAAAGCACAATTAATTGCTAAAGGAACTACAGGATGTTTTGTGGTAGCTTACGAAAATGGCGTACACATTAAAATTTAATTTTTAGCGGCAGTCATTTTCTTTACCTGCTCATCCATCAGTTTAATGCCTTCAGTAAAACTGCACGGGTTATAGCCTAAAGCTTTTTTAGCTTTATCTATTATAAAACCGGTTATTGGCGGTCGCTGAGCAGGCTGCTTAATATCAACAGATTTAGATGGAATGATCAAAGATTTATCTAGCTTGTAATAATCTGCCACCAAGTGTACCAACTCTAAAATGCTTAAAAAATCTTTTCCTGAAATATTATAAATGCCTTGTGCTTTTTTTTGTGCCAATAAAATACACCCATCAGCAAGATCTTCGGCTAATGTTGGTGTCCTAAACTGATCATCAACTACATTAATTTTTTTGCCTTGCTCTAAATTTTGTTTCGCCCATAAAACAATATTGCTGCGGCTCATATTATCTACAATGCCATACACTAAAACAGTACGAGCAATAGCCCAATGAAGGTTACTTTTTTGAATGATCTGTTCTGCCTTTAATTTGCTCCAGGCGTAATAACTAAGTGGATTTGGTTTTTCTTCTTCTGTAAGAGGCCCATGAGTTCCATCAAAAATAAAATCGGTAGAAAGATGCACTAACTGAGGTTTATAATTTGCATTTTCTTCCTGAAGCTCCTCCAAAGCATTTACAATATATTGTACTGCGTTTGTATTCATCGCATCGCAGGTTGCTTTTTCTGTTTCGCAGGCATCCACATTGGTCATGGCTGCGGTATTTATCACAACATCCGGCTTTTGTTTAGCCAGCACTTCTTTAACTTGTTCGGCGTTTGTAATATCCATTTCAACGTACGTATAACCTTCTTTTTGAAGAAGCCTGTTGTTACCGCGTGCAGTAGCTATGCAAGTTATATCAACCTGTTTACGCAGTTTGTAAACTAATTTTTGACCTAGTAAGCCATTGCTGCCGGTAACTAAAATTTTCATCTTATATATTTTATTAAATTCGTTTCTTTATTTGGTTTCAAAAATAAGTAAAAATGCTTGAGTCGCCCTTACACGAACATCATTTATTAAGATATAAAGTTGATATAGAAAATTCGCCTTATCGCGGGTATGCTAAAACAGCTATTATAGCTTTTTTTGATGAAAGCGATAAAAAGGTGATGGTGTTTAAATTCGGCGTTATTTCTAACCAGGAAATTTTTGAAAAAATTGATAAAGGCGAAGATATTAACCTGAATAATGCGTATGTTTTAAACTTTTCGCTTACAGATTACCGCGTTAATAAAGGCTTTGATGATAGTGTACATATTTCCTTGAAAAATTTTTCTGCAAAAAAAACTTTTTTTGATTGCGACATTACCAACGATTTTTCTTACGCAAATTTTGAAGGAGATAAAATTGTGTTTGATTCGGTTATTTATGGAAACGGCACAACCAACTTTAGCAATGCCATTTTTTGTAATGGAGATGTAAGTTTTAAAAAAGCCAAATTTGGCAGCGGAAGCACTAGTTTTAAAAGCGTACAATTTGGCGATGGCTTGATTTCTTTTAATAATACAAATTTTGGTACAGGCAATTTATCGTTTGTAGATTGTAATTTTAATAATGGAAATGTAGATTTTAGAAATACATATTTTGGTGATGGAACAGTTGATTTTAAGTTTGCCAAATTTGCCAACGGAGATGTTAGTTTTGAAAAAGCTTCTTTTGGTAAAGGAAAAAAAGATTTTAAGAATGTTGAGTTTGGTGGCGGCAAAATAGAATTCAGGCGTGTTGATTTTAATGATGGCGATGTTTCTTTTGATGGTACTGAATTTGGAGATGGTAAAGTTTCGTTTCGTAGCGCAAGATTCGGACATGGAGAAAAGACTTTTTCGCAAACAGATTTTGCCAAAGGCGAAGCGCAATTTGATCTTACGCATTTTGGTACAGGGTCTGTTAGTTTTAACAAGGCCAACGTAACAGATATTTCTTTTAAGGGTTGCGCACTAAATTGTTATATGGATTTGCGCTTTATATCTTGTCGCGCGGCTAACCTTAGTAATACCATCGTTCGTGATATTTTAGATCTTAAACCTGAGGATGAAAATGTGGTTATACATATTTTTGACATATCCGGTATGCGTATCTTAGGTCGTATGTTTATAGATTGGAGAGGTAATGATGTTTTTAATTTGATCTATCAACAAAAAGAAACAACCTTGTTTCAAAAAGCAGAGCAATTTAGGATATTAAAAGAAAATTTTAGAAACAACGGCCAATATGAAGATGAAGATGCGGCCTACCTTGAGTTTAAACGTTGCGAGGCGAAAGCAAATCTAAACGCTTCTATTAAAGATGATAAAAAAAATGCGTTGTGGGCTTATCCTAAATATTATTTTCAAAAATACGTTTTTGATTATATTGGACGTTACGCTACCGATCCTATTCGTGTGCTTTTTAATATGTTCTTGGCATTTACCATGTTTAGTTTTGTATATTATTTTATTACTGAATTTTTTCCAAATTTTGGTACGGTAGCAACTACACTTCCTGTCGAATTACAACATATACATAGTTTTGGAAACTGCGTTTATTACAGCGCGATAACTTTTTTTACAATTGGCTATGGCGATTATTTTGCGGAAGGTTATCTTAAGCCTTTTGCCGCCTTTGAAGGGTTTACCGGTGTGTTTTTAATGAGCTATTTTACAGTAGCTTTTGTAAGAAAAATATTAAGATAATATTACTAAACTTTAGTGGAAGTACGATATGCAGTGCCTTTAAAAACGGCAATTAATTCTCCTTTTTCATTAGTAGTGGTAATATCATATAGTCCTGTCTTTTTCCCCAGATAAATTTCTTTGGCTTCCACGGTTAATATTTCTCCAAGTTTGGCGGGTCGGGCAAAGCTGATAGTAACATCTAAAGCTACGCTAAAAATACCATGCGAATTACAGGCAAACGCAAAAGCAGAATCTGCCGCAGAAAATAAAATACCGCCGTGTATATTGGCAAACCCATTTAGCATATCTTCTTTTACCTTATAATGTAGTTTGCAATAGCCTTCTTTAATTTCATCAATTTGTAAGTTCATCCATTTACTAAACGCGTCACGTGCCAACATGGTTTCTAAAACCTGTTGAGGCGTTTTTAATTTTTCTTCATTATGCATATTACTAATGTAGTAATTTAAATATATTGATTTGAACAAATTGTTCATTTCGATATTTATAAATAATAATAATATTTTTTCTTAACATTTATAAACACTACTTAACACCCTTAAACATTTGTCAAATGCTTTTGTTTTTAATATTGAATGCTAACAAACAATACTATGGCAAAACATAAATCTTCACCAAAAAAGAATGCAAATTCTCAAAAAATTAATGATCTGCAACAACATACCGAAAGCGGGCAAGATCAATTTCTAACCACCAACCAAGGACTTAGAATTAATGATAATCAAAACACGTTAAAAGCAGGAGAGCGTGGACCTTCATTGCTGGAAGATTTTATCATGCGTGAAAAAATTACGCATTTTGATCATGAACGTATTCCTGAACGAATTGTTCACGCAAGAGGCTCAGGTGCTCATGGATACTTTGAGCTTTATCAATCTATGTCAAAATACACCAAGGCAGGTTTTTTAAACGATACCAATATTAAAACACCTGTCTTCGCGCGTTTCTCTACCGTAGCAGGTTCACGCGGTTCTACAGATCTTGCCCGTGATGTGCGAGGCTTCTCTGTAAAATTTTATACACAGGAAGGTAATTATGATTTTGTAGGAAATAACATACCTGTTTTCTTTATACAAGATGCGATGAAATTTCCTGACCTGATACATGCAGTAAAGCCAGAGCCGCAAAATGAAATTCCGCAAGCTGCTTCGGCACATGATACTTTTTGGGATTTTATTTCTTTAATGCCCGAATCAACACACACCATTATGTGGTTAATGAGCGATCGAGCTATACCACGCAGTTTACGCATGATGGAAGGTTTTGGCGTGCATACGTTTCGTTTTATTAATGAAACAGGTAAATCTCATTTTGTAAAATTGCATTGGAAGCCAGTATTAGGCGTTCATTCGGTAGCTTGGGATGAAGCGCAAAATATTTCCGGTAAAGACCCTGATTTTCATCGTCGCGATCTTTGGGATGCAATTGAGAACGGTAACTTTCCTGAATGGGAATTAGGCGTACAAATTGTAGATGAAAAAGATGAATATAAATTTGAATTCGATCTACTTGATCCAACCAAATTAATTCCGGAAGAATTAGTACCTGTGCAGATAATCGGTAAAATGACATTAAACCGCAACCCTGATAATTTCTTTGCAGAAACAGAACAAATTGCTTTTCATCCGGGGCATTTAGTGCCCGGGATTGATTTTTCTAATGATCCATTATTACAAGGCCGTTTATTTTCTTATACTGATACCCAATTATCCCGTTTAGGAAGTTCTAACTTTCATGAGATACCTATTAACCGCCCGGTTGCCGATGTGCATAACAACCAGCGCGATGGGCACATGCGTCAAACTATCAATAAAGGTAATACAAGCTATGAACCAAATACGTTAGGTGGTGGTTGTCCGTTTCAAGCCATGATGAAAAAAGTTGGCTTCACTTCTTTTTTAGAACGTATTGATGCTAAGAAAATAAGAGGTCGCAGTAAAAGTTTTACCGATCATTTTGGACAAGCAACTTTGTTTTATAACAGCCAGAGTGAGGTAGAGAAAAATCACTTAACAGATGCTTTTCGTTTTGAATTAAGTAAAGTTCAAACCGTAGCTGTTCGTCAGCGTATGGTAAATATACTTACGCAAGTAGATAAAATATTGGCTGATAAAGTGGCTGCTGCTTTAGGTTTAAAAGCCGGTGCACCCGAAAAACCAATTAATCATGGTGTACCTGCGGATGCCGATCCGAAAGATTATGAATCAAGAAAAGTAAAATCTTCTATTGACAGATCGGAAGCTTTAAGCATGGCCAACACCATTAAAAAAACTATTAAAACAAGACAGATTGCTATTTTAGCTGCCGATGGTGTGGATGAAAATTCGCTTACTAAAATGAAAAAAGCATTGGAGGCAGCAGGCGCACAAGCTTGGGTAATTGCGCCTGTATTAGGTAGTATTACAAGTGCCGCTGGCAAGCAAGTGGCGGTTAACGAAAGTTTTTTAATAGCAGCTTCAGTGGTGTATGATGCTGTTTTTATTCCCGCAGGGCCAAAGAGCGCTACCACGTTAAAACATAATGCAGATGCACTTCACTTTATAAATGAAGCGTATAAACATTGCAAAGTTATTGCGGCAGATGGAGAAGGAGCAGAGGTAATTAATGCTTCTTACATAGGGGATAATAAAAAAGACACCAATAAGGCAGGTGTACTTATAAGCGATGCTAAAAATAGTAAATTGGAAAAAGAATTTATAAAAGCTATTGCGCAACACCGTGTTTGGGAAAGAGAAATACAACGTAAAGTACCGGCATAAATATTTTTATTTTACTTTAATGAATGCCTGCAAAATGTGCTGGCATTTTTTTAGGTAACCTTCTGGTATTAAATGATAAATTTGTTATCATCAAATTTTAAATTTACTATGAAAAAACGTGTATTTTATTTCCTAATTGTTTTCACACTCCTATTTTCTTTTACCAAAGCACAAACAACCTTTAAATGGAGTCATTTTGACACGGATATATTTAAGCGTGCAAAAAAAGAAAATAAACTGGTGCTGTTACATTTACGTGCTAATTGGTGCCACTGGTGCCATGTAATGGAAGAAAAAACATATACAGATAAGCCAATACTTGCTTACTTAACGGCAAATTACATTCCTTGTATGGAAGATCATGATGAGCGCCAGGATCTGACAAGTTTATATAACGATTATGGTTGGCCGGCTACTATTATTTTTGATGGAGATGGTAACGAATTATTTAAGCAAGCAGGTTATATTCCTGCCGATGAATTTTTAGAGACATTAAAAAATTTAAAAAAAAATCCTAAAAAGATTGAAAGCGATTTTGTTAGCATAGATAAAAAAACACCGAACGATACAACCAGACAAGCCGCATTAAATTTTTTGCAGAAAAGATTCCGACAATCTTTAGATATTAAATTAGGTGGTTTTGTATTCGGACAAAAATATGTTGAGTTTGATACGTTTGAATACGCTTTTGAAAACATGCAAAAAGATTCCTCTTTAAAACAATGGGTAGAAGCCAGTATGAAAAATTCTGCCGGCTTGTACGATAAAGAATGGGGCGGCATTTTTCAATACTCTACCGATAATGATTGGGAACATATTCATTACGAAAAATTATTATTCATACAGGCGCGTTATATAAAAATGTATTGCTGGTATTATAATATGTATCATGATAAAACCGCGCTTGACAGAGCTGTAGGAATTACCAAATATGTTTCCCGGTTTTTAGAAACCAAGCAAGGCACTTTTTATAACGCACAAGATGCAGATCTTATAAAAGGAGAGAAAGCAATTGAGTATTATAAACTAAATAATTTAGAACGATTAAAAAAAGGAATTCCAGCCATTGACAGTAATGTTTATACAAGCGATAACGCACAATATGCAGAAGCCCTAACTGTTTTATGGGCAAGCACAAAAGATCAAAAATATTTAACCCAGGCTACAACTTGTATGGAGTATATATTATCGAATAGAAAAATTAATAATGCTTACATGCACGGTAACTCATACACGGCCACCGTATCGTTAAAAGATAATAGCAGTGTATTAAAAACGTTACTTTTACTTTACAGGGCTACACAGCAAGCTATTTATAAGCAAGAAGCCAAAGAATTAGTAAAAAACATTTCTGTAAATTTTAATTCGGGTAAAGGATATTTATACACGTATGTTGGAAGTAGTGCCATTAAAGCCAGTTATAATATTACAGAAAATATAGATGCTTGTCGTTTATTAAATTATTCGTCCTATTATTTTAATGAACCATCTTACAAAACGCAGGCTAGCGATATACTTAATTTTTTGACGGATAGTAAAGTGCTTAAAACCTTATCGACTGAGCCAAGCATTTTAATGGCTGCTAAAGAAATTAAAACAGAACCAACTACGGCTGCCTTTATGATTAAAAAAAATCAGGATTTTAAAGCGGATTATTTGGCGGTAACAACCGGTTGTCCGCATTTTTATTTTAACAGCGTAGTTTATACAAAAGATAATATCATAGAAGATAAAAAAGATCTTTTTGAATCTTTTGACGATAATTTTATGATATTATGTACTTCTTCTTATTGCAGTTCGCCTACATTCAGCATACAAATATTTACAGATTTTTTGTATAACCGCGTTTTGGGAGAGAAATAAATATTAATTACAAGATTATCTTTAGATAAAAATCATACCTTTAAATCTTTAAAAATAATCACATGAAAAAAGGTTTAATTATAGTTGGGGCAATAGTTGTTTTTGTATTGCTTTTTATTTCTTATTTAAATAGTACTTATAATAAAGCAGTTGCTTTAGATGAAGATAGTAAAGCGCGCTGGGCCGATGTGGGTGCTACGTATCAACGCCGTGCAGATCTTATTCCAAATTTGGTTAGTACCGTTAAAGGTGCGGCTAATAACGAAAAAGATATTCTTACTTCTGTTACCGCTTTGCGCAGCGGCATTTCTCAGGCAAAAACTCCTGCAGATTTTGATGCGATTGGTAAAAAAATAAATGCGGCTATAAATGTTACTATAGAGGCTTACCCGCAAATACGTTCCACAGAAAATTTTCAGGCATTACAGGCACAATTAGAAGGTACCGAAAACCGTATTAATGTTGCTCGCGAAGATTATAACCAAAGTGTAAATGTGTATAACACTTACATACGAGGTTTTGTTACAGGCAGTGTATTAGGTATTGCGGGCGGCCATTTCGAAATAAAAAAAGGGTTTGAAGCAACTGTAGGTTCTGAAAAAGCACCCGAAGTAAAATTCTAAGATGAAAGCAGATAAATTTTTTAGCGAAGCCGAGAAGCAACATATTATGAATGCTATTGTCCGTGCTGAAAAAAATACCTCCGGCGAAATTCGTGTTCACCTGGAAGATACTTGTTTGTATGATACTTTTAAACACGCAGTAACTGTTTTTGGAAAATTAGAAATGCATAAAACAGCGCAAAAAAATGGCGTGCTTTTTTACTTGGCAGTAACAGATAAAAAATTTGCCATTGTAGCTGATAAAGGTATTAACGAAGCGGTTCCAGCAGATTTTTGGGATAAAATCAAGCAAGATTTGCAGACAGCTTTTAAAAAAAAAAATTTTTCGGAAGCAATTGCCAAGGCCATAGAAAAAACAGGCGCACAACTGGGCACTTATTTTCCGCTTAAAGAAAATGATACAGATGAGCTTACAAATGATATTTCTATAGGGTAATGAAAAAACAAAATCGATTTTATCTTTTAGTTTGTATGTTCTTGCTTTTAGGCTTTATGCTAAAAGCTGATAATCTTCCCGATAAACCTTCGCCACCACGTTTGGTAAATGATTTTTCGGGCTTGTTATCTGCCGCCGATGCATCTGCTCTAGAGGCTAAAATGGAAAATTTTAACCGCCAAACGTCTAATCAAATTGCACTGGTTATTGTAAATGATCTAGGCGATTTTGAAATAGCTGATTATAGTATTAAACTTGGCAGAAAGTGGGGAATAGGCCAAGATAAATTACGCAACGGTATTCTTATTGTCGTAAAACCTAAAACGCCTACCTCAAGAGGACACGCATATATTGCAACCGGTAAAGGATTAGAAGGAGCTATACCCGATGCCACCTGCCTTAATATAGTGGATAATGAAATGATACCACGCTTTAAAGAAAATGATTATTACGGGGGTATTAATGCCGGGGTAGATGTATTAATGTCGTTGGCTAAAGGAGAGTATAATTATCAAACCTATGCAAACAAAAATAATTTCGACCCAACTTTTCTTTTCGTCCTTATCCCCATTTTAATTATGATTTTTTTTATCATGAGAAAGAGAAATCGCACAAACGGTGGCTATACCATGGGCCATAGCGGGTGGTTTCCTTTTATTGGAGGTCTTGGCGGTTGGGATAATAATAGTTCAAGCGGTTCTTCGAATAGTGATAGTGGCTTTAGTGGCTTTGGGGGCGGAGATTTTGGCGGCGGCGGTGCCGGCGGCAGCTGGTAATTATATAAGCTCTATGTGTATTATTATTAATTTGTAGCGCCTATGCTTTAAATCAATATAAAAATTAAGAAAAGACTTTAAGTTTAATAGGAATTAAATCAACAAAAAACCCTTTGAAAGTATTGCTATCAAAGGGTTCTGCTTTTCAGCGGGCTCAAAGTTACCCTGTTCGAACCAATCTTCCTATGAAAATCCTAAAGAACTTAAAGAAGCCCAAATTCAGCGATTTTTAGTTGATTTACGGGCGACAAGTCACTTTTGCAAGGTGTTTAGGCTTGGTCAAAAATAAGGGCTGTTAGCGTATTTTACGGTAATTTTACCATAACTCGTGAGTTAATTGTACTTTTTAATGCTTTTCGCCAAAAATAAGGGTGTTGTCAAGACTGTAATTTGAGCTTCCATAAGGAAATTAAAAGTGGAACGTTTATTACAACTATTTCCCTAATGAATTAACTCAGCTATTATGCAGCCACTTTAGTCATGCTTCTGCATATTTCAGCACATTTTTTGCACGCTTCAGCACATTTTTTAGAATGTTCGTTTGTATGTTTTCCACATTCAACGGCACATGCTTCACAAATTTCAGCACATTCTTCGCACAAATGCGAAGCGTGTTCTTCACCGATACTCATTAATTGAGCAGCAGCGAAACAAATAACTGCACATTGTCTGTCAAGTTGAATACACTTAACCATCATTTTAATATCATTCTCTTGCAAGCACTTTGTTGCGCAATGATTACATTCTACTGCACATGATACACAAGCATCAATGCAACTTTGAAATTTTTGGTGACTCATTTTCCTAGGTGTTTAATTTTTCTTCAGTTCCGCTGTTGATCGGCTCTTCAGTATCGCTGTCGCCCAACTATTTTTATTTCTTTTTAATTAACTCCATTCCACATTTCGGGCATTTGCCATGCTTATCGGCTGTAACTTCCGGATGCATAGAACAGGTATAAACTATTGCTTTGGTTTTATCGTTTTTTTTATCTTTACACATCGCTTCACACTTATCCATTTTCCCTTTCATATCTATACATTCCCCATCTTTCATCATCATTTTTTCGCCATTTTTCATAACGCATTCACCATTAACCATGCACTTAGTGCCATTAGCCATAGTCATGTCTTTTTCCATTGGCATTGTTTTTCCGTCTTTGCAATGCAACATTTTCCCTTCCTTCATCATACAACATTCTTTCATGTTTTTAGCGTCTGTTTGTGCGCTCACATTATTTGTTGTAAAACTTACTATCATAATAAGTAATGCTGTAAAAAGAGTGGCGATTGTTTTTTTTGTTTTCATAATTATTATTTTTAATGGTAAAATTTCTTCAGTTCCGCTGTTGGCCGGTTCTTCAGTATTACTGTTGCCTAATAAATTATATTTCAAATTTCTATTTAATAGAATTAACCATTCGTAGGAGAAGTCACTAGCAAGTATGATTTTTATCAA
>JBBRAG010000015.1:0-75268 GCA_038206945.1 Bacteroidia bacterium | reverse complement strand
AAACAAATATTTTATAGCCAAGTACGCCGCCGGAGCTTTTTCCTTGCCATTTATCTTCTTGCATGAAGGAGTTAAACGTTTGCTTTTTGTTCTACTTTTGTGTAGCAATAATCATAAAACTGTTGGAAAGTTTGTATACCGATAAAATCTTCGCCCACAACTTTAAAACCAAAATTACTTTCAATAATCACTACTAAATCAACGTAATCTAAGCTATCTAAATTAAGTGTTTCTTTAAGATTTGCTTCGGGAGTAATTTTTGTAGCATCAACTTCAAATTCGTCTACTAAAAATTGGTTAGTTCTTTCTATAATTTCTTCTTTAGTCATATGGAGGACAAATATAAGTTAAACTTTTTTAACAATAAGGGTTGAATTTGTGCCTCCAAACCCAAAAGAGTTGCTTAAAAAAGCATCAATTTTTTTATTTACCGCACTTGTGGCAATATTTAATTTAGCAGAAGCCTCATCCGGGTTTTCAAAATTTATGTTTGGAGCCGCAAAATCATTTTGCATCATCAAGGTAGAATACACAATTTCGCTAGCTCCGGCCATCCAACATTCATGCCCCGTCATAGATTTGGTAGAGCTAACAATTGGTTTTGTTTCTCCAAAAACAGTATCAATTGCAATGGCTTCGGCAAAATCTCCGCCTTGGGTAGATGTTGCGTGAGCGTTTATGTAATCAATATCTTTTGCCAGTAGACCGGCATCTTTTAGGCTATGTTGCAGGGAGCGAATTTGCCCTTCGGGACTAGAATTTGAAATATGATCTCCGTTAGACGAAAAACCATAACCAACAATTTCGGCCAAAATAGGAGCACCTCTTGCTATAGCAGAATCATAATCTTCTAAAACCAACGTAGCTGCACCACCGCCAGGAACAAGCCCGTCACGATCTCTATCAAACGGGCGAGAAGCTTTGGTAGGGTCATTTTCTCGGATAGAAAAAGCACTTAACGCATCAAAACTTCCAAATGTGTAATGATTTAATTCTTGTCCGCCACCGCAAATTACTGCTTTTTGCAAACCCCATTTTATCATTAAATAAGCCATTCCCACTGCGTGCGAACCACTTGCACAAGCTGCGCTAATGGTAAAGTTTACGCCACGAAGTTTAAAAATGGTAGATAAATTCATGGTAATGGTACAATTCATCGATTGAAAAATAGAACCAGAACCAATTAGTGTATTATCTTTTTTAAGACGCGCTAAATCAGCACTTTGAATAACGGCTTTAGCAGAAGAATCATTTCCGAATAAAATACCTACTTCATTTTTTGCAATATAATCAGGATCCATTTTGGCTTGTGCCAAGGCCTGAACGGTACTCATATAAGCGTACTCAGCCTCTTCCGACATTTGTACGCGAGCTCTTCTATCTAATAAACCTTTTAATTCGGGAGTTGGAACGGTGCCGGTAAGTGCAGAGCGATAACCCAATGGTTTGCGTGGCGCATCAAACACAATACCTGATTTACCTTGGCGCAATGAGTTGGTTACTTCCTCTAAGCTGATGCCAAGGCAAGACCAAATTCCCATTCCTGTTATAACAACTCGTTTCATCTGTCGATGTTATTGTCGTTTATTTGCCATCTGTAATCACCGTGTTATCTTGATTTATTTTATGTTTTAAAAACAAGGTAATTTCATTTTTTATTGAGAATATAAACCGCCGTTTACCGATATTACTTGCGAGGTAACGTAAGATGCTTTTTTGGAAGCTAAAAATGCTACCACATCAGCTACTTCATCAACTTCGCCAAAACGTGCAACGGGTATTAATCGTTTAAAATCTTTTTCATCAATTCCTTCGGTCATATCAGTTTTAATAAAGCCCGGAGCTACTGCGTTTACGGTAATGCCACGCCTGCCCACCTCTTGTGCCAATGCTTTTGTAGCGCCAATTACAGCTGCTTTTGATGCCGAATAATTGGTTTGTCCGGGTAAACCTTTTAGGCCAGAAAGTGAAGTGATATTAATTACCCGCCCGTATTTTTTAACCAACATATCTTTTATGATAAGGCGAGTTACGTAAAAAAATCCGTCAACGGCAATATCCATTACTTTGTGCCACTCATCGTTGCTCATCCACATCAGCAAATTATCTTTGCGAATGCCGGCATTGTTTACCAAAACCTCGATGGTTTTATCTTTATTTTCTTCCATCCAAACGCCTAAAGAGGCGTTAACTTGGTCTTCTTTAGATACATCAAATTTTAGTAGTTGCGCTGTAACGCCCATTGCTTCTATAAGGACAGCCGTTTTTTTAGCTTCCTCTTCGTTAGATTGGAAGTTTATTAAAATATTATAGCCCATTTCGGCCAATTTAAGGCAAATAGCCTTGCCAATTCCACGAGAACCACCGGTAACTAAAGCAAATTTCATATTAATACAATTAAAACAATTTACAAATTTAATAAGAAAATGCAGTTATTAAAATTCGTTAAGAAATAAATTTTTAATAGTTTTACAAAAAAATATATATGAAGAAATTTTTGTTAATAGCGGCGATACTTTTTAAAGTAAGCACTTCCTTTGCTCAGTTGGTAGATGTTGTTTCTGCTAATGATGCGGGCTTAAAAGCCACACCAAAAACATACAACACATTTACCACCGATGATGACGAAATTTATTCTGCCTATTTAGACGAAACCAAAGAAAGTATAAAAGCAGACGAACAGCACCGAACCTACACTATTACCAAATACAACCCCGATATGACAACTATTTTTGAGCACAAGTTTTTACTTATGCACTTTCTTAAAGTATTCCAACTTATTAAAATAGAAGACGTAGAGGGCACATATGTGGCAAAAGATAAAGTTCTTTTTTTTACCTCTCTTTATGATGGAAGAAACAAAAACCTGTACCTAAATGTGTTAGATAAAAATACAGGTAAACTTTTGGTTGATAAAAAAACCGTTAGTATACTTGAAAGTGATCCTTTTGGTACAAAAGGACGAAAGTTTGATATTTCTTTTTCGCCTGACCATAAAAAAATGATGATAATATCTGCCTTTCAATGGACAGAAAAACCTCAAGTGGTTAAGGCTGAAATTTATGATGTGGCATCTTTATCTATCACAAAAACAATTAACCTGATTAATAGTAAAGATGGAAAACTGATGAACTCATCTGCCTATGGCGTTACCAACGAAGGTAATATTTTTTACTTCATTCTTCCCAACATAAAAATTTCAGAAAAAAAAGAAAAAAGAAACCCCCGCTACGAAATACTTGTAGTACATAATACGGCTGCCAATACAGATAAATTTGTCCCCCTTCCTATTGAATATAAATACTTAGAAAATTACGACGAAGTACAAACGGACAAAGGCAAAATTACTTACTACGGTTCGTTTAAAGATGCCTATCCAAAGGAGGCTAAACGTGATAATCTAATAGGTGCATATTCTATTTCGATCGATTTGAATAAAGCATCTATTATCTCATCTAATTTCGGCTACTATTCCAGTAATATTTACAAGCAATTAGATTATAAAATTGGTACTATTAAGAATCCTGATGATTGGGATTTTGTTTCTGAGGGACTTATCAAGACTGCTGATGGGGGACAATTTTTAATAGAAAGTAGCCATTATATAGTGGTTACCACTAGTAGCAGCTCATCGTCTTCAATGAGTTATACCTCTGTAAGATATATTGCGCGCGAGTATGTTGTAACAAAGTTTGATGCTTCGGGGAAAATTGTTTTCAGTAAACTTATCCCAAAATACGGAAGTGCCTCTTCAAGCAAAGAAGACATGTCGGAAGGAGATATCGCTGTTAACGGAAATAACCTATATTTATTTTATGTTGAACACCCTAAAAATGTTGAACAGCCGATAGAAGCCTACGAAAATGGTAAAAAATATAAAGCTATCAAAAATATTACCGGCGGCGTTGCTGTATGCGTAAAAATAGACGTTAACGGGAATGTTGCGCGTCAATCAATGTTTCGTAACGAAAAAGATAAATGGTGCTACATACCTGGCACAGGCACAATTATACCTAAAACCAAGCAAATGACTTTTATGGTTATAAAAGGTAAAACCTATAGCTTACAGGCTCTACGCATAAAAGGATAGTAATAAAAGCACTCTCAAAATAATTACTTTTTAAGATACCCTATAATTTTTTGCTGACGAATGTATTGAATGGTGTCTTTTTCCCAAACAGGAACAAGTGTGCGCATTTCTTTATATAATTTTTTAGAAACGGCCGATAATTTGTCTTCGCATTTTAAATAATCTATAGCCTGAATGATACTCATAAATTCAATTGCCAAAACCTCGTAGGTATTATTAATAACTTTTTGAGCCATTAGCGCAGCATTTGAACCCATGCTCACAATATCTTGGTTATCGTTATTAGAAGGGATGCTGTGTATGTACATGGGGTTTGATAGGGTTTGATTTTCGGCCACGGTAGATGTTGCTGTAAATTGCGTGCCTTGCATACCTAGGTTTAAACCAAGCGTACCCAAGTTTACAAACGGAGGAAGCTTTCCGTTTAATTTATCATTCATTAAAAAATTCAACTGCCTTTCTGCCAACATAGAAAGTTTGGTAATAGCAATTTTTAATTTATCCATTTCAATAGCTGGGTAATCTCCGTGAAAATTTCCGCCATGAAAAACATTTTTATTCTTGTAATCAACAATGGGGTTATCGTTTGCCGAATTTATTTCATCAATAATAACTTCTTCTGCAAAAGCAATGGTATCATACACAGGCCCCAGTATTTGCGGCACACAGCGTATAGAATAATATTCTTGCACTTTTTCTTTTACAACAGTTTCGGTTGTTGGTTGGTCGTATAAATGCTGACTGCGTTTTTTTACCAACTTACTATCCGCTAAATGTTCTCTAATGTTTTTAGCAATTTGGTTTTGTCCGCGATGAAGTTTTACACTGTTTAATTCGTTCGAATAATGATCATCATAAGACTCTACCATTTCTATCACCATGGCAGATGCCTGCGTAGCTTTTTCTAAAAGGTTTTTAGCATTTAGTAAATTGATAATACCTATGCCACACATGGCTGATGTACCGTTCATCAGCGCTAATCCTTCACGAATGTGTATGTTAAGCGGCGTTAATTTTTCGGTTTTAAACGCTTTTTCGGCTGAAGTAATTTCTCCTTTATAATGTACATCTCCTTCGCCAATCATAGCTAAAGCAAGATGCGCCAACTGCACTAAATCTCCGCTGGCACCCAAGCCGCCGTGCTCAAATATAACCGGCGAAATTTTGCGATTAATCATTTCTTGCAAAAGCGTAACAGCCTTAGGATGTATGCCCGAATAACCCAACAACAACATATTAAGACGAGCCAACATGGTTGCGCGTACATTAATTTCTGCAATAGGGTTTCCGCTACCGCTACAGTGGCTACGTATTAAATTGTACTGTAATTGTATCTGATCATCATGACTGATTTTATATTGCGCCATAGGCCCAAACCCGGTATTTACGCCATAAATAAGCTTATCTTTTATAAACTCTTTTAAGAAATAATGGCTCTCATAAACTCTTTGTAAAGCAGTAGAATCAATTTCAATAACGGCATTATCAATTAAAATTTGTTTGCAAATTGAAAGTGTAAGTTTTTCGGCACCAATTTTTATTGTACTCATAGATTGCGAATATACAAACCTGTATTTAATTTATGTGCTTGTAAAATCGTAAATTTGCAGGTAAATTAATTTTTTACTTGTCAACACTGAAAACCATATTTCGTTTTACAAAAAAAACCATACTTGTCATAGGTATTTTGCTAGTTGTTTTTTTGATTTATTTTTTGGCGAGTATTTATGTGGCTACGCCTGAAATAAAAGATAAAACTTCTTTAAATTTCACACGACAAACACTTGACACAAACTTCTATAAAATTGGAAATAATTGGCTTAAAAAGAGCCAAAGCGAGCTGTGGGAGCTGTATTTGGAAGGTGATGGTTTTGAACGAGGTGTTATAAATGGCAAGCTGACAAAAGAGTTAGCTGAGCAACAAGAAATTGCATTTATTAAGCAAATAAAAACAATTATTCCGTCTGATTTTTACTTGAATTTTTTGAAATATTTTGTCGCTTACTTTAATAGAAATCTGACTAAAAACATTACAGACGAATACCAACAAGAAATTTATGGAGTGTCGCTTTCTGCCTCCAATAAGTTTGATAAAATGGCACCCAAGTATTATCGCATATTAAATTACCACGCTGCACACGATATTGGGCATGCTTTGCAAGATAAAAACATGGCCGTTGGCTGTACCTCTTTTGGTGTTTGGAATGACAGATCTGAAACCGGAAAATTATTAGTCGGCAGAAGTTTTGATTTTTATTCGGGCGATGATTTTGCAAAAAACAAAATTGTTGCCTTTGTAAAACCCACTACCGGCTATAAATACATGTACATAACTTGGGCAGGTTTTACAGGCGTTGTTTCGGGTATGAACGATAAAGGCTTGACCGTTACCTTAAATGCTGCAAAGAGCGATATACCAACAGGTGTAGCCACACCCATCTCTTTATTAGCGAAAGAAATTTTGCAATATACTAAAAACATAAAAGAGGCTTATGCTATTGCCGAGAAACGAAAAACTTTTGTTTCAGAATCTATTTTAATTGCATCTTCCGAAGATAATAAATGCTTCATCATTGAAAAAACTCCCACTAAAACAAATTTGTATCAAGAAGATAGAAACCAAATCGTTTGTCCGAATCATTACCAAAGTGAAGCATTTGCCAAAGATGTAAACAACAATAAAAACATTGTAGAGAGTTCATCTATGTTTAGAAAATACAGAATGGAGCAATTACTAAGCAATTACAAAGCTGTAAATTATAAAGATGCCGCAACTATTTTACGCGATAGAAAAGGCATTAATAACAGAGATATTGGTTTAGGAAACGAAAAAGCAATCAATCAATTAATAGCGCATCATGCAGTTGTGTTTTCTCCGCAAGACAGGCTGGTGTGGGTTTCTACACAACCGTTTCAATTAGGGCAATTTATTTGTTACGATTTAAATAAGGTTTTTGCTGAAGCTCCAACGCTTAAAACAAATAAAGTAATTAATGAAACTCCGATGACTATTTCAGCAGATACTTTTCTTCAAACAAAAGAGTACAAAAACTTTTTACTGTTTCAAAAAATTAAAAATTATGTGCGTTTTTGCACCAAAGCAAAGTGTAATTTAAAAGTTGATGAAGATGTTATAAAAGCCTTAGTAGCAAGCAATCCTAACAGTTATTACACCTACCAAATTATGGCAGATTATTACAAAAAAAAGGGTGATAAAAAATTAGCTGTAATGTATTATCAAACCGCTCTGACAAAAGAAATTGCTACTAATAAAGAGCTAAAAGAAATTAAAAAACAAATCGCAAAACTTACTTTATAATATGACCGAACTTATTTTTGCAGATAATGAAGAAGTGTTGAAACATAAAAAAAATCAGCTTATTCAAATGGTTGAGTATGTAAATAAAAACTCTACTTTTTATAAAAAACTGTTTTTTGAAAACAATATTCATTATGAAAAAATAAAATCTATTGCAAATTTTAAACAAATACCGTTTACCACAAAAGAAGATATACAAAAGTACAATGTTGACTTTTTTTGTGTCGATCGAGAAAAAATAATTGATTACGTTACTACATCCGGTACACTTGGAGAGCCTGTTACCATTGCTCTTACAGAAAACGATTTAGAAAGATTAGCGGGTAACGAATGTAATTCGTTTAAAATTACAGGCGGCTCCGCTAAAGATGTGTATCAATTAATGACAACTATTGATAAGCGTTTTATGGCCGGACTTGCGTATTTTTTAGGCGCGCGTAAACTGGGTGCAGGCATTATTCGTGTGGGTAACGGCATACCGCAATTGCAGTGGGATACCATCAATCGTGTAAAACCAAACGTTATAATTTGTGTGCCATCTTTTATTTTAAAATTAGTTGAGTATGCTAAACAACATAATATAGATTATAAAAACTCAAGCATACAAAAAGCTATTTGCATTGGAGAACCCATTAGAAACGAAAATTTTTCTCTAAATAAATTGGGCAAAAAAATTACAGAGAATTGGAATTTAAAATTGTTCTCAACGTATGCTTCCAGCGAAATGGCCGCTGCTTTTACAGAATGTGAGCACGGTGTTGGTGCGCATCATCAACCCGATTTATTATTTATTGAATTAATTGATGAGGTCGGAAACGAAATTAAAAATAACGAAGCCGGAGAATTAGTGATAACTACATTAGGCGTAGAAGCTATGCCGTTGTTGCGTTTCAAGACAGGCGATATTTGCAAAATACATTATGAGAAATGTAAATGCGGAAGAACGAGCGTACGTTTAAGTCCGATTTTGGGCAGAAAAAAACAAATGATAAAATACAAAGGCACTACTATTTATCCACATGCTTTGTATGAAATTTTAGATGTGCTGGAAGAAGTAAAAAATTATCAAGTAGAGGTGTTTACCAATGAAATTGGCACAGACGAATTGCTTGTACACATTGGCTGTGCAAACCCTTCGGAGAAATTAGAAAAAGAAATTAAAGATTTTTTCAGGGCTAAATTGCGTGTTGCACCTAACCTAATTTTTACTGAAATAGAAAAACTACAAAAACTTATTTTACCAGAAACGAGCCGTAAGCCAATTAAGTTTTTGGATAAACGATGTTCCTAAATCAACCCCGGAGGAATCATTCCGCCGGCTACCTTTTTCATTTCATCGGCGCTAACTTTATCGGCTTCGGTAACCGCGTTATTAAAGGTAAGCAGTAGTTGCTTTTGTAACTCTTCTTTAGCGCCGTGTTGCAACGCATCAGCAATTTCAAGGCTTAGCAGCTTTTTGTTTCCGTTCATGGTGATTTTAATATCTCCACCTGCGCCACTAACATGTATGGTTTTGGCCTCAAGCCCTATTTTTATTTCTTCTATTTTTTGTTTCACTTCAGCAAGCTTGCCCATCATATCACCTAATTTTCCAAACATAGCATTGTTATTTAATTTTAGTGTAAAAGTCGCTTTTTTAGCGCAAACAAGCGTATTTTTTTTAAATTTGGGGGTTAAATCGTTATCTCGTAAAAAGTTTATAATGAAATTTTCTGCCTCACAAATTGCTGCACTTTTAAACGGAACTATTGAAGGAGACGCGAACGTATTTGTCAGCAATCTTTCTAAGATAGAAGACGGAAAAGCCGAAACACTTTCTTTTTTAGGAAACCCGCAATATGCTCAATACATATACACTACCGATGCTTCTATTGTTATTTTAAATAAAAACATGCAACTTGAAAAGCCTGTAAAATCAAGCTGTACATTAATTCGGGTAGATGATGCTTATGCGTGTTTTGCGCAACTGCTTGAAATGTATAATCAGGTTAAGAATAATAAAAAAGGCATTGAACAACCTTCTTACATTGCACAAACCGCCAAACTTGGAAACGATTGTTATGTAGCAGCCTTTGCGTACATTGGCGAGAATGTGGTATTAGGCAACCATGTAAAAATTTACCCGCATGCTTTTGTAGGCGATAATTGTAAAATTGCCGATAATACCACCATTTACGCTGGCGCTAAAATTTATAGTGATTGTTTTATTGGCGCGCATTGTACCCTACACGCGGGCGTTGTTATTGGAGCAGATGGTTTTGGGTTTGCGCCGAACAGCGAAAATAACTACAAAAAAATTCCGCAAATAGGCAATGTAATTATCGAAGACCATGTTGAAATAGGCTCTAACACTACAATAGATCGCGCTACGCTCGGTTCAACCATTATTCGTAAAGGCGTTAAGCTTGATAATTTAATACAAATAGCACATAACGTTGAAATAGGAGAAAATACGGTTATAGCGGCGAGTGCTTCTATAGCGGGCTCTACAAAAATTGGAAAAAA
The DNA here is from genome assembly GCA_038206945.1 of Bacteroidia bacterium. Taxonomy (GTDB): domain Bacteria; phylum Bacteroidota; class Bacteroidia; order B-17B0; family Aurantibacillaceae; genus PALSA-968. Next base: position 65,354 of record JBBRAG010000015.1, on the reverse strand, counting down.
TTGTATGATAGGCGGACAAGCAGGCATTATTGGTCATTTAAAAATTGCCGACGGTGTAAAAATTGCCGGCCAAACAGGCATAGGCAATAGTATTAAAAACGAAGGTGAAGCTTGGCAGGGATCTCCGGCTATGCCGTACCTTGATTTTCAAAGAAGCTTCGTTATCTTTAGAAAACTGCCAAAGCTCGCACAAAAAATAAGTGAATTAGAAAAACAATTAAGCATAAACAAATAAGCTGACATGAGCGATAAACAATGTACTATAAAAAAAGCTGTTTCGCTTACGGGCGTAGGCTTACATACCGGCAAAAAAGTTACCATTACCTTTAATCCAGCACCCGAAAATCATTGGTATAAATTTCAACGAACTGATTTAGATGGCAAACCAACTATTGATGCGGATGCTGATCTGGTAGTTGATACATCTCGTGGTACAACTTTAGAGCAAAACGGCGCGCGTGTTTACACCACCGAGCATGTGTTAGCTGCCCTGCGCGGATTAGAAATTGATAATTGCCTGATACAAGTGGATGCGCCTGAAATGCCCATAATGGATGGTAGTTCTATAAAATTTATAGAAGCATTAGAAGCCGCAGAAATTGTTGAGCAGAACGCAGAGAGAGAATATTTTATCCTTAAAGAAAATCTTTCTTTCGAAGACCCGATCAAAAAGGTAGAGATGCTGGCTGTGCCGCAGGAGACTTTTCGCGCGACTGTAATGGTTGATTATAACAGCGAAGTGTTGGGCACACAACACGCAGGTATGTATAACTTGCAGGAATTTAAAAACGAAATATCACGTTGCCGCACTTTTGTTTTTTTGCATGAACTTGAAATGTTGTTGCAGCACAATTTAATTAAAGGCGGAGATCTAGATAACGCCATTGTATTGGTTGATAAAGAAGTGCCGGAAGATAAACTTGATTACCTGCGTAAAGTATTTCATAAAGAAAACATGGAAGTTAAAGGGCGTGGAGTTCTAAACAATACCAAGTTGCATTTTTATAATGAACCCGCGAGGCATAAATTATTAGATATTGTTGGCGATCTTGCCTTGGTTGGTCGTCCTTTAAAGATACACGTCTTAGCGGCACGTCCCGGGCATGCTGGCAACGTAGAGTTCGCTAAAAAAATAAAAGAACTTATTAAAAAAGAAAGACGCGAGGGTAACCTGCCGCGTTTAGATCTGTCAGCAACGCCTGTATATACTTCTACCGATTTGATGAAAGTGTTGCCACATCGTTACCCGTTCTTATTGGTAGATAAGATCATGGAACTTACAAACGAGTACGTAATAGGCGTAAAAAATGTTACCATAAATGAGTTTTGGTGTCAGGGGCATTTTCCTGACGAGCCCGTAATGCCGGGTGTTCTTATCATTGAAGCCTTAGCGCAAACAGGAGGTATTCTTTGCCTGAAAACGGTTCCGGATCCTGAAAATTACCAAACGTATTTTGTAAAAATAGAAAGTGCTAAGTTCAAACAAAAGGTTGTCCCGGGTGATACCGTTGTTTTTCGAATGGAGCTAGCAGAGCCTATTCGCCGAGGTTTATGCCACATGAAAGGCGCTGCGTATGTAGGCAATAAAATGGTAGCTGAAGCAGATCTTATGGCGCAAATAGTTAAAGTACGCGGGCTAGAAAAAAAAGTTTCTAAAGCACAAAACGCTTAATTGTATATGATCTCAAAACTTGCACACATCCACCCCAATGCACAACTTGGCAAAAATGTTACCATAGAACCTTTTACAAGCATTTCCGCCGATGTTATTATTGGCGATAATACCTGGGTAGGTCCTAATGCCGTTATTATGGATGGTGCACGAATTGGCACCGACTGCAAGATATTTCCGGGAGCTGTTATTAGTGGTACCCCTCAAGATCTTAAATATAAAGGAGAACCTAGTTTAACCATTATTGGTAACCACACTATTATAAGAGAATATGTTACTATAAACAAAGGTACTGTAGATAAAATGGAAACTCGTGTGGGCGATAACTGCCTCGTTATGGCATACGCGCACTTGGCACATGATAGTTTGGTGGGCAACCATGTTATCATTGCAAATTATACCGGCATTACGGGCCACGTAACTGTAGAGGATTATGCCATTATAGAAGGCCTTAGCGGCACTCAGCAATTTATAACTATAGGCGCACATTGCTTTATAGCTGGCGGTTCTTTAATACGCAAAAGTGTTCCCCCATTTATTAGATGCGCACGCGAACCATTACAATATATCGGGGTAAACATTGTTGGCTTAACCCGAAGAGGATTATCTAAAGAAAGTATTAAAAATATCGAAGATATTTACCGAATTATTTTTGTGCGCGGCTATAGCTTATCTAAAGCGATAGATGCAGTGGAAGCCGAATGCCCTGATTCTGCTGAGCGCACACAGATACTTAATTTTATTCGTAACGAAAAAGAAGGCATTGTAAAAGGCATTTAATTTCTTTTGGTAGGTTATATTTTAGAGGCTAACTTGTTTTTTATAGCACATATTCTCAATCAGTAAAATATTTTATCTTTGAACATCATGATTAAAAAATATTTTTTACTGCTATTACTCCTTCCTCTTGGGAAGGCTGGGATGAGCTATGCGCAAACAGAAGAATATCGTTCTGCTTCCAATAAATATTACTGGAAAAACCGCAAGCCTTACGAGGGTTACTGGCAGCAGGATGTAGACTATAACATCAAAGCAAAATTAACCGATAGCCTAAATATTGTTTCCGGAGATGAAACACTCACTTATTTTAATAACTCTCCAGATGAATTGCCGTTTGTCTTTTTTCATTTATATAGCAACGCGCAAACTAAAAACTCGTATTTAAGCGATCTTTATAAGAACAATGATATAGATCTTCATTATGGTAAATATCGCGCCGCAGGCTTGGGTACTAACGTAGAAAGCATTACCATAAACGGACAAGATTTAAAAACCGAAGTAGATAACAGTGTAATGAAGGTTTGGCTGCAAACACCTTTAAAACCAGGCGAATCAACAACATTAAACATAAAATTTAAAACTTATTTTGATGACGAAGCTATACGTAACCGCATGAAATTATATGGTTCGTTTGGGTACAAACATTTTAATTTGGCGCATTGGTACCCGCGTATTTCTGTCTATGATAAAAAACAAGGTTGGAATACGGATCAACACATGGATCATGAATTTTATGGTGATTTTGGATCGTATCACATAGAACTTTCTTTGCCTAATCAATACATTTGTGATGGAACAGGTGTTTTGCAAAATGAAAAAGAAATGTTTCCCGGAGATCTTCGTCAGAAACTAGATATTTCCAACTTCGCTAAAAAACCTTTTAACTCGGCTCCTGCTGAAATGATAACGCCGAATGGCACCTATAAAACATGGGTATTCAATGCTATCAATGTACATGATGTCGCGTACACATTTGATCCTACCTATCGCATTGCAGAAGTTATGTATAAAGATGTGCATTGCATTGCCTTGGCGCAAGAGCAACATGCAGGTGCCTGGCAAAACGCCGCTGCTTATGTGGCTAAGATCATAGAAAATAATTCTAAAAATATTGGCGAGTACGGTTATCCTAAAATGATTGCCGCTGATGCCGATGATGGAATGGAATACCCGATGATAACTCTTGATGGTGGCTCTGACCCAGGTTACCGAGGATTGTTCATTCATGAAATTTCGCATAACTGGTTCTTCGGTATGGTAGGCAGTAATGAAACATATCGTGCTTTTTTAGATGAAGGCTTTACACATTTTTATACCTGCGATGGTTGGGAGAATATACAGGGCAAATACAACATCTATCCAAAAGTAAAAAGTGCCTATGTGCGTAATCATACTGATTCGGTTTATTACAGAGAAACCAACGCATACCTTAGTTATTTTAACGAAGCTTTACATGGCAGCGAAACAACCTTAAATACACATAGCGATTATTTTAATGGCGCTATCTTACACGGTGGTGGCTACGGCCAAGTTTATACCAAAACCGTGGTTATGCTTTACAATTTACGTTACGTATTGGGTAATGATATGTTTAAAGCGGCTATGCAACACTATTTCGATCAATGGAAATTCTGTCATCCGTACCCCGAAGATTTCAGAGCATCTATTATAAATTTTACACATAATGATCTTAATTGGTTTTTTGATGAATGGTTAGAAACCTCAAAGACCATTGATTATGCAGTTGGCAAAGTAAAAAAAGTAAAAGGCGACTCCAATCAATACGCTATAACTTTTAAACGAAAAGGCCGTATGCAAATGCCGATAGATTTTACGGTGGAAACTTCTACCAACGAAAGATTAAATTTTTATATTCCAAATACCTGGTACGAAAAAAAGACAAGTGCTACCATTCTACCACGTTGGATAGGTTGGGATAAAGTAAAGCCAACTTATACAGCAACGGTTACTATTCCCGCGGGTAATAAAATTAAAAATGTTTTTATAGATACTGCGCATGTTATGCCTGATATTAACCCGATGAATAATGCCGCACATCGTAAGATATCTTTGCCATTTGATTCTAAAATAGCCAACCCGCCAAATAGAAACAAATACCAGGCTTTCCTTAGGCCAGCGCTTTGGTATAATGGTTATGATGGTATTAAAGTTGGCGTTAATGTTAACGGCAACTATATGAACTACAAAAATATTTTTGATTTTACTTGTTGGTTAAATACCGGGGTAGGGCAGGCGTTCCTTCCTAAGAGAGCATCTGTAAACAGCCATGATCCTATTTCGTTTTTGTTTACTTATAAAACAGCTACGGATAAGTTCATGAAAAAATCCAGTATTTATACAACCATTAAATCGCTAGACGGACTGGCTTCTGCCATGGTAGGTTTCGATAGAAAAAGCAATAATGAAAAAACACGTTTTTATGTTCAGCTAAAAGCTATGGAGCGTTATGATACTAATTCACTCAACTATTTGATATATAAAAATCAATGGAGCAGCGTAAAACAATTAAACAGTTATGCTTCATTCGGCATAGATCATAACTATAATTATAAAAGGGGTATTGGGTTTATAAACTTTAATGTACGCGCGCCTTTTTTAGGAGATTATGATTACTCTGCCGCCACATTTACCGCCGTAAACAAAACTTATTTTGGCAAAATAGGTTTACATACCCGTGTGTTTGTACAGTACGGTAGAGGTAATAATATTCCTTCAGAATCTATGCTATACGCGGCAGGTGCTAACCCAGAAGATTTGATGGATAGTAAATTTACGCGCGCTATGGGCATCTTTCAACCCTTTAGTTTTGGCAACAACACCACCAACGCAAACTTTGCGGCGGGCGGCGGCTTAAACCTGCGCGGCTATATGGGTTATTTATTGCCAACGGTTGATGCCAACGGACTTTATCATTTTAATTACAAAGGCACCAGCGGCGGCGCAATTAACGGCGAGTTAGATTTTAGTAAATATTTTTCTTTCATAGCTAAAGCAACCAAACAAACACTTGCCTTTGGGGCTTACTTGTTTGGCGATGCCGGCGTAATAAATACCAACTTTAATTACCAGGCATTTAAACTATCAGGCATCATAGCAGATGCCGGCGTAGGCACCACACTTACCATACAAAAATGGGGAAAGTTGCAAAAACTAAAACCATTAGCCATCCGTGCAGATTTTCCGCTGCTTATAAACCGCCTGCCTTATGTAGAAAGTAATTACTTTGGCTTCCGTTGTGTAATAGGCATCAGCAGGGCGTTTTAATTATTTGTATATGGGCGTTCCGGCAGGTTACTGCCGGCGGGCTGCCCGCAGTAAAGCTTTTTAAGAGTACTTAAAAAGGCTTTCTTGCCGCATCCCTAACGCAAATACACTATCGTCATGCTAAACTTGTTTCAGCATCTCAATCTATTAAAAACATATTAAAGGTGATAAACAAAAACATAGTTTCATAAATGCTATACCAAGTAAAAACGTACTTTTGTAAAAAATAAAATCAGTATGCCTAAAGGAATTTATAAAGTACCCACCCCACATAACGAACCCATTAAAAACTACGCGCCTAAAAGTGCAGAACGCATTGAGTTACAAGCCATGCTTAAACACTTGCGCAGCAAAGAACTTGATATACCTATGTATATTGGCGGAAAAGAAATTCGTGGCAATAACAAAGTAAGAATAGCCCCTCCGCACGATCATAAACATACTTTGGGCCACTTTCATAAAAGCGATAAAGAGCATGTAACCCAAGCCATAAATGCAGCTTTAGCGGCAAAAGACCAATGGGCAAATTTAAGTTGGGAGCATCGTGCAAGCATCTTTTTAAAAGCTGCCGAATTAATTGCAGGTCCGTACCGTGCAAAGCTAAACGCGGCAACTATGTTAGGGCAAAGTAAAAATGCGTTTCAGGCAGAGATTGACAGCGCCTGTGAGATCATAGATTTTTTGCGTTTTAATGTACAATACATGACAGAGATATATGCCGATCAACCACAATCATCGCCTGGTGTTTGGAATCGTTTAGAATGGCGCCCTTTAGAAGGTTTTGTTTATGCGTTAACACCATTCAATTTTACAGCTATTGCAGGTAATTTACCAACTTCTTGCGCTATGATGGGCAATGTAGTTGTTTGGAAACCAAGCAACACACAAGTTTATTCGGCCAATGTATTAATGGAAATTTTTATGGAAGCGGGAGTTCCGGCAGGTGTAATTAATTTAATTTACCCAAGTGGGCCGGATGCTGCCGATATTATTTTTAATCACAAAGATTTTGCAGGCATACATTTTACCGGAAGTACCGAAGTATTTCAAAACATTTGGCAAACCATTGGTAACAACATTCATAAATACCGTTCTTACCCGCGCATTGTGGGCGAAACAGGCGGTAAAGATTTTATTTTAGGTCATAAATCTGCTGATGTTAAGGCCTTATCAACCGCTATTAGCAGAGGTGCGTTTGAGTACCAAGGTCAAAAATGTTCTGCCGCTTCTCGCGCATACGTTCCTTCTAATTTATGGAATGAAGTGAAAGGTTTTGTTACGGCTGATTTGAAAGCCATGAAAATGGGACCGACAGAAGATTTTACAAACTTTGTTAATGCTGTTATCGATGAAAAAAGTTTTGATAAGCTAGCGAAGTATATTGATGCTGCTAAAGCAGATAAAAATGTAGAGATTGTTGCCGGTGGAAATTATGATAAGAGCAAAGGTTATTTTATTGAGCCGACAATCATTTTGGTAAAAGACCCAAAATATGTAACCATGTGCGAAGAGTTATTCGGGCCGGTGCTTACTATTTATGTGTACGACGAAAATAAATTTGAAGAGATTTGCGACATAGTTGATTCAACTTCTATATACGCCTTAACAGGCGCTATCTTCTCTCAAGATCGTTATGCTATTGAACTTGCCACAAAAAAATTAGTAAACAGCGCAGGTAATTTTTATATAAACGATAAATGTACAGGAGCCGTAGTGGGGCAGCAACCATTTGGTGGTGCACGTGGCAGTGGAACAAATGATAAAGCCGGAGCAAAAATTAATTTATTGCGCTGGACAATGGCTCGCACTATTAAAGAAACCTTTGTACCTGCGGTAGATTTTCGTTATCCCTTTTTGCAAGCAGATTAGGTTCAATTATTTTTAGCCACAGATTACGCAGATATACACAGATGTTATTTTTAATATCCGTGAAATCTGTGGCTTTTACTTTTTATTAATCAATAGTAGCCATCACTTTTAATTCAATAGCAATAGGCGTTGGCAGGCAATTAATTTCTATCGTAGTGCGGCACGGAGGGTTTTCTTTAAAGTATTCTGCCCACATTTTATTGTATGTAGGAAAATCATCTTTCATGTTAGTTAAGAAAACAGTTACATCCACAATTTTATTCCAGCTGCTTCCCGAGTCTTCTAAAATATATTTTATGTTTCGAAACACGCTGTGGCATTGCGCTTCAATATCGTAGGAAATAATTTTTCCTGTTGAGTCTAACTCTACACCGGGTATTTTTTTTGTGCCACGTTCGCGCGGACCAACACCACTTAAAAACAATAAATTACCAACACGTTTTGCGTGTGGATATAAACCAACCGGTTCCGGTGCTTTTGATGATTCTATGCTTTTATCTGTACTCATATCTAAAACATATTTAAAATCATATCAGGCATCAGGCCTAAAATAATTGTAATAACGGTTAAGATACCCAATAATAATGCGTGCGACATTTCAAATTCAACCGGCTCGTGCTTATCTGATTTTTTAAAGTACATAGCAATAATTATTTTAAAATAATAGTATGCGCCAACACAAGATGTGAGCACAGCAATTATCAACAACCATTTATACGGACTAGCTATAAGTGTTGTAAAAATAAAATATTTGGCAAAGAAGCCTGCTGTTACCGGTATTCCTGCAAGGGACAACATAGAGATTAACATTCCTAAAGCAATCATTGGGTTACGTTTTACCAGACCGTTAAACGCTTCATAAGTTTCATCGCCTTTTTTACTTACAATATATAATCCGGTAAAACTTGCAATAGATCCGATAGAATACGCTAAGGTGTAATATAAAATGGCACGCATAGAAAACTGCGCATTAAGCGCTAAAATACCCATTAACATAAATGCAGCGTGACTAATACTTGAATACGCCAACATACGTTTTACGCTTGTCTGTGCCGCAGCTGTAACATTTGAAATGATTAATGATAAGGCAATAATGCCTGCTAAAGCCATTCCCCAGGTATCTGAAATGCTTCCAAAACCAATTAAGAACAAGCGCATAAAAGCAGCAAAGGCAGCGGTTTTTACAATGGTGCTCATCAATGCGGTAATTACAGTTGGAGAACCTTCGTAAACATCGGGTGCCCAAAAATGAAATGGTGCGGCGCTTACTTTAAAACACATTGCCACCAACATCATAACAACACCTGCGTACATAAACATAGGCATGGTACCTGTATTTATTTTTGCACGAATAAGCATAATATCAAACGTGCCTGTTGCGCCGTAAATTAAAGCAATACCAAATAATAGAAATGCAGATGCAAACGAACCCATAATTAAATACTTAAAACCTGCTTCGTTAGATCTTACATCATTTTTTCTGCTGCCTGCTAACACATATAATGGAATAGATAAAATTTCTATACCTAAAAATAAAGTCGTCATATTGCTGTAAGCTGTAAGCATTAATCCGCCTGTGATGGCAAACAACACCAACGAAAAATGATCGGCTAAAGATGTTTCATTATTAAAATATTCGTTTGCTAAAATAAACCAAAAGAAAGCTGTGAGTAAAATTACTCCGCTAAAAGCAAGCGCTACGTTATCAAAACGAATCATGTTATTGAATTGATCAATAGACATGTTGTTGTTGAATTCTGTAAAGTTTGCTACTAATGCAGCTAAAATTCCAATCAACACTATTGGATAAAGCGCACGCTTGAATTTAAAAATCTCAGCCAGCATGGCTAAAACTCCTAATCCGCTTATAATAAAAAGTCCTTTCATATTTTTATTTTCTATTTTTCATCCTGAGCATATGTCATTCCGAATTTATTTCGGAATCTAAAGAGATGCTGAAACAAGTTCAGTATGACGAACACAAGCTCGGAATGACGATTATTTTATTTCAAATTCATTAATAATGCTTTTACTGCGGGTTCTGCTAAATCGTTTAGTGGTTTTGGATATACTCCAATTGCAATAACCGCAATACATATAATAATTAGCACAGCTTTATCGCTATCGGCTAAAGAACCAAAAACAACTTCGTTCAATTTTTTTTCTCCCAACATAATGGCTTGGTAACTACGCAACATATATACTGCACTAAGTATAATTGTTAAGGCTGCAAAAGCGCCCATCCAAGCATTAAATTTAAACACGCCGTTTATTAATAAGAACTCACCTACAAAACCATTGGTTAATGGAAGTGCAACTGCGCCAAGCATAATGATTAAGAATAACACACCAAACTGTCCGTTCATACTGCGAATACCGCCCAATTTAGTAATGTCTCTTGTACCTGTATGGCGCATTAAAATATCGGCGATTAAAAATAGACCAACCACATTTATACCGTGACTCATCATTTGAATAACCGCACCTTGCACACCTTGTTGATTAGCCGATAAAATACCTGCCGCAATTAAACCAACGTGAGCGATGGATGAATAAGCTATTAAACGTTTGTAATCTTTTTGAACGATGGCGATACACGATGCGTAAATGATACCAACCACAGCAAAGCCCATAGCAACGCCGCCCCATTTTTCAAGCGCTAAAGGAGTCATAGGTAATAACCATTTTATTAAACCGAAAGTCCCCATTTTTAGCATAATACCTGCAAGTAACATGGTGCCTGGTGTTGGAGCTGTTACATACGTATCTGGTTGCCATGTATGTAAAGGAAATATAGGCATTTTAATAGCGAAGGCGATTAGGATGGTCCAGAAAACAAATGTTTGTTGGGCTTCAGTTAAGCTTCTTCCGGCAGCGTAAAGATCATTTATTGCCCAGGATTTGATGCCTGTATCTAAACCTGTATGGTTGTATAAAAAGATTAAACCAATCAACATAAACAACGAGCCGAATAAAGTATACACAAAAAACTTGAATGTAATTCTTGCACGATTTTCTCCACCCCATAAAAGACAAATAAAATAAATTGGAATAAGTGCTAACTCCCAAAACACATAAAATAAAAAACCATCGTTAGCTACAAACACACCAACCAAAGCGCTTTGCATTAAAAGAATTAATCCGTAAAAAGCATTTGGTTTATCGTAGGTTGTTTTAAAGGATGAAAGAATAATTAACGGAACTAAAAAAGTTGTCAGTAAAACCATTAGTAAACTAATGCCGTCTAATCCAACTGCAAATTTTATCCCGAGGGATTCTACCCAATTGCAGTTAAGGCTTAATGCCTCCATGTTAGGATTTGATCTATACCAAACATAAGCCAGTAAGCTGATTCCACATTCTGCCAATGCAAAAATGAGCGCTACTTTTTTTGCACCCTCGCCTTTTATAAAAAATAAAAGTAGCGCAGCAATTAAAGGTAATATTATTAAGAAACCTGTTAGCATATTTTTCTATTTCATTAAACTAAAAAACATTATTGCAATAACTCCAACCACCATTGTCATGATGTAAAAACCAATATGACCCGTTTGTAATTTGCGAAAAATACTTGCTTTCCAAAGCGTAAGATCTCCCACTCCGTTTACAGCGGCATCAATCATTTGCTTATCAACTAATTTAGAAAGCACTTCCGATACAGCATCTAATGGTTTGCGAATAATAGCATCGTAAATTTCATCTACATAAAATTTGTTATAGATAACACGTTGAAATGGTTTCATATCAGCTACTTTATCGGCTGGCAACACTTTATATTTAATAAACATTTGGTATGCAAAGTAAATAGTTGAAAGCGCTACAAGAACAGCAATTGCCATCAAAGTCCATTCTGTTTCATGTGATAAAATAGTTGGATTTTTACGAATGATAACCGAATCTAAATTTTCGCTCATCCAATTTTTAGCACCCCAAAATTCGGGTAAACCTAACAAGCCACCAAAGACAGAAAGCGCTGCTAAAACAATTAAAGGGATTGTCATTGCTTTTGGAGATTCGTGCAAGTGGTGTTGTTGCTCGTGTGTGCCGCGGAATGAACCCCAAAACGTAAGGAACATTAAACGGAACATATAAAATGCTGTGCATAATGATGCGATGCTTCCAACCACCCAAAGCAATTGACTGTGCTCGTAGGTGTGTGCTAAAATTTCGTCTTTAGAAAAGAAACCTGCAAATGGTGGAACTCCGCTTATAGCAAGTGTTCCTAATAGCATCGTTATAAAAGTAATTGGCAAAGCTTTTTTCAAGCCGCCCATTTTACGAATATCTTGTTCGCCACCCATGGCATGTATTACAGAACCCGCACCTAAGAATAATAATGCTTTAAAGAACGCGTGTGTAGTTACGTGAAACACCGCGCTGCTGTATGCGCCTACACCCAATGCTAAAAACATTAAACCCAATTGAGATACGGTTGAGTAAGCCAATATTTTTTTAATGTCGGTTTGTAATAAACCAATAAGCGCTGCAAACAAAGCTGTTACGGCTCCAACCACTGCAACACATTCGCTGGCGGCATCTGAAATCGAATAAAAAATATTTGAACGAACAATCATATATATACCTGCCGTAACCATGGTTGCTGCGTGTATTAATGCTGATACCGGTGTTGGACCCGCCATTGCATCGGGTAACCAAGTGTATAAAGGCAACTGCGCGCTTTTACCCATAGCACCTACAAGTAATAATAATGCGATGGTTGTGATTGTTGATGTTGGAACTGAAGATGCTTTATTGAATACTTCGCCAAAAGAAATGCTGCCAAAATTGATAAAAATCATGATGATTCCTAATAGAAAACCCAAATCTCCAATACGATTCATAATGAAAGCTTTGTTAGCCGCACGATTATACGCATCATTTTTAAACCAAAAACCAATTAGTAAATACGAACACAAACCAACGCCTTCCCAACCGACAAACATAATTAGGTAATTGCTACCTAATACTAACAACAACATAAAGAACACAAATAAGTTTAAGTACGTAAAGAAGCGTGAGAAGCCTTCGTCATCTTTCATGTAGCTGGTTGAATACACATGAATTAAAAAACCAATACCGGTAATGTTCATTAAGAATAAACAAGAAAGTGGATCGACTAAAAACGAGAATGGAATTTTTAAGGTGTCAGAATTTATCCAAGAAAAAATTTCTATCACGGTTGATTTTTGTTGAGAAGCATTTACTTCCATAAAAATCAATACCGAAACAATAAACGAAGCCAACACGCTTGCACAGGCAATTGTACCCGATAAACCCTTGCTCATTTTTTTTCCGAAGAAACTGTTGATTAGAAAACCAATCAAAGGAAACAGAGGAACTAAACCAATTAATTTTATCATAATTCTTTAACGAATAATTTATTTTTTCTTATCGTGATTAAACATCCAGTTGATACTAAATTTATCAGTGAGTATACCAAATTTTGCGCCCCAAAAAGTATCTTGCAATGGCATGGTTATTTTTCCACCCACAGCTAATTTTTCAAAAGCTTTATCCATTTTTCCTTCATCCGAAAAATCCAACGAAAGAGAAACGTTTGTGCCTGCATACGTAATGTTCCCTTCAATCGTATCTGAAAACATAATTTCGTTTTCAGCAAACTTTAAGATGGCGTGCATTATTTTGTTTTTGTGTTCTTCTTTAACATCGGGTTGCGTTTCGCCAAAACGCCCTAAATGTAAAATCTCTCCACTAAAAATTTCTTTATAGAAATTAATAGCTTCTTCAGCAGTTCCGTTTAAAGAAAGATAGGGTATCAGTTTGTTCATCTTAGTTTTTCAGTTTGCTTAATAAATCAATATCAATACTTTTTATGTTACGATATACGGTGCTTAAAATAGCTAAACCAACAGCCACTTCGGCTGCGGCAACCGCCATAATAAAGAAGACAAATACTTGTCCGCTTGGATCGTTATGCAAGGTAGAAAACGACACCAACAAAAGATTAACCGCATTAAGCATAAGCTCAATACACATAAAAATAATGATGGCATTTCTGCGAGCCATTACACCAACTGCGCCAATAATAAAAAGGATGGCACTTAAAAATATGTAATAGTTTATGGGGATTTGATTTAACATGTTTATTTAATTTCTTTTTTACCTAACATAATTGCGCCAACCATAGCGCCTAATAATAACACCGATGCAATTTCAAACGGGAATAAAAAATCTTTAAACAATACAACGCCTAAAGTTTTTACCATACCAATTTGCGATGCACCATGTTGCGTTATTTGCATTTGCTCAGCACCTTTTAATGTGCCAACCATAACGGCTAATAAAACACCACCAATTATACCGGCAATCATTTTTGTAACTAAAGTTTTTTGCTGTTCGGTTTCTTCGTTTAAGTTCATCAACATGATAACGAATAAGAACAACACCATAATTGCGCCTGCATAAACTACAATATGTACCACGGCTAAAAATTGTGCGTTTAATAATAAATAATGCCCTGCAATGCAGAAGAAAGTCATTACTAAATAAAGCACGCTATTTATCGGACTGCGTGTAAACACAACCATTAACGCAAACATAATGGCAAGGAACGATAGTATTCCGAAAAGCCATTGAGTGATTGAATATCCCATACTTTTTTTACATGTTTTTCGGTTGCTAAGGAACTATTTTTTTTGAAAAGTACAAACCTAATTTTATATTAATAAGAGATTAATGTTTTTTGTTTAAAAGATTTCTCATTCTAAATCAAAATGTTTTGTTTTGTTATAAAAATATTTAAATTTGTAATCAAATATAATTGACTATGACTACAGGAACTTTTAATCCTTATCCAATAATCGGGGAGCAATTTCATCATGGGATGGATTCCATCGTTAAGCGTATAAATAATACTTCTACAGTTGATGATTTAGTACAAGTGATCGATGAGTTTATTGCCCCAATTTATTTTCCATCAGCACCGCTTCAAGTGCAACTTGAAATAAAATCAGTAGCTTACCACATTATTAATTCATACAATAATAACCCTCAAACAGCCTCATTATTTTATGGACCTAAACAAAGTCATTTTATTGATTTAATGTTGGGTTTAAAAACTGAAATTATTGTTCCTATAAATGCAATATCTTTATGGTTGTTAGACATTGAGGACAATGTTACTAAATCTGTGAAAAACATATTTATTATATCTGTATTAATACTTGGGTTTACTAATTGTAGAAACAGTACACCCAAATTTCAAAGTTTTGAAATAAATCAAAAAGGAGATACCATTAATGTTACCGATAAGGAGGGCAAGAAACAAGGTGTTTGGATTAATACAAAAAAAAATGAAGTTACTGTTTCATCAGATACCGTCTGTTACAAAGATAATATTGAAATTAAAAAACCTACTATGTAATTATCTGTTTAAAAATGTTTTGTTTCTGTTGAGGCACTGAACTGAAAAGGTGGCGAAGCCAAACAAGTTCGGAATGACGAATTAATTATTTTAATGAATGATTATCTTTATTATTGTGTAATTTATTTGGTTGAGTTTTATCGTAAAGCATGTTGTGTTTCAAATTCATGTTTTGTTTGAAGGCTAAAACTTCGGGTGTTTGACGTTTAGTTACATCTACTCGCTCGTTTATTTTTTCAACTAACTTATCTTTTCCGTAAACAAAATCGCCACGCTCAAAATCAGATTCAACTTTTCTATCGGTTAAAAAAATTGCTTCTTTCGGACAAGCATCTTCGCACAAACCACAGAAAATACAACGCAACATATTTATTTCATACTTAGTTGCATATTTTTCTTCGCGATATAAAACTTCTTCTCCTTTTTTGCGCTCACCACTTTCCATAGTAATAGCTTCTGCCGGACAAGCCACCGCACACATACCACAAGACGTGCAACGCTCTGCACCATTTTCATCAAGCTTTAAAACGTGTTGTCCGCGGTAAACAGGCGCCATTGGGCGTGTTTCATCCGGGTAACGTATAGTTGGAGATTTTTTAAAGAGATGACTAAATGTAATAGCCATTCCTTTTACGATAGCAGGCAAATACATTTTCTCAGCAAAACTTTGCTCTTTATTTGATACTACCTTGCTTCTATTTGTAAGTTGTAAAGCCATTTTTATGATTATAAAATAATGTTTCCTCTAAAATATTCTACTACTACCGTCAACACTAAATTTAATATAGATAAAGGAATTAAAATCCTCCAACCTAAATTCATTAATTGATCGTAACGGAAACGAGGTAATGTCCAGCGAATCCACATAAATACCGAAATGAAAATACAAGTTTTTGTAAAGTAAACAATGAAGCCAATTAACGAAATTAATACAGAACCTTCTTGCAAACCAAGTGCATTATAAAACTCGTGTGCGAAAGGAAAATTGTATCCGCCAAAATATAAGCCTGCCATTAATGCAGATGAAATAAACATGTTGATGTATTCGGCAAATAAAAATGCGCCTAATTTAAATGCAGAATACTCGGTATTATAACCACCAATTAATTCGGTTTCACATTCTGAAAGATCAAATGGTGCGCGATTGGTTTCGGCAAAAGCACAAATTAAAAATATTAAAAAACCAAGTGGTTGCCATACTAAGTTACATACGCCTGCATCTTGTTGTTGAATAATTTCGCGTAAGCTAAGTGTTCCGCCAGCGGTAATAACCAAAGCAATGATAGAAATTCCCATTGCTATTTCGTAACTAATCATTTGCGATGATGCACGAATAGCACCCAGTAACGAGTATTTATTATTTGATGCCCAACCGCCAATCATAATGCCATAAACACCGATTGAGGTAACGCCTAAAATATAAAGTAGTCCAATATTAATATCGGTTATTTGTAATGCAAATGTGTTTGCACCAATTACAACATCTTTTCCCCAAGGAATAACAACGCCCGTCATCATAGAGGTTAATAAAAATAAACTCGGCCCTAAAATGAAAAGAAATTTATTAGAAACATTAGGAATGATTTCTTCTTTAAAAAACATTTTTCCGCCATCGGCTAATGGTTGCAATAAACCAAACGGACCCGCACGGCTTGGGCCTTTTCTATCTTGCAAGAAAGCGGCAAACTTACGTTCCCACCAAGTTGAATATGCCGCAACGCCCAATGAAATGGCGAAAATTACGACACATAAAATAGATTTATATACTATAAATGTTAACATACAGCCTCACCCCCAACCCCTCTCCAAAAGAAAGGGGAGTTGGATTTTTTTAAATTATTATTTAACTTTTTATTCATGTTTATCAATCCCTACCTTCTCCTCTTTGGGGAGATTTAGAGGGGCTTTATTATTATGGTCGTTTATCAATATTCATAAAACCTAATGCCTTTTGCTGTTTTAAAACTTGCACTTCTTTTTCATTTAAATGCTCGTATTTATTTTGCGAAATAACCGATTGATGGCTAATTGGCGAAGGGCCTTCAATGATCCAGTCTGTTTTTTTCTTGTGATCGAAACGGCACGAGTTGCAAATAAATTCTTCTGCTTCGCCCCACTGATCTTTACGTGAAGTTACTCGTAAAACATCTTCGCCTTTAAACCACAAACGTACTTTGCCACTGCATTTGGGGCAATCGCGACGCGCTTCAACAGGCTTGGTAAACCACACACGTTGTTTAAAGCGGAACGTTTTATCGGTTAAAGCACCCACCGGACAAACATCAATTACGTTGCCCGAAAAATCATTATCAATAGCTTGTTCTATGTAAGTAGAAATTTCAGCCGCATCACCACGATTAATAACACCGTGTACGCGTCCATCTGTAATTTGTTCAGCAACTTTTACACAACGGAAACACATAATGCAACGCGTCATGTGTAATTTTATATGTTGGCCAATATCAATCATATCAAACTCACGACGTTTAAATTCGTAACGAGTTTTTTGAGCACCGTTGTTATAACCTAAATCTTGTAAATGGCATTCGCCGGCTTGATCGCAAATAGGGCAATCTAGCGGGTGATTAATTAATAAAAATTCAACAACACCTTTTCGTGCTTCAATAATTTCGGGAGATGAAAAGTTCAACACTTCCATTCCATCCATAACTTCTGTTCTACAAGAAGCCACCGGTTTAGGCATGGGCGTTGGGTTTGCAGCGCTGCCTTTAGTTACCTTAACAATACACGTGCGGCAATAACCACCACTTGTTTTAAGTTTGGTATAAAAGCACATAGCAGGTGGCGCCACGTTAGCACCAATTAAGCGCGCTGCCTGCAAAATGGTTGTACCTTTTTGTACGTCAATTTCTATTCCGTCTATTGTTACTTTAGGCATCTGGATATTTTTCTAAAATTACTAAAATCTCTTGTTTAAGAACAGGTAAATCTCTAATTATTATTGCCCAAATTTCCGAATTAGAAACGCTATCATAGCTATGAATAATGCGATTTCTTAATCTAACAATTCTTTTAACATTTGTAATGGCAATATCTTTCTCCTGTTTTAAAATGCAATTAGCTGCTTCCCCAAAAATTTCTAATTTTTTTTCAATTGCGCTTCTTAAAATAGCGTTGTTCTCATATACCTCAAACTTCTTCTCATAAGTAGTAAAATAGCTGTCAATTTCTGTGATCGAAAATCGCATATCTTCTAAATATTTTAAGATACTTCTATCCATTAAATATTTTAGTACGTGTTTCGTTCAACTCACGAATGAAATATTTATTTATTAAATGTTTTTCTGGAACTAAGTCAACTTTTCGGCCTAATAATGTTTCTAATTTTTCGGCCAGATCAAAAAAATTATCGGCAGACTCTTCTACTGGAAATTCATACATGGTATATAAAAAATCCACATCACTTTCAGCGTTCATTTCATTACGTGCCGCAGAGCCAAAAACATACAACTCTTTTACATGATGCTGTTTGCACACACTGGCTATTTGATTTATATTGGTTGATATGATAGGCGACAGCATTACGCTTCTACTAAATTATTTAAACGATAATAATGTTTTACGTCTTTGATGGAGTTTGGATTTTTTACATATTCTTCAAACTCGGCGCGGAAATGGCGAATAGCTGCAGCAACAGGCCATGCAGCGGCTTCTCCTAACGGACAAATAGTTTTTCCTTCAATTTTACTTTGTATATCCCAAAGCAAATCAACATCAGTTATTGATCCTTTTCCACTTAAAATTTTCTGTAATATTTTTTCCATCCAACCCGTTCCTTCACGGCAAGGAGAACATTGTCCGCAAGATTCGTGATGATAAAAACGAGTAAATGTGTATAGGTTTTTTACAATGCTGGTATCTTCATCCATTACAATAAAACCACCCGAACCTAACATGGTACCTGTTTGAAAGCCACCATCACCAAGACTTTCGTAAGTCATTAAGCGAGGCTCGCCTTTAGCCGTTTTTAAAATTAAATCAGTTGGAAGAATAGGAACCGAAGAACCTCCTGCCACAACTGCTTTCATTTTTTTACCGTTGCGAATGCCACCGCAATATTCTTCACTATAGATAAAATCTTCAACCGTAATACCTAATTCAATTTCATACACACCCGGTTTATTAATGTGACCAGATGCAGAAATTAATTTTGTTCCGGTAGATTTTCCAATACCAATTTTTGCGTATTCTTCGCCACCCATGTTTATAATAGGCACAACAGCAGCAATAGTTTCCACGTTATTTACAACAGTAGGGCAACCATATAAACCCGCCACAGCCGGGAATGGTGGCTTAATACGCGGGTTACCACGCTTACCCTCTAACGATTCTAGTAAAGCAGTTTCTTCTCCGCAAATGTAAGCACCGGCACCAACCTGCACATACATATCTAATTCGTAATCGGTACCTAAAATATTTTTGCCCAGCATACCTGCCGCATAAACTTCTTTAATAGCAGCTTCCAAAATACGGGCTACATAAAAATATTCTCCGCGAATGTAGATATAACAAGTTTTTGCACCCAATGCGTAAGAAGAAGTAATCATTCCTTCTATCAACGCATGCGGATGGCGCTCCATTAGGTAGCGATCTTTAAACGTACCCGGTTCAGATTCATCGGCATTGCAAACTAAGTAACGTGCAACACCTTCGGGCT
The DNA here is from genome assembly GCA_038206945.1 of Bacteroidia bacterium. GTDB lineage: Bacteria > Bacteroidota > Bacteroidia > B-17B0 > Aurantibacillaceae > PALSA-968. The sequence goes on along the minus strand of JBBRAG010000015.1, from coordinate 45,686 downwards.
TTGCTAAAAAGCTCCACTTTAATCCCGTTGGGAAACCTGCGCCACCACGGCCACGCAGGCCAGATTTTTTTACCTCATCGGTAACCTGATCTGGTTTCATTGTTTTTAAAGCTTTCTCAACCGAAGCATAACCGCCGTGTGCACGATACACTTCATAGGTATGAATGTTTGGAACGTGATCGTTATGTATTAAAAGTTTCTTTCCCATTACAAATTATATTGTGTTTTGGTAATCTAAATCCGTATAACTTCTTAAACGATTTTCGTTTTTATAATTCTCAATCAATGTATCTACCTTTTCAAGTGTCAAATTTTCGTGAAACGAAGCTCCGCATTGCAGCATGGGCGCTGTTCCGCAAGAACCTAAACATTCTGCAACCTTTAAGGTAAACATACCATCTTTAGTAGTTTCGCCAACTTTAATATTTAATTTATTTTCGATATGACGAACAATATCTTCGGCACCATTTAACCAGCAAGAACTTGTTTGACAAACCTCGAACGTGCATTTACCAACTGGTTTTAAGTTGTACATGCTGTAAAAAGAGGCAACCTCGTAAACTTCGATAGGTTTAATGTGTAAGATAGAAGATACATAATCCATCACTTCCGGACTAAGCCAGCCGCCAAATTCGGCTTGTGCAACGTGCAAAACAGGCAATAATGCCGATTTTTGTTTGCCCGCAGGATAGCGTGTCATCATTTCCTGCACAGTAGCCATAGCCGCATCACTAAATTTTAGTGCGTCGCGTTTAGCTTGGTCAAAATGTTGTGTTCCGTGTACTTGTGCTCCCATTTATTTTTAAAAATATCTAAATTCTACTCGGTTAAAAATTTATTTTTCATTACCTCAATTATTTCTTTTGTTTTAGGTACTAAATCAATAGCATCTTTTTCTTCTACAACTATAAAATCTATATAATCTGCATCATTCCTCAAATTAAATAATTTTTCAAAAACTACGGCTACATTTTTTTCTATTATTTATGTTTTTATTAATTCTTTATGAAATAAAATTTTTATTCCTGCGTGCAATTTTGGTTCAAAATTTAATTTTATTAAATGAGCTGATATAATGTAGTACAACGCGTAATATAACCTATTGGCGCATGATTGATAACTTTTATGGTTGAATAATATTTCTGCATCTTTATGGGCATCTATGGCTTTTTCAATTCTATAGTTTATCAAATCTTGTTTGGTGTACATTATATTAAAACTCCGTCTGTTTTAACGCTTTTATACAACGGCATTATTGCTTTTTCTTCCCAATCTTTTACTTCAAAAATTAATGCGTGAACACAAATTTCAAACTCAATTTCAATGTTTAATATTTCCTCTTTTATACTATTTATAACTTCTTTTTTGTTTACTAAAATTAAAATATCCCAATCAGATTCGTCTTTATAATTTCCTTTTGCGCGAGAACCAAACAGCATAACCGTTGCCGTGTTATCAAATGAGGTTAATTTTTGTTTAATGTTTTTTAATATGTTGCTTTCTTTTTCGCTCATTTTTTACGCATCCAATTCTCCTGCAATAACGTTCATACTACTCATTGTTAAAATTGCGTCGCTTAACATGCCGCCTTTTATCATTTCGGGATATGCTTGGTAATAAATAAAACATGGCCTGCGGAAATGCAAGCGGAACGGTGTTCTTCCACCATCGCTAATTAAATAAAAACCTAACTCGCCATTGCCACCTTCCACGCAATGATAAATTTCTCCTTTAGGAACATCAGTTTCGCCCATCACAATTTTAAAGTGATAGATTAATGCTTCCATGTTGTTATATACTTCTTCTTTTGGAGGAAGGAAAAAATCTGGAATGTTAGCGTGTGTAGCACCATGGGGCATATTTTTCAATGCTTGATCAATAATTTTTAAGGATTGCCACATTTCTTCCTGGCGAACCATAAAACGATCATACGTATCTCCTTGCGTTCCAACCGGAACAATAAAATCAAAATCTTGATACGATGAATATGGATTCATAACGCGCACATCGTAATCAACACCGGCGGCACGTAAGTTAGGGCCTGTAAAGCTGTATTCTAAAGCCCTTTCGGCAGAAATTGGTCCGCACTTAATAGTTCGATCCATAAAAATTTTATTGCGTTCTAAGAGGTTAGAAAACTCGGTTAATGCCTTTGGATAATCTTTAATAAAGGTACGAATTTTATCCCAAGTTTTTGCCGGGAAATCTCTATCAAAACCGCCAATACGACCAATATTCGTCGTTAAACGAGCACCGCAAATGTCTTCAAATATGTCGTAAATTTTTTCTCTCCATTGAAACAAATACAAGAAACCCGTTGTAGCGCCGGTATCTTGCCCAATGATGGTATTGCAAATAATATGATCTGAAATACGAGAAAGTTCCATAATGATAACGCGCATATATTCTGCACGCTTTGGCAATTCTGCTTTAATTAATTTTTCTACTGTCATGTGCCAACCCATGTTGTTAATGGGCGATGAGCAGTAATTCATTCTATCTGTAAGGGTAGTAATTTGTGCATACGGGCGACGTTCTGCCAATTTTTCGAAAGCACGGTGTATGTAGCCAATAGTTGAAACGGCATCATGAATAATTTCGCCGTCCATTTTTAATACGTTCTGAAAAATTCCGTGGGTAGCAGGGTGTGTAGGCCCAAGGTTAAGCGTAGAATATTCTTTCTCAATCGTATCTGCCGGAGGCGTAGCTGGAACTTTATTTTCTTTTTTGCTCATTACAAATACAATTAACGTCCAAACATTTTATCACTCTTATCTTGTCTTGTTTGATCTTCTAACGGATACTCTTTTCTCAACGGAAAAATATCCATTTCGTCTACATTTAAAATACGTTTTAAGTTAGGGTGCCCCATAAATTTAATGCCATAAAAATCGAATGTTTCGCGTTCCATCCAATTGGCAGAAGGCCACAAATCAGTAGCGGTAGGTATTTCGGGGTTGCTCATTGGGAAGAATGATTTTACACGTATGCGGTAATTTTTTTGCAGGTTGTGTAAATGATAAATGGCACCTAAATGTTTTTCATCAGCAGTTTGCATGCCGGTTAAATCTGTCAAGAAATGGAAATTTAAATCAGTATCTTCTTTTAAGAATTTTAAAACTTCGTGAATTTTTTCTTTGTTGATGGTAAAAACAGGATAATCATACAACAATTCGGCACTTTCAATGCTTCCATTAAAATGATCGTGTAGTTTTGCGTTTACTTTATTTAATAGTTCTTCGTTCATTTTTCTGTTTAGGATTTAGAATTCTTTTTTTAGAATTTTTATATTTATTCCATTCCGTAACTGGTCATTAAGTGCTGATATTCGGGAGAATTTCTGCGACGTAATGATTCGTTTTTAGCTAATTCCTGAATTTTTAAAATGCCATCAATAACTTGTTCCGGGCGAGGAGGGCAACCGGGAATGTAAACATCAACCGGAATAATACGATCGATACCTTGTAAAACGCTGTATGTATCAAAAATACCACCGCTGCTGGCGCAAGCACCCATTGAAAGAACCCAACGTGGTTCGGCCATTTGCTCGTAAACCTGGCGCAAAGTTGGACCCATTTTTTTAGCAATAGTGCCCATAACCATTAACAAATCTGCCTGACGAGGAGAGAAACTTAAACGTTCCATACCAAAACGGGCTAAATCGTAATGAGATGCCATGGTAGCCATAAATTCTATACCGCAACAAGATGTTGCAAAAGGTAGCGGCCAAAGTGAGTTAGCGCGCGCAAGACCAATTACATCTTCTAATTTTGTAGCGAAGAAACCCGGTCCTTCAAGTCCTTCAGGGCTTTTGGCTATTTCTAATTTTGTTCTTTTTATAATTTCTTTACTCATTTTTAATCAGTTAATAGGTATTAGTTAATAGTTATTGGGCTGTTCCCTACTCGCTATTAACTATTCGCTATATTAATCTTCCCAAGTAAGTGCCTTTTTGGCAATCATGTAATAAAAGCCAACCAATAACAATATTACAAACGAAAACATTTCTATAATGCCTACAATACCTAATTCTTTAAAATTAACCGCCCATGGGTACATAAATATTACCTCAACATCAAACAAAACAAATAAAATGGCTACTAAAAAATATTTAATAGAAAAGGGCATACGTGCGTTTTCTTTAGATTCTATGCCGCACTCAAAGGTATCTAGCTTAATTTTTGTTTTGCGTTTTGGCCCTATAGAATGGGTTAAAACCATGGTAAAAACCACAAAACCTGCGGCCACAATAAACATTAAAACAATGGGTAGATAATCAAGAGGGGTGCTATTCATTATTTACAAGTTTAAAATACGCACGCAAATTTAGCATCTCATTTGGTTAAATGCTAACTTATTAGACAATTTATTTCTTTTTTAAGACCAGATTAGACTAATTATAATTAAACCCTAACGCCAATAACCAAAACATCATCAATTTGCTCGTAATTGCCGCGCCATTTGGCAAATACTTTATGTAAATGCCTATATTGTTCCTGCATAGGTAAATGAGTTATTTCTGCAAAGGTACGTTGCAGGTTAGCTACCATAAATTTCTTTCCTTTTTCGCCACCAAATTGATCGGCGTATCCATCAGAAAAAATATATACGCAATCGCCTTTTTGCAATTGAACCGTATGATTGGTAAAGCGGCGTTTATCTTCAAATTCAAACTCCAAACCCCCAATAGGGAATTTATCCGGCTTAATTATTTCTGCCTTATCAGTAGTATCTTTTCTATAGATCCATAAGGCGCGATTGGCGCCAGCATAATCAAGCGTTAAGTTTTCTTTATTAAAAGAACAAAGGGCAATGTCCATTCCGTCGCGTCTTTCAAACTCGCCTTTATTTTGGTTAAGCGCCGTTTTAACCCCAACATGTAAATGATTTAAAATTTCAGCAGGCTGATAAATGTGTTGCTCGCCAATGATCTCATTCAACAATGAATTACCGATAATACTCATAAAAGCGCCCGGCACACCATGCCCGGTACAATCTGCTGCGGCAAAAAGGTTCTTTCCATCTCGGTTAGCAAACCAATAAAAATCTCCGCTCACAATATCTTTCGGCATATATAATACAAACGATTCGGGAAAATCTTTTTGTAAATTAGTAATATCGGGTAACAAGGCTTCTTGTATGTTTTTGGCATACTTAATACTATCCGTCATTTCTAAATTTTTATGCTCGATGGTTGCTTTTTGTTCGATAACTTCTTTGTTGATGAGTTCTACCTTTTGTTTTTCTTCGCGAAGCTCTCTTGTTCGAGATGCTACTTGTTTTTCAAGCTTAACTTTATCGGCATATAATTTTTTTGTTTTGTAAGAGTTGTACCCATATACCGAAGCAATTACAACAAGGCCACAAAATGTGTAAAACCACCAAGTACGATACCAAGGCGGCAATACAGTAAATTTATATTCTAAAGGTATTTTGTTCCAAAACGCATCGTTATTCATGGCTTTTAAATGAAAAGTATAATTGCCCGGCTGAAGTGATGAGTAAGTAACCTCTGTTTTTGATGTTAGCGGCACCCAATCAACATCCACGCCGTCTAGTTTAAATTGATATTTTACTTTATCAGGATTGGTTTGCGAGATGCCGATATAATCTATTGTTACGTGATTTTTGCTGTACGGTAATTTTAAATTTAGAGGCAGCCCAGATAAAGAATCAACACCAGAGGCATATTGGGAAAGATCGGCTTTATCAAAAAATATTTTAATGTCGGTAATTAAACAAGAAGGTTCTTGATAATTTATTTTTTCGAAGCGAGGATTAAAAACTGTAACGCCTTTTACACCACCAAACCACATTTTACCTTCATGATCTTTTATAGCAGAATTCATATTACACTCCAATCCTTTTAAGCCTTCATCTTTGCCGTAGTGTTTAATTTCTATTTTTCCGCTTGAGATAAATTCATTTACCTGCAAAGCATCTATACCTTTGTTGGTGCCTATCCATAAACGATTTTGGTCGTCGAAAACTAAAAAATAAGCTTGGTTAGATATCAGGCCATCTTTCTCACTTATGTTTACAAAAGTTTTGTGGTTAAAATAAAAAACACCTTCTTCGGTACCAAACCATAAGTTACCGTTTTTATCTTTTGTAACATTATAAACCGATTTATTAGTGAATTTATTTTTTGCGTTAAATATCTCTACCGATTTACCGTCGTACTTAATTGCTCCATAACTGGCGGTTGCTAACCATAAATTATGCGCGTTATCTTCTGCTATATTATAAATAGCAAGATCTGCGGCGGCCTTAATTTTATTAACCATCTCAACAGGTTCTTTTTTTCCGTCTTCGCTAAAAACAACTAAACCATTTACAGTACCCATAAAATGCGTACCCTTTTCACTATGATAGATAGAATAAATGGTTTCAAACTCGCTATCGGCCCAGTAATTAGTAAATTTATTATCGGTAAAGATACTTAAGCCCGCCATGGTGCCTACCCAAAGTTTACCCTCTTTATCCTGCGCCATACAATTAACAGTATTATCTATCAAGCTTACTTTTGGGTTTTTTATGTTGATGATATACTGCGTTCTTTCTTTGCCGTGCATACATAACAAACCATTGTTGCGCATACCAATCCAATATTTATTATCGCGGGTTTGGTAAACACTATTAATATAATCGCCTGGTAAGCCATCTTTTTCGCTGTAGTTAATAAGTGCTTCTGAGCTTAATTTACTTACACCAAAACCATCGGATCCCAACCATAAGTTACCCTCTTTATCTATGTAGGATGAAAGAATGAGGTTGCCGCATAAACCATTATTCACAATAAATTTTTGTACGTTACGCCCATCAAATTTTACTACACCTTCGTTAGAAGCCAGCCACAAAATATTTTTTTTATCCTTGCTTATGCCGGTAATTGCCATATTTTCTATTGCAAGTTCGGGTATGGGTACAAGGCTTATTTTTTTATCTTCATTAACCCTAAATAAACCTGCAATGGTACCTATATAAATATTGCCCTTACTGTCTTCGTTAAAAGAACGAATAAAATTTTCTTTCAATCCTTTTGATTGATTATACCAGGTATAATTTTTGGATGTTGGATTATAACAGCAAGCGCCATTTTGTATGGTGCCAAACCAAAAATTACCTTCATTATCCTGATAAATTTTAAATACCGCCGAGCTCTCTAAAAGTTTATTGCCTGTTAATTTTACTGCTTTATTATCAGTGGATAAAAAATAAACTCCTTTTTGAGAACCAAGCCAAACCGTTTGCGCGTTATCTATTAAAACATTGTAAACAGTATTGGTGGGCAGGCCTTTTGAAGTATCAATAAAAACATTTGTAAACCTGCCTTTTATTTGTAAACCATTGTAAGTAGCAAAATAAAGCGTTTGGTTTTTATCTTCATCAATAGAAAAAATCGTGTTGCTGATAAAACCATTTCCGGTAGAAAAATTTTTAAATGTTCTACCGTCATACCTAGAAACCCCGCCATCATTAGTGCCAAACCACATATAACCCTTAGTATCCTGAAAGATGCAATTAACCTGCGATTGCGCTAAGCCATCCTCAACATTGTAATTTTTAAAATCATAGGTTTGAGAAAACCCCGCTGTGGCTAAAACTAATAAAATAATATGTAGCCAAAGTTTACGCATGTACCTTATCGGCAGGGGTTTTAGTGTATTGGTGTTTTTTTATGCAATCTACAAAAAACTTTACTTTTTCTTTTTCGGTATCAGGGTATAAACCATGGCCTAAATTGGCAATGTATCTATCTTTTCCAAAAGCGTTAAGCATTTGTTTGGTTTGTTTTTCTATTTCATCGTAATCTGCATAAAGTAAACATGGGTCGGCATTGCCTTGTAAGGTTTTGTTGCTAATAATTTTTCTGACTTCCTGTGGGTTAACGCTCCAATCAAGCCCTATTACGCTGCACGATGTGTTTTTAATTTCAGGTAAAGCAAAATGCGCGTCTTTTGCAAAAATGGTAACCGGCACTTTTTTGCTAACTTCATCACAAATCATTTCCATATATTTCAACGAAAATTCTTTGTGCATTTCGGGAGATAAAACACCCGCCCACGAATCAAAAATTTGTATCAAATCAGCTCCGGCTTCAGCCTGCGCCAATAAATAGTTTATGCTGCTTTGTGCAATTTTCTCCAACGTTTGATGCGCCAGTTTTGGTTGTGTGTATAAAAACTTTTTGGCTTTGCTAAATGTTTTGCTTCCGCTGCCTTCAACCATGTAAGCTAATAAAGTCCAGGGGGCGCCGCAAAAACCAATTAAAGGCACGCGATTATCTAATTCCTTTTTGGCTAAACGAATAGCATCATATACATATTGTAAATTGCTTCCGTCGGTAACGATTAAATTATCGACGTCTGTTTTAGTAACAATGGTTTTTTCAAACCAAGGACCTTTAGCTTCAATCATTTGATATGGCAAGCCCATGGCTTCAGGTATTACTAATATATCCGAAAAAATAATAGCTGCATCAACTCCTAAAATATCAATTGGTTGCACGGTAACTTCGGCAGCTAACGCCGGGTTTTTTACAAATTCTATAAAGTTTTTGGTTTGCGCTCTAACAGCTCTGTATTCGGGTAAAACTCTACCTGCTTGGCGCATAAGCCACACCGGCGCACGTTCAACATCTTCACCTTTGGCAGCACGCAATAACAAATCGTTCTTAATCATCTGTTCAAAAATAAGATAAAAAACAATAATTTGGCGGTAAATTCAAAATTTAGTATCTTGCATGTTTAAATTTAAGATGAATATGTTTTCTAAAAATAATAATAGCAAATCGGCCGATAGCACATCGGTTAACTTAATTGCAGCGGGCACTACCATTACCGGAGAGGTTAAAACAGAAGGAGATTTTAGGATCGACGGCACCTTGCACGGCACTTTAAACGTAAAAGGCAAATTGGTTGTAGGTTCTAATGGCTTAATAAAAGGCGAAATTGAATGCCAAAATGCAGATGTTTCGGGCGAAGTGAACGGTAAAATTAATGTAAACGAATTGTTAGCGCTTCGTGCAACCGGCAAAATTAATGGAGACATTTTTACCGGAAAAATTTCTATTGAGCCAGATGCGCAATTTACAGGTAATTGCAGCATGGGTGGTGTAGTTAAAAATATAAAGCAAACGGCAGATGAGCAAGCTTCTAGAAAAAAAGCCGTCGCCTCAAACTAATAAACCTCAAAAAAGCGGGTTACAATATACTGGGATAGCTATACAAATGCTTGTACCCATTGTAATTGGTTTTTTTGCCGGAATGAAATTAGATACTTATTTACAAAACAAACTCCCAATTTTTACCTTATTGTTTGGTTTTACAGGTATTGCTGCCGGAATTTACCTGGCTATTAAAGATTTTATTAAAAAATAATTTGGGCGTTACGGCTTTTCGTTATTTACACTAAGTGAAGCAATATTATAAGCCGCCGGGCTGCCCGCAGTAAAGCTTTTGTAATATTAGGTTTTATTACTGCTTTGCAAAATGCTAAAAAACTTTATACAAAAGGCTTTCTTGCCGCATCCCTAACGCATATCGTTCAAAATTTGTAAATTTACTCCAACTAAAAAACAAAGTATGTTTCGCACCATTAGCTTATTATTACTCGCTTTTCTTTTAACCTTTAAAATAAGCGCGCAAGAAAAACCAAAGAAAAGATGTTACACTAAAGAAGGGTATGTAAAAGCTGAGGTAATTCATTCTACCATAGAAAATTGTGGCTATTTAATAGTACTTTGTGATAAAGACAAAACAAAACTGGCGGGCAAATTAACCGATGAATTTAAAAAGGATAAACAAAAAATCTGGTTAAAATATTGGCTTGCAAAAAAACAACCTATGTCAACCTGTATGACTGGTAAGTCCATAGAGATTTTAGATATACATAAACGCTAAGCTTTATAGCGTTTTTTAGTACCTTTAAATATTAAATTTTTTGCCATGACAGCTACTGCAATAAAAAAACAATTTGATGATTATTTACCTTTACTATCTACTAAGCAACAAACCTTGCTTTTAGAAATGGCAAAAAGTCTTTTAAACATTTATAATGAAACAAAAAGAATTTCTAAAAAACCATACAATAAAGAAATTAATGAAGCTGTTGCCCGTATTGAAAAAGGAAATTTTGTAACACACCAAGATGTAGTGAAAGAATTGGCTAAATGGTAAAGAAAGTTTCATTTAAAATTATTTGGGGCATAAATGCGCTCGATGATTTTAAAGAAATTCTAAATTTTCTTTCCAAACAAAATACATAAGCTCCAAAAATTGTAAAAGAAGGTGTTTTAGTAAGAATAGGTGCTATAAAAACAAATGCACTTATTTTTGAAATAGATAAATTAAAAGAAAATCCTTACAAAGAGTTTAGAGCATTTATAATTTATAGCTATAGAATTACGTACCAAGTAAAATCTTTAAATAAAGAAATTCGTATTATAAGAATACGCCACACTAGCAGAGAGCCTTTAGGGTATTAAATCGCTCTTAAAATAATCAAACACCAGTTTAGCTTTTGCTTTTCCAATGCTACTTTCAAGGGTTTCCAAAGAGGCTTCTTTAATTTGCTTTACCGATTTTAATTCTGATAAAAGTTTTTGCGCCGTTTTATCACTAATGCCTTTAATGTTATTTAACTCAGTAGTAATAGTTGCTTTGCTGCGTTTTTTACGGTGATGCGTTATGCCAAACCTATGTGCTTCATCTCGTATTTGTTGTATAATGCGCAATGTTTCAGATCGTTTATCAAGGTACATGGGTATTGGATCTCCGGGGTAATAAATTTCTTCCAAACGTTTGGCAATACCAATAATAGCAACCTTACCCATTAGGTCTAATTTATTAAGGCTATTCATGGCTGCGCTTAACTGCCCTTTTCCACCATCTATTACAATAAGCTGCGGCATAGCTAAATTTTCTTCCAATACACGTTTATACCGTCGATAAATAACTTCTACCATGGTAGCAAAATCATCCGGGCCTTCTACTGTTTTTACATTATAATGTCTATACTCTTTTTTAGCGGGTTTGGCATCAATAAAAACCGTCATAGCGCTAACCGCAAAATGACCTTGTATATTAGAGTTATCAAAACATTCTATCCGGCGTGGTTCTTCTTTCATACGCAGGTCTTTTTGCATTTGCTGCATAATACGTATGGTATGCTCTTCTGGGTTGGTTAGTGCAAGTTGTTTGTTTTTATCTGTACGGTATTGTTCTGCATTACGCTGACAAAGGTCGAGCAATAATTTTTTATCTGCCATCTTGGGCACAAAAAAATTAACATCGGGCAGTTCACTATCCGGGTAAAAAGGCACTACAATTTCTTTGGCTGTACTTTGCAATAAAGTTCTTATTTCATAGATAGCATAAAGCAAAATTTCATCGTCGGTTTCATCTAACTTTCTTTTTATTTCAAGCATTTTAGAAGCGATGATGGCCCCGTTCACTACATGAAAATAATTAATGAAATAAACATCATTCTCTTTCACAAAGGCTGCCACATCAAGGTTTTGGATGGTATTACTGACAACCATAGATTTTGCCTGAAATTTTTCAAACGTAGCAATCTTTTCTTTTAGCAGCTGCGCTTTTTCAAATTCAAAGCTTTCGGCGTATGCGTGCATTTGCTGTTTAAAATCTCGTATAACCGAAGAGATATTTCCTTTTAAAATATTTTTTATTTGTTTGATGTTTGCATCATATTCGGTTTCGTTTTGCTCGCCAATGCAAGGGCCTTTACACGTTCCGATATGATAATCTAAACAGGCACGAAATTTTTTTTGCTCAATGTTCTTTTTACTCAGTTCCAACGTACAGGTTCGCAACGGAAACGTTTCCCGAATAAAAGCTAAAATTGCTTTCATGGCATAGATAGAGCCATAGGGGCCAAAATATTCGGATCCGTCATTAATTTTTGTACGCGTTGAAAAAAACCTCGGGTAAGGCTCTTTTTTTATACAAAGCCAAGGATACGTTTTATCATCCTTTAAGGCAATATTATAACGCGGCTGGTATTGCTTAATTAAATTATTTTCCAGCAATAAAGCGTCATATTCGGTATTTACTACAATGATCTTTATGTTGGCAATTTTTCGGACAAGAATACGCAATCGTGCATTATCATGTTCTTTGGTAAAATAAGTCGTTACCCTTTTCTTTAAATTTTTAGCCTTGCCAACGTATAAAATATTTTCCTCCACATCAAAATATTGATATACCCCTGGCTTTTCGGGCAGGGTTTTTAAAATAGCGTCTATTTGTGGGGAAAGGTTCAAAATAATATCTTCAAAATTAAGCTACATTACTTAAATACGAGCCTTTTTAAGTAAATTTGTACTCTCAAAATTTAAAGAGAAAATAGTATGAGTAACCCTTTAGAAAAAGTTGATTGTTTAATTATTGGTTCTGGCCCTGCCGGATATACTGCGGCCATTTATGCCGCACGCGCCGCACTTAAACCCGTTATGTATACGGGTATGCAACCCGGTGGGCAACTTACCATTACTACCGAAGTAGAAAATTACCCCGGCTATCCTAAAGGAGTTGATGGTCCGCAAATGATGGAAGATTTTAAGACCCAGGCAGAACGTTTTGGTACCGATGTGCGTTTTGGATATGCCAGTAAAGTTGATTTTAGTGGCCCTGTGCATAAAGTATGGATTGATGAAACAACCGAAATACATGCCGATACCATAATAATAGCCACAGGCGCTTCGGCTAAATGGCTGGGTATGCCAAGCGAAGAAAGATTGAACGGTTTTGGGGTTTCGGCCTGTGCGGTTTGCGATGGTTTCTTTTTTAAAGGACAAGATGTTGCTATTGTTGGCGCAGGGGATACCGCTGCCGAGGAGGCTACTTACTTAGCAAAACTTTGTAAAAAGGTTTATATGATTGTGCGCAGAAGCGAAATGCGTGCCAGTAAAGCCATGCAGCAACGGGTGCTTGATACGCCTAATATTGAGGTTTTGTTTAATAGCGAAACCAAAGAGATACTGGGAGAAAAAACGGTGGATGGTGCTTTTATCTATAACACTAAAACAAAACAAGAGCGTAAATTAGATGTAACCGGCTTTTTTGTGGCCATTGGTCATAAACCAAATACCGATATTTTTAAAGGCTGGCTTGATATGGATGAAAGCGGGTATCTTATAACTACGCCGGGTACAAGCAAAACAAAAGTTAAAGGTGTGTTTGCCGTGGGCGATGCGCAGGATAAAATTTATCGCCAAGCTGTTACGGCTGCCGGTAGTGGCTGTATGGGCGCTTTAGATGCAGAACGTTATTTATCTGAAATGGGCATTCATTAAAAAATTATATATTTATAAAATGATTTCACGAGTACTTTTTGCAGCGTCCTTTTTTTTATTAGGCACTACTTTATGGGCGCAAACTTATGCCGACCAAATTCCTCAATTAAGAAAATATAGATCTGCCGATGTAGTAGATTCTGCTTATGGAATTACCTTGTTTGATAAAATGGCACCTTCCCTTGGTGGAGATTCTGTTCGCTATGATAAAAAGGGATATAGTGCGCAAGGCTGGCAAGAAGATTATTATACTAGCGGTAAACTTTTGCACAAGGGTTTTTATGTAGATGGCGAATTACGTGCCTTCAAAAATTTTTATGAGAATGATCAAATAGAACGCGCTTTCCGCATGATAGATTATAGGCATAGCGAGGTTATTGTTTATTATCCTGATGGAAAATTAAAATCGCAGATACATTATTATAGCAAAACGCCACAGAAAGAAATTGATTATTACCATAACGGAAACGTTGATATGGTTGAAGAAAACTTTGGCGATAATGATTACCTTATTAAAAGGAATTCTTTTTTTGAGAATGGGTATGCTGAAACAATTTTTGAACTGATCGATAAAAAGAAAAAAGCTTACCTGCATAAAGAGTTTTTCGAAAACGGCAAATTAAAAGAAGAAGGTACGCTTAGGTTCTATAAAGATAAGAACGATTATCTGCGCGAAGGCGAATGGAAATCTTACAACGACCAAGGTACGCTGATAAAAACGCAGCAATATAATTTTGGCGAACTAAAAAGCTAATTTCAACAACAGGCCTAAAATTACATGCAACTTTCATTATCTTTGCCATAATCAGCTATGGATTTTTTTACGCAATTTATATTCGAGTTTAAAAAATTCTGTGGTAGCTATATTCCGTTTACCAATCCTGTTTTAATTCTTTCATTGGTGCTTTTAATTATTTTATTCGCGCCCTTAATTTTTCGCCGTCTTCGTATTCCAGGCATTATTGGTTTAATATTAGCGGGCGTTATTATTGGTCCCAACACATTACACCTTATAGATAAATCAACCAGCTTTGACTTGTTTAGCAATACAGGCTTACTCTACATCATGTTTTTGGCAGGTATAGAAATGGATATGGAAGAGTTTAAACACAATCGCAGTAAGAGCATTGTATTTGGCGCTTTAACTTTTTTTATTCCAATAACCATTGGTTTTTTTGTTTGTATATATGTGTTGCAATATTCTTTTTGGGCAGCACTATTATTGGCAAGTATGTTTTCTACGCACACACTTTTATCCTATCCTATTGTAAGCAATATGGGCATTATAAAAAACCGTGCCGTGCAAATTACTTTTGGGGGCACAATCATTACTGATTCTGCCGTGCTTATTTTATTGGGTATAATAACCAATCTTTCTCAAGGTAATTTTTCGGGCAATTATTGGCTTACATTAATTTTAATGATTGTTGTTTTGGTAGTAGGCACACTTTATCTATTACCAAAATTAGGTAAGTGGTTCTTTCGGCATTTAGAAGGCCAGGGTAGTTCACAGTATTTATTTGTTTTATCCATGATGTTTCTGGCGGCTTTCGTGGCTGATCTAGCCGGTGTAAAAGCTATTGTTGGTGCATTTTTAGCGGGCTTAGCTTTTAATAGAATTATTCCACAAAGTTCTGTATTAATGAATCGTTTAATATTTATTGGTAATACACTTTTCATTCCTTTCTTTTTATTAAGCGCGGGTATGTTGGTTGATCTTCGTTTGTTTTTTGCAGGGAGCAAAGAACTAATTTTTGCAGGAGTTTTAAGTGGGGTTGCACTTGTTACAAAATATTTTGCCGCACAAATTACCGGCTTCATTTATAAATACACTAAATATGAACGCAAAATTATTTATGGTTTAAGCGCCTCACACGCCGCAGCTACCTTAGCTGTTATTAAAGTAGGGTATGATATCGGTTTATTAGATCAGCATGCGGTTAACGGCACTATAATTTTAATTTTAATTACATGTTTAGTAAGTTCTTTTGTAACCGAACGCGCTGCGCGTCAAATAGCTATTACCGAAAAAGATTCTGATGTAAAACTTAAAAAGAAAGTTGAACGCATTTTAATACCTATTGCAAACCCCGAAAACTTACAGCGTTTAATAGAGTTTTCTTTACTAATAAAAGATGAGAGATCACAAGAACCTATTTATCCGCTTACTGTTGTTGAGGATGCAGATGATGCTAACGAAAAGATAAATTCCATTAAAAAAGCCATTGATGCTATTGCAGAACAAATTATTTCTTCTGATACAAAAGTTGAAATATTAAAAAAAGTAGACCTAAATATTGTTGATGGCATTGTGCGTACTGCCAAGGCATACGGCGCTAGCCATATTGTAGTAAGTAACAGGGCAACAAATACATCTTCTAATTTTTTATTCGGAACGGTTTATAACAATCTATTAGAAAAAACTCGACAAGCTGTCTTTCTTACTAAAATAATGCAGCCATTACATTCCTTTAAAAGGTTGATAGTTGTATATACACCAAATGCTACATTAGAGCCAAGTTTTAAGCAGAGCACACAAAAAATATTATGTGTTTTAAAACAAATAGGTAATAGGTCGATGGTGTTTGCAGATGATAAAACCACCGAGCAATTTAAAAAAGTAGCCAACGATAAAAATAGTGCATATTATAAATATATACCGATATCAAATTTTGAAACAATTGAAGATTTGATTTTAAAAGAAATAAATCCGGATGATTTGATTTTAATTATTAGTGCGCGCAAGCAAACGGTATCTCATAATTTTGTAGTAGATAATTTACAAAAAAATCTAATCAAAAATTTAGAGTTTCAAAGCTTTGTAGTAGTATATCCCGAAGTACTGGAAGCCTCTTACAATAGTGAATTCAACGATATAGCTAATACACCCGCTACTGAAAATATCGAAAAAATAAAAGGCAAAATAACAGGCATCTTTAAAAAGTAATCTTCTCTTATAGTTATATAAAATAAAAAAGCTCCCCGATTAAGAGAGCTTTAAAGGAAGGTATAAATTAGTTTTATTTAGATAAACAAACTTTTACAAACTGATATTTTTCGTATGTAGAAGCGTTAGCATCTTTATCTCCTTTATATGCTGGACCTCCTACATTAGCTTTGTTAGATACAATAGTTATATCAGCTTCATTAATGCCAAGTTGTTTTAAACTGCCTTTCATTTTATCTATAGTTTGATTGGCTCGTATTTTAGCAAGCTCTGTGTTGTTTCTAAATTTATGCGTTGGAACGGTAGATGCACTAGCGCTTACATGGAAAGAAATTTTTGCGCCACCAGCCTTCATAGCAACAATTTTATCCATAAACTGTTTGTACTCGGGCGCGGTTTCATCCACCGAATTCATATTATATTTAAAGTAGAAACTAAAGCAGTCTCCTGAAAACTCGCTATTATCAGGCACTTCAGATGCGCCTTGAATATAAACTGTTTTTTGTATGGTTTTAGTTTTACGCAAGCCTTGTGTAGATACTACCGCTTTTTTGGTTACACCATCTTTTACAACTAATATTTGGTAGTTGGTAGATGCACTAAGGGTTATGCCGTTTACAATACCTCTATCATCAGTAACGCCGTTAAATGTAGTTCCATCTGTACCGGTTACTTTTATATTTGCCCCTGCAATAGGCTTGCGTTGTTTGCTACTGTTCATTACAGAGATAACTAAATCAAAATTAATTTCATCTTCTGCATTCTTTTCAATATAGATGGTTTTATCGTAGGTTTTACTTTTAATGCCAATGGTATTAAACACAAGTGGTTTAGCTGTTTTGCCATTAGAAGTTGCGGTAATTTCATAGCTTTTTTCTGCCTGAAGCGCTATGCCGTTACGATGGCCGTCCTCATCAGATTTTGTCGTATAATCTGCTATGCCTTTGCTTAGCACTTTAATATCTGCACCTGTAACAGGTTTTTTATCGCGTTTATTATTAAGCACTAAAATATTTAAAGCAATTTTGCTTGTATAATTTGTATCTCTGGTTATACTGCCCGGACAAATTTTAAGCGGTTTTAAGTTGATAGCTTTTTGTATCTCTTCGTAAGAAATATCAGCTGGTACATATACTTCTTCGTTAGAGAGTTCTTGTCCGTTTTGCTGGTAAGAGAAGTTATATTTACTTCCGGGAGGAATAATTACGCTAAACGTACCCGTGCGGCGTTGAGGGCGGTAAGTACCAATAACTTCGCCACTTGTAGCCGAAGTAACAATAACTAAAAGATCATCGGGTAAGCTATCACAAGGCCCTGGGGTAAATCTTCCGCGAAATAAGGCTAATGGATTTTCTTTTATCAGATCAACATTACCCATGTAAATGTCTTGGTCGCCAAAACTTTTTCCATGCTGATCGCCTTTGGTTGTATATTCATGTGCCGATGAAAAATAGAAACGTTTATTATCGGGTGTAGCCACATAAAACACATCATTATCTGTGGTGTTTATGGGAGATCCCATAGAGGTTGGTTCAGAAAATTTGCCCATTTCATCAATGGTAGAAAACATAATGTCAAAGCCACCCATAGATTTATCTCCCGAAGAAGCAAAGTAAAACGTAACACCATCAGCTCCTAAAAACGGCCCATCTTCATCATATGGGGTATTAATGGGCGCGCCAACATTTGTGGCCAAACTCCACTGGCCATTTGGTAGTTTTACACAACGGTAAATATCAAATCCACCCATTCCGCCAGGCCTGTCGCTTACAAAATATAATGTTTGCCCGTCTCGAGATAAACAAGCGTGGCGCTCCCAATATGCTGTATTAATATTAGAGCCATATTTGGTTGGAATGGTCCAGTCCTTGCCATCATAAGAAGAATAAAAAAGATCTCCACCCCCAACATCCCCTTTAAAAATAATAAGCGTTTGCCCATCAGGAGTTAAGCTTACAGTTGCTTCGTTAGAACCCGTGTTGATAAACGGACTAATAGGAGTTGGCTTGCTCCATTTACCATTTAGATCTTTATAAGAAACAACAATGTCTTCAAAGTATTTGCCGTCTTCTTCAGATTTTTCTCCGCCCGTTGTACTTGGTCGGCGGGTAGTGTAATACAAAACCTGCTCATCAGCTGTTATTACCGGCGAGTAATCAGGATATTCACTATTAATACTATCTCCTAAATTGGTAATAGTAACATTAAGCGGCGCGCCTAAAATACGTTTAGCGTTTAAAACCTGTAATTTAAAGTGTTGAATTAATTTGTGTTCTACTTTATCATTTGTTTTTATGAATGATTCGTAGGTGTCATACATCTTTGAGGCCTCATCTAACTTGCCATCTAAATGGTATGATTGACCTAAGCTAAAATAAGCTAACACGGGCGCTTTTTTAAAGTTTGCATCATCATCAAAATAATGTTTGGTTACGTTTTGAACCGCTTTTTCAAGATATTTTTCGGCCAAATGTTTATTTTTGTTATTCTGTAGATAACAAAAGCCTATTTTAAAATTTATGTTAGCGTTGGTAGAATCATATTTATACGCGTATAAAAAATATTTTAAAGCTTCTTTAAACTCGTTGTCCCCTAGGTTAAGGTTTCCTTCTAAAAAATTCTTTTTGTAAGAGCCTTTATCTTGTGTAACGGCAGGTGTTTGCGCCTTGCCGGATAAGCTTAATAAAGTTAGAAATATAAACGAAATAACAATTTTCTTCATTGGATTACTATTTTTTAATGTGCAAATGTACAAAATTCAGCTTTTTAATAGATAAATACTTTAAAAAGGACGATTAATATCAAAGTTTTCCATATAATCAGCCACTTTTCTTAAGAAAGTTCCGCCCAAAGAACCGTCTACAACACGATGATCATACGATAACGATAAAAACATCATGTGGCGGATAGCGATCATATCGCCTTGTGGGGTTTCAATAACAGCCGGTTTCTTTTTAATGGTGCCGGTGGCTAAAATAGCTACCTGCGGTTGATTAATAATTGGTGTGCCCATTACATTGCCAAAACCGCCCACATTGGTAAGCGTAAAAGTTCCGCCCTGTATATCATCTGGTGTAAGTTTATTGGCGCGAGATCGTTTGGCAAGGTCGTTTACTGCTTTGGTTAAACCTACCAAGTTCTTTTCATCCGCGTTTCTAATAACAGGAACTATTAGGTTTCCGCTTGGTAAAGCCGCCGCCATTCCAATATTTATACTTTTTCGTTTAATAATATTTGTGCCATCTACGCAAATATTTATCATTGGAAAATCTTTAATAGCTTTGGCAACAGCTTCCACAAATAATGGAGTAAAGGTCATTTTTTCGCCTTCGCGTTTTTCATACGCTCCTTTAATTTTTTCTCTCCATAAAACCATGTTGGTTACATCAGCCTCTACAAAAGAAGTAACGTGTGGCGATACGTGTTTGCTCATTACCATGTGATCGGCAATAAGTTTACGCATTCTGTCCATCTCTATAATTTCATCGCCAGCCATCATTGAAACAGCCGGTTTGTTGAAAGTTACTGTTTGTTGCCCGTTGCCATTACTACTTGGTTTTTCAGCAGGTTTCTCAATACGTTCTTCAACCACAGCGGCTTGTTGTTGTGCGCCTCGGTTTGGTATATAAGATAAAATATCTGTCTTGGTAACACGGCCGTCTTTACCGCTGCCCGAAATTTTTTCAAGCTCTTGAACAGATATGCCTTCTTCTTTAGCGATGTTTTTTACTAAAGGAGAAAAGAATTTATTTGATGGAGAAAAATCTTGATTAGTAGCCACATGGGTTGTATCTTTTGCGGGACTTAAAGCAGCAGATGTGTTAGATGTTACCTGCGCAGCCGGAGCTTGTGCTGGAGGCGGTGTTGCATCGGCATTGGCACCAGAAGATATGTGGGCGATAACCGTACCAACTTGTACCACATCGCCTTCTTTAAAAAGTTTTTTTACCAAAACACCTTCAAACGATGATGGAATTTCGCTATCTACTTTATCGGTGGCAATTTCTAAAACTGTTTCATCAATCTTAATTTTATCGCCTTCGTTCTTTACCCATTTAATAATAGTTGCTTCTGCAACACTTTCACCCATTTTAGGCATTACCAATTCATGCTGTGCCATGCTAAATTTACTTTTTTTGTAAGACGGACAAATATACAGTATTTAGCCATACTTGCAAGTGCCTTTGCTTTGAAGAAAATGGTTGTTTTTTGGTAAATTAAAGTTGGTTTTTAAGCGTTGTTAAAAAATATTTAAGTTTGGTAAGATTTTCAATAACTTCTAGGTTTTTATTTAATTCCTGCGGCGATTTTTGCTTTAATTTTTCTTTGGCGCCCTGCAAAGTAAAGCCTTTTTCTTTTACAAGATGATAAACTAACCGAATGTTCTCCATATCTTTTTTGGTGTAAGAACGATTGCCTTTGGCGGTTTTTCGAGGTTTTAAAAAGTCAAACTCTTTTTCCCAGAAACGAATAAGCGAAGCATTTACCTTAAATAGTTTGGCAACTTCGGTAATGGTATAAAATAATTTTTCGGGAGTTTCTTCCTGCATCAAATTCAAAAATAAAGCAAAGGCAAATAAGTAGCTAAACCGAATGATAACAATTTACTAACCGGATAGCTTGCATCGCTTCTTTTACATCGTGCACACGTAAAATATGGGCTCCGTTAAGCAAGGCAATGGTATTAACTACAGTCGTTCCGTTCAAAGCGTTTTCGGGTTTTGTATCAATAACTTTGTTTATCATTCCCTTTCTGGAAACACCTGCCAGTAAAGGAAATTGCAGTGCTTCAAATTTTTTTAAACTTGATAATAATTCATAATTATGCTTGGTTGTTTTGCCAAATCCAAAACCTACATCTAAAATTAATTGCTCAATTCCACTTTGCTTGGCCTTACTTATTTTATCTGTTAAAAAATCATAAACCTCTGTTACAACATTTTTATAGCTTGGATTTTGTTGCATGGTTTGAGGCGTACCCTGTATGTGCATCAGTACGTATGGCAATTTTAATTTGCCAACAACAGCAAACATATTTTTATCAAACCTTCCGCCCGAAATATCGTTTATCATATCAGCGCCTGCATCTGCTGCGGCGTGTGCAACCGTGCTTCTAAATGTATCTACCGAAATAAAAATGTTTAAAAATGTTTTTCGTATAAGTTTCAAAGCAGTAAGCAATCTTGCTAATTCTTCTTCTTCAGAAACTTCATTTGCATTGGGTTTAGTAGAAACTGCGCCAATATCTATAATGCCCGCGCCATTGTTTATGTGTTTTTCGGCTTGGGCTAAAAGGTTTTTTTCTGTAAGCAATGTTCCCCCATCATAAAAAGAATCGGGTGTAAGGTTTAAAATGCCCATTAATACAGGCGTTTTCAGACTAAGCGTTTTTCCGTTCGCCTTTAAATTAAATTCTGATTCAAAATTTGTACCTTGCGCACCGGTCATTTTAAATTGTACATTTTAAATTTTTACTTATAAATGAATACTTCTCAGCAATACGATCTGGTTGTAAAACAATGCAAAGATATTTTTTTAAAGAAGATGCACGATTATGGCACCGCCTGGCGCATTTTACGAACCTCTTCGCTTACCGACCAGATTTTTATTAAGGCCCAACGCATACGCAGCATAGAGCAAAAAGGCACTCAAAAAGTAGAAGAAAATATTTCATCAGAATATATAGGGATTATTAATTATTGTGTGATATCGCTTATTCAGTTTCATTTAACCAATGATACGCGCATGGAATTACCTGCCAACGAGGTTACAGCTTTATTTGAAAAACATATCAACGAAACTAAAAGCTTAATGGAAAATAAAAATCATGATTACGGTGAAGCTTGGCGCGATATGCGTGTAAGCTCGTTAACCGACCTTATCTTGATGAAAATTTTACGTGTAAAGCAAATTGAAGATATGGGCGGTAAAACTCTTATATCAGAAGGGATTGACGCTAACTACATGGATATGATAAACTATGCAGTATTTGCTTTGATCAAATTAAAAGAGCAAAGCGAGAAAGCCTAAACCTTATTTAAAAAGATATTATTTATAGTTGGGGCCAAGCGTTAGGGATTGCAGCAAGAAAGCCTTTTTGTAACCAAAAAGCTTTACTGCAAAAAGCCCGCCGGCTGAAATGATTTTCCAAATTCATGAATTTCATTTTAAGAATAAAGATGAATGAATAAATAGCCGGAACGCCCAAAAAACACGTAATAAAAAAAGCCCCACTTTTGTGAGGCTTTAATTTTTTTTGAGAAATTAGATATTAATTAGTTGTTGATTTAAAATCTGCGTTATCTCTCCATTTTAAAAATTCGCAATCATCTTTAGCCATAGCTTTTAAGGAGGCATCTTTTTCAATAGCTGTTTTTAAGAAAGCTAATCCGCCTGTTGCATCTCCTTTGCGTGAAGCAGCAACTGCTTTTAAATAGTAGCTCATGGCCATATCTTTTTCGTTGCTTGCATCTAAGGTACCGTTAACGCTTTCTGGGTTACCGTTTAATAATTGAGCCAAAGCAAGGTTAAAGCCTTTGTAGCTGCCAAAGTTTGAAACTGCATCGCTGTATTTACCATCGCGTATGTTTAAGATACCTTTGTTATAATTTACTTCAGGCGAGTTACCTGCTTTGTTATAATATTCCATCGCTTTTTTACGGTCGCCTGCTTTTGAATATAGAATACCCATGTTATTCATTATAGTTTCGTTGTTTGCAGAAGCCTTATCGGCACGCTCAAAAGCTGCTCTTGCATCATCTGTTTTGTTGTTCATTAAATACGCTACACCTAAGTTGTTGCTTGATCTCCAATCAGTACCATATTGTTTTTCGGCAGCCTGATAAATAGCTAATTTAGTATTTACATCATTAGTCATATTAGCGCCGTACAATAATTCTTCAATACTTAAAGAATCAGGGTGCGTGGTAGTTAAACGAGTGATCATTTCATCGGTACGTGATTTTTTATCAACCATAATTGATATTTCTGCACGACGTAATTTTGGTAAAATTTCTTCAGCTAATTCTTTGTAGGTAGAAGCTAAGTTTTTAATTTCTTTACGGCGTTGTTCTGGATCAGAATACATAGTTAACACACGTAAAACTAAATCTTTATCTTTCATGGTAGATTTTTCCATAGCGGCTTTAAAACCTTCCCAATCTTCGCGCGTTACACCTGTTTTGTATTGAGATTTATCTTTACCAAAGATAGCTTTTTTATCTCTTTTAAACATAGCTTCTGTAGCAGAAGTAGCTGTTTTTGCACGATCTTCAGCTAAATGCGTATTTTTATCGGTTTCGCCATCCGGAGACGCGTATGCGGAAACTTCTACACCTTTAAATTCGTACCAAGAACTGTTTAAGTTTGTTTCTACAAATTTATCGACGTTTTTCATTTCTGCGCTTTTCATTTCTCCCGGACGAACGGTTGATTGGTTGATCGCATAAAAAATATGCGCAACTTGATTAGCCGGCTCAGTTTTTACAAAAGCGTCTTTTCCAAAAACGCCTTTTTCATCATTACGAACCAATAAAGGTGTAATGATAGTTCCGTCAGCAATTTTTACATCTTTAAAATCTTTTTCTTTGCCTTTTTCGCCTTTTTTACCTTTAGCACGTAGCTCTAAAGTAGCTACTTTCATGCCCGGCTCGTAAACTGTGCTGAATGTTTTAGAATAACTACCTCCTTTTTCGTAAGGTATTTTTTGACCATTACCCACAGCACTTTCGCCTAATAAAGTAACTGGCTCAAGTGTTTTTTCGCCGCCGTTATATTTAATAACCGGCGTAATAGTAACAATAGCTTTTTTATAAAACAGCTTAGCTGGATATTTACCTGTTATAGTAAAAGCCACGCTATCAGCTTTTTCCTCTAGTGGTTTTGGAGTAACCTCAACTGTAATGAGATCTTGCTTTTTAATCATTTTTCCCAATCCGTTACAAGCCGAAAGTAAAATAGCCGACCCCGCAACAACTGATAATAATTTAATTGTATTATTTTGCATGTTTTATGATTTTAATAAAATTTTCAAGTCACAATAATAAACATACTTTCTAAAATAAAAAAATTAAACTTTGTTATGGACATTAAATTAAAGAATGAAGAGTTGCGCAGGCTAAGCGCTAAAGAGTTTAAAGCCGTTGAAAAGAGTAAAGTAGTTGTACTGTTAGATAATGTAAGAAGTTTGCATAATGTGGGTTCTGTATTTAGAAGTGCCGATGCTTTTTTAGTGGAAACACTTTACCTGTGCGGCTTTACAGGCACACCACCTAATAAAGAGATTAATAAAACCGCCCTTGGCGCTACTGAAACGGTAAGCTGGAAGCACGAAGCGGATATTATAATATTGCTACAAGACTTAAAGCAAAGAGGCTATACTATTTACGCCATAGAGCAGACCCAACAAGCCATACAGCTTCATCACCTTACAATGGAAGCTGATAAAAAATACGCGCTTATTTTTGGGAATGAAGTAGAAGGGGTGCAACAACAAGTAATTGATGAGTGCGATGCTGTGATTGAAATTGCGCAAGGCGGCACAAAACATTCTTTAAATATTGCGGTTAGCACGGGCGTTGTTTTATGGGAGTTTTATAAAACCCGGTTTAAAATAATGAAGTAAGAATTAAGCTACCTGACTTTCTTTAATTACTTCTTTAATATCCTGAATAATTTTTTTGGCTAAATTATTGGCAGTAGACATGCTGGCACTTTCAGAATAAATACGAATAATAGGCTCGGTATTTGATTTACGAAGGTGAACCCATTCTTTATCAAACTCAATTTTTACACCATCAACCGTATTAACCGGTTGTTTTTTGTATTTGGTTTTTATCTTTTCAAGAATAAAATCAACATCAATTTCGGGCGTAAGTTCTATTTTATTTTTAGAGATATGGTAATCGGGATAGGTGCTGCGCAACACCGAAGTTGTTTTGCCAAACTTAGCCAAATGACTTAAAAACAACGCTATTCCCGCTAAGGCATCACGGCCGTAATGAAGTTCGGGCAAAATAATTCCACCGTTACCTTCGCCACCAATAATGGCTTTACTTTCTTTCATTAAGGTAACTACGTTTACTTCGCCCACAGCAGATGCAGCGTATTTACCGCCCGCTTTTTCGGTTACATCACGCAAAGCGCGTGTTGATGATAGGTTAGAAACTGTGTTTCCTTTTTTATGATATTGCAACACATAATCGGCACAAGCAACCAAGGTGTATTCTTCGCCAAACATTTCTCCATCTTCGCAAACTAATGCTAAACGATCAACATCAGGGTCAACCGAAATACCTAAATGCGCTTTACTTTTAGTAACCGCTTTAGATAAATCACGTAAATTTTCGGGTAATGGCTCCGGGTTGTGCGCAAACTGTCCGTCGGGCTCGCAATGTATCTTTACAATTTCGGTAACGCCTAATGCTTCTAACAACATTGGTACCGCAAAACCACCACTCGAATTAATTGCATCTAAAGCAATGGTAAAATTCTTCGCTTTAATAGCTTTTACATCTACATAAGGCAGTTTCAAAATCTTATCTATGTGGAGTTTTAATAAATCATCGCGTTTAGTAATCTTTCCTAAATGATTTACTTCAGCATAACTAAAATTTGCTTCTTCGGCAATGGCCAATATTTTAGCGCCATCTGCTTCGCTAACAAATTCGCCTTTGGCATTTAATAGTTTTAGGGCGTTCCATTGTTTTGGGTTATGACTTGCGGTAATAATAATACCACCTTGCGCTTTCAGTTCAGTTACAGCAATTTCAACGGTTGGCGTGGTAGATAAACCAATATCGATGCAATTAATACCTAAGGCCGATAAAGTTGAAACAGTTAACTGATTAACAATTTCTCCTGATATACGTGCATCTCTGCCAATAATTACAGAAACAGTTTCTTTATTTTGTTGTTTTATCCAAGTGCCGTAAGCAGATACATATTTAACCACATCAGGAGGTGTAAGTCCTTCTCCCGCTATGCCTCCAATAGTTCCGCGTATGCCTGAAATAGATTTTATTAGCGTCATTAACGTAAATTGTTTTCGCAAAATTAAGCATACTTAAAGAGATAATATTTATTATTTCTTAACACATATATTAATTTATGTTTAAAAAAAACAAGCGTACCAAATCAAAAACAAATACTTTTGTATCACATCAAAAAAACATTATCTTTATTTTATTTGTTAAACAGACAGGTACTTAATGAACAAAGACGATTTTCTGGAAGGCTCTTCGGATGAAAACAACATAGTAGATCTAGTAAAGCGTTTTGAAGAAATGCTAGAACATAACGATGCCTATTATTTTGAATCGGATCAGTTGGAAGACATTATAGAATATTATTTTAATTCGGGCAACCCCGGCAATCTTAAAAAAGCTATTGATTTTGCTTTGGATAAATACCCTTTTGTGGCAGATTTTAAAATTGCACGTGCTCAATTTCTAGCTTACAATCAAAACACACAAGAAGCGTTGAAACTTTTAAATGATGTGGAATTGATGGAACCTTCAAATCCAGATATTTATACCACGCGTGGTTATATTTATAGTCAGATGGGTTTAAGTGAACAAGCGATTGAAAATTACAAAACCGCACTTAATTACACCGAACAACCTGATGAAGTAATGATTGCTTTGGGAGTTGAATTTTTAAGTCAGGATAAATTTTTAGACGCCATTTATTATTTAAAGAAAGCGGTGCTGCATAATCCTAAAAACGACTATGCCCTAAGCGAATTATTTATTGCGTATGATGCTGCCGAACTTTTAGAAGATGGCGCCACGTTTTATAAAACTTTAATTGACAAAAATCCTTACAACCATTTTGCGTGGTTTAATGTTGGTTTGTGTTACAGCAAACTTAACAAGCATGATATTGCTTTAGAGGCTTATGATTATGCCTTAGCTATCAATGAAAAATTTGCATCGGCGTACTTTAATAAAGCAAATGCCTTGGCTGGATTGAATAGGTTTAACGAAGCCATTGATGTTTACAAAGAAACTTTTGATCACGAAGAGCCGGATCCAATTGCCTATTATTATATTGGCGAGTGTTATGAACAATTAAACGATTACGATTCGGCACTTTTATATTATAATAAATGTATTAAAAAAAATCCGGGCTTTGCCGATTCGTGGTTGGCTATTGGTATTATTTTAGATTATCAAAACAGAATAACCGAAGGAATTCATTACATAAAAAAAGCCATTGAGCTTAATCCTAAAGATGCCGAAACATGGTATATTTTTGGAGATACGCAACGTAAACTAGGTTTTTTTGAAGAAGCAGCCGAAGCGTACGCTAAGGTAATTGAATTACAATACAATGAGTGGGATATTTGGTTAGATTACGCCGACCTATTATTGGAAGCTGATTATGCTGAACAAGGAATTGCGATGTTGCAGGAAGGCTTAAAAAATTTCCCCGATGTGGCAGAACTTCATTATC
The DNA here is from genome assembly GCA_038206945.1 of Bacteroidia bacterium. Taxonomy (GTDB): domain Bacteria; phylum Bacteroidota; class Bacteroidia; order B-17B0; family Aurantibacillaceae; genus PALSA-968. Next base: position 17,967 of record JBBRAG010000015.1, on the reverse strand, counting down.
GTTTAAGTGCTATGTTAATTGCCGGCGGTAAAAAACAAGAAGCGTTAACCGAGTTACAAAGCGCACTTACATTAGATTACGATAAACACAATGAGTTGTTTGAATATGCTCCGGCGCTAAAAGAAAATCAAACAATTATAAATGCAATAGACACTTTTAAAAAGCATTAATTATTTATGAATATTAATTTACCACACATGCCTCAACGCACCGAAAAGCCTCGTAACAGCGGCTTTACTATGGTGATGGATAAAGGCTTATCGTTACGACAAGCAGAAGATTTTATAGAAGCCGGCGGCGAATACGTTGATGTTGTTAAACTTGGCTTTGGTACATCAGTCGTTTCAAAAAATGTAAAAGAAAAAATTGCCTTATACAAACAAGCAGGTATTAAAACTTATTTAGGCGGCACACTTTTAGAAGCTTTCATCGTTAGAAATAAATTTGAAGATTACATTCGTCATATCGAGTCTTTAAAGTTAGAAATGGCCGAAGTATCTGATGGTTCTATCGAATTGGCGCACGATAAAAAGTGCGAATACATTCAGCAACTCGCCAAACATGTTACCGTTTTATCTGAAGTAGGTTCTAAAGAAGAAGGTATTATTATTCACCCTTCAAAATGGGTTAAGATGATGAAAGCGGAGTTGGAAGCCGGTTCATGGAAAGTAATTGCCGAAGCCAGAGAAAGTGGCACGGTAGGTATTTTTCACAAAAGCGGAAGCGCACACGTTATGCTGATTAATCGGATCACATCAAAAATACCCGCAGAATCAATCATTTGGGAAACACCGCAAAAATCGCAACAGGTATATTTTATAAAATTAATGGGCGCTAATGTAAACTTAGGCAACATTGGTCCAGATGATATTATTCCTTTAGAAACCTTGCGTATCGGGCTTAGAGGAGATACTTTCTTTTCTTATTTGCCAGATGATATCAGAGAAAAAAATATGCAAAAAGCAGAATAATAAAATAAATTTATGCAAGAAATTAGTGTACAAGAGTTAAAATCAATGGTGGATAACAAAGAAGATTTCCAGTTGATTGATGTAAGAGAAGAATACGAAAAAGATATTTGCGATATTGGGGGAGAGCTCATACCTATGGGCGAAGTAGCTGATAACGTTGATAAAATTAGCAAGGATAAAAAAGTGATTGTGCATTGCCGCAGTGGTAAAAGGTCGGCTTCTATTGTGCAAATGTTAGAGCAGGCGCACGGCTATAAAAATCTATACAATTTAAAAGGTGGCATTATTGCTTGGATAGAGGAAATAGATCCATTTTTATCTAAATACTAAATCTTATAAAAATTTTATGGTAGAATTATTTACACATGTATTTCATTTAGATTTTGATTGGTTGTTTGCCAACTATGGCACATCTATTTACGTTATTTTATTTTTAGTAATTTTTATTGAAACCGGTTTAGTGGCTATGCCATTTCTTCCCGGCGATTCGTTGTTATTTACAGCAGGTTTATTTGCCCGCACCGGACATTTAGATCTATCTTATATTTTAAGTCTGCTGTTTATTGCCGCTATTTTAGGTGATAATGTTAACTACTGGATTGGAAGGACAGTTGGCTTGAAAGTTTTTCAATTAAAATTAAAAGGTAAACCTATTGTAAAAGAAGAATATTTAGCTAAAACCCATTTGTTCTATGAAAAATATGGTACCAAAGCCATCATTATGGCGCGCTTTGTACCTTTTGTAAGAACCTTTGCACCTTTTGCAGCGGGCATTGCACAAATGAATTATAAAAAATTCTTCAGCTTTGATGTGTTAGGTGGCGCATTGTGGATTTTCTCTTTAACCATGGCAGGTTTTTTATTAGGCAACGTAGAATTTATCAGAAAGCATATAGATTTAGTTTGCCTTGGCATTATTTTCATCTCTGTTGTACCGGTTATACTGGGCGTTTTAAAAGGGAATAAGAAAGAAGTATAATTAATAAGATTGTATAAAATGGATGCACAAAAATTTGCGCGAGTGTGGGTATCATCCTGGAACTCTCATGATCTTATCCAAATACTTAACCATTATGCTGAAGATATTGAAATTACCACACCTATGATAAAAGTGGTTATGGGTATTGATAGCGGTACCTTAAAAGGAAAACAATCTGTCTCTGATTATTGGGCAAAAGCACTTCACAAAATACCCGACCTTCATTTTGAATTAATAGAAGTAACAGAGGGTGTAAATTCTGTAGCCTTATATTACAAATCAGTTATGAATAAGATGGCAATAGAAGTCATGTTTTTTAATGAGCAAGGTAAAGTAAACAAAATGTTTGCTTATTATAATTAAAATAGCTTTGTAAAACTTAACAGCAGGTATTTATTTTATTAGCACAACTGTTGGTAAAGAAACCAGTACAAAAAATTACGATACAACGGTAATGTTTTTAATATAATTAACATGGATATTATTGTTTAAATCTTTTAATACTAAACTTTAAATCATCCACGTATATTTTTTCTTTACCGGGGTTCCAGGCATAAAACGCAAGCTTGACATTTTTACATTTCTGAGTCATTAAAAATTTATTGTATAACCTGCCCCATCCTTTAGCATCATAATAAAAAACGGTATTGGCGGAAAAGTAAATTTTTTCGCAAGCATTGCCATCACTTGCTATAACCAATACGGCTGCTGGTCCTTTTTGCCATAAAGAAATCTCTAATAGATCACCTGCATGTAAATCATTAAATTTATAGGTAAATCCATAGGGTGCTTGTTCAGATAGTAAAAGAGAAAAATTTCCGCTATGCGAAATAGAATCGGTTCTCATGTTTCCACCGGGCAAAAAAATGTTTGCGTTTGATGTTATAAATTGGCCTTCCGGATTAGTTGTTTCTGCATCGCAGGTAAAAGTGGTTTCTTTTATGCAATCTCCAACAAAATACCTGTGTCTAATTCTATCTAAACTAAAACCATATAGAACAAATAGCAGTAAAAAAATTATGTATACATAATTAATAGTAGCTTTTAATTTAAAACCACCCATAGCAAAAAAGACAAATGGAAACAAAGGAATAAGATAACGGCCCTGCACTACATCAACAACGCCTTCGCCCACGGCATCCCAGGTTAAATGTTGAGAAAGTAGTAGCAAAACAAAGGCCGCAAACGAGGCGACTACTAAAATAAGTTTCTGTTGAAGTGTGAAAGAAAAATTATTTTTTTCAAAGAGTGCGATAAAAATAAGTACGGCATAACTCGTCCATAATAATAAATTAGGCAAGGGTATATCACTGTTACCAAACACACCAATGTAACCATCTAAGTAGGTGTTTGGATGATTAAAAAGAGAATGATAAATTACTTTTAAAAAATATGTACCATTACTTAAAATATATGCCTTTTGTTCGTAGTAGTTGGAATTGTGTGTTAAGCATATCCAATCTCGGTGTTCTGGGTTATAATCTACGTAAGGTGTATAATGGCTCATAACTACCGATGACCAGTAATAGGAAACAATAAAGGCAACAAAAAATAAAATTCCGATAGAGGAAAAATAAAAAGATTTGCTTTTAAACTTTGTAAAAGGAATGATCAAAAAAGATAATACTAACGCTGCATACACAACTTTTGCCAGCGCAAGCAAGGAGATTATTATAAGCAATGGAATTAGATCTTTTACCCGAAATGGAGTTTCAGAAAAAGTATGCTTTAAGATTAAAGCGATAAATAAAAAGGATAAAATATTACTTACTGTATCAGCGCTGAAAGAATTTGTAATATAAATATTCATGGGTAGTAAGCATATAAACGTAACCAACCATTTATATACGGGTACTGTTTTAATAACAAAAAACATGCAAATAAGCCAAAGTAAAAAAGCAAATAACCGGGCTGCATAATACATGGTAGCAACCGAGCAGGTAAATTGTTTTGTAATAAAAATTGAGATTGCTTGCGGTAGGTAAGAGATGGGAGAGTAGTAAGATGTATTAGGAAAATCTTTAAACCTTGCAGTATCTTGTGTGTAGGTAATATGAAAGCCGTTAAAAACATCTTGTTTTGATAAAGTCAGGCGTTTTTCGGTAGCGGCATTATCAAAAGAAAAAACAAACTTATTAATACTGTTGGGAATTTCGCCACCCAGGCGGTTATCAACTTTGTTGGGTAAAAATTGTCCGCCGGCTATTTGATACGCTTTATAAAAATGATTGAATTCATCAGGAGCTTGTAGTGGAGGTGTTACTATATTTAATAGAAGAAAGAAACTTATAGCAACAAAAAGAAAAAAATGCTGCGGCTTTATGTTTTTTAATTTTAGAAACATACGCCTGTATAAATTAATGCTTCTTACCAAAATGCGGGCAAGTATCGCACTTGTTCTTGGGGCGAAAGATAAAACAGCTGTTCATCAGTAAAGATGTAGTTAGTAATACAAGTATAAGTTTATATCGTTTACGCATTATTTTCTGGTACAAATGTAACAATAAGCTTTCTCTACCGCACAACCATTATCTATAAAGCTTGCAAATAATAATAGCAAAAGTATTTTATATCGCTGGATCATTTTTCTTTAATATTTTAATTTGAAAATATTTGCACCATTGCGTTAGCGGACATTTTTCACATAAGGGTTTTCTTGCCAAACAAATATATCTTCCGTGCAAAATTAACCAATGATGCGCTTTTGGAACCAGCTCTTCAGGTATAAATTTAATCAATTGTTTTTCGGCCTGCAACACATTTTTTGCATTGGTTGTTAAACCCAATCGTGCCGAAACTCTAAACACATGTGTATCTACCGCCATGGTAGGTTTATCATACACAACGGATGCAATTACATTGGCTGTTTTTCTGCCCACGCCCGGCAGTTTTACAAGCTCATAAACTTCTTTGGGTATTTTACTCTTAAAATTATTTACCAGCATTTGCGCCATGCCAACTAAATGTTTTGCTTTATTGTTTGGGTAACTAATGCTGCGTATGTAATTAAAAATAATTTCGGGGGTGCTTACGGCTAAATCTTCCGCCGTTGGGTAATCTTTAAATAATTTTGGCGTAACCATGTTAACGCGCTTATCTGTGCACTGTGCCGAGAGAATAACAGATACTAATAACTGAAACGGATCTTCATAATGCAATTCCGTTTCAGCCGGAGAATCGTTTTGCTGAAAGTAATTTAAGATGTGATCGTATCGTTCTTGCTTAGTCATTCAACTAAAGTATAGTGCCTCTTTTTATAAGATATGCGTGCAACACTTTATCAAAGCCTTCAGAAATATCGGCATCAATAAAATCTACTTTGTATTGGCCGCATTTAGTTTTTAAATTGCTGATGTAACTTGTCATGCGTGCTAAATAATTTTCTTTGGCTTGTGCAGGATTTAATTTTATTTCTTCGCCGGTTTCCATATCTATAAAATGGTACGGACGATTTTCAAAATCAAAATCCAATTCACTTTTTTTATCGTGCACGTGAAACAACAGCACTTCGTGTTTACGATGTTTTAAATGTTGAAGTGCAGAAAACAAGGCTTCTTCGTTGTCAGAACCTTCAAACATATCACTAAAAATAATAATGAGCGAACGCTTGTGTACAATCTCTGCAATTTGGTCTAAAAGGCTACCGGCAAGGGTTTCCGACTTACCTTCAGACTTATAATGTTGTTGCAAATTTTCTAATTCGGTAAACAACATTTTTTTTTGCGTGTTGCTGGCGCGTGCATTAGAATGAAAATTTATTTTATCCGAAAAGATACTTAAACCAACCGCATCTCTTTGTCGCAATAATAATTCGGAAAGAACGGCGGCACTTTGTATGGCGAAATTTATTTTATTGTTTTGATTTTGCGCATCCAATTTTGCATCTACCGGATAATACATAGATGAAGAAGCATCTATCACTAACTGACAACGAAGATTAGTTTCTTCTTCGTAACGCTTGATAAAAAGTTTATCGCTTCGTCCGTAAAGTTTCCAATCAATATGTTTGGTGCTTTCGCCCGGATTATAAATTCTGTGTTCGGCAAACTCTACCGAAAAACCGTGAAACGGACTTTTATGCAAGCCTGTTATAAAACCCTCAACTACTTGTTTGGCAAGCAATTCTAAAGCTGTGTACTTTTGAATGTATTGAGGATGGGTTATCATTTATCAGTAAACAGTTAGCAGTAAACAAAAAGCAACTACCAATAATTAGTTTTACACCTGCTTACTGATAATTGCTAACTGAAAAACTGATTAAAGTTGCGCTTCTAATTTAGCCGCTAACTGTGCTTTTGGCACTGCGCCAACTTGTTTATCAACTACTTTACCGTTTTTAAAGAATAAAATAGTTGGTATGTTGCGCACACCAAATTCCATTGATACATTAGGATTGTTATCTACATTTATTTTACCAATAACTGCTTTACCTTCGTATTCTTTTGCTAATTCTTCTACAATTGGGCCTACCATACGGCACGGACCACACCATTCTGCCCAAAAATCTACTAATACTAATTTATCAGAGTTTTTTACTAATGATTCGAAGTTTGAGTCTGTGATTTCTACTGCCATGATTTATTCGTTTTAAGTTATTGTTTTTTTAATTTGCACTCATGTATTCGCTTTGCTCGTATCTAATTTTTATTTAAAGTTACTGATTTGTTTGATATGAGTTATCAATTTTCTTTCCAATTTTATTAATCTGCCAAATGGTCTTATTTGTTAAGCTTACTATTATTTTTTCCATATAAAAAATACACTACAAGCCCTAAAACCATCCATAATCCTGCAGCAGCAAGGGTATTAACATCTAAAGCGATAATCATGCCTGCGCAAACTAAAATACCTAAAATTGGCACTAATGGCACAAGCGGGGTTTTAAACGGACGCTCTAAATTTGGTTGCGCACGGCGTAAGATCCAAATACCGGCACTTACTAATACAAAAGCAAATAAGGTTCCAAACGAGGTTAAATCTCCGGCAATGCTGCCCGGCACAAAGGCTGCAAACAAGCCAACAAAGACAAATAAAATCCAGTTTGATTTATGTGGGGTGCTGAATTTAGGATGTAAATCAGAGAAAACAGCAGGTAATAATCCATCTTTAGACATTGAATAAAACACACGAGATTGTCCCATTAACATCACTAAAATAACCGATGAAAACCCTGCCAAAATAGCAACTGTAACTGCTGTGCCTAACCACGCATAACCAGGCATGTGCTCTTTAATAGCATACGCTACAGATGCTTCTTTACCTGCATGTTCAAACTCACTCCAATTAGCAACACCTGTTAATACGTAAGAGAATAAAACATATAAAATGGTACAAACCGCCAAAGAACCTAAAATTCCGATAGGCATATCGCGTTTAGGGTTTTTAGCTTCCTGTGCAGCTGTAGATACCGCATCAAAACCAATAAAAGCAAAAAACACAATGGCGGCACCGCCAAGTACACCACCCCAGCCGTATTTAAAAATCCCTTCGTGGCCGGCAACTCCTTCCGGAATTAAATAAGGTGAGTGGTTAGCCGGATTCATAAAGCCCCAGCCTACTGCTATAAATACTAGTACAATAGCTACTTTAATAAAAACTATAATGGCATTTACAAAAGCAGATTCTTGCGTGCCTTTTATAAGTAATAAAGTAAGTGCCAATAAAATAAATAATGCCGGTAGATTTATCATTCCGCTTATTCCTGTTGCAGATGTTTCAAATGGCGAGTGGCACCATTGATAAGGTATAGCACCGCCCACCAAATTGTTTAAGTATTCGCTCCACGCAATAGATACCGTTGCGGCTCCTAAGGCGTATTCCATAATTAAAGCCCAACCAATAACCCAGGCAACAAGTTCGCCCATAGTTGCGTATGCATATGTATAGGCGCTACCTGCAATAGGTATCATGGCGGCAAATTCTGCGTAGCATAAACCCGCAAATAAACAACCTATAGCTGCTACAACAAAGGATAAGGTTACAGCGGGTCCGGCAGCTTCGGCAGATGCGGCGGCTGTTCGTACAAATAAACCGGCGCCTATAATAGCTCCAATTCCTAATGCAATTAAGGAGCCTGCGCCTAAGGTTTTTTTAAGTCCTTTTTCGTTGGCAGAGTTTCCCAACAATTGTTCAATAGATTTTTTTCTAAATAAAGACATATAATTAAGTTATGGTATGCTGTAAAAATAATCTTTTTTTTTAACTGACTTTATACCCGTCAATTATCGCTTTAACATATAATTGTTGAAAATATTAAAAGCTTTCATAGAAGCATTCGTTTTTAAAATAATAGCTTTAAAAAAAATTAATGTATGGCTAAGAAAGTGGTTAGTGGTAGCAAACAAATTAAAACGAAAAAAATTTTTGTTTTAGATACTTCGGTAATTATATATGATCACACAGCTATTAAACATTTTCATGAGCATGATGTGGTTATACCAATTACGGTGTTGGAAGAACTTGATCAGTTTAAAAAAGGGAACGACACAAAAAACTTTGCTGCGCGCGAGTTTTCAAGATATTTAGATAAGCTTTCGGGTAACCACTCTTTACAAAACTGGACGCCCATAAACGGAAAAGGACATGGCAATTTTAAAATAGAATTTGCACAAAAAGCAAAAGCGTTAGATGCCGATTTTGTTTTTGGAGAACGCAAAGCCGATCATAAAATACTTAACTGTGCTCTTAAAGTTGCCGAAGAATACCCGGATAAAAAAGTTGTTTTAATTAGTAAAGACATTAACCTTCGCTTAAAAGCCAAAGCTTTAAATATGGCTGCCGAAGATTATGAAACCGGAAAAATCAAGCATGTTGATGAGCTTTATACAGGCATTACCACTATTGAAAAAGCACCGATGCACGCCATTGATACGCTTTATCAAAAAAACGAAGTAGATGTTTCTTCTACGCACAAAAGAGATTCGCCTGAAGCAAATCATTTTTTCGTTTTAAAAAACGGACAAAAATCGGTGCTTGCCGCTTACGAGCAAGAAACTAAAACACTGCGTCGTGTAAATAAAACGGTGGCGTTTAATGTTGTTCCAAAAAATGCAGAACAAGCTTTTGCTATTGATGCTATTTTAAATCCTAACATAAAATTAGTTTCTATACAAGGCGTGGCCGGTACAGGTAAAACGCTTTTATCTATTGCAGGGGCTTTAGAGCAACGTCGTAATTTCCATCAAATATATATTGCACGTCCAATTGTTCCGTTAAGCAATAAAGATATTGGTTATTTACCGGGCGATATAAAATCTAAACTTAACCCCTACATGGAACCATTGTGGGATAATTTAAAATTTATTAAAAGCTTGTTTGGCGAAAAAGATAAAGAGTACAAACAAATTGAAGAAATGGTTGAGAAAGAAAAAATTATTGTTTGTCCGCTTGCCTACATACGTGGGCGCAGCTTAAGCAATGTATTTTTTATTGTAGATGAAGCCCAAAACTTAACGCCACACGAAGTAAAAACAATTATTACCCGTGCCGGCGAAAACACTAAAATTATTTTTACAGGAGATGTACATCAAATTGATACACCTTATTTAGATGCACAAAGTAATGGTTTGTCATACATCATCGATAAAATAAAAGACAATAAACTTTACGCACACGTAACGCTTCAAAAAGGTGAGCGTAGCGAGTTAGCCAATTTGGCAAACGAGTTGTTGTAATTACTATGTCCCCCTCTTGAGGAGAGGGGTAGGGAGAGATGTTTGGGCGTTCCGGTCGATTACAACCGTCGGGCTTTACGCAGTAAAGTTTTTTGATTACTAAAAAGCTTTCTTGCTACAATCCCTAACGCAAATAGTTTTAGTATCTTAGTAAACTTATAAAAACAAAATGCCCTTTTCTTCTTTAGGCTTATCGCCCTCTTTATTAAAAGTATTAGCTGCACAAAATTATGTGCAACCATATCCTATTCAGCAAGAAGCAATTCCGGCAATTTTAAGTGGTAAAGATGTATTAGGTATTGCACAAACAGGTTCAGGTAAAACGGCAGGCTATGTGTTACCTATTTTAATGAATTTGCAAGGCAGGATTACTTCTAAAAACCGACATGTAAATGTGTTGGTATTAGTACCCACACGCGAATTGGCTATGCAGGTTAAAGATGTATTTCAAATTTTTGGTGCTGGTCTTCCTACACCTGTAAGGTCTTTAGCCGTTTATGGGGGCGTTTCTATCAACCCGCAGATGATGGCTTTACAAGGGGTTAATGTGTTGGTTGCAACACCCGGGCGATTAATAGAATTAGTAGAACTTAACTCCGTTCATCTATCAAGTATCGAAACATTAGTTTTAGATGAAGCGGATAAAATGCTTAACCTTGGTTTTAAAGAAGAGGTTGATAAGATATTAGCTCACTTGCCAAAAAAGCGCCAAAACCTGTTGTTTTCTGCTACGCTTAGCGATGATGTAAATAACATCAACCAACTTTTATTGCGAACTCCTTTAGTAATAAAAATTGAAGCCGAAGAAAATAATATAGACTTAATAACCCAATCTGCCTATTATGTTAGTGAAGAAAAAAAAGGGCCGCTGTTGCGCTATTTAATAAAAGAAAAAGACCTGAAACAAGTTTTGGTTTTTGCATCTTCGGTTTACAAAGCAGATAACGTTGCCGATAAACTTAGAAAGAACGGGATAGAGGCGGTTGCTATGCACGGTAAAAAAAGTCAGCAGGCGCGTACCGAAGCATTAGCTAAATTTAAGGCAGGTACCTTGCGCGTGTTGGTTGCAACAGATTTGGTTTCTCGTGGCATTGATATTAAATTTTTACCTTGTGTTATAAATTACGAATTACCCAGATCGCCTAAGGATTATATTCATCGCATTGGCAGAACGGGCAGGGCAGAAGCAACCGGACAAGCCATTTCTTTTATCACACCAAAAGACCAGAATCATTTTAAGATCATTCAAAAAAAAATGGGCAAATGGGTAACCATGATAGATACAGAAGGAATTAAACTAATATAATAATAGAAAACATGAGTAAAACAAAAATTACAGTAAACAGCAATGGTTCTTTGCGCATTGAAGGCGATATGGAAGTTGTGGATAAAAATGGCAACGCGTATGATCTTGGCGGACGAGAAATTGTTTCGTTTTGCAGATGCGGATTATCTAAAAATAAACCTTTTTGCGATGGATCTCACAATGCGCACTTTGAACACGAAGCAGTAGCATTTGCTTTACCTCCAAAAAAAGTATAAGTTTTAAATTCGCCACAGATTGCGCCGATTATACTGATTTTTTTATCTATATAATTCGTGTAATCTGTGGCTAAAAACTATTATTTCTAAATATTTACTTCGAAACCCTCTCTATATATTCGCCGGTATCAATTTGTATTTTAAGTTTATCGCCTTGGGCAACAAACAAAGGCACTTGTACGCTTATGCCACCTTCTACTTCAACAGTTTTAACTAACTTGCCTTTGCTGCCATCTTCGGCATAGGTAACTAATAACTCGGTATATTTAGGAAGTTCTCCATTTAAAGGCTTTTCATTTTCATCAAAACGAATAGTAAGCACCATACCTTCTTGTAAGAATTTAATGGTATCGGCAAATAATATTTTAGGAATGTGTATTTGCTCAAATGTTTCCTGATTCATGCAAACCAAAAATTCATTTTCAGCATAAATATATTGCAATTCAACTTCGTCAACGCGTACAATATCTACCTTATCACCCGAATTAAATCGTACTTCGCTTTGTTTCCCCGTTTCTATGTTTCTGCATTTTAATAAGTAAATAGTATTTCCTTTACCAGGCGTTCTATGATCGTACTCAAGTACTTTTAATAAAGTATTTTCATATCTGATAAAACTATTTTTAGATATATCTGAAGTTGTAGCCATAATTATTTTTTTAAGAACGCCAAGGTACTATCTTCTGTTGAGATATGCTAACAACAATATTAACGCATAAAAAAAGGAAGACAAAAACGCCTTCCTTTTAAAAAATTATTTAAAAATTTTAATGTCCTAATTGTTTTACATTATTAAACACCGCGGTTATAGTGCTTGTAGGTGCACCACCCGAGCCCGACCACATACTGCCTGTAGCAGTAATAGTGCCGGTTAAAACATTAGATGCGTTGTTTAAAGTTAGGCTGCCCGTGCCGGGAGTGTAAATTGAGGTGCCGCCATCAAACCAATAAACATACTGTTGCCCAAGCGATTGTGTATGCGTAGTAACAGACCCAGGCCAAAGTGTTATAACTGCTGTGTTACCAATAAAAGCCTGTAAGCGGTCGTTGGTGCCATTGTAAATATCCCAATGTACAGAGTCAGCCGTCATAACCGTACCATTATCAAGCGTGTATGTGCAGGTAGCATGTGCAACAGGCGCGGGCTGGGTTACAACCGGGGTTGGTGTTGTTTTCTTTTTGCAGGCAATAACAGTAAGTGTTAAAGCGCATACTAATAATATTGGTTTTAATGTTTTCATTGGGATTATTTTATAGGTTTAAGTTTTGGTTTATGCTGCAAACTTCAGCTATTATCACCATAGATGAAATACCCAATGCCACCCATTTTTTTATCCGTGCTGGTACGTATAAGCTTACATATAAATGAATTAGGCTTCGTGTTCAAAATAAATTTTATAGTATTTTCTTCCGTCGCTTTCCATGCCTTGCTCTATCAGTTCTTTATTGCCATGAATATAAATATGAAAATTTTTATCCAGTTTTAAAACACTTTTAAAGATACGCGCCTGTTTTTTTACTGCTTGCGAGGAAATTTCAAAACTATCGTTAACCTCAATAGCATGATTTTCTCTATAGGTTTCATCAAAATTCTGAAATGATTTTATAATTTCTTTGTTACAAAAAACTTCTTCTTCAAAATCTTTTTTATCAAATGTATCGTGCGTTTTAAAATAATCTACCGATCGGTTTAGCAGATCAATTTGTTCTGCCTTGCTTACTTCAAAATCTTCGGTAAGTTGTTTGGTTACAAAAATTTTAGCGATGTTTAAAAATTCTTTTGTTTGATGATATTCATCTTTACATGGTTTAAGTTGCAAAAAAGTTTCCTTCCAATAGTGCGCTTCCGTATTTTTGTTTGATTTATCTACAATACAAACTTTATAACCCGAGTCTTTATCTACGTTTAAGATCAAACAACCTTTATCCAGTTTTTCAATGTTGATGCCATCTTCGTAATCAATCAAAAAATCATCCTGTATGGTATTTAATTTTAAAAATGATTGCTTGTTCTCTAATTTAAAGATACCTATGGCATTAACCGATTTTTCTTTAAACCGTATGTTAGAAAAATAAGCCACAAAAAGATCTCCCGGTTTTATTTGCGGGTGAATAGACAGCTCATATAAATGTTTGGCAATATGAATTGAATTTTTTTGAAACGTTTTAGAGTCATCAAAAACCTGCGAAGCGTAAATGAACAAAGGATTCAAGGTAAAATCTTCATTAGTAAATGTAAATGAGTTAAATTCTGGCGAAGAAAAAGGCGTAAGAAAAAAAACTGAAAGCAGCTGATTTACTTTTTCAGTACCTATATCCAATAAATTTTTAGACAGCGTAAGCTCCTGCTCATTGGTTTTATTTCCCACAAAATGTACAGATACTTTTTCTAGGGTGCTATTGGTGTGGTCTATCATAAAATGGACAATTACTTGTTAAATGATAAAGCTTCTCAAAATGTACCAAAGGATTTTTTTATTGGTGGGAACTATTAGTTTTAAACCAGTAACCCTGCTTGTAAGGCAGGTTGCCAATACCTTCTATTTACTAACAACAACCTTTTAAGCTTACCTCAATTTATTTGGGAGATTTGGCCGTATTATTACTTAATGAACTATTACAAAGTTAAAGAAAATCCACGCTTATACAAGCTAATTTTTTACAAGCAATGATTATATTGCTAAGGCAAAGTTTAGCAATACAATACGTTTTGAAATTGCCAATATTACAGAATTTATATCTGTGCCCGTACGTAGCATTTCCTAAAAAGAAATTAATTCGGCAGATATGCCGATTTTGCCACACCTTTAGAGTTATATTTTATATGTACCAGGGCTATGCCAATTATGGGATGACAAAATTTGACAATAGCGGTGCAAGTGTAATGAATTTTAAAAGGCAATTACCCAGTATTTATTGAACAATTGGGGCTGATTAAAACTATAACAACCCTTCAAATACTGCCGACCATAGTGTGGATCTCTTATCAGATAACAGTGGCAACTCCTATGTAGTTGGTTATACCGGGCGCTTTGCTTTTAGCCCAATAAATACATCGTTGTTAAAGTATTCATCAGCCGGGGTATTGCAATGGGAAGGTATATTTGATTCGCCGGGTAACCAAAACGATGATGTGAAAAAAATAATATTGGATGGCTCATATGCAGTTTATACAGCGGGCACTATTACAAACCAAGGAACTAGTGCCGACATTTTTCTTAATAAATACAATAACCTTGGAACGCTGTTGTGGCAAGTAACTTATGATGGTGGAAACACTTATGATAGAGCAGAAGGATTTGTGAATGGATAGCCAAAAAAATTCCTATATTTTAGAAGGTTATAAAGTTTTAAAATACCATTCGCTGGGAACGCTCATTTGGAATAAGACATATTCATATCGCTATACCTCCATTAATATAGATGCTGCTGACAATATGTATTTAAGCGGCGACCAGTCAAATGGTAATTATATTCTTTCGGAACATGCCGCTTTAAAAACAGATACGCAAGGAAACATACTTTACCAAATGCCTCCACTTGCTGGAAACAGAGAGTTTTATCCTTCGTTTAGCAAAGTTATCAGCGCCGGAGAATTATATGTTTTTGGCACAATGGCCGAAAACGCTCCTCAACGAGTTTATTTACATTTAACAAAATACAATGCATCCGGAACTGTTGCGTGGAGTATGGATGTGAGTGGAAACGATTCGAGCGGTAATAATACAGTAACGCCGGTAGGTCTCGACATAGATGCAACTGGCAATGTGATTATAATTGCAGACGCACAAAGCATTAGTGTACCAAACTTTCACTTTTGCATGTTAAAGGTTAATCCAAACGGAACTATTTTGTGGAGAAAGGATTACTTGCCTACATCAGGACAAAATGCAAACATAACAGGTTTTGAATTAGACAGCTATGGTGACTTGTGGATTGGTGAACAACAAGGAGATGTATATAGGTTTAATTGGCAAACAGGAAATTTGATGAGTTCTTTTTCGTTTGGTTCAAATATATTTAATGTGTCATCCATTAAAAGATATAAAAAAAAACGAATTATTAATGGTGGCGAATTTAATAGTTCAATCCATGTTACTTATTAAAACCGACACCCTTGGAAACATACTATGGTAACAGCAATATACCAATACAAATTCAATACGACCAGTTGATGAAGACATAATTTATGACGGACAAGGCAGAATTTATATAGCAGCCAATTCTTTTGAAAGCGAAGGAGGTTTTCCCGATGTAGTAATTCTTTTAAGAGTATAATTGTGTCCAAATCGTTTTGATTATAGTATGTAAATTTACCAAAAACGTAATTAATGCAATCGGGATCCAACCTCTAAATGCCCTCCTTTTTTACTTAAATAAGCATTTTATTGTATTTCATCTGGTTGAAAAATTTTTCTGCTAAAAAAAGTCGAACTACCGTAGACACTCCCAAGCGTTGAATTGAGGCATAAAAAAAGAGGATCATTTTCATGACCCCCTTGGTGGGCGATATTGGGCTAAATTCGAACGAAATCCTTGAAGAATTGAAAAAATTAACAAATTCCGGTTGTTAAACCTTGTTGCTTTCGGAATCTCTTATTACAATAGAAGCTTGGTATTAGAGCAAATGACGTTAATAATTACCATAAACTGCGGTAACATGAAATAATCAGGCGTTATTCTTAAAACTAATTAACATTTATAATTGGCAAATGTACAAATACAGCGGCATACCAAACGTAATATTTAACGGAAATGTTACTGCCAGTGCCATTGGTAAATAAAGTCCCGGATTTGCTTTTGGAATGGCAATTTTCATAGCTGCTGGAACAGCAATATAAGAAGCACTTGCTGCTAATACAGCAAACATAAATCTATTTGCTACATCATGAGTAACTAAAGAACTGAATATGGCAACAGCACAACCATTAATAAGAGGTATAATTATAGCAAATATCACAGGAAACCAGCCGTTGCTTACAAAAGAACTTAATTTACGACCACTTGTAATACCCATATCCAATAAAAAGATTGCCAAGAATCCTTTGAAAATATCATTGGTAAAAGGTTTAATACCCTCAGCTTGTTTTGCATTAGCTAATAAACCGATGACCAAACTACCTAATATTAATAAAACACTGCCGTTAGTAAAGGAATGCTTTATAACTGATAATTTATTTGTGCCACTAGATTCTTCTTTATTATAGATAGACATCAATATTAAACCTGCAATTATTGCAGGAGATTCCATCAATGCCATAATAGCCACCATGTGGCCGTGAAGTTGTAGTTTTTGAATATCCAAATAGGACACCGCTGTAACAAATGTAACTGCACTAACAGAGCCATAAGCCGCAGCAATAGCACCTGCATCGTAAATATTCATTCTCCGTTTTAATATAAAAAATGTGTAAAGCGGAATAAGTAGT
Organism: Bacteroidia bacterium; assembly: GCA_038206945.1. GTDB lineage: Bacteria > Bacteroidota > Bacteroidia > B-17B0 > Aurantibacillaceae > PALSA-968. The sequence continues at coordinate 1,373 of JBBRAG010000015.1, read as the reverse complement.
GAAATACCAATTCCAAAAAGCATCGACCATAAAATTTCCGCGCTAAATGTTTCGTGGGATAGTTCCTGCCCTCCTTTAAACCCAATAGAGAATAAGAGATATAACGAGATAAACTTTGCAGAGTTTGGTGGTATTTCTAAATCACTTTTGAGTTTTACTGCTATAACACCTAAAATAAAAAACAGGAATGCAGGATTGGTGATGTTTGAAATAAGTAAATCTAAATTCATAATTTATTTGATTTTAGTTGTTGTTTGTTAGACTATCTTTCTTTATTAAATTTTAAGCGTTTTCCGAATGTTACATCTTTAAAAACTCCGTTATCATAAACATGAGCGCCATTAACAAATGTTCCTATGATTTTACTTTTAAATTGGTAATCAGCAAAGGGAGACCAGCCACATTTATATAAAATTGTTTTTTGGCTGGCCTTCCAGGTTTTACTTAAATTAACAAGTGCCAGGTCTGCATAGTATCCTTCGCGCAAATACCCTCTATCCTTTAAGCGATAAATTTCGGCTACGTTATGACTTGTTTTTTGAACAATGTCCTCTAAAGAGATTTTATTTTGATGATACAATTCAAACAATACCGGTAACGCATGTTGAACAAGTGGCCCGCCGGATTTACTTTCATTATAATTTCCTTTTTTTTCATTAAGTAAATGAGGTGCATGATCGGTGGCTATAATATCTACCCGATTATCTTTTAAAGCTTGTAGAAGCCCCGCTTTATCATGTTGAGTTTTGATAGCAGGATTCCATTTTATTTTATCTCCCAAAGTAAGGTAGTCTTCATCAGAAAACCATAAATGATGTATACAGGCTTCTGCTGTTATTCTTTTGTCTCTGATAGCCATACCCGTTTTAAACAGATCCGTTTCCGCCTGAGTAGAAACGTGAAGAACATGTAATCTCGCATCGAATTTTTCCGCTAATTCTATGACTCGTTTTGTTGCCGTTACGCACGCTTTTTTAGTTCTTATTAAGGGATGACATCTTACCGGAATCTCTCCTTCGTATAAATGATTATAAAAGTTGTAAGCCGCTTTAATAATGCGATCATCTTCGCAATGAAGGGCAACAAGTGAGTTCGTTTTACTAAATAATTTCTCTAGAAAATCAGGATAGTTGGCGAGTATACCTTCATCATCATCAAAATATAACCCGTCGTCGCTTAAACCGCAAACCATAGTGTTGTCAATTTTCGAAGCTTCATCGAGATTACTTTTATTAATTCCCATAAAGAAAGAATAGTTAGCAAGCGAAGAATTCTTTGCTAAATCATATTTACTCTCAAGAAGTTTAATGGTAGTTGTATTTGGAATTGTATTTGGCATATCCATAAAAGAAGTAATTCCACCAGCTACTGCT
>JBBRAG010000014.1:0-86596 GCA_038206945.1 Bacteroidia bacterium | reverse complement strand
ATGACATAGCTAATCAAGTGAACCAACTTAAAAGACAAGAAGGTAGTGACATGTTGTTAGTTTGTGGTTCTGAACTACTTTCTACTCTCATTGAGCTTAATTTAGTTGATGAACTTCAATTAATCTTTTCACCAAAGATTTGTGGCAAAGGACAATATTTATTTGGCAAACTAAACAAACCAATTAAACTTACTTTGCTAAATTCCGAAGAATTTAAATCAGGCGGAATTTTACATCACTATAAAATCAATAAAATATAAATGGAACTAACAATCAAGCAAATTGCAGAAGCATTTTCAAATCATAATTTTGAAATTACTTATCCATTCGTTTCGCACAACATTCAATGGAATATGGTTGGTGGCGAACTCATAATTGGGAAAGAAAATGTTATTAAGACTTGCGAGCAATCAGCAAACTATATTAAAACAGTTGAAACAAAATTCAGTAAATTTTTAGTTCTTGAAACCGACACTTTCATTACAATTGACAGTGTTTCGGACTATATTGACCAAGATAAAAATACTTCAAAAGTTGCTTCTTGCGACATTTACAAGTTTTACAGCGGAAGGGATTGTAACGAAAATCCTTTTATAGAAATGCTTTTTCAGCATTCAGCGAAACAATTAAAAAACTAAAACAATGAGCTAAATCTATAAAAGATTGAAGTGAAAAGCCAGACGGCGTGCTTCGACAAGCTAAGCATGATACGCCGTAACGCTCAAATTAAGATCTAAATTAAAACGCTTAGTTATTAAGCATTACAGGCATAACCAGCATTAAAATATCTTCAGCAAGGTTTTCCTTTTTAGTGGCGGTAATAATACCCGCACGGTTTGGTGCACTCATTTCAATTTGAATTTCATCGCCTTCCATGTTGTTGATCATATCCAACAAAAATTTAGAGTTGAAACCAATTTCAATATCTTCTCCCGCATACGTACAAGTTAAACGCTCGTTTGCTTCGTTTGCAAAATCAAGATCTTCGGCAGACAAACTAAGTTGAGAACCTGTAATTTTTAAACGAACTTGGTGCGTTGCTTTGTTAGAGAAAACACTAACACGTTTTAATGCGCCTGCAAACGCAGAACGATCTACGGTTAATTTATTTGGATTTTGTTTTGGAATAACGGCATCGTAATTAGGATATTTTCCATCAATTAAACGACAAACTAAGGTTGTATTTCCAAAAATAAATGTTGCATTTGTTTTGTTGTATTCAATGCTAACTACATCATCAACACCGCCTAATAAATTCTTTAAAAGTGTAAGTGGCTTTTTAGGCATAATGAAAGCAGCTGAGTGGGTTGCCTTAGCATCACTACGGCGGTAACGAACTAATTTGTGCGCATCGGTTGCTACAAAAACAGAATCGGTTTCGGTAAACTGGCAAAACACACCGCACATTACAGGGCGAAGATCATCGTTGCTGGTAGCAAATAAAGTTTTGGTAATTGCCGTTGCTAATACATCGGTTTTCATTTCAATAGATGCAGAACCTTCTAATTTTGGTGTGCGCGGATATTCTTCAGGGTTATGGCCGGTTAATTTATACTCACCGTTATCGGTACTAATTTTTATACCATACGTTTTTTTGTCGATTAAAAAAGTTAGTGGCTGCTCTGGAAAGTTACTTAACGTATCAACCAAGGTACGCGCAGGAATAGCAATACTACCGGCCTCTTTCGCTTCAACGGCTAATTGCGTAGTAACTGTTGTTTCCATATCGGATGCGGAAACAATAAGTTGATTGGGAGTTACTTCAAATAAAAAATTATCTAAAATAGGAATAGTGTTGCTTGAATTTAATACTCCGTTAATAGATTTTAAATGCTTTAAAAGCGTGGTGGTTGATACTACAAAATTCATACGATAGTTTTTTTAGACTAAGCAAAGTTAATTTATACAGGCAAAGTCAATTAAGTAGTTACGTTTAGTTTTAAACTACTTTTTAACAGGATTTTTTGGAAAAAAATAGGAGGTAGATTGGAAAAGTTTTCCCCATGAAAAAGCATTAACGGTTGCAAATTCGTTATCATTCTTAAATTTCATATACATGCTATTTGGGTCGTACTGAAATTTATTTCCTTTCTCGTCTGCCTCTAGCCCTTCTTCGGGGCGTTTATGATAAAATTTATAAACCGCTGTTTTATTGGTAATATCTGTTATAGAAATTTGCAGAAATGGGTTTGTCTTTCTGGCAGAATCTGCCCTGGGCGCACCCGCCGTGTTGGTCATCCAATCTTCAACATACAAATTCATAAAGTAAGATAAATACTGTTGTACAGATAAGGTATCAAACGGAGCTATTTTTTTGCCGGTTAATGTGCTTACATCAAATTTATGCAAGCCATTTACGTTTATACTAAAAGATGAATCCGGTGATCCGATCAAACTAAGCGTTACATTTTTTATTTTATCAGGTGTTAAAGCCATTACCTGTTTCTCGCGCCAATCTACTTCGGTAATAAAAAAACGTGGCACCACCGTACCTATAAATCCCGGAATTTCTACTGCATATACCGTGTTATAAGGCTTATCATTATCAGCACCTTGCAATAAGCAATAGGTACCGCGTAGATCCTGCGTTTCATGCCCTAAGTACCAGGTTTTACTAAGTTTTTTGTTTTGGTAAATCTCGCATTTAGTACCTTTTGATGCAATGTCTTTTAAAAGATTTTCTTGCGCAGCTTGGGGTGCAGGAAATTTAATCTGCGTGCGCATAAAGGTTAGAAATAACAAGTGTAATGCGTCTTTCCTTGCAGGGAATTTCCCGTTGATGATCCATTCGCCATTCTTTTTTTCAAGCAGGGCAGAAGCGCCTAATTTATTGGCTATAAAAATTTTATCAATGCTGGCTGTATCCGGTACGGCAAAATCAGTTTCATCGCCGGTTAGGGTGCTTTTATTTTTGTTTTTTACCATTACATAAATGCCAACGGCAATTAGTAAGATCAATAACAGGATGGATAATTTATTTTTTTTCATGGGTGGAAGTAAATTTTTTTCTTCGCATGGCTGATAATACAAGACCTGACGCAATTAAAATAGCCAAAGGAAAAAGTACATTATATAGTTTCCATTTCATGGGATTATCTAAGCCGATTTTTTTTCTGTCTAATAAACGAAGCTTAACTTCTCTAGAGCGAACACTCATTAATTCAGGTCCGTCAATTAAATAATTCATGCAATTAAGTATAAATGTTTTGTTGGCAAATTGCTGTTTCATGTACTTATCATAACCAAGCGGACTGATAGACATGGTTTGATAACTGAAATCATTTTTAACGATATCTCCATCCGAAATAACGATCATAGATGTTGGTTTACTTTTTTCTTTAAAAGCAATGGCGCTGTCTCTAGCAATCGTATCGGTTAGTCTGTTTTGGTAATTTGATTTGAACGTTCCTTCCAGCAAAATGGCCATAGGTTTATTGCCGTTTGTAAATTGCCTTTCGTTCAATTGGCCACCAACCATACTAAGGCTTATACGCGCCGGAACCGATTGCACTCTTGAGTTTTTTGAAGACGCTAACAGAACCGTTTTTTTAACGCCATCAGCTCTAACGGTATCAATATATCCGGCAAACTCAAAACGCACAAGCCCTAAGTTTTTTACAATAGGATGTGTAATAGCGGGTGTTACCAACGGTTTATAAACCCATGGAAACATTTGCAAATCAGCTTTGCCATCTTTAAATCCACGGTTAATAGGAATGTAACCACAGTTCATATCCTGCACCAGCGCGGGGTTTACACGCACACCGTAATTAAATAAAATATCGTCTAAATTAATGTTGTTGTTTAAGCCAAGTGTATAGCCTTTTAATTTAAGCGAATCGTAATTGGTATAAACAGGTTCAAGGCACCACAAAACTTTTCCGCCATTCATTACATATTGATCAATAACAAATTTATCGCGCTCGTTTATAACAGTATCAGGCCATGCTAAAATAATAGCTGAGTAAGGTTTTAAAGCCTTTAGATGTTTTTTTATTTTGATGTATTCAACATCGTAATACTCACTTAATGAATTATAAATATCTTTTGTTTGATTGGTATCTAACTCATGATGCCCGCGTATAAAAGCAACTCTTGGGCGGATAGCTTCTTGCAGTTTACGAATGGTGTTTGATAAACCGTATTCTAAATTTTGCACTGAATTGTTTACACATTGATCGGCGGGAATACCATCTTGCTTATTGAATATTTGCCAAACACCTTCTCTGGTTTTAAAATAAATAACTGCACCCGGAAAAAGTATTTGTGTCTGCTCTCCTTTGCCACTCTTGGTTCTAAGCTCGGTTGGGTCGATGCCTTTATTATAAAGTTCGCGCTGAATAGCTTCAATATCTCCCTTATTTTTTTTATCGTAGATGTTTATGAATTCATAATTCAATCCTTTTTTCGCGTAGACTCTAAATTCGTCCAACATCTCGCGAGTCTCGGTTTTTAAGCGTGTAAATGCCGAATTAAAATCGCCTTCCAGATAAACTTTTACATAAACCTCGTCATCTAAATTTGTTAGCATTTCTACTGTAGAAGGACTTAAGGTATAACGTTTCTCACTCGTTAGATCAAAGCGTTTAAAAAAGTAAGAGCCTGCAAAGTTCAGCAAGATCAATATAAGTAGCCATACTACTAATTGAATGATTTGTTTTGATTTGGTACTGCTCATTGCCATTTACGTTTCTCCAGCATAAAGCGGGTTAATAAAACAAAGAAAGAAACTAAACTAAAAAAGTATAGCACATCTCGCGTATCAATAACACCACGACTAAGCGATGTGTAATGATCGTTTATACCAAGCGAAACAATTAAAGGCTCTAACTTACCTGCAATACCCGATTGGCCGATATAATCAAACCCGCTATAGCAAAGAAAGCAAAGCCCCATAGCTAAAATAAAAGCAATTACCTGGTTATCGGTAACCGAAGATGCAAAAATACCAATGGCTACAAAACCTGCACCTAACAATAATAAGCCAATGTAAGAACCCCACGTGCCTCCGGTATCAATGTTTCCAACGGGATAACCTAATTTATAAACCGAATAATAATAAAATAAAGTGGGCAATAAAGAGATAGTCACTAACGTAACGCCGGCAAAATACTTGGCTAAAATTATCTGTAGTTCCGTTATCGGACGAGTGAATAATAATTCGATAGTACCTGTCTTTTTTTCTTCGGCAAAAGAACGCATGGTTATGGCCGGAATTAAAAACAAATAAACCATGGGGGCAATGCTAAATAAAGGATCTAAAGTGGCAAAGCCGTTTTCTAAAATATTATACCCGCCAGAGCTTTCAGAACTAATAATCCACAAGAAACAACCAGTAATAGTTAAGAAAACGCCAATAGCAATGTAACCGGTAAGCGAGGTTAAAAAACTTTTTATTTCTTTAAGATACAATACGTACACAAGTGCAATTTTTGAAACGCAAATATGCGCTTTTTTTTCTGCTTATAAAACAGAAAACGCTAATGCTGCACTATAAGCTTTTGCGTATCCACATTTGTTTTGATAAAATAAACACCGCTTTGCAAGCCCATTATATCAAAAACAACATTCCCTCCTTGGAGGGGATAGGGTGGTTACTACTCTTTAAGACTATTTTGAATTAAATATGCGTTACAAACGCATTGCTAAAACATCCTCGTTACGCTGCGCTAAACGAGGACGAGGGGGTAGTTAATTTTTAAGCATTTTTTATCGCATCGGAAACCATTTATTCATCAATCCCTTTGTTGCTCGATGTTATTTTGACGGTATTTAATCGTAGAAGAAATCCACCTATGCCTGCCATTAATTGCACCTGTTCCAAAAGTCTCGGCATCCTTCTCTTTACCATTGATTGTGGTTGTCTTAGCAACAAGCCTTTCATTAAAACAACATATTGATTTTTTAAAATTCTTCAACAAAAAAGCCGCTCATTGCTGAACGGCTCTATTATAAATTTTACAGTAATATTTTATGCAGAAACTTTTTCTCCTTTTAAAACCGCAGCCATGGTAATACCAATAGATGCAGGGCTTTCAACTACGTGAATGCCACACTCGCGCATAATTTTCATTTTTGCTTGTGCAGTATCTTCATCACCACCAACAATTGCACCGGCATGACCCATGGTACGGCCTTTTGGAGCTGTTTGTCCGGCAATAAAGCCAACAACCGGTTTTTTATTTCCATTAGCTTTTATCCAACGGGCAGCTTCGGCTTCGTAGTTTCCGCCAATTTCACCAATCATTACAATAGCTTGTGTTTCAGGGTCGTTCATTAAAAGTTCGATAGCATCTTTTGTAGGCGTACCGATGATAGGATCTCCACCAATACCAATAGCCGTAGTAACACCTAAGCCTGCTTTTGCAATTTGATCAGCAGCTTCGTAGGTTAACGTACCTGATTTTGATACAATACCAACTGTTCCTTTTTTAAATACAAAACCCGGCATAATACCCACTTTTGCTTCGCCGGCAGTAATTACGCCAGGGCAATTAGGACCTATTAAACGAGTAGCAGGGCGACCTTTTAAATATTCTTTTACGGCAATCATATCCTTTACAGGAATGCCTTCTGTAATACAAACAACTACTTTAATACCAGCTTCGGCAGCTTCCATAATAGCATCGGCAGCAAAGGGTGCCGGTACAAAAATGATAGAAACATCTGCGCCTGCTTTTTGAACAGCCTCTGCAACGGTATTAAAAACTGGGCGATCTAAATGCGTTGTGCCGCCTTTACCCGGAGTTACCCCACCAACTACGTTCGTTCCGTATTCAATCATTTGGGTGGCGTGAAAAGTACCTTCTCCGCCTGTGAAACCTTGTACGATAACTTTTGAATTTTTATTTACTAATACGCTCATATTTTCAGTTTTGATTTGTTTATTTAATGATTTATAAATTTTTTGGAAAAGGAAGATTTTTAATTTAAAACTCTACACTTCAAAATTCTACAAATGTTTCGACCGCTAATATAAATATTCTGCTTTAATTAAATAGTTTAATTGTAGAAAATTAAAAACAATACTGGTTAAGGAATTACCCTTTCCGCTACTTCTTCATTCTTGGCCAAGTCTTTACCGCTTATATCTATGTATTTTACATGCGGTACCCAAAAGGAGCCGCCTTCTATTTGGATAAAAATCCTGTCGAGGGTAACCATTTTATTGTTTATTTCGCAAAAAACATGGTATTTATTATCAATAACAGATTTTATAAGGTAAAGTTTCTTCTTTTTATAAGAAACAAAATTAAAGCAATAGGTTTTTTTTTCGGCATCAATTAACTTGATATCTATCCCATAAGCGTATTTACGCTGAATGTAATTTAAAGGTTCAGAAGATTTATTTGTCTCGTAATTTACCCAATGTATCTTAATAGGTTCGACAGCATTTAATTCTTGTTTAGCATCTACATTCAACTCGTAAATAAGGGTATTAATATTAAAGGTACGTTGTACATAAAACAACATATTATCCATGTTTTCAGGTTTAGGAAATACCTTTTTTTCTTTTTTAACGGGTTCAGTTTGAAAGCCTGAGCAGATACAGAATAGTACTGCAATAAATAAATTTTTAAGATGCATTAAGGAGATTAATTTAATGCAAATTTAAACGTACTATTTCAAATAAACTAACTTTCTTTATTTAGGTTGGTGTTTTATCGGTTTTATGTTAAAACCACCACGATAAAGTTGGAAAATATTTGTTATAAAGAATAATGTAGTACTCCTTATTTTAAAACCATCAGTTTCTGTGTAGAAATCTTAACACCATCTGCATACACGCTCACAAAATAAACCCCTTCACTTAGGTCGATTATTTGTATCTCATCTTCGCCGGTATTGCCTTCTTTACTTAAAACAAGTTGTCCTAAACTGTTATACACTTCGGCGTGTATCTGCTTGGTAACGTCGTGGGTTTTTATGGTAAAGTTACCATTGTTAGGATTTGGGTAAACCAATACCATAGCAGCCGTTGTTGCAAGCGCATTAATGCCCGTGCTAATTTGTGTTACAATACTAAGGTTATCAATACCAACATCTTTAGTGCCTTTATCGGTAACCTTAAAACGTATAACGCTGGTAGCTGAGGTTGCATTGGTAGTAAAAGTTTGGGTGGTCCATGCAGTAAACGAAGCGGTAGTAATGGTATGAAGCGTAGTAGGAAAGGTGGAACCTCCATTGATAGAAAGCATCACATCAAAAGAAAATGGAGAAGGAGAAGCTTCTTCATGTATATAATCGAAACTAATTTGCTTAGTGCCTGCTGCAGATAGATTAATGTAAAGATCTAAAGAACCTGTTGAGCCCGCAGGTGGTGGGTCGTTATGGAACTTAGCGCTGCGTGTACCTACTGAACCGGTTGGTGTATAAGAACCTGTTGTAACCGAAGTCCAATCGGCACCTGTATAATCATCACGGTGCCAGTAATCGTCTCCATCAGGATTTGTGCCGCCAATGGTATTCTTCCAATATTTATCGGGTATGCGTTGTGCGCCTATGCTACAGCTATCATATATCCAAGTATTTTCGAAAGAGTTGGTGTAAGGTAAACCTGTATAGTAATAATGGCAAACGGGTGGGGTAGTGGTGCAACCCATTAAGGTTTTAAGGCCGGCAAGGGTACCGTTAAAAACATCCATATCAACATTTCCCGAAATACCGGGCACAGAACCTGTCCATGAATATTGTTTAAAAGCCCAGTTAGGATTCCAAGGCCCAAGGTAACTGGCACCGGGTGCAACAGTAGCGCTTCCATCCGGATCTGCTATCCAAAGCTTGCAATAAGAAGCTAACGAACTTCCTAACGAACTGGCGATAGAACCGGAGGTGTATAAAATAGGTACAATGCCTGTGGCAGTTTGCACAGTATTCATCCAAGTTTGTATCCAAGCGGTTTGCTGTGTCCAAGTCAAACTAGGAGATACTTCGTAATCAAGTATGGGGGTTAACTCACAAGTGCTGATATGTGATTGTGCCGAGTTTAAAAAATTGTTGGCTTCTGAAATAGCGTTTGCGGTAGTAGGGTTATTATCGGGGCGCGCAAAATGGTAAGCTCCCATATACATACCCGCACTTACTCCGTTTACGGCATTGGTTGCATAACTGGCATCGGTAAAGGTAATGCCTTCGGTAGCTTTTGCCCAAGCAAATACATAACCGGCGCCTTTTACTTGTGTCCAGTTAATAGTGCCTTGTCCACCGGAAATATCTATACCAAGTACAGATTGCGCTGTGGCATAAAAACCTATCAGGAGAAATATGAAAGAGAGGCGTAGTTGTTTTATCATTTTTTTACAGCTTTTACCGTTTTTATACATTTCCATCCTTTGCCGTTAACCTCGTACGTTATGGCAAAACTTTTTTTCGCATACTTATGGTTTAAGACAAACTTTTTACTTTTAGTTTCTATAAGCAGGTCGCAATATTCTTTATTTATTTCAAAGGTTTTGCCGCTACTATCTTTAAGATCGGTAATAAGGATGAGCACAGTTTTTTCTTTACCAACGGTTAAAGCATGCTCGCCCGCAAAAGATGGCTTAACCTCTGTAATAGTTCCGATAACGGTGTTGGTTTGCCCAAGGCTTTTAAAGCCAATTAAAATTAAAAATAGTAATGTAAGTGTTGAGATTTTCATGGTTTAGTTTGGTTGAGTTATGATGAATATTTTATGTAAATTTAATGAAAAATCTGACAATACTGTGTATGTTATTTTTCATAAAATGCGTTATTTTATTTTTTATACCAATTTTAACCCATACACCCCTATTTTTTCAACATAAATTATTAAAAAGTTGATATTTTTTAGACAAACCCCCTCTTTATTTAATACTTTTGTAAAAAAAATATAGAAAATGAGTAATCGTCGCTTTACAGCACTACAAGAAGTAGCCAAAAGAACCCCTCTTGAACCTATCCCCACAAACGGACAAGTATCGTCTTACTATGGCTCTAACGTTTTTGGCCATGATGCCATGAAAGAATTTTTAAGCGAAGAAGCCTTTAGCATGGTGCAAAATGCCATAGAAAAAGGTTCTTCTATTGATAGAAAAATTGCCGACCAGGTTGCATCTGCTATGAAAGGTTGGGCAGCAGGTAAAGGCGCTACGCACTACACACACTGGTTTCAACCCTTAAACGGTACGACTGCCGAAAAACACGATGGCTTTTTTGAACCATCTGAAAACGGAAGAGCTATAGAGCGTTTTAGCGGTAACCAATTAGTACAGCAAGAACCCGATGCGTCTAGCTTCCCTAGCGGAGGTATACGTAACACATTTGAAGCTCGCGGTTATACCGCCTGGGATCCAACATCGCCCGCATTTGTATTTGATAAAACACTTTGCATACCAACCATATTTGTATCATACACCGGCGAGGCATTAGATTATAAAACACCTTTGTTGAGGTCGATACACGCGTTGGATAAAGCCGCAACCGATGTTTGCCAGTATTTTGATAAAAATGTTACCAAAACAATTGCTACCCTTGGTTGGGAACAAGAATATTTTTTGGTTGATGCAGCTCTGTTTAACGTACGTTATGATTTACAACAAACAGGTAGAACATTATTGGGCGCATCGCCTGCAAAAGGACAACAATTAGAAGATCATTATTGGGGTTCAATCCCCGCAAGGGCAATGGCCTATATGCGCGATTTTGAATTAGAGTGTCATTTATTAGGTATTCCGGTTCGTACCCGTCATAACGAGGTTGCACCTGCACAGTTTGAGTGCGCTCCTGTTTTTGAAGAAGTAAACTTAGCGGTAGATCATAATCAATTGCTGATGGATATTATGGAAAAGGTTGCCCTGCGACATAACCTACGGGTGTTATTACACGAAAAACCTTATGCAGGTGTTAACGGAAGCGGTAAGCACAACAACTGGAGTTTAGCCACCAACACAGGGAAGAATTTATTAAGTCCGGGTAAAACGCCCAAAACAAATTTACAGTTCCTTACTTTCTTTATAAACACAATTGCAGCGGTTCATCAACATGCCGATTTGTTACGTGCCGCTATTGCATCGGCCAATAACGATCATCGTTTAGGGGCTAACGAAGCTCCACCGGCTATTATGAGTGCTTTTTTGGGAGATCAGCTAAGTAAAATATTAGATGATTTGGAGACCAGTGTAACGGATAAAAAAATGACCCCTGAGCAGAAGACCGCTCTTAAAATGGGTATTGGCAAAATACCGGATATTTTGTTAGATAATACCGATAGAAATCGTACATCTCCATTTGCATTTACAGGTAATAAATTTGAGTTTAGAGCGGTTGGTTCTTCGGCTAATTGTAGCGGACCAATGACAACCTTAAACGCAATTGTTGCCGAGCAGTTAATTAAATTTAAACATGCGGTAGATACTTTAATTGAGAAAGGCGTTGAAAAAGATGAAGCTATATTTCAAATATTAAAGAAAGAAATTGTTGCATCTAAAAATATTCGTTTTGAAGGAAACGGCTATGGCGATGAATGGAAAAAAGAAGCTCAAAAACGTGGCTTGAGTAACTTCAATACAACACCAACCGCTTTAGATGCGTATGTTTCTAAATCATCTTTAAAACTGTTTGAAGATTTAAAAATTCTTTCGCACAGAGAGCAAGAAGCACGTTATGAAATTGCATTGGAAACTTATACAAAGAAGATTCAAATTGAATCTCGTATTATTGGAGATATTGTAACCAATCAAATTATTCCTTCGGCTATTAAATACCAAAAAACATTGGTAGATAATGTTAGCGGTATGAAAAATATTTTTGCTGCATCTGAGTTTAAAAAAGTTTCTGATTCTCAATTAGAAATGATTAAAGAAATATCAGAACGCGTTACCGTCATTAAAAACGATGTAGCAACCATGACGGAAGAACGCAAAAAAGCAAACTTGTTAGAGAACGCTAAAAAACAAGCACATGCCTATTGCGATAAGGTAAAACCTTTGTTTGAAAGCATACGCTACCATTGCGATAAACTGGAGCTTTTGGTAGATGATGCTATGTGGCCTTTACCAAAATACAGAGAAATGCTTTATTTGAAGTAGACCCCTCCCTTTTATCCCTGCCCACAAGTGAGGGAATTTAAAATCCTCGTTCAGCAATGATTGGGGATTTTTTTTGTATGTATAAATAAATTAGTTATACATTGTATAATGGCAATTATGTGCTTACTTTATCAGATTCAACTAATGGTGGTAACTGGCCGACTATAAGTGAAACCGTAACTATAACAGGGGGCACCAATGCACCTGCGTGTTCATCTAACTTTACTTATACATTAGGTGCTGCCGGTGCTGTTCTATTCACCACAAATCACTAGCGCCGTTTGGAGTTGGGGAGATGGCACATCTACAAACGGACTTTCGCCCACACGTACCTACTCGGCAGCAGGTTATTATAACATTTGTGTAAAGGCTTACGCTTCTTGCGGAGACTCAGCTTACGTTTGCCAAAATGATAGTTTATATCGTTTAGCAAATCACAATAATACGAATAGTTCTATGATACAAGTAACTGTTTTAAATGTTAATGGTGTAATAGGTATTAAAACTAATACAAATGAAACAGCACAAGTTTCAGTTTATCCTAATCCAAGTAAAGATAATTTTATTATAGAAACAAACAGCGCCGAGAAGTATGTTTTAAATATGTATGATATGAATGGTAAATTAGTTTTAAGTCAAACCCTTCAATCTAAAACTAACATTTATTCGAGTGTTTTGCCTACCGGAATTTACAATATTAGTATTATTGAAAACAACCACATAATAAATAAAAGAGTGGTAATAGCACATTAAATTTTTATTAGTTCCCTAATTAAAACCTCGTTCAGCAGTGGAGCGAGGTTTTTTGTTTAAAACCGATGAAAGTCGGCATATAATCTACCAAAAATTCTTTATATAAATTTTAAATGTTTGTTTGATTTAACACAGAAGTACAATACATTAGCCACTTAAATAAAACCTCATGAAAAAACTATTTATCGCCATTATCATTTCAATAAGCGCCCAATTGTTTGCAGCGCCCGGAGATACTACCTGGATACAAGCCAACATAGTACATCTTAATAATTACAATAATTTTGATACAGCAGTAAGTTTTCCTAACGGAAGCAAAACCTATCGTAAAATTTTAATGGTTTTTACACTCGGAGAATATTATTGTCCTTCAGGTACGCAATATTGTCACCAATGGGATTATACAGTTACCAATTATGTACTAACACATACCGATACTGTTGAGCTTAGCAGGTTTATTACGCCTTATGCAAACACGGGCGTTCCGCGTTTTCCAAACACATGGAAGCAGCGTTATATTTACGATGTAAGTGATTTTTATACCTTATTGAAAGATTCTGCCAAGATCAGGATATTTTATTCAGGTTACTCAGGTGGTTTTACGGCAAACGTACGCTTTGCTTTTATTGAAGGCACACCCGTAAGAAATGTATTGGGTGTAGATCCTTTATGGACGGGCGCTTTTACCTATGGTAATACGGCCGACCCAATAGCTAATCATCTTCCTGCAAAAACATTTACAGCACCTGTTGGTACAAGTGCAGCCGATATGAAATTTACAGTTACCGGCCATGGCTCTGATGCAACTTCGCAGTGCTGCGAGTTCTCAAGCCATAATTATTCGGTACTTTTAAACAACGGCATTATAGCGCAAAAAGCAATTTGGAGAGATGATTGTGGTTTTAACCAACTTTACGCGCAAGGCGGCACATGGATTTATAACCGAGGCAACTGGTGTCCTGGCGATGCAGTTAATATTAACACGCACACATTACCGGCTATTAGTTCGGGCAGCACATATTCTTTGGGCGTTCAATTTGCCCCTTACGTAGGTAGTGGCTCTTATGGCGATTATGCGTTAGAAGGACATGTTTTTTATTACGGAAATTACAACCACACGGTAGATGCTTCTTTAAATGATATTATATCGCCCAGCAATTTTGAAGATCATTACCGCGAAAACCCTTCGGGCAACCAACCCGTAGTGCGTGTGCGTAACACAGGCAGTTCAACTATTAACTCCATAACTTTCAGCTATAACGTAAAAGATTCTGCCGCCACTACGTATACCTGGAACGGAACATTATTATCTCAACAGGATACTAACATAACATTGGCTGCTTTAAATACTTTAACTAATTTATCGCTGGCGGGTTATAGCCTTACCACTATTTTTACAACTAAAATTACGGCGGTAAACGGAGCAATAGACGGAGATACAACAAACAATAAATTTCAATCTAGCTTTGTTTCGGCACCAAGCTGGCCAACCAGTTTTTTGGTTTATATGAACACAAACAGTGCCGGTATTAACGGCGTAGGCAGCGGCGACCAAAGCGAAACTACTTGGCAGATAACTGATATGAACGGTAATGTAATGGCATCTCGCCTCATAGATAGTACCAATATGAGTTATATTGATACGGTTACATTGCCAAACCACGGCTTCTATAAATTGCAAATAAGCGATGTTGGCTGCGATGGACTTCATTGGTGGGTGTGGGATCAAAACCCAAATTATGGTATTAACGCGGGTTCTTTCTTTATAAGAAAACTAAGCAGCGGTCTACCCATTTCTATGAAAGGATATGTTTATTCCGGTACTTACGCACATGATTTTGGTTGCGGTTACAGTGCTTACTTTACCACTGGCGGGGCTTTAACAGGTATTGAAAATGTAAAGGCAAAAGATGCGGCTTCTATTATGGCTTATCCTAACCCGGCACAAGATCAGGTAAATATTACGTTAAACGGGGTAGATAATGCTAACGGTCTGTTTAATCTTATTGACGGACAAGGCAGGATAGTGCTGCAACAAAAAGCAAGTGGTGTGGATAACAATATCAACACTGCAAATTTAAATAACGGTATTTATACCATTATTTATAGAGATGCAAAAACCCCTCAAATGCAAACACGTATGTTAATTGTAAGATAATTAATGCCGGAAAAAAGAGATCTTTCGCTGTTGAAAATAAGTGATTATAAACACGAAACACCTATACAAATACGGTTTGCCGATATAGATAAGATGGGGCATGTTAACAACGCTACCATTTTATCTTACTTTGAAGTGGCACGCACTAATTTTTTTGATGAGGTTATTGGTGAGCAGGATAACTGGTTTGAAAGAGGATTAATAATTGCACATACAAATATTGATTATTTAGCGCCTGTATATTTACGCGATGAGGTTAAAGCCCTGGTACGTATAGTTAAAACCGGTACAAAAAGTTTTGATGTTGAGCATTTGCTGGTTAAAAAAAATAATACCGAAATGATCATTTGCGCGGTTGCCAACACCATTTTAGTTTGTATGGATTATACGAAGAAACAAACCATAGAAATTCCGCAAGATTGGAAAGATAAAATGGATGATAGATCCAGATAATTAATTAAACATTCCTGAAACACTGGTCTCGGTGCTGCGTTCAAGCGGTTTAAATTCTGACGAGTAATTTATTTTATAAACCAAATTGTTATTGCGCAGGTAATAACTATCGTTTCTTTTTATAAGGGCAAGATCTGTTTTTTCAGGATATCCATACAATAACAAACGACTACGCGTCATTTTATAACCTTTAGAATTTAAGGGTGTTTTCCAAAATTCTATCATAAAAAATTCTTCTGCAGCCGGATTATTTACTCCCGCTAAAGAGGCCGCTAAAGAATCTGTTGTTTTTATTTTTTCTACCGGTGTGAGTGTCTTCACATAAATATTTTTTACACTTATCAATTCTTCTTTAAGCACTTGGTAATTATCGCTTTTGAGGTAAGCAGAATCGTTTATATCATTAAAAGAAATAAGTGATAGGTTTTTTGAAGGCCCGCTTTCTTTTTTAAGATTGGGTTTACGGGTTGAGTTTTCTTTTTTAGAAATTTCTTCAACCATAACCGGGTTTATAATTTGCTCACTAACATTTTGTCTTTGTGTAAGCAAACGCATATCAAATTTGCGCACGTAAGAATCTAACTTAAAAATAAAGAAGAGGCAACCGGCTAAAAGCCCTACGGATAAACCAAAAATAAACACCTGTACCTTTTCTCTGAAAAACAATTTAATTTTTTTTGTAAATTTAGGTAATAATTCCTTAAACAAATGAGCGTTAAGCAATGTTAAAACCACTTTAAGGCTAAAATTTTGGCATTCAATTTGCGTTATCCCAGGAAATAAAAACAAAAAAAACATGAAAAAACTATTGTCAACATTGCTAATCGCCACCATTGGTGGAGGATCGGCACTTTACATGCAGCAAAGGTTTTTTAAAGCGCAAAACTTAGCTGTTAATCAGGTAACATATACACCGCCTGTTAAATTTACTTCTTCTAATATTTTAAATGCAGCAGCACCAGATTTTACGGGTGCGGCAGAGGCTTCTATTAATACGGTGGTGCATGTTACCACGCAAACCACTACTAAAAACGACCAATTAAATTATGATCCTTTTCATCAATTTTTTTATGGTAGTCAGCCGCAGCAACAACGCATACAACAAGGCAGTGGCTCTGGCGTTATCATAAATAAAGAGGGGTATATTGTAACTAATAATCACGTAGTGGCCGATGCCGATAAAATAGAAGTTATTTTAAACGATAAACGCACATATACGGCAGAATTGATCGGTACGGATCCACAAACCGATTTGGCGCTATTAAAAATCAAGGAAAAAGACCTGCCATTTTTACCCTACGGAAACTCAGATAATGTAAGGGTAGGCGAGTGGTGTTTAGCTATTGGTAACCCCTTTAACTTAACATCAACCATCACAGCTGGTATTATCTCGGCTAAAGGGCGTAATATTAATATTTTAGAAAACGACCCTGCGCATGGAATGTTTCCTATAGAATCTTTTATTCAAACCGATGCGGCTGTTAATCCCGGTAATAGCGGCGGGGCTTTGGTAAGTACCAACGGCGATCTTATTGGTATAAATTCGGCCATTGCAAGTCAAAATGGCGCATATATTGGCTATTCGTTTGCTATACCGGTAAATATTGTAAAAAAAGTAGTTGCCGATTTAGCTGAATTTGGTACCGTGCAGCGCGCTTTTATCGGCGTTAGCATACGAGATATAGATTCTAAACTGGCTGAAGAAAAATCGCTTAAAAATTTAAAAGGTATTTATGTGAATGGCTTAACAGAGAACGGTTCGGCCGAGGCAGCGGGCATTACCTTAGGCGATGTGATTACTAAAATAGAAGGTTTTGATGTAAACAATGCAGCTTCTTTGCAAGAGCAGGTTAGCAAATATCGGCCGGGAGATAAAATTAACGTAACGCTTATTCGTACAGATAAAGAAATAACCTTGCCGGTAATTCTTAAAAATAAAGATGGCAACATACGTGTTATTAAAAAAGAAAAAGTAGAGGTTAAAGAAAGTAAAGTAATAGCTGCTTTAGGTGCCGGTTTTGAAATTGTTAGCAAAGCCGAAATGAAAAAACTAAACATTCAAAACGGCGTTAAAGTTGCCAGTTTGCAAAATGGCGCCTTATACGCAGCAGGCATTAAAGAAGGTTTTATCATTACTTCTGTTGATAAAAAGAAAATAAGTACGGTAGAAGAACTTGATGCCGCTGTAAAAAGCAAACAAGGCGGTATTTTAATAGAAGGCATTTATCCGAATGGTATGCACGCCTACTACGGCTTTGGCATGTAGGTTGGTTTTTATAGATTTATAGATAAAGCGCGTATTCTGTTTTGAGTACGCGCTTTTTCTTTTAATTAAAAGTTGGTTTAGATAACGGAAAATCCGTCAGAAATAAAATTATTTTAAGAACTTATCAAAAAATAGTACACAATTTGGTTTTTTATTGTTTTTTTTTTACTTTCGTATCCTATTGTTGTGAATTAATCATAATAATTAATGTTTTTTAAATAATAAAATATGAAAAAAATCTATTCATTCTTAATCGCTGCAACCCTTGGTGTATCAAGCTTTTCGTATGCTCAGCAAGATCCTCAATTTACGCAGTTCATGCATTGCAAACAGGCTTATAACCCTGCAGTTGTTGGTACTAACGGAAGCATTTGTTTCGACGCTTTATACCGTCAGCAGTGGGTAAATTTTCCGGGTGCGCCAAAAACAGGCTTATTTGGCTTTAATATGAACGCCGGTAACTTTGGTGTTGGTTTAACTGTAATGCAAGATGTTATCGGTTTCCAAACAACTACCATGGCTCGTTTAGCGGGTGCTTATCACATACATATTGGTAACACAGGTATTTTAAGTATTGGTGTTGATGCGGGTATTTACCAAACAAGAATTAATGGTACATACATTGCACCTCAAACTTTAAATGATCCATCTATTCCAAACAATAATAATCCTTACGGACCAGCTACTGGTTCTTTAAATAAAATGACGCCTGATATTGGTGGCGGTATTTATTATACCATACCAAATAAATTATATATCGGTATCTCAAGCACGCACTTAGGTGGTCAGATTGCTTCAAGTCCTTCAACTCAACCAAGTGCAGCTCCATTATACGCGGGTGCAAAATTAGATTTTAACGTTGCACGCCACTACTACATTATGGCTGGCTATACCTTTAACTTACGTAACGGGCAAGATGCTTTACAGCCAAACGTTTTGGTTAAAACAGATGCTGCTTCTACCCAAGTTGATGTTAACTTAACCTATATGTACAAAAAAATGATAGGTATTGGTGTATCTTACCGTTTACAAGATGCAATTGCGCCTATGTTAGTATATAAAGCGCCATTTGGTTTACGTGTTGCTTATTCTTATGATATTACAACCTCTAAAATTAAAGGTTACAGCGCTGGTACGCACGAAATTTCTATCGGCTTTTGCTTAAAACCAAAAGATACTGCAAAAAAACAAAGTCATTGGAATACTCGTTATTTTGCTGAATAAGAAGGATTTTTAAAAATAAATGAAACCTTTTAAAAAAAATTGCGTTTAAGCAACTTACCACCTATGTCAAAATAAATAGTATTTTTGGCACAGTGGTAAAAACTAAACAGAAAAAGTAATGAAAAAACTTTTGATATTGGCCTCATTTGTCGCAATCGTAACAGGTTGCAACAGCTACAGCGGAGAGCTTGTTGGGGTAAAGGGCAGAGAAGATTGGTTTCAACCAGATCCTTACGGAATGTTATACATGCCGGTAGGTAGCTACCACATGGGGCCGAATGATGATGAGGTTGGATCTCCGCATACAACAAAATCTAAGGTTGTTTCTATCCAGGCTTTTTATATTGACGAAACCGAAATTTCAAATAACGAATACCGTCAGTTTGTTTATTGGGTTAAAGATTCTATAGCACGTGTTTTGTTAGCTAATGGCGGAAATGCAGATGCTGCTGAATATCAAATACCTCAGGATGAATTTTTGGATTATAACCCGGTATATCGCCAGGATAATAATTTGAAAGAATTTTACATTAACTGGGAAAAGAAAATTAAATGGGATTCTAATGAAGATGATTACCGTTTAGATCTTCAACCATTATATTTACCCGAAGCAGAACGTTTTTATAACCGAAAAGAAATAGATACCCGTAAATTAAATTATGAGTACTACCGTATCAACATACGTTTAGCGGCTTCTAAAAACAACCGTTTCTTACCACAAAAATCTCCGGATGTTCAGGTAAACGAATTTAAAAAAGGAGAATATATTAATGGTGTAACCTTAAATGATGGTGGTACTGATAAATTAGGTACTATGACTGCGCCTGTTAAAGATCCTGGGGCTGAACCAAAAACTTTAGGTGAATATCAGGTGGAAGATGAAATTTCTCCAAGTGAGGGTAATTATGTTGGCCGCCAACGTAAAGGAGTTGACAGAAGTGTATTTATCATAAAAGACATTATAAACGTTTACCCCGATACTTTAGCTTGGGTTCATGATTTTACCTACTCGTTTAACGAACCAATGACCAATATGTATTTCTGGCATCCGGCCTACGATCAATATCCGGTTGTTGGTGTAACATGGAAACAAGCTCGTGCATTTTGCCAATGGCGTTCTAACTTATTAAATAATTATTTAATAGGAAACGGCCAATCAATTGTAAATGATTTTCGTTTACCAACAGAATCTGAGTGGGAATATGCTGCCCGTGGTGGAAATGATCTTTCTCAATATCCTTGGGGTGGCCCTTATATCCGCAACGCAAGAGGTTGTTTCTTAGCTAACTTTAAGCCAATGCGCGGTTCTTATGAAGTGGATGGTGGTTTTCATACTGTTCATATTTTCTCATACAATCCGAACGATTGGGGTTTATATTGCATGGCAGGTAACGCGGCAGAGTGGACAAGAAACGCTTTTGACGAATCTGCTTATGATTTTGAACATGATCTGAATCCTGATTATGAATATGAAGCGCAGGAAAACGAAGCAAATGTTATGAAACGAAAAGTAATTCGTGGTGGTTCTTGGAAAGATGTTGGGTATTACTTGCAAAACTCTACTAAAACGTGTGAGTATCAAGATACCGCAAAATGTTACATTGGTTTTCGTTGTGTAATGACCTATTTAGGTCGTGCTAAAGACGATAACATTTAACAAAACACACAAATCACACACAAACAAATCAATAAATAACTAAACTAATCATCACTAACAACTAACAACTAAAAAGCAATGAGCAGCAAGTTACCGAAAATCACAGGCTATAAAAAGATTCTTCACATTATAGCATCCGGCGGGGCATCGATAGTTATTGTAGGAGCCTTATTTAAAATCCAGCACTGGGAAGGTGCAAACCAGATGTTAATTGGTGGTTTATTAACAGAGGCATTGATTTTCTTGTTATACGCATTTGACGTTCCGCATGAAGAGTGGGATTGGTCTTTAGCTTATCCTGAATTAGTGAATATGGGTGGTCATCACGAAGAAGAAAAACATGAAGAAGGTGGTTCGGTAACCCAACAACTTGATAACATGTTAGAGCAAGCTAAAATAGGGCCAGATCTTATCGAAAGCCTGGGTAACAGCATGCGTTCTTTAAGCGACAATGCAGGTAAAATTGCAGATGTTTCTAACGCCCATTTAGCTACAAGCGAATATGTTGATAGTGTAAAATCTGCTGCTAAAAACGTAAACGGTTTATCAGATTCTTATAGTAAAGCTGCAGAATCTTTAATGGGCCTATCGTTATCTAACGAAACTAGTGTTAACGTTGGCGAGCAATTAAGTAAAGTGTCTAAGAATTTATCCGCATTAAACGCTTCTTACGAATTACAATTGCAAGGTAGCAGTGAGCATTTAAAAGCTACTTCTCAATTCTATGATGGTTTAGAGAACTTAATGAAAAACTTAAACGATTCTGCTGAAGATACACGTAAATACAAAACGGAGATATCTTCATTATCAAACAACTTATCAGCCCTTAACGGTATTTACGGCAACATGTTAACTGCCATGAATTACAAAAACCAATAAGGTTCTGTAAAAATTAAAATATCAGGAAAGAAAAAATAAAAACTTTTTCTTTCCTTTTTAATAAAATATTTAAAAATAATTTAAAGAAATTATACAATGGCAGGCGGAGGAAAAGAAAGCCCAAGGCAAAAGATGATAGGTATGATGTATCTCGTACTTACCGCACTTTTGGCAATGAACGTATCGAAAGATATATTAATGACATTTGTTACAGTAAACGAAAGTTTAGAGCGATCTAATTCGAATTTTACAAAAAACTCTACAAAAATAATGGATGGTTTTAAAGCTACGGTATCTACTACACCGGCAGCAAAGCCTTTTTACGATAAAGCCATTGAAGCACAAAAAATGACGAATGATGTGTATACTTATATTGAAAAGTTAAAGCATGAACTTATTGCGCATACTGCTGCTGGTCAGGTAAAAAATGGTGGTGGAGATACGCTTCGTTTACGTTTTGTTGAGGCAAAAGATGACGTAAACAATCCAACGCACTTATTAATTGGTACAGATGAAAAACACCCTTCCACCGGTGAAACATCTGCAGCTGGGTTAAAAGATGAATTGGATAAATTGCATGATAAGTTAATAGGGATGGTTGAAACCATGCAAAAAAATGCTACTACTAAATTTTTAAAGGATGATTACGAGACAATTAAAAAGAAAATAGAAGCTATTAAGCCAACTGTTGAAGGACAAACGGAAAACGGAGTGCCTGTTAGTTGGGAGATCTTAAATTTTTATCACGCGCCATTAGCTGGTGTGGTAACTTATTTATCTAAATTACAAACGGATGTAAAAATTGTAGAGGCAGAGCTTATCTCTCAGTTTTCGGCAGCTACGGGTAAAAAAATGGTTAAATTTGATAAGCTTGCCGCTAAAGTGGTAGCTCCTTCAAGTTACATTGTTTCAGGGCAAAAATATTCTTCGGATATATTTATAGCCGCATCTTCTTCAGATTTTAAATCTGAAAATATGCAGATTATTGTTAATCCAACTTCTTATGATTCTATTACAGGAAATGTAGTTGGCGGAACTGTTGTGCCTTTAGTGGATGGTATGGGTAAATATGAAGCCAGCACAGGCGGGCAAGGACCGCAAGAATATAAAGGTGTTATAAAGTTTAAACAACCTACCGGAGAATACAAATTGTATAAATTTGAGGGTGAGTATATGGTTGCTCAACAGGCTATAGCTGTGTCTGCAGATCAAATGAACGTTTTTTATGTGGGTGTTCCTAACCCGGTTTCTGTTTCTGCTGCGGGTGTTTCTCCTACTGATATGATAGTAAGTCCGTCTGGTGGTGGTGTACGTGTTACCCCAAAAGGCCCCGGTCAATACGAGTATAACTTTACAACTCCTGGTGAGTGTACTATTAGTGTATCTGCTAAAACAAAAGACGGCACTAAACCACAGGGTTCTAAGAAATTTCGTGTAAAATCGTTACCTCCTCCGGTTGCTTCTGTAGGTGGTGTTTCAGGTTCTGTTGATATGAAAAAAAGCCAGTTAGCTACCATTGGTGGTGTTGGTGCAAACGCTCCGGGTTTTGATTTTAAAGCAAACTTTGTTGTATTATCTTTTGAAATTACAGGTACTATTAAAGGTCAAACTAAAGTAGCTACTTGTCAGGGTAACGGTTTAAGTGCTGATGCAAAAAATATTTTAAGCCAAGCTGGTCCGGGTAGTAAAATATTTATTGATCAGATCAAAGTAAAAGGACCTGATGGAAAAATAACAAGCAACGCACCGGGTGTAACAATACGAGTAAAAGGTTAATTTAAAATTGTTTAACATGAAAAACACTTCTTTCATAATTGTATTTTTACTGATAGTGTCAGTAAATGTATTTTCGCAGGTCGGAACAGTTTTTCAGCCGGGTGATTACCGCGATGGAATTTACCAAAAAGAAAATTCGGTAAACCGCCGGGTTATTCCGTACACATTTTTGCGTCAATTAGATGTGCAATGGTCTAAGCGTGTGTGGAGAAGTATTGATATGCGCGAAAAAATTAATCAGCCATTATATTTCCCGGTAGAATTTGTAACAAGCAGAACATCTTTTTTACAAGTTGTGGCCAAATATATAATGACAGGTGAAATTATAGCTTTTAGCGATGAAGAGTTTTTAGTGCCTTTTAGAACTACCGAAATTAAAGCTAAATTATTAAGACAAGCAGATTCTACAGATCAGGTTAGTTTTACAGCTGATGGTACGGAAGTTAAAACAAAAATTTTACCTCCGGCAGATTCTACTTGGATGTATAGAGACTTTAGAAGCCTTAAATTAAAAGAAGAGTGGTTTTTTGACAGGCAGAAATCTGTACTTGAAGTTAGAATTTTAGGTTTGGGTATTGAAACTTTTGATGAAGATAAGCAATTGCCTTTAACCCAGTTTTGGGTTTACTACCCCGCTTGCAGGCCTTATTTAGCCGTTAATGAGGTGTACAATACTAAAAGTGATGCTGAGCGCAGAACATTTGAAGATATTTTTTGGAAAAGAATGTTTAATAGCACTATTGAAAAAGAAACCAATGTTTACGACAGGAGAATAAATGAATATGCACATGGTATGGATGCGTTGTTAGAATCTGAAAGGATTAAGAACGACATATTTTTATACGAACACGATATGTGGCATTTTTAAAACTACTAACTAATTATTATAAAACCCACCACTTAGGTGGGTTTTTTGTTTATACATTATCGTAATCCCTTGTCATGCCGAACTTGTTTCAGCATCTCATATTTTGTAAAATGTTTAGTATTGATAATTTTATTGCTTCTTTTGCGTTAGTGATGCGGCAAGAAAGCCTTTTGCGAAATGCTTTTTTAGCATTTGCGAAACAATTAAAAAAACTAAAACAGTGAGCTAACCCGCAACAGCTTTACTGTAGGCAGCCCGCCGCTGAAATACTTTTTCAGCATTCATTAATACGATATTAAACAATAAAAAAGGATTAATAAATCAGCGGAATGCCCAAGCGATGTTTAATAAACACTTGATACATTAGCGAAAACCACATGGCTTTTGCAGGAAATCTATTTATATTTGCGTAAATAAGGAAGGATTTTGCAGCCTAAATATATAACAGCACTTTTTATTTATGTACTGCTTTTTATTACAAAAAATACGTATGCACAAAAAGTTGGCGTAGTGCTTAGTGGTGGTGGCGCAGGTGGTGCTTGCCATGTGGGCGTTTTAAAAGCGCTTGAAGAAAAAAACATACCTATTGATTTTATTACGGGAACCTCTATAGGAGCGTTGGTAGGCGCTTTATACGCATCTGGCTATACCATCGAAGAGATTGAAGCTATTGTTGCTTCTGAGCGGTTTACGGGCTTAACCAAAGGAGATCTTGAAAAAAAATACCAATATTATTTTTTTAAGAAAGATGATGATGCATCTTGGATAACGATTAAGGTTTCGCTTGATTCATCTTTGGTTACCAACATACCTACTAACGTAATTAATTCAGTACCGATTGATTATGAACTTACCAGTTATTTTACAAATTCGGCTGCGGCGGCTTCTTATAACTTTGATAGTTTGTTTATACCATTTAGGTGCGTGGCTTCTGATATTGAAACTAAAAAACCTTTTGTGTTTAAAAGCGGTGAGTTGAACCAAGCCATACGTGCATCTATGACGTACCCATTATATTTAAAACCAATTAAGGTTAAAGGCAAAATTTTATTTGATGGTGGACTTTATAATAATTTTCCGTTGGATGTTATGTCGGCGCATTTTAACCCAGATTTTATTATAGGCTCGGTTGTTACCGGAGCTAACCCCAAAGTAGATGAAGAAAATTTATACGGACAGCTGCGCAGTATGCTGGTAACTAATCCTGATTTTGGCTTGCAAGGAAAGCCGGGCATCATCATAAAATCGTGGAGTGATGTGGGTACTTTTAATTTTGGTAACTGCCAACGACTTATAGACAGCGGGTATGTTGCTGCGCTGCAACAGGTAGATTCCATAAGAAAGACTGTGCATGTAGTAAGAACTAAAGAGGAAGTAGCAAAAAAAAGAAGTGCCTTTAAGAAAAAATTTACGGAAGAAACTGTAATTGAAGAAATTGAGATTGAGGGATTAAACAAAAATCAACAGTTTTATGTAAAACATGTATTGCAAAGTAATCGTAAAAAACAATATAGTTTAGAGACTATTAAAAAGACTTATTTTAGGCTGGCCGAAGATTCTAAGATACAATCTATATTTCCTACGTTGGTATTAAACCCGCAAAGTGGCAAGTATAAATTAAACTTAAAAATAAAAAGACAAAAAGATCTGTTCATACAATTTGGCGGTAACTTATCTACCCGGCCAATAAGCACAGGTTTTGTATCGGCTCAATATAACTACTTATCAAAGGTGGCTATGTCAGTTTATGCAAACGGTTATTTTGGAAGATTAAACACATCGGGCTTAGCTAAATTGCGGTTTGATTTTCCTACTAAAACACCTATTTATATAGAGCCGCTTGCCTGTATTTCTCGCTGGGATTATTATAGAAGCAGCACCCTTTTTTATAATTTGGAAAAGCCTGCATACCTTACACAAAACGACCGATATGCCGAATTAAATATGGGTATGCCTATTGGAAACAGATCTCGAGCAGTTATTGGGGGAGGCATTGCCGAACTTTCTAATATATATTATCAAACCGATGCATTTAGTACAAAAGATACGGCTGACCAAACCTATTTTAAATTTAATTACGCCCATATTGAATATGAATATAATACACTAAACAGAAAATTATACGCATCAGAAGGTGCGTATATAAACTTTAAAACAAAGTATATAAATGGGTTTGAAAATCTTATTCCCGGAACTACTTCTGTTTTGAGAGAACTAAATGTGCATCATGAATGGACGGTTTTTAAGTTAAAGTTTGATGGATACCTGAAACCTTTTAAATTTTTTAAGGTTGGTATTTTGGCAGAAGGAGTTTATTCATCGCAAGATTTGTTTTTAAATTATACATCATCTATACTTACTGCGCCTGCCTTTATGCCAACGCCAGAAAGCAATACCTTGTTTCTTACAAATTTTAGAGCATTTAAATATATTGCAGGTGGTGGCAAAATAATCTTTAGTCCTATAAAAAAACTAGATGTAAGGTTTGAAGCTTATATTTTTCAACCATATAAGGCCATAGAAAATAATGTAAATAATAATATTATATTGGCACCTAGTTTAGGCAAGGCTTTTGCAGATAGATATTACGTAGGTATGGCCGCACTTGTATATAACACGGCTTTAGGCCCGCTTAGTTTATCTGTAAATTATTATCATGGCGAGGTGCTGCCGTTTACATTTTTAGCCCACTTTGGGTATACTATTTTCAATAAGAAATCTATTCAATAAAAAATATTTTTATCATTTAATTTTACGAGTATGTTATTGCGGTAAAATCAGGGGCTAATCCTATAGCTAATTAATTAATTACTGCGTTTTGCTTATAACAACAAGCATTATAACAGTTGGTTAGTTAAAACAACCAACCTATCATTACCTATCATTGTCTCAGATAATTTCTTGCCTTCTACTACGGGTGCTTTAATGCCAACATAAAAATCTAAATCTGCGGTAAACACACGCGCTTCATCCCACAAATCCATATTGATAAAACTTTGTAAAGTATGGGTGCCTCCTTCAATAATAACCGAAGTGATTTTTAATAGGAATAAAATATCTAAAATTTGCGAGAGGATGTTTTTTGTAAAATCTATTTTTTTATAAACTATAGTATCTCTATCAGTACGAGCCATATCTGTAAAAACGATAGTATATGCTTCGTTAGAAAAAACAGCATTTGTTATTGGCACCTTCAAATCTTTATCAATTAAAATACGTGTGGGATTTTTTCCGTCCGTTAACCGAACTGTTAAGGAAGGATTATCCAACAACGCCGTATTTGTACCAATTAAAATAGCTTGTTCCTGCGCTCGCCAGGTATGTACTAATAATTGACTCTCTTTATTTGTTATCCAGTTTTCTTCTCTTGTAAACGGACTGATCTTTGAGATAAAGTTATCTTTTGTCTGCGCCCATTTTAAAATAATATAAGGTCTTTTCTTTTCATGATAAATAAAAAAACGCCTATTTAATTCATACGCTTCATTTTCTAAAACCCCGGTAATTACTTCTATACCTGCAGCGCGTAATTTTTCAATGCCTTTACCTGCTACTAATGGATTAATATCTAAACAGGCTACTACCACATGTTTTATTTTGTGTTGAATTAATAGATCGCAACATGGGGGCGTTTTACCATAATGAGAACAGGGTTCTAAGCTTACGTATACAGTGCTTTCGGGTAAGAGATTTTTATTCTCCACACTATTAATAGCATTTACTTCTGCATGTGCTTCTCCATATTTTTTATGATAACCTTTGCCAATGATAATATTATTATGTATAATAACACAGCCTACCATTGGATTTGGAGCCACATTACCTAAACCTTTTTTTGCCAGTTGAAGGCAGTATTGCATATATGTTTTATGTGTATCCATTGTTATAAATTATAAATTTAATTAAGATTAATAAAATCTGTTAGTAAATGAAATACCGCATTGTATTTTGTTAGCGGAAGAGTTTTCGATACATCATAAACATCGTGATAAGCTTTAACGCCGCCCATGGTGTAAATAAAAAAAGATGGCACACCCTTTTCTGTAAACCAATAATGATCACTGTTGTGTGCTTTGCCGCGTGGTTTTATCAAGGGCAAATAATTTTTTTCTTTATTTATTTTTGTCAGAAGGTCAAACTGGGTTTTAAATTCGGTTGCGTTAACTACAGTAATTCCTTCATCGCCGGTGCCAAGTAAATCTAGATTAATGAGGAATTTTATTTTACGTAACTCAATAGGCGAATTTTCTACAAAATATTTAGAGCCTAATAAACCGGCTTCTTCGCCTGCAAAAAATACAAATACAGTTTTATATTTTGGTTGGTTTTTGCTATAATATTTTACCAAATTTAAAAGCATACTAACTCCGCTTGCATTATCGTTAGCGCCCGGAAAATATGTTTTGCTTCCCATCATCCCCAAATGATCGTAATGAGCGGTCAGCATAATTACCGTATCATTTTTTTCATCTTTCCCGTTTATATAAGCGCAAATATTTTTGCAAACATATTTGGTCAGCAATTTATTTTCTATGTTTACCTGTACTGTATTAATGTCTTTATCTGCAAGATTGGTAAGTAGATCAACAGCGCAGTAACTTGCTTTTTCGGTAGAAACAGAGAAGGTTAATTTTCTTTTCAAACTCAATATAAACGGAATTTCTCTCTTGGCCAAATAAGTCACACTATCTTTTTTTTCTACTATAAAATTATCTTGCAAGCCTGCACTTTCTGGCGCTACAATAAAATCGATACCGGGTTTTAGATCTTTACCGTTTATTTTTAAACTCATTTTACCGGGGAAAGTATTTACATTAAAGTCAAACCATTGATAATAACCCGTATTGAAAAGAGGTTTGGCTTTGGTTTTTTTTAATTCACCACAAATATATTTTGCGGCAATTTCAAGTCCGTTTTTTACATATCCTCTTCCTGCAAATTGTTTAGAGCAAAGTGTGTTTATAATCTTGCGTGTATAAAGGCTATCCTGCGCAGGTAGTTGCAGGAGTAATAAACTTAACCAAAGAATCAGGTAATTTTTATGCATGAATTTGTAGCGGTAAAAGATCATAAAACCAAAATCCCTTTGTTATTATATTTCCGGGAAGCGTGCAGTCATCAGCTGTTTTAAGTGAAAGTGCTCTGTAAATTTTTTCTCCGCCTGTAAATTCGATCTTATGTTTAAAGACAGGCCCATCATAACAAAAAGTGTGGTACTCGCCGTTCTCGCCGCAAGGATCTACGTTAGGAGGCAACTCTTTAATAAAAGCGTTATCTATATTTCTACCAACCCATGCTTTGCTAAGATATCCATCATTGATACAACAAGTAATCGTTTTAAAACCTTGTTTTATAAAATCTTTAATCAGAAAGTCAGTATTCATTTTCCATAAAGGAAAAATAGCTTTCATATTTATTTTAGCTAAATTATTTTCACGATATATTCTCAGATCTTCCAAAAAAATATCGCCAAAAACAACATAATCAATTCCTTCAGCCTTAGCTTTAATTAAAACAGTTTGCATTTGTTTCTCATATTCTTCATTGGTACCTGTGCTAACTTTTACTTTTAAAGTGGGAATGCCAATGGCTTGTGTTTGTATATCCAGCAGATCCTCCCTTACACCATGCATCGATATTCTATCAAATTCTTCATTAATAGTGGTAAGTAAATATTTTACATCGAATAATTTTTCATTCATCACTTTATGCAAACAGTAAGCAGAATCTTTTCCTCCGCTCCAGCAAAAAACAACTTTTGGTAATGGCTTCATATATAACCACGAATATAAAACTTTGAAATATACTTATAGAGATAAAATCCTATAAATAATAATTATACATATATTTGACTTTTGCATTATTTAACATGGATTTTTTACATAATAATATCAAACTAAAAGATAATCTCGCCTTTAGGTTAACTATACTGGTAGGTGCTGCCTTGCTTATAATTTTAAGAGAGCCTCAACTTTTTTTGTACCCGCGTTTGTGGGCAGAAGAGGGTACTATTTTTTACGCATTTGCCCGCCATCATTCAGTTTGGAATATTTTTACGACAGCGCACGTTGGATATCTTACTCTCTTTAATAGTATTGTAAGTAGCATACAGGCAAAAATATTTTCTGTAGAAAATGTGGCGGTTGTTTCTACCTATATGGGCTTTTTAATACAATTAATGCCTGTTTATATTATAGCTTTTACAAACAATAAATTTTGGGACTCGCCTTTAAAGAAAATAATTTGCTCTTTTATTGTCATCATTGTTATGGCTACCGAATTATGGTTAAATACCACAAATTCGCATTTTATTATGGGTTTAATTACTTTCCTTATCATGGTAATTTCTGCCGCAACTTTAAGCAAAGCTCAAAAATATTTTTTCAGAATTTTGTTAATCATTGGCGGATTAACAGGCCCGGCCTCCATATTTTTTACGCCTACATTTTTATTAAAGGCTTATCGCGAAAGAAGTAGAGAAAAATACATTCAGGCAGGCATTCTTTTGCTTTGTGCTATTATACAAGCGGGCGTTATATTGTATGCTATATTTTTTAATAATACATATAAACGTCTTTCAGTTCACGATCTTAAAACAACGCGTTATCATTTTATTATAGATAATTTTTCATTATTGCCGCATAGCCGTCCGTTTAATTATCATGTATTGTCTTTTGATTTTATAACATTGTTTGGAATAATGATTGGCATTTTTTACGCGTATCTTTTAATTAGAAATATAAGAAACTTCGATAATTTAATACCATTGATAAGTTTAGGCGTAGTTGGCGTATTTTCTACATTAGGATCTTTGGATATGGCTGGCGGCACTCGTTATGCCTACATACCAACCTGCATTTTATTAATTATTTTAACCTCAGAAGCTTTTACTTTTTTAGTTTCAAAAGCAGGTTTTGCAGCCTTGTTTATAATTTGTTTCTGCCTTACTTCTAACAGTATAGTTTACAGGCAAATTTTTATACAATGGGCTTATAAAACTGATTATCCTAAATGGAAAAACGAAGTTTTTAAATGGAGAGCTGATAGTACTTATAAACCTGTAATTCATCCTCTTTTTATTAAAAATGGCGGTGAGTGGAAGATAAAAATGTAAGTATTGAAATTTATAAATTATATAAATAACACTTTAAAAGACAATCGTAATTTTCGAATAAGTTTACTTTTTGTTTGTATTGTATTAATTGGCTTTAGAGAACCTGCTTTGCTACTACACCCTCGCTTGTGGGCAGAAGAAGGATGTGTTTTTTATCAATTTGCTCTCCATCATTCTGTTTACAAAATTTTTACAACTGCGCATGTTGGCTATCTTACTTTATTTAATAGTTTGGTAAGTGCTATGCAGGCAAAAGTATTTTCTGTAGAAAATGCAGCTGTTGTTTCTACTTACATAGGTTTTTTTATTCAACTTATTCCGATATATATTATTTTATTTTCAAAAAATAAATTTTGGGATAATCCACTAAAAAAAATGCTTTGCGTGTTAATGATAACTATTGTAATGGCACCGGAATTGATGTTAAATACAACTAACTCTCATTTTATTTTTGGATTAATTACGTTTCTTATTATGATAGTTTCAACTAATAAAATTTCAAAAATTAAAAAATATTTTTTCAGAACCCTTCTATTTATCGGTGCCTTAACGGGGCCGGCATCTATGCTTATTGCACCTGTTTTTTTACTAAAAGCGTATCATCAAAAAAGTAAAGAAAAATATATCCAAGCATTAATTATAATTATATGTGCCATTAGTCAGCTTACGGTAATATTGTATGCTATCTTTTATAATAATACGTATAACAGGCTTTCTACTCATAATTATAAGCATACATTGTATGCTTTTTTTGTTGATAATTTCTCTACACTTCCTCATACATCCACATCTTACTTACACATTATCTTGTTTTTTTTGGGGATTTGCTTTGGAGTTTTTATGGCAGTATTATATGTTTTTATATTTATAAAAAATCGGCCAGATACTAATTATTTAATAGCTTTAATTAGTATATTAATAGTAGGCACATTTTCAACTTTAGGATCATTAAATATGGAAGGATCGCCAAGATATGGATACATACCAACTTGTATTTTTATAATCTTACTTATAAATGAATCTTTTAAATTGAACAGATATAAAATAAAATATATTACTTCTTTTGCCTTGTTAATTTGCTTACTTACAAATACCGCTTATTATAGATATGGTATGCGAAATGTTTACAAGGCAGATTATCCTAAATGGGTAGACGAAGTTGCCAAATGGCGTATAGATAGCACCTATTCGCCAAGAGTGCATCCGGGTTCTGATGCGGGGCAGTGCGTAAAATTATAAGATTTAAAATTTACGAGCAGTTTCCCTTTCAATATCACGTTTTTTAATATCCTCGCGCTTATCAAACGATTTTTTTCCTTTACCAATGCCTATTTCCAGCTTGGCATATCCTTTTTCACTAATAAATAATCTTAATGCTATGATAGATATGCCCGCATCTTTCAACTTGCGGTCAATTTTATTTAATTCTATTTTATTTAATAAAAGTTTACGCTCACGCATAGGCGCATGATTATAAAAAGAAGCTTTTTCGTATTCGGTAATATGCAGGTTACGAATAAATAATTCATTGTTTTTCAAAAAGCAATAACTATCTGCTAAAGAAACTTTACCTTCTCTTATAGATTTAATTTCGGTACCTTTTAACACCATTCCGGCAATAAATTTATCCGAAAAAGAATAATCAAAAGTCGCCCTTCTATTTAGTATATTTATGTTATCGCCACTCGCACTCATGCTGCAAAAATACATATTAAACCGTATATTTGTTAGCTATGTTAACGCTAAAACCTGCCGTCGAAAAAGATTTTATAACCATAGAAAAACTGGCTCATTCTATTTGGCATAAACATTATGTACCTATTGTGGGTAAAGAGCAAGTTGATTATATGCTTGGTAAAATGTACAGCAATCAAGCTTTGCAACAACAAATTTTAGACGGACAGCAATTTTATTTGGTTGTAAATGACGAAAAAGAAACCGGCTTTATTTCTATCAGTTCTATTAACGGTAAACACCTGATGCTACATAAATTTTACATTCTACAAGAAAAACAAAATTTCGGTTTAGGTACAATGGTGTTTAAAAAGATAATTCAAGATATTTATACTCCACAAACAATACGCCTTACGGTTAATCGCCAAAACTACAAATCAATTAATTTTTATTTTAAGCTAGGATTTAAAATAGAAAAAGTGGCGGATTTTGATATTGGAAATAATTATTTTATGAACGATTTTGTAATGCTTTGGCAAAACAAAAAACAGTAACTTTATAGCCATTCTTTTAAAAAAATGAGTAAACAAAAAATTGTAATAGAACCCGGAAAAGAAAATGGCGCTTATTGGAGGGATTTATGGAGTTATCGTGAGCTTCTTTATTATTTAACCTTGCGCGATATACTTATACGCTACAAGCAAACTTTTTTAGGTATAGCCTGGAGTGCCTTCAGACCGCTGTTAACCATTTTGGTTTTTACAGTTGTATTTGGTAGGCTGGCCCATTTACCTAGCAATGGCGCGCCTTACGCTATTTTAGTGTGCTGCGCTATATTACCGTGGCAATTTTTTTCTAATGCGCTTACAGATGCCAGTAATTCACTTGTAAATAATTCTGAAATATTAAGTAAAGTGTTTTTTCCGCGTATGATATTTCCTATTAGCGCTATATCCATCAGTTTGGTCGATTTTGTTATTTCTTTCGGCATACTTTGTTTATTAATGTTATTCTATGGCTTTGTTCCTGCATGGACTATCGTTCTCCTGCCATTTTTTCTGGCAATTGCATTTATGACGGCTTTAGGCGCGGGTTTTTTTATAGCTTCTCTTAATGTTCGTTTTCGTGATTTTAAATTTATCATTCCGTTCTTATTGCAATTAGGCTTGTTCATATCACCTATTGGCTTTAGCAGCGCTGTTGTACCTGATAAATGGAAGCTGGTTTATTATTTAAACCCACTGGCCGGCGTTATAGATGGTTTTAGGTGGGCTGTACTTGGCGGCGAGGCAAAATTATATTTGCCGGGTATATGCATGTCGGTGGTTATAGCTTTTTTAATACTTATTTTAGGTATTACTTTTTTTAGGAAAGTAGAAAGAGAATTTGTAGATATTATTTAATATGAGCGCAATTATTACAGTAGAAAATTTGGGTAAAAAATACCGCTTGCGTCACCAGAAGCAAGAAACGTATGCAACTTTGCGTGATACTATTACACGTGGTGTAAAAGATTTGTTCTCGTCTAACAAAGAAAATAAAGCAAGCATAGAAGAGTTTTGGGCTTTAAGAAATGTAAATTTTGAAATTAACCAAGGTGATCGTGTAGGTATTATTGGAAGTAACGGCGCCGGTAAATCTACTTTATTAAAAATTCTTAGTCGTGTGGTACATCCAACCGAAGGACGTATTACGATGGAAGGAAAAATTGCCAGCTTATTAGAAGTTGGTACTGGTTTTCATCCTGAATTATCCGGGCGTGAAAATATTTATCTGAACGGGGTTATATTAGGCATGACAAAAAAAGAGATACAAAAAAAGTTTGATGAAATAGTAGAGTTCTCTGAAATAGATAAATTTTTAGATACCCCTGTAAAACGTTATTCATCAGGTATGTTTGTTCGATTGGCTTTTTCGGTTGCTGTGCACATGGAACCCGATATTTTAATTGTAGATGAAGTATTAGCCGTTGGCGATGCTAAATTTCAAAAAAAATCTGCGGCAAAAATGGAATCTATCAGCAAAGATGAAGGCCGTACTATTTTATTTGTCAGCCATAACATGACCGCTATGTCAAAACTTTGCCCAACTTCTATTTATTTAGAGCATGGTACAGTAAAACGCATTGGTGCTACCGATGATGTGGTACATGAATATTTGGTGACAACCAATGCTTTATAAAGTCTAATTGTATGAAGTCAATTTGTTTTTTTTCAAGTTACTCTACTTCAGCTGATATATCAAATTATATTCAATACTATCTTAAAGAATTAGGGAGGCATTTTAACAAGGTAATTTTTATAACAAATGAAAAAACTTTATCTCTCGCTTCTTTATCTTTTTTAGAAACAAATAAGACAGAATTTTTATTGGTATACAATGAAGGCTATGATTTTGGTATGTGGTATAAAGGCATGGTAAAATATAATGCAGAAGAATACGACAGAGTTGGTTTAGTAAATGATTCGTGCATTTTATTTAAACCATTAGATGAGTATTTTAATTGGTTAGATAATCAAAAGTTAGATGTTGCCGGCATGATAGATTCTAACGAGATCATGTATCACATCCAATCATTTTTTTTAACCTTAAATAAAAAAGCAATTACGCCAACTTTGCAATTATTTAAGCAGCATGGTTTTAAAAGCGGAAGAGAAGAAGTTATATTAACGTATGAAGTAGGCTTATGCCAATACTTACAAAAGCAAGGTTTACGTGCCGATTCTTGGTTTTCTTGTCAAAAATACATGCCTTTATACAACTCATCTATTTATTCAGCGCACAACATGATTATGGATGGTTATCCTATGATTAAAAAGAAAATACTTTTTAATTCGTTTACCGATGTGGAATATAAAACGTTGATACGCCATTCGCTTAATCATGATCCTAATTTTTATCTTTCTATTATTAAAAAGACAAATAGAACCAGTTTAATTTTTGATTTTGATTTGCTTAAAGCTGATGGGTATAATCCGGATCAAAAAAAAATTAATGCTTTACGTTTTGCGGCACTTTGGTTTAAAGCTAAAAACTCATTAATACTTCTTAAAAATAAAATTGTACTAAAACTTAAATTAACACAAATAAAATTCAGGCTTACTTATTTATTTCAAAAAATAAAAGATAAGTTTAATAATTCATCTAATAATAAAATAGATAAAATTGCAGTTTGTTTAATTTGCAAAGATGAAAATCAATATCTGAAAGAATGGCTTGATTATCATCGGAATATAGGCTTTACACATTTTTTTATTTATGACAACCACAGTAAAATTCCTATTTCAGAAACTTTAAAAAACGAAAAAGATTGTACCGTTATTTTATGGAAAGACCAAGAGTTAAAACAAACCAAAGCTTATTTTGATTGCTGTAAAAAAAACAAAAATTACGATTGGATATTATTTATTGATACAGATGAGTTTTTAATTCTAAAAAAACACAAAACAGTTCATAATTTTTTAAGTGAATATAATTACTTTTCTGGAGTAGGTATTAATTGGATATGCTATACAGCTTCGGGTTATGAAAACAGAGTAGAATGGTTTAAATTCAATAAATTTATCCCGTTAAGTAATAAAATTAATAATCATATCAAATCTTTTGTACGCCCAAAATACGTTACTCACGTACAAACCGATCCGCATCATTTTGCAGTTACCACAGTAAATGTGCATAAGGAGCTTATTAATGGTTCTTTTCACAAACATTCGTCTGATATTGCTTTTATAAGACACAACCTTACCAGAAGTAAAACTGAATATTTAGATAAAATAAGTCGTGGTAGAGGTGACGGAGCTCCATCTCCGCATTCTATAAAAGCATTTTACGAATTAGATGAACAAGCAACCGAAACAGAAACATAATATGTTGATAAGTGTTTGCATACCCACCTACAATGGAGGAAAATATTTAGAAGCCTGCTTACATTCAGTTTTAGTGCAAACCTTTGCTGATTTTGAAATAATTATATGCGATGATTGTTCTTCTGATAATACCCTCGAAATTGTAAAAGCATTTCAACAAAAAGATGCGCGGATAAAATTATTTGTAAACGAAAAAAATTTAGGTTTAGTTGGTAATTGGAATCGTTGCTTAGAACTTGCCCAAGGCGAATGGATAAAGTTTGTCTTTCAAGATGATTTAATTACACCTGGTTGTTTGCAAAAAATGCTTGGTTTGGCAACAGATAAAACGCAAATGATTTTATGCGAGCGAGAGTTTATTTTTGAAAAAGAGGTTGCCAACGATATTAAATTAGAATACACCAACAATGTGTTGCGCATGTATAAAGTCATTGGCAAAGATGGAGTACAGCATCTTTCTCCACAAAAAGCCTGCGATTTAATAAATAAATATGTACCGGCTAATTTTTTGGGAGAACCCACTTCTGTTCTATTTCGTAAATCTGTTATTGATGAAATTGGCGTTTTTAATCCAACTATCAATCAGCACTGCGATTTAGAATATTGGCTGCGCTTGGCCAGCACTTTTGGTTTTGAATACACATCTGAAAAGTTAGTTAGTTTTAGAATACACAACTCATCTACCACACAAAAAAATAATGCTGAAAAGTATTTTAGCATCTTTTATGTAGAACGGATTGTGCTAATTTATTTATTGCTATTCAACCCCATTTATAAATCATACAGAAAGCATAGTTCTTTATTTGGCTTGTTTAATTTGCGCTATACTTTATTCTACGTTATTTACCATGCCAATGTATATGCTAAAAAAAATGGGGTGGCTATTCAAAATGAAATGGAATTACTAAAAGAAAGATATCCAAAAGTAAAAGAGCTTCAAAATCAATATTTCTTTTATGCACCTTTAAACATGGCTATTCGTCCTTTTAGAAAATTCTTTGCTTACCTAAAAAACAAGAACAAAATTTAAAATGAGATCTATTTGTTTTTTTAGCAGCTACTTTACCCAAGATTACATACCTTATTATGTAAAATTTTATTTAGAAGAATTAGAAAAGTATTTTACTGATATAATTTTTCTTACCAATGAAAAGCAGTTAAAAGAAAGTGAAGTACTATATTTGAAACAAAAAAGTGTAACACTAAAATTTGTATCAAACGAAGGCTTTGATTTTGGCATGTGGTACAAAGCTTTTAAAGAATATGAACCTTTAAATTATGATAGAGTTGCTTTAATTAATGATTCTTGTGTTTTATTTAAGTCGCTGGATAATGTTTTTAACTGGGTAAACAATAATAATTTTGATTATTGTGGGTTGGTTTCATCCAATAGCATAAACTATCATGTGCAATCTTATTTTATTATTATCAATAAAAATGCTATTAAACCTGTGTTTAATTATTTTATGAAACAGGGGCTTATAAGCGATTATAAAAACGTTATTTTAATCTACGAAATTGGTTTAAGCGCTTATTTGAAAAGCTTGAATTTATATGTAGGTGCAATGTTTACCAGCAAAAAAGACATTGCTGCTCAAAACCCATCTTTTTTAGTGATTGAAGAATTTATAAAAGATGGCATTCCAATGATAAAAAAGAAAATCATTTTCAGGTCATACAGAAAAGGCGAATATCTTTCTATGCTTAGGATGAATTTTAAATTAAACCCAAAGTATTATATAGATTTCATTGAAAAGGTAAATATAAACACGCTTCTCATTGATTTTGACCTTGCCATTCAAGATTTTGCACGACGAAGTAAAATGGATATTTATATCTATAATTTTGTTTTGTTCTTTTATAGAATGATGAAAAAAAGCAAATTACTAACACTTATTTTTCATAAACTTATAATTATGAGAAGAAAACTGCGCGGTGATACAAGTACTAACATTTTAGCTGGTACAGAAACTAATTCTTTAAATAAATAATTTTGGACGGTAATCCTAAAATATTATTTTTATTAGTAAATTACTTTAATGAAAAAGAAGTATGCGCTTTTGTTGAAGAACAATTGCAACCCGATAGAAATAGGTTTATTGAAATTGCAATTACGAATAACGGAGGTAACAAGGCTGAATTATTGCAGAACCTTGCACAAAAAAATCCTACTATAAGTTTGGTAACGGCCGGCAGTAATTTGGGTTATTTTGGCGCGGCTTATTTAGGTTTAACAACTTATTTAAAACTGCATACTACTTACCCACAAGCAATAATTATTTGCAATACGGATATTACATTGCAAGCTGATTTTTTTACTGTATTACAAAATAAATTAACCACACAAAACTTTGATGTACTTGGTCCATCAATATATTCGGTTTTTTTAAAGTATTACCAAAACCCTTACATAACAACAAGAATATCAAAGAATAAATTGAAGTTTTTGCAATTTATTTCTTCTAACTATTTTTTATATAGTCTTTTTACTTTATACCATGTTGTAAAAACTAAAGTTACGGGGTATGGAAATAGCAAGGTTAATAAAGTTACCAAGCCATACGCTATACATGGATCTTTTATAATATTTAATAGATCTTTTTTTGAAAAAAGCGGTATTATAAATTACCCAAGCGTTTTATTTGGTGAAGAAATATTTGTAGCTGAACAGGTTTTAAAATTAAATTTAGAAATGATTTACGAACCAAGTTTGCAGGTGGAACATAGTGAACATGCCACCACAGGGGTTTTTAAGAGTAGACGAACGGTTGCTTATTTACATGAATCTTATACGTATTTGCTGAAAACTTTTTTTAACGTTTAGCTTGTGTTAGGGATTGATAATGAAAACCTTTTGTGTAATCGCAAAAGTTTTGCTTATAAAGCCCGGCGGCAAAAAGAATGCCCACTTAATTAAAAATACACGCGCCGCAACGCCAAAAAAAAAATTATAAACCGAAACGTTTAAGGAAGTTTTTATAAGAGGCGTCAAACTTTGTCATTGTTATCCAAATAAAAATAAATAAGGTGTGTGTAAGCTCAGGTATAGCAAAGCTGTGCAGGTACATGATAATAAATACCGGCGTAACTACAGATGCTATTGAAAGTATGATAGAGGTAACGCCTAACCTAAAATCTGTTTTAATGAGAAGAAATCCAAAGAGAAACATACTGAGTGTGTAACCGATAAAATAGGCGTACGCAAAATAGTAATGTACTTTATGGTTCATATTAATACTGGCTGTAAGCAACAAACAAATAATAGCGAAAATAAATAAGTAAAGAAGTTTGGATTTTGGCAGGTATTTATTAATATTTAATACAGCTTCAACAAAAAGAGTAATGCCAATTAAAAAGAGGGAAGCATTCCACACCAAACCAATTTTATGG
This sequence comes from Bacteroidia bacterium, assembly GCA_038206945.1. Classification (GTDB taxonomy): domain Bacteria; phylum Bacteroidota; class Bacteroidia; order B-17B0; family Aurantibacillaceae; genus PALSA-968. The sequence continues at coordinate 46,471 of JBBRAG010000014.1, read as the reverse complement.
TAAATGCCAAAGTGGGAAAGTGACATGGTAGTAAGTTTAAGATCGCTGGCATAATAAGAGCAAAAACCAAAGGTTATAACAAACAGCGCAATGGCCACTACATAATGTAATTGTTTAAGGCGATTTATCCTATCCTTAACGTTTATCATGTAATCTGTATTTGCTACATTATCAAACATGTATGAAGTTACTTATTTATTTTGAAATCATAAAGGTTTTCTGTAAATATTATTAATAAACTTTAAAATAAATATAATAAAAAAGCCCTTATCATTTAATAATGATAAGGGCTTTTTTATTTAATGAAGATTTATGGTAAGGTTATAGGATAGCTGATGCCATTAATGGTTACAGTAGCATTCAAATCGCAGGTGCCGCTGCCATAATCAATATGGCGTGTTGCTTTAGTACCCGGTGTAAAATCTATATTACCTTGTATAAAAGGATGACGGCCGGGTCTGTTCATATCAGGCGCACAGCTAAGATCTCTAACTAACTGATTGGTTACATTAGCAGTAAAATTATTACCTGCCGCGGTTGTACCTGTAGCACTTCCGGTTAAACCAACACGCGCTTTACTCCAGGTAATATGTATTGCCTGCCCATGGTAAACAGTTGTATCTGCTGTATTTAATAAAGTTTTTGCACGGTTGCAAGTCCAGCTGATCGTTCCCCCGTTGTTGGCTTTTACAATGCTAACGGTGGCCGTAATAGCCCAGGTAATGTTAGTAGAAGCAGGCGTAAAACCAGATGCCGTAGTATTTAAAATAGTTTTATTGATAGTAATTGCATTGCCATCAACTACATAATTAGAAGAGGTTACTGCACAACTAAAGCCCGGGTTTCGGTAATAATTTGCGGTTAAGGGTGAAGCACTATAATCAAAAGTTAAAGACCCGCTTCTGGTTTTTCCATCTAAACAGGTAGATCCGTTAAAAGTTGCCGTAATACTTCGGTTACCATAAGTTAGCGTGGCACAGCTAAGGGCAGATACACTTTCTTGTCCGCTACCCATTCGGTAAGATTGTAATGAACCTTGCTCTGAAACTTCTGATGCCATATTATCCACATCGCTTGCGTGGCTTTCTGCCATGGTATGGTCTATTGCCGCAGATGTATCATTATCTGTAGGGGTGGTTGTACTATCTTTCTTTTTACAAGAAGATACGATGGCTGCGCTTGCAAGCATTAATCCGGCAAGGGCTAAGGTTAGTTTGGTGGTTTTCATATGTTAGTTTTAAGTTATTTACCTCTATGATTAAAAAAAATGATAAAGGTTTAATGACCTGGCAAAAAAATAAATTACTTTTACAAAAATTAACTATTTGTAAATATGAAAGTAGCCGTAGTGGGTGCAACGGGTTTGGTTGGTAGCATAATGTTAAAAGTGTTAGCCGAACGAAATTTTACGATAAGTGAATTGATATTAGTTGCTTCAGAAAGATCTGTTGGAAAAGAAATTATATTTAAGAACAAAGTCTATAAAATAATAAGTGCCACTGATGCTATTGCTAAAAAACCGCATATTGCTTTGTTTTCTGCCGGTGGCGCAAGCTCTTTAGACTTAGCACCTAAATTTGCCGAAGCCGGCACCACAGTTATAGATAATTCTTCTGCCTGGCGCATGGATGCTACCAAAAAATTAATAGTGCCCGAAGTCAACTCACACGAGCTTACTAGAACTGATAAAATTATTGCAAACCCAAATTGTTCTACTATACAAATGGTGGTGGTTTTAAACCCGCTGCATAAAAAATATAAAATTAAACGTGTGGTAGTCAACACCTATCAATCGGTTACTGGCACAGGCGTTAAAGCGGTTACCCAATTAATGAACGAGCGTAAAGGCATTACAGGCGAAATGGTTTATAAATATCCAATCGACCTAAATGTTATCCCGCAAATAGATGTTTTTTTAGACAACGCATACACAAAAGAAGAAATGAAAATGGTAAACGAAACTAAAAAAATTATGGGCGATGATAGTATTGGTTTAACTGCTACCACGGTGCGAATACCTGTTATGGGTGGGCATAGCGAAGCTGTTAATATAGAATTTCATCATGATTTTAATATAGAAGAAGTAAAAGAAATACTTCGCCAATCACCGGGCCTTATTGTAATGGATGATATTGCCAACCAGGTGTACCCAATGCCTATGCATGCGCATAATAAAGATGAAGTTTTTGTAGGTCGCATTCGTAGAGATGAGTCTCAGCCAAAAACTTTAAATCTTTGGATAGTAGCCGATAACCTGCGAAAAGGCGCGGCAACTAACGCCATTCAGATTGCAGAATACTTATTAGAAAAAAAATTAATTTAATTATATTTTTCTTATCGGTTTTTAATTATTCTTAACCGAGGCTTGTTCATTCTAAAAATTTCCAAAGCAGATTAATGCCATATTTTTAGAGAAATTTGCAGCATCCGTTGTGAAAAAAGTAATTCTTATAGTATGTATCATTTTTTCAAAATTTGGCAAGGCACAACTTTCTGATAGTCTTCATGCTGCTTTTTCGGGTAAAAAAAGTTTTGATTTTGGGTATGATTCACGTAATGCTTTTATAGATCATAACCGCATTGCGGTGCAAAGCCTGAAGGTGGGTGTAGATTTTGGTAAAATAGCCATTGGTGGAGGCCTATCATGGCTTACCACAAAAATTACAGATACACGAACTATACGAGATAACGAATTAAATAAGGATGTGACCATACAAAGACAATTAGCTTTTTCTTACCTGTGTTATTATGTAGAATACACATATTATAAATCTCATCGTTGGGAGTTTAGCATACCCATACAAATAGGTATTGGCAATGTAGGCTATAATTATACATATAAAGGCGTGAAAAAGACAGAAGACCAGGGTTTTTGTTTTGTGTATGAACCCGAAGTTGATGTTAAGTTTAAAGTTTTTAGATGGATTGGCCTTGAAGCCGATATTGGTTACCGTGTACTTGTTAAGAACGATCCGTTAGTGAAGAAAACATTTAATTCTCCCTTGTTTTCTTTTGGTTTATTTATTTTATGGGATGAACTGGCGCTTATAACCTTTAAAAAGAATAAGTGGTTGCAAAACAAATTTGGTCCCAGCGATTGGCAATAGATAATGTTTAAATATTTTACTATTTTTGTGCCGCATGAGAAAAGGTAAGGAACTAATTTTAGCTACCCGCGAATATGCTAAAGAAGTACGTTGGAAAAGTTGGTATTATACACTAACTACTTTGTTTCTTATGCTTGCCTGTAATGCCATAGCTTTTTTACCTATACCGGTTTTAATAAAGATACCATTTAGCCTGCTTAACGGTTGTATCATGATACGTTTTTTTGTTATCTATCATGATCATCAGCACCACACTATTCTACAAAAATCTAAACTGGCCGATATTATTTTTACCTTATATGGTATTTACATTTTGGCCCCCAGCAGCATTTGGAAACGATCGCATGATTACCACCATAATAACAATTCAAAGATATTCAGTTCAAGCATTGGCTCTTATCCGGTTATAAGCAAAGAAAAATTTATAAGCCTGCCAAAAGCCGAAAAAAAAGCTTATTTATTTGTCCGTAATCCAATTACCATGCTTTTTGGATATATTGTGATGTTTATTTATGGCATGTGCATTTTGTCATTCATTAATGGAAAAAGTAAGCATAAAGATTCTTTAATAGCCTTGATAGTACATTTTACAGCTATTGTATTGGTAGGTTATTTCTTTGGCTGGACGATATTATTTTTAGCTATTATTATTCCTTTTATGGCATCAAGCGCTATGGGCTCTTACTTTTTTTATGCGCAACATAATTTTCCGGATGTAGAATTTCGTGAAAAAGATGGCTGGACGTATGAAGGCGCGGCATTAGAATCATCCAGCTATACAAAGATGAATTTTTTTATGCAGTGGTCATCTGCCAACATAGGTTTTCATCACATACACCATTTAAATGCGCGCATACCTTTTTACCGTTTGCCGGAAGTAATGGAAAAAATACCCGAGCTTCAGCACCCAAAAATAACTTCTTTAAACCCGGCTGATATGATAAAATGCCTGCGGTTAAAAGTATGGGATATTAAGGCGCATAAAATGGTTTCTCTTAAAGGAGTGAAATATTAATTTGCGTTAGGGATAGCAGTGTAAAGCCTTTTTTGAAATGCTTTTTCAGCATTTAGTGAAGCAAATAAAAAAAACTAAAAAAATTAGCTAAATCAAAAAAGCTTGAAACGAAAAGCCCGACGGCGTATTCGCCGGAACGCCCAAAACTACCTAATATGTATGTTGCCGATGCTTATAACCTGTTTTCTTTACCTGTTTATTTCGTACTTTTGCCCAAATTTATTTATTAAATGATTGAGAAACTTGCCAGTATAAAACAGCGCTATATAGACGTTGAACAAAAATTAGCTGATCCGGCTGTTATTTCTGATATGCGTCAGTTTAAAAAACTGAATATAGAATACCGTCAGTTAGAACCCATTATTAAAGTTTTTGAAGAATATAAAAAAGCATTAGATAATATTGATTCGGCCAACGAAGTTTTGAAAACGGAGAAAGACAAAGACTTTTTAGATATGGCCAAAGAAGAGCTGGAAGAAAACAGAGCTATTGAAACCAGACTTGCCGATGAAATTAGAATTATGCTTATTCCGAAAGATCCGGAAGATGCTAAAAATTGTGTGATGGAATTACGTGCGGGTACGGGTGGAGATGAAGCCAGTATTTTTGCCGGAGATTTATTTGAAATGTATCGTCGTTATTTTGAGATTAAAGGTTTTAAAGCCGAAGTGGTTGATACAAGCACCGGAACAATGGGCGGATATAAAGAGATTATTTTTAATGTTAGCGGTGATAATGCGTATGGCACATTAAAATTTGAAAGTGGCGTGCATCGTGTGCAACGTGTACCTGCTACCGAAACACAAGGGCGTGTGCATACATCTGCGGCAACTTTAGCTGTTCTTCCTGAGGCTGATGAATTGGATGTTGAGTTGCGTGATGCAGATATTACAATGGCGACTGCACGAAGTGGTGGTGCCGGTGGACAGAACGTAAACAAGGTAGAATCTAAAGTTATCCTTACGCATCATCCAACAGGTATCGTAGTTACTTGTCAAACCGAACGTTCTCAGTTAGGTAACCGAGAAAAAGCCATGAATATGTTGCGCACGCGTATTTATGATGCGGCTTATTTAAAACGTATGGAAGAAGTTACTGCTAAACGTAAAACGATGGTTAGCTCAGGAGATCGTTCTGCAAAAATTCGTACGTATAATTATCCTCAAAACAGAATTACAGATCATCGCATAAATGTTACGTTGTATAATCTTACCGATTTTATGAATGGTGATATTCAAGGAATGATTGATGCATTACAGTTTGCAGAGAATGCTGAAAAAATGAAAGAAGGCGGAATAAGCTAATTATAGAATTATAGATTTGAAGAATTTTAGAATGATAAATTAAATAATTTTTAAGAAATCAAAAAACTCTACAAATCAATAAATTAACAATTGAACAATATGCCGGAAGAAATTTTAATAGTTGAAAATAGGGAAGTCATACTAAGCTTGTCGAAGTATTTACCGAAATCAACCCAAATGTTTCGACATGCTCAACAAGATAATAAATATTTCATTTAAAATATGTCTGAAGAAATTACCATAAGCGGCACAACCAAAGAAGAAAAATACGTTTCTCTTTTACCGCAATTAAAAGCGTTGGTAGAAGGCGAAGAAGATGTTATTGCAAACTTGGCAAACATAACGGCTGTAATAAAACAAGTATTTGGTTTTTTTTGGGTTGGATTTTATTTGGTAAAAAAGAATGAGTTGGTGCTTGGTCCTTTTCAGGGAACATTGGCTTGCACACGCATTGCTTTAGGAAAAGGTGTTTGCGGCACAGCTTGGAAAGAGGCCAAAACAATTATTGTAGATGATGTAGATAAATTTCCGGCACACATTGCTTGTAGTTCAGACTCTAAATCAGAAATTGTAGTTCCGATTTTCAATCATAAAAAAGAAATTGTCGCTGTGCTAGATGTAGATGACGATGTTTATGCCAGCTTTGATGGAATAGATAAAATTTATTTAGAAAAATTAGCTTCGTTAATTACCACTTTTATAAGCAAATGATCTTTACACGCATTTTTTTAATACCAATCCTGTTTTTTATTATGGCGGTATGTTATCGGTGTGCGCAGGTAGGGTCGTTAAGCGGTGGTAAAAAAGATGTTACGCCGCCTAAGCTTTTATCGGTAACGCCAAAAGATACATCCACCAATATGCCGGTAAAAAATGCTACCATTGTTTTTCAGTTTGATGAAATGATCGATATAAAAACGGTTCAATCGTCTTTGATCATCAATCCGTTTATGGAAGAGAAGCCTGAGATACGTTCTAACGGCAAAAAAATGATCATTAGTTTTGATGTAGATGACCTGCAACCAAACACTACTTATCAAATGCAGTTTGGCAGATCTATTGGCGATGTGCACGAAAATAATAAATACAAGAACCTTACGTATATTTTTAGTACAGGTTCTAATATAGATACCAATACGCTTAATGGAAAAGCAATTTGGGCACTATCATCAAAACCCGTAAAAGATGTATCTATTATGTTGTATAGTAATTTAGATGATACAGCTATTACACGAACAAAGCCTACCTATATTGTAAAGACGGATTCTATAGGTAATTATACGTTGTCTGCTATAAAGCCGGGTACCTACCAGGTTGTTGCTTTTAGCGATAAAAATAAAAATTATCAATATGATGTGGGAGAAGCACTTGGCTTTATAAACGCACCGATTACTATTACAGGAAAAGATAGTATTGATTTTATAATGAGTACACCTAAAAGCGATAAAAACTTTATAAAGAAAAAAATACAACCGTTTTGGGGTTACAATAAATATGTATTAAGTGATACTATACCAGATGCTTATATTTTATTGGTAGAAGATAGCAGCAAGAATGAAAAACGAAGCGCGGATAAAGATAAACTTGCTTACGAAACAAAAAAAGATACCTTGGAAATATATTATAAAGACATATTTGATACCGAATTAAAATTTCTTATTAAAAGAAACCAAACGGTGTTTGATACCATAACGCTTGAAGTTCCTAAAGAAGCAAAAGTGGATAGCACGGTAAGCAAGCATTCAAAAAAAATAAGGGTTAACCCTGATAAAAGAATGTATGGCATCACGAATGATGATGTCTTCTTGGATTTTTCCTTACCTATTATAAATATAGATTTAGAAAAATGTTTTTTATTGCATGATGATAGTATTAGTGAAAAACCTTTATTTACCATTGAAAATAGAAATGAGGGCAATAACCTAGTAACAACCTATTTACCATCTTACCGAAAAAGGTTATTGAACGCATTGCTTGAAAATAAAAAGTATAAGTTAATGTTTTTGCCTAACTGCCTTACCAATTACTGGGGCAAATTAAACATAGATACGATGTTTACAATATTTAAAACTTTTGCAATAGAAGATGTAGGCACTCTTAAAATTAAAATAATATTACCCGATAGCACGCATTGGTATGTGCTTCAGCTCTTAACATCCAACGGTAATATAGTAACTGAGTATAGCGCAGGTGCGAAGAAAGAAAATGAAATTACATTCTATAACCTTGGTGCCGCAGAATATTCACTACGCTTAATTGATGATGCAGATGCAAATAAGAAGTTTACACCCGGTAATTTTACCAGACGTAAGCAGCCTGAAACTATATACACCTATAACAAAGTTATTAAAGTGCCTGCGGGTTGGGATATAGATACTGATTGGAATATTATGAAGCCTGAAAATATTACAGAGAAACAAAAAAAATAATTTATAAAATCTTTCTTTTTTCTTTTTTTATCTCCTTAATCAAAAATATTTTCTCTTTATTAAAATTAATTTCTTTTGAATTATCTACTAAAAATATTTTTATTTTTTGTTCTAGCATGTAATACATGATTTATACGATGCTTGTAAGTACCTGTAAAATCAATGCTTTTCTCTATTCTATATAAATTATATATAAAAAATATTTTTATAATGAAGATGATGGTTATACGTAATTAACAATATCAACAAAAAAGTGTTGAAAAATATAATGATGATTTTAACCGATAACATAAATAATTTACTTACTTCGTATTATAAATCTCAAAAAACAAAAACCATGGCAAAGAAAGCAGCAAAAAAAGCAACAAAAAAAGCAGCAAAAAAAGTTGTAAAAAAAGCAACTAAAAAAGCAGCAAAAAAAGTTGCAAAGAAAGCTTCTAAAAAGAAGTAATCAAAAAGCCCCGCCAAGCGGGGCTTTTTTGTTTATAAGACTTTCTACTTTTACCCATTACAGTTTTTGCATAATCTAACATTTGAATTACATTTGCAGTAAATCAATAATTAAATGAAATCTATTTTAAAAATAACATTATCACTTGCGCTTGTTGTAATGATTGCATCTTGCGGCGAAAAAAAACAAGAGAATGAAAACTTATCCGCACCTGCAGGTATGCGTTACTTTGATATAGGTAAAACCGGAATGAATGTACTTGTATTGATACCTGACTCTACAGGCGGGGTGCTTGATACGGTTATGCAATCAAGCGGCGAGTACTTGGTAAAGATCGGTAAAGACTTTCAAGTATCTGTTGTTGAAACTGCCGGAGACCTTAACCAACGCAAAGCTGATATTGCCGGAGATGATGTAAATAAATTAAAAAAATATATTACAGATGACGCCACTACGTTAATGTGGGAATCTGGTATTGGTGAGATGTCTGAATTTCATTTTTATCACATTGCTAAACTTGGAGACAGAACCTATGTATTTGAAGATATTAAAGGCGAGCCGTTTTCTCAACAAGCGGTGCAAAAAATGTTAGATGCCAGCAAGCTATCTAAAGAAAAGAAAATAGCTGAAAAGCAATCTTAATAAAATATAAGTATATAAATAAAAAAACCCCGATAAATTTATCGGGGTTTTTTTATGTGGTGTTGCGTTAGGGATTGCAGCGGATAGCCTTTTGTAAACAAAAGCTATAAGCGTAAAGCCCGCCACTTATAATGCTTTTTTAGCATTATAAGTGGAACGCCCAACTAATTAATTAATACTCTAAGCCGCCGATTGCATCGCTTATTAACTGAGGGTTAACTTCTGGTGGTATGCAAAGTACTGGTATCTGGCTGTCATTGGTTAACTGGTGTATGTAGTTACCTAATACAATGCTAGAAAATTCTGCGTCCTGATCTGTCATGGCTATGATAAGGTCTGCTTTAATTTCATCTGCATACGCTAAGGTTGCTTTAGCGCGATTATCGGTAAATTGTATGTTGGTTAGGCAGGTTACATTTTGTTTATCGGCAAGCACTTTTATTTGCCCCATAATGGTTTCCATTTTAAGCTCGTAATTTTCTTCTCCTTTATCGCCATTATGCAGTACGCCTAAAACATGCAGGGTGGCAGAAAATTTTTCGGCCATGTAGATAGCTGAATCCACTTTTTGACGTGAGTGGTGTGAGCTATCTAATGGCAACAATATATTTTGGAAGCCAACTTTTTCTGCGGCTGTTTGCACCGTCATTACAGGTATCTCTGATTTTGATAGCACGCGATAGGCGTTACTGCCTAAAAAGAAACCGTTATCAGAATCTTTACCATGTGTGCCCATTACAATTAAAGTTGATTTGGTTTCTTCTGCAAATGAAACGATTTCTGAGGTGATATGACCGGTTGTAACAAAGGTGCTTACATTAATACTATATCTACTTTTAATATCGGTGGCGATGGCTTCTAATTTTTCTGAAAGATAAGCTGTAATAACAGATACATCTTTTAAGTTAACTGCGGGTATCATAATATCAAGCAAATCGCTTTTACTTTGTACGTGTATCAATACTAATTCACCTTTGGTAAATTGAGCCATAAACGCGCCATATTTAATAGCGTTTAATGATGTTTTAGAAAAATCTACCGGGATAAAGATTTTGGTTGTGTCTATTTTATTCATTTTAGTTGTTTTTTTAAATTTAATATGTTCTAAATATAGTTATCTATTGTTGTGAAATTTTAAAATTAGAAATTACTTAACAAAATTTATCTCAAAAGCTTAAGATATCCTTTTTTAGTAATAGGTTCTTTGCTGATGTAGGTTTCTGCGCTTACCTGATATACATAAGTTTCTATGTTTTGAGGAGTACCTTTATAAGTGCCGTCCCAACCAACGGATAGGTTATTACTTTCAAAAACCAATTCTCCCCAACGATTATAGATGCGGAAGAAGTTTAATTTTTTTAACCCCCAGCCTGCCACATAAACAATATCATTGGTGCCATCGCCGTTTGGGGTAAAAGCGGTGGGAACATCTATGGATGAAAGCGGTTCTATTTTTATATCAAAGGTAGATTGATTGGTAAAACAGCTTCTGGCGTCGGTATAAGTTTCAACATAGTGTGCGTCAACTGTTCCATTAAAAACCGGGGTAGGGCAAGTGGTGCAACTTAAGTTGGTGGTTGGACTCCATGTATATATATAACCTGGGCCTTGATTGCCCGGCAACGTGCAAGTCTGTCCTATAATTATTGTGGTATCCCAGATGATTGGTATTGGGGGTTGCTGTACATACAATAAAGCATATAATGTATCTATACATCCATTATTATCTGTAGTTGTAAGTGTATAATTTGTGGTGGCGCTTGGTGTGGCAACCGGGTTTGCAATGTTAGTAGCGCTAAGTCCGGCTGAAGGAGACCATGTATAGGTAAGACCGGAACCACTTGCTGTTAGTTGGCCGTTTGCATATTTACAGATGCTATCGCCGGTTACAGTTTCTATAAAAGGAGGGTATATGATCATTTTTTTAATGAGCGTATCCACACAGCCATACGTATTATTTTTAATGTATAATTCTACATTATATGTGCCGGCAACGGTATATTGGTATTGTGGTGAGAAGGCTGAGCTTGTTGCGCCATTGCCAAAATTCCATCCATAAGTGTTTGCACCGGTTGATGTATTTGTAAAAGTATCTGTAGTACCTAAACAATGCGCGGTATCTTTTTTAAATTGTTCGTTGTTAAGGTTGCGATCAAAATCTGCAATAACCTGGCGAATACTTACTGTATATGTTTTTGTTTGCGGACAACTTAAACCGGCACTATAATATACAAGTGTAACATTAGTAGAACCCGTTGCATTTGGTGGATGCGTATGATATACATGTGTAATAGGCGATATAGCGGTAGTATCTGTACCATCTCCAAAATCCCAATGCCAGGTATCCACATCCGAAGAATCTTTAATGGTAAATTTAATGCTGTCGCCTTTACAAATTACACTTGGTGTTAAGCTAAAATCGGCTACTGGCCCGTAAAGTGTAATGGTTTTAGAAAGTGTAGCGTGGCAACCGTTGGTAGTTGTTTCGGTTAACGAAATGGTATAAGTACCGGGAGATTGATAAATAGTTCCAACGCTGCTTAAATTATTATTTACAGGCGTACTGTTTCCTAAATTCCATACACGAGATGCGAAAATATTGGTAACAGAGTTGTCGGTAAATTGCCCTTGGTAAGGATAGCATAATTGACCAGATGTAAATGCAGGAGAATTAATAATTACCTGCGGCGTATTTTGAACGCTTACATTTTGCGTGCCTGTTTTTACATCACTGCAACCTGCCGCATCTATTACACTAAGTGTAGTAGTGTAGGCGCCTGAAGTTGTATACGTATGCCATGTAGTTGTTAGTGGTGGTGTTGATCCTGTTGATGTTCCATCTCCATAAGCCCATGTCATATTAGGAAATGAGTTTACACTGGTAAATTTAACCGAATCGCCGGAGCAAATATTTTTATTACTGGCAATGGCAAAGCTTGCGTTCGGCCTTGATATATTTAGTTGTACAGTATGTGTGGCGGTACAGCCTAATGCACTTGTTACCGTTAATGTAACAGTAACCGTATTAACTGCAGGGTTTGTGATATTATACGTATAACTTGGACTAGCCTGTGCAGATACGCCAACACCATCTCCAAAACTCCAACTATAACCGGTTATGGTAGTATCTGCTGTGGTTGTGTTAGAAAAAGTAATGGTGCTATTTACACACATGGTTGTTTTACTCGGAATGAAAGCAGGCAAAATTGCATACGCACGTATTTGTTTTTTTAATGTATCGGCACAACCGTTTATATCTTTTACAATTAACGTAACATAATGAGATCCTGTAGGCGAATAAACGTGAGAGATAGAGGAAGAAGATGTTATATCAGGATGTGTACCATCTCCCCAAAACCAGATGTAGCCATTATTTCCATAAGCATACACATCGGTAGAAGTTGTGGCATCAAAGTTATGCAGTGAGCCCGAACATAATAAACTATCGTAGGTAAATTTTGCTTTAATATCTTGTACGTGAATTTTTACTGTATCCTTATAAGGACTGCAACCTGTGCCCGGATTATATGCTGTAAGGATAATGCTGTAATCTCCGGTAGCAGTATAAGTATGAGCTATATTTACCGCGGTTGAATTTGTAACCATGCTACCGTCTCCGAAATTCCAATCCCATGTGGTGGCATCACTCATGGTACCAAAAAAATTATAAACTCTGGAGGAATCACAATCCATGGTTGTATAAAAAGTTGCCAATGGCCCTTTAACAGTTACGGCTCCGGTTTGTGTAGTGGTATTACAGCAACCTCTAAAGCAAGCCGTCATACTAATATTTTGTGCACCGGTAGAATGTGTAAACGGCCAGGATACATTAGCCGCATCAGCACATGAGGAAATATAGTAACCGCCATCACCCGAATAATGCCAGGTATCTACCGAATAAGAAGTTGGCGTTGTATTGGTAAGTTGCACGGCATCTCCTATACAAACTGTAGTAGGCGAAACACTAAAACTTGCCACAGGAGTCGAGCCCACTTCTATTTTTATGGTATAGGAAGTATCCGGGCAACCACGCAATGTTTGTATAACCAGTTTTGGATAATAAATACCGGGTGCTGTATAGGTATGTGCGGTATTGGCAGGTGCTGATGATAAAGTAGTGGAAGCACCGTCTCCAAAAATATATTTCCAGGATGTGATTGGATTTTTTATATGATCTGACGTACTCGAGTCAGTAAAATTTACTGTAAGTGGCGCGCAGCCCTGATATTTATCAGGTAGAAATCTTGCAGTAGGTAAAAATATAGTATCTATATATAGAAGGCTTTTATGATCGGTACAACCATGACTGGTGGTAATAGTTAATAAAATACTATCCTTCGCATCTAACTGATTTATTGTATAACGATTAGTATCTAAGTGAGAAACGGTAAAGGTTGGGTTTGTTACTGTATATGAGGTTGGCGTAACGCTGTATTGCGAATAACTTTGAATGTAATTCCATTGATAGGCTAAGCCTGTAGATGGCACAGATGTATTGGTAACGGTTATTGTTTTGGGAAGACTGCAAATATAGGTTGGAACTACACTAAAACTTGCAATGGGTTGCTCTACATACACATTGTGACCAATTGTATCTGTACATGGCCCATTGGCTACGGTTAATTTTACGTGATAATGCCCGGGTGCAGCGTATGTATGTGTATTGGAAAAACCGGTGGTTCCATCTCCGTAATTCCAGGTTTGAGAACCGGCTGAACTCCCGGTAGAATTAAAGGAAGCGTGAAGGCATATAGTATCATTAGTAGTAAAAACAGCTGTCGGATTTTGAATGACCACATTTCTTGTTAAGGAATTGCTGCAACCATTTACATCTGTAACCATAACAGTTTGTGTAAAAACACCCAGCGCGTTATATGTTTGAGGTGGTGGGGTGGCCGAAGTGGAAGAAGAACCCCCACTAAAACTCCATAAATAAGTTAATGTATTAGCTTGCGGAGGGGGCACATGACTTGTAGCCGTACAAACAAATGTAACGGTTAATGGTGGCACACACGCAGATGGCGCAGCTGGTGTAACACTAATAGTTGGTTTTTGCGAAGCGCTAACTAAGTTAGGAATGACCAAAGAAGAATCGCAGCCATTAGCATCGGTAACTATTATGGATACATTAAACTGTCCGCCTACACTATACGTATATGTTTGGTTGGCACCGTTTGTAGTATTAGTTCCTCCATCGCCATAAGCCCATTGCCAGTTGGTTATTGCAGAGCCGCCGCCGCCGGTAGAGTTATCATGAAAAGAAACAATTAAAGGAAGGCAGCCTTTAACAGGGGTGGTAGCTGTAAAATTGGGTGTTGGCTTTCCATGTACATTAATAGTTAATGTTTGTGAGCCGGGTATATTGCTGGCTGTAAAAATTACGGTATATATATGAGGAGTTGAAAATGTATGAGAAGGATTTGGTAATGAGGAAGTGGTACCATCGCCAAAATCCCACGCGGGGTTTACCGCACCTGGCGTGGCCGTAAAAGTTACCCCAACTAACGGGGCGCAACCAGATACGGTGCTCGTAGAAATTTGACTATAGCTTGAAATGCAAAATAAAAAAGTAAGAACAGTAAAATATACGTAAAAGCGTTTTTTCATAAAATATTTTTAATAAACAGATAATAAACAAATTTATTTTATTTTCTTTGAACATGAAATTTTTAATACATTATTTTCTATTATATATAAGAATATGTCAATATTAAACCGAAACCTGTGTTTTGCCTTTTTTTTCCTGTTAATGCTTGGCCAGTCATTTTCTCAAACATTAGGTTGTGGTTTTAAGCCTAGTCCGCAGCTTATCCAAAAAATAAAATCGTTTCAAAGTGTGCAAAAGGCCGGTGCTACTGCGCCAACCAAGTGTTTAAATAAAAAATTATCCTTAGCTATACATATTATAACCGATAGTTTACACCAGCCTAATATTACCCAAACAGATATAAATACGGCCTTAGCATCCTTAAATCAGGATTTCTCTTCCATATGCCTTAGTTTTTTTATCTGTAAGCAAGATACTATTTACAACTATAAATATTATAAATTCAATAATCCGGAAGAAATTTCTGAAGTACATCAGGTTTATGAAGTTCAGAATATGATAAATGTATATGTGGTAGGAAGTATCATTCCACCGGTAGAGGCCGGTTTTGCAAGCTTTAGCGATAATTATATGGTTCTTTCCCATCAATGCGTAACTAGTAATGATTGCTGGTCGCATGAAATGGGGCATTTTTTTTCTTTATTGCACACATTTGATACTTCGGTGGGTTTAGAATATGTGGATGGCACAAATTGTACAACTGCGGGAGATCTGATTTGTGATACACCGGCAGATATTAACCCTGCACCAGTAAGCAATACTTGCCAATGGACTGGTACCAATACAGATCCTCATGGTGATTTTTACACGCCTATAATCGGTAATATTATGTCGTACCACCCATACCCGCAATGTAAAACACCATTTACAGTTGGGCAGCTAAACCAAATGCTTAACTACTTTATTTCTTATAGAAATTATTTGTATTAACAGGCCGGTTAATTTTAGCGCGACTTCTGCGTATAAAATATTTTAAGGCAAAGATAAAAGTTATGAGCGCGCTTATACTTCCAAGTAAAATTGCAACCATTGCCTGACCTATTGCCATTACTACGTGTTTTTCTCCGCTTAAGGTATCTATATGTTCTGTAGGACTAATAACACAAGCCACATTAAAAACCAAGGCTGCTATCAATATAAAGCAAACACCTCCTAATAATAAAGCTACCAATAAAGGCAATAAATAGTCTTTGAATTTTAATTTTTGAATAATAATAATTTTTAACCGTTATGAATTAGCATTGCAAATTATAGAATATTTTTCAATGATGGATAATGTATTTGCGTTAGGGATTATAGCGGATAGCTTTTTTGAAATGCTTTTTCAGCATTCTGCGAAGCAATTAAAGAAACTAAAACAATGAGCTAAATCAAAAAACTATTAGCGGAAAGCCCGACGGCGTGCTTCAACAGGCTTAGCATGATGCACGCCGGAACGCCCAATTACTTGGCTTCTAAATAAACATGCCCTTCGCGCCAATTGTTTACGGCTATGTACCAAGAGTCTTTATAATTTATGCTACGTATAAGTTTAAAATTATTTTCGGAAAACGGATTACTAATTTTTTCAAACCTGAAGGTTGCTGCGTTTGGCGAGCCTTCTGTACCGTAAGTCCAAGTTTCCATTTGTTGGTTTTTGTAAGTTTTATTTGGCGGTCCAAAAATAAGATAGATCATGCCCATATCTGTTTTCCATCCTTCTATATGCGAAGTAAAAAATGTATTGGCATCTTGCACACGGTTATAATATCTCTTAATTAATTCTTTTGCGCGGTCTTCGCCACCACCAAGGGTAAGCCAAAAATTATTAATTGCTGTTTGCTTATCTGTGGCGTTTATCATTTTTTGATACTCATCTTTATTCATGATAAAACGTGTGGCGGCTATCATTTGTGCGTGCGATAAAACTTTAGGGAAATATTTTTCGACACCCAAAATGCTGCATCCATTAACATTGGCAGAAGAATCTAAACGTATAAAATAAACGCCTTGCTTGTTTATTTGTAAAGGAATGCTGTGCTCATCATAACTGCTTACATAAAAAGTAGAATCTGGCATGGATGGATAAGGCAAAGAAGTTCTGTCACTAAAAGGAGGGAGCGGCAATGTATAATCATTACTAAAAAAATCTATACGCGCTTTATTGAATGAAACACGCGTGTTATAAAGCGTTATGTTATTGCCTTTTTCTATTTTGTTAGAAAAGAAAACTCGGTTGTTGTTGCCAAGCATCAAATAGTTTTGTTGAGCATAAGGGTCTAGCTTCTCACATTTTATAAAGTGGGTTTGATGGTTCTTGCCGTTCTCATCTCTTAGGTAAATTTCTATGTAAGATGTTTGGGCTACATTTATTTTTAACGGAATATAACCCGCAATTATTTTTGTTTGAGGTTGCCCCTGTACATTATCATTGATATAAACGGTTGATGAATCAAAGAAAATTTTGGAATCTGCATAGGGCAAAAATCTGTAAAATACTTTTATACGTGCTGATGAATTTATGGAGTCTATCTTTCGGTAAACTAGCTGGCCGCTGTTTATACCATAATATAACTGGGAGTTTATACTATCGGCATGATATAAAAACATATCTACTTCTAAATTATTAGCATCTTTACTATAGGTTTTATTTTGCTCTCTTTCTTTATCGAGGTTTAATGGTTTGGTGCTTTTGCAGGCGGATAAAGCAACTAGTAGGCTAAATATATAAATATATAATTTAGTATTCATTCCCCAATAAAGATTGCTGATTTTCATCATCTAACAAATGCTGTGGTAAAGCCTTAGTTGCTTTAGCGCCCAGTTTTTCTATTTTTTGTGCACGCGAAATTAAATTACCATTACCATCTTTTAATTTATTGAAAGCCGCATTATAGGCTTCTTGCGTGCGATCTATATTTTTACCAATGCTTGATAGATCTTCTACAAAGGCTACAAACTTATCGTAAAGTGCGCCGCTTTGTTTGGCAATTTCTAGTGCATTTTTGGTTTGAAGTTCTTGTTTCCAAATGGCAGAAATTGTGCGTAGCGTTGCTAATAATGTAGATGGAGAAACAACTACAATTTTTCTATCCCAGGCAAAAGAAAATAATTCTTGGTCGGCCTGAACGGCAATACCAAAAGAGGATTCTATAGGAATAAATAACAATACAAAGTCCGGCGTATTTAATGTTTCAGCGCTTGCGTATAATTTATCGCTTAAACTTTTTATATGCGTTTTAATAGAGATAATATGTTCTTTTAAAAATTGCGCACGTGGCTCATCATCATCAGCTGTTAAATAATTTTGGTAGGCAACCAACGAAACTTTAGAATCGACAATGATGTGCTTTTTCTCGGGCAAATAAATTATTGCATCAGGTTTTATGGTTTCTCCGTTTACATTTTTTAAAACCACTTGCGTATCATACTCACCTCGCTCTTTACTTAGGCCACTTCGTTCTAATATTTTCTCAAGAATTACCTCGCCCCAATTGCCTTGTGTTTTATTATCACCTTTAAGTGCTTTGGTTAAATTGTTGGCGTCATCGCTAACTTGCTTGTTTAATTCTACAAGCTGTTTTATTTCAGTTTTTAAAGTAATGCGCTCAGCAGATTCTGCTTTGTACGTTTTATCAACTTTATCTTCAAACTCCTTTATGCGCTCTTTTAACGGATTAAGAATGACATCTAAATTTGTTTTATTTTGGTCAGTAAATTTTTTAGATTTTTCATCCATAATTTTATTGGCAATATTTTCAAACTCAGTCGTTAACTTTTTTTGAATTTCCTCCAATTCAACTTTTTGTGTTTTTAATTTTTCATCCTGATTTTTAAAAGCTTCCTCAGCCTTGGCTAATCGCGAGTTTGCAGCACTTAGATTATTTCGTTCAATATTTAACTCGTTTAAAACAAATTCTTTTTCTTTTAAGATTTCTATTTTTTTATTTTCGAATTCATTACGAAGATTTTCTTTTTCGATTGCAGAGTGCTCTACATCTTTTCTTAGAAGAAGTTTATCAGTTTCTAACGTATTTATTTTTTTATCTAATTCGGAAGTATCGATAACAGTAGTTGTATTTTTCTGTTTGCTAACTAAAAAGCCAATCAAAAACCCTACAACAATTCCTATAAGTAATACTACAATTTGCATGATTTAAAATTACAAATTTATAATGAAGTAAAATTTCTGTTTTCGTTAATTTTTTTTATTGGAAAGCATGGCATCTATAAGGGGCGAAAGATCTTTATACAAATCCATCTGCGTTTCCGGCGTTTCTCCGCCTTCACTTTTCACATAAATAATTTTTCCTTCTTTATTAAGGAATAATGTAAAAGGATAACCGCTTCCTAAATTATATTTATTGATGAAGTTTTCCGCATCACTTACAATTTCTGCATTAAAAACATGCTTAGTTAAAAATAATTCTATCTGCGCTTTTTTATCTGGAGAAATAGCGAGAATATTAATTTTATCTTCATACTTTTTTGCTAGTTCGTTAAAAGAAGGAATTTCATTTATACAAGGTGCGCAATGTAAATACCAAAAATTGATAACTAATGGTTTGCCTTTATAATCAATTATCTTTTTTTTATTTCCTTTAATTGTGATGAAAGAATCGTTAGGCATTTCGCAATTGATGATCATTTCTTGTGCTTGCCTTATGCGTATAAAAACAGAATCGAGATTGAAATCTGCATTTCTAAATTTGATGGCTTTATCATAACAACCTTGCTGCGCTGATAATATAGTTCCTGTTAAAAGTAAAATTATTGAAACCAGCTTTCTCAATGCTTGATGCTTAAATCAAATTAACCAATTTTGCTTTTGCTTCTTCTGTAAAGCCTAACTGGTTGCGTAAAACCCATTGCACCATTTTTTCGGTAAAGATCTGTTTTTGACCTTCGGCTAACCTATTTGTTTCTAAAGCAACCGTTTTTTTATCTTTTAATTTCAAATAAAAAATATCGTAACGATATTCTACACTATCTATTTGCGATGCAAAAATTTTCTGTTCGCCTTCTAAAGAAATTAAAATATAATTGGCAAACAAACTTATGTAATAAACTTTCTGGACTATTTTTAAGATGAAAACTAAAATATCTGAAAGGATAATCATATAAAGTAAAGCGGCTAAAAAAATTAGAGAAGAGGAAGATACCCAAAGCACGCCGCCGGCAATGGCAAAGGCTCCCAGTCTTATTACTTTATGAGATATAACATTATATGGTAAATAGAAAAAACGGTCAAAAGGTAAATTCATCTTGGCAAGTTTGGTAGAAAACTCAGCTATGGAAAAGAATAAATAAGAAATGCCTAAAGCAACCTGCAAAACAAACAAGGTGTTTCCTCTTGGGGTTCCTAAAAATAAATAGCTGGTTGTAATAATTAAAGCTGCCAGTAAGGTAAGTTGCTTGAATAAAGAAATGCTTAGTTTTTGCATGTGTTCGTTTAGCTAAGGTTGTTCGTTATAAATAACCTCTAATACAGTTTGGCCCACAGCTTTCAAGGTGTTTTTATCAATTATTTTAAGATCATCAGCCAACGTGTGATGTTCAGGAAAAAACCTTTTTTTCTCTAGATCGTATCCGATAATATCTACGCAGGGAATATTCGCAAATTTATTTACATATACATGATCATCTGTAATGGGGTCAATCTCTTTTTGCGTAAAATAATTTCCATAACCTAACAAATAAGCGTCATTCCAAATTTTATTTACAAAAGCAGCAGCATAGAACATAGATACTTTTTCATGGGAAAACTCTGCTTTTTTAGTGCCGACAAGATCTAATAAAATCCCAAAACGCGCTGTGTAACCCTGCTTATGCGGGTTCTTACTCCAATATTGCGATCCCAAACCCCAATCATCTTCCATGCCTTCTCCTGTATATTCTACTCTACCTTGTCCGTAATCTTCCATATCCCAAAGCATAATATCTATGCCAATGTTTGGTTTTTGTTTAGCTAAAGCGCGCGCTATTTCTATTAGAATACCTGTACCGCTTGCTCCATCATTAACACCCGGACAAGCTTTTTTTGCATTGGCTTTGTTGCTGTCTTCATCGCAAAACGGACGAGAATCCCAATGAGCGCATAGCATTACACGCGTTGTTTGTTCCGAATTAAAAGATGCGATAATGTTTTTCGATAACCATTTTTTTTGATCAAATGTGGTTACTGTTGCTTTTTGTACAAATACAGTTGCGCCGTATGCTGCAAATTTATTTTCGAAATACGTTACTGCTTTTTCGTGTGCTTTGCTGCCCGGTTCGCGAGGTCCCATATCTGCCTGAACTTTTATAAAAGCATACGCAGAATCTGAATTAAAATCGGGTGCTGCAATACGTTTTATTTCGGGCTGTATTACTTCAGGTTGTTTTGTTTCTACCGTTTTGTTATCCGTACAAGAAACAATAGATAAGGTACAGCATACAATATACAATAGATATTTTTTCATTTTCACATTTTCAAATCGACTCATCATCAAATTAATTAATTGTCCAGGTTGCGCCTTCTTTACCGTCTTTTATTTGAATGCCACTTTCTTGTAAACGATTGCGTATTTCATCCGATGTGGCGTAGTCTTTATTGTCTTTTACTTTTTTACGAAGGTCGATTACCAAGTGCATTACATTCTTTAAAGCCTCAGCGCTTTTGCCGTTTTGCTCTTCGTGTTTGATGCCCATTACATCCACTAAAAAATCTTGATATATTTTTTTTAGCAAATCAACATCATCGGCAGTAAGTGTTTCATTTTTATCGTTTGTAGAATTAATTATGCGTGCGCATTCAAATAATTGCGAAAGTAAAATTGGCGTATTAAAATCATCATTCATAGCAGCGTAACATGCTTCCTGAATTTTTTTAATATCTGATGAAGATATTGCGGAAGGAGTTAATTTATCTAACGTGTTATAACTTTCTATTAAACGATTGTACCCTTTTTCTGAAGCTTGTAATGCTTCGTTAGAAAAATCGAGCGTGCTTGAATAATGTGTTTGCATCATAAAGAAGCGTACTACCATTGGGTTGTAAGCCTTTTCAAAAAGTGGGTGCTTGCCATCTAATTTTGCTTGCGATGGAGTTGCACTTGGGCTATCAGCAGCTAATTTCATGCCTGTAAATAATTCTACCGGTAAGAAAACATTACCTAAAGAGCGCGACATTTTTTGCCCGTTTAATGTTAACATATTTGTATGCACCCAATAATTTACCGGCGCAGCACCGCAGCAGCCAACGCTTTGCGCTACTTCGTTGGTGTGATGGGTTGGTATTAAATCCATACCGCCGCCATGTATATCAAATGTTTCTCCTAAATATTTACGACTCATAGCTGAACACTCAATGTGCCAGCCCGGGAAACCGCTTCCCCAAGGAGAATTCCAACGCATAATATGTTCTGGCTTTGCTTTTTTCCAAAGTGCAAAATCTAATCGTCCGTTTTTTTCTTCTTGTCCGTCAAGCTCACGCGTATTAGTAAGTTGATCTTCTAAATTTCTCCCGGAAAGAATACCGTAGTTATGACCTTGTGCATATTTCTGCACATCAAAATAAACGTTTCCATCTTTTTGGTATGCATAACCTTGCTCAATAATTTTCTGCGTCATTTCTATTTGCTCAGGTATATGGCCAGATGCGGTGGGTTCAATACTTGGGGGAAGTAAATTTAATAAACTAAGCACTTCTCTAAAACCAAAAGAATAGCGTTGCACAATTTCCATAGGCTCTAATTGTTTTAGGCGGGCTTGTTTAGCAATACGGTCTTCGCCAATGCCATCTACTTCGTTTTCTAAATGGCCCACATCAGTAATGTTGCGCACGTAACGCACTTTGTAACCAATGTGTAAAAGATAGCGATACATTACATCAAACGATGTAAACGTGCGGCAATTGCCAATATGCACATCGCTATATAAAGTTGGCCCGCAAACATACATGCCTACGTGCGACTCATGTATAGGTTTAAATAATTCTTTTTTGCGAGTTAATGTGTTATGAATATAAAGTGGTTGCATAGGTGTTTTAAAGGCTGTAAAAATACCTTTTTTTATGGGAGAATTTACGTTATTTTTTGTGTTATTGATATGAATATTTGGTATTGATAAAGTTGTATTTGCGTTAGGGATGCGGCAAGAAAGCCTTTATGTACTCATAAAGCTTTACTGCGGCCAGCCCGACGGCTTGTTTTGACAAAGTTAGTATGACGCAAGCCGGAACGCCACATTGTTAAAAATATTTAAACCGCTAAATGATTTAATTTATCGGTAAATTTGAAATAATAAAAATATTTATCATGAAAAAAAACTTAATAGCAAAAACATCCCTTACCATAAACGCTA
Organism: Bacteroidia bacterium; assembly: GCA_038206945.1. Lineage (GTDB taxonomy): Bacteria > Bacteroidota > Bacteroidia > B-17B0 > Aurantibacillaceae > PALSA-968. The sequence goes on along the minus strand of JBBRAG010000014.1, from coordinate 23,593 downwards.
CGCCGGCGCAGGTTTGGAAGGCTATTACAACACCTAAACTGGTAAAAAAATATATGATGGGAACGGATGTTTTTACCGATTGGAAAGAGGGAAGCCCGATAAATTATACCGGAGAATATGAAGGAAAAAAATACGCGGATAAAGGAATTATTAAAAAAATTGAACCAGAAAAAACTTTTCAAAGCACGTTTTGGAGTACTATGTCGGGCAAGCAAGATAAACCTGAATATTAAATTAGCTAAGAAGGATACTAAAACGGTGGTTACTATATTGCAGGATAATAATGCTACTGAAAAGGAAAAGGTGGGCTCTGTGGCTAACTAGAAGAATGTTTTAAAAAAATTGAAGGAAGTAGTGGAAGAAAAAAAGGATTAACTCAGTTAGAATTAATTCTTTAATTTGAATTTACTTTGCAGGAATGAACTTAATGGAAAGCGAGTTTACGCAATAACGGTTACCGGTTGGGGTAGGGCCATCATCAAAAATATGGCCTAAATGACTGCCGCAACGTGCGCAAATAATTTCTGTACGTGCCATGCCAAAAGAGTTATCTTTTATTTTTATAACATGGTCGCCAATGCCAATTTCTTTGTCAAAACTTGGCCAGCCGCAATGACTTTCAAATTTCATATCAGAAGTAAAAAGATCGTAACCACACGCGCCGCATACGTAGGTTCCTTTTTTAGCATTATCGGTGTATTCGCCTTGATAGGCGGGTTCAGTACCTTTTTCTCTAAGCACGTGATATTGCTCGGGGGTTAATTCTTTTTTCCACTCGGCTTCTGTTTTATTAACTTTAAAATTTTCCATTTTGCTTGAATTAGGTGGTTGTTGCTGACAGCTTCCTGCTATAAATATAGAAAGGAATAAACTTGCTAAAATTATCTTTTTCATCTTCTTTCTTTTCTATATAGACGAAAGATACGCGAAAACCTTACAATTATTTGTCGAGTTGGAAATGATTATAATCTTTTAACAAAGTAGTCATAAAATCTTCATCAGAAAGTGAAGTTACAATAGCTGTTTTATCTTTTATTTTTTGCGCAAATTTTTTTAAAGCCGTGTTGTTGCCTGTTTTTACATAAAAATCATTTACATCTTTTACCAATTGAATATCAGCGTCGTTTAAAAGACTAACTTCTTTAAAAACAATCTTATATTCCAGGTGTTTTTGCTGTTGTAAAATAGTATCTTGCAAAGTAACCTTGCGCTTAATATGTATAATGGTGGTACCGGCTGCCATATCACCCAAGCGTTGCGAGTTTTTACTAACGGCAATGGTTATAATGGCAATTAAGCCTCCACACATATCAATTTCTACCAAACGAATTAACCAACGTAATAAATAAGAACCTACCGAAGGTTGCGTGCCATCTAACTTAACAACCTTAATTTTCATTATTTTTTTGCCGAAAGTTTGTCCGTGCATAAAAGTTTCAAATAGAAAATCGTAGAGTAAATAGGGTATATAAACCATTAATATGATGATAACAATTGAAGAAGGATTATTTAGTTTGCCTGAATAGAAACCTAAAAGTCCTGCAATTATCATCAATGTATAAACAAAACCAATTTTAAATAAAACATCTAAAATGGCCGATAGCAAACGGTTTCCGAGTCCGGCAGGTTCGTAGTCTATAACTATATTTTGCGAAGTGTTTATAACAACTGATTCCAAACTATAAAATTTATAAACAAATAATGTAAAAAATTAGCATATTAGCAATAGAATTATTTTGTGAAATAGAATTTACAATTGAGAGAAATTACTTTTTTAAAAGAGCAATCACCCAAGTGGCAGGATTTTGAAAAACTGCTGAGCGAAAAAAATGTCAATCCTCAAAAATTGGCGGGCTTATTTATTGAAGTAACTGATGACCTTAGTTATGCCCGCACGCATTACCCGGCTTCTAAAACCACCCAATATTTAAATGGTTTAGCTGCGCGTGTGCACCAGGAAATTTATAAGAATAAAAAAGAAAGTCGGGGCAGGTTTTTGTCTTTCTGGAAAACGGAAGTGCCTTTAACGATGGCTAAATACAGGAAACAATTGTATTTGTCTTTTTTTCTGTTTGCTATTTTTACATTACTTGGTTTTGTATCAGAAATATATGATGAAAACTTTGCGCGTTTAATTTTGGGAGATAATTATGTTGATGCAACTATTGAACGTATAAAAAAAGGAAATCCCTTGGGTATTTATGGAGAAGATGATCAAACAAGTATGTTCTTACACATTACCATAAATAATATTTTTGTATCCTTTCGAGTATTTGTTTTGGGATTATTATTTTCTTTTGGAACGGCTTACCAGCTTTTTACAAACGGGATTATGCTGGGCGCCTTTCAAGGTTTTTTCTTTAAATATCATTTATTTTTAAAATCATTATTGGTTATTTGGATACATGGCACCTTTGAGATTTCTGCCATTATTATTGCAGGCGCGGCAGGTTTTGTTTTGGGAAATAGCATTTTATATCCCGGCACCTACAAAAGAATGGAATCTTTAAAAATAGGGGCCAGAAATAGTTTAAAAATTATTATCGGTATAGTGCCTGTATTTATAGCTGCGGGCTTTTTAGAAAGTTTTGTAACACGCTACACCAAAATGCCTGTATGGCTAAGTTTGTTTATTATTTTAGGGTCGCTTATTTTTATTGTAGGTTATTTTGTGATGTATCCTGCGTATCTCGTAAAAAAATTAAATAATAAAGTTATTGATGGAAAAAATTGAATTACGTAAAGCACGCGATTTTGGACAATTGTTTAATGACAGCATTGCTTTTTTACGAATAAATTTCAAATCGTTTTTTGGCACCATCATTTTACTGGCTGGCCCATTTGTAATATTAACCGGTTTATTAATGGGTTACTTACAATTCATTACAGAAAAATTAGCTACAGCAAACCTTATTACTACACGTATTACAAACTTCAACTTATTTGCTGGTAATTCTATAACAACCACGTTTATTTTTGTACTTATTTTTTTACTGACAACCTTATTTACAAATGCTAGTATTGCTTTGTATTTTAAATTGTATGATACAGCTTCGCCTGAGCAACTACCTATTAAACGCAGCGATATTTCTTCTTTATTGACCGAAGCCTGTTTTAGGTTATTTTATAATTTGATGTTATTGACATTAGTTGGAGCGGTAACAGCACTCGCTTTGGCAGGGGTATTTTATTTATTGTTTTTAGTGCCCGCACTTAAAATTATCATCATAGCCGTAATGTTTGTGGGCAATATGATATTGATCCCGGTTTTTATGTATGTTTTAACCGTATCTAACTTTATTGTTATACGCGATGAAATTCTTATTACAGCTGCTATTGGCAAAGCCATACATTATTTACGCGGTAACTTTTGGTGGACCTGGCTCTTAATGTTTTGCACGATGATATCTTTGGTTATGTTGTATTTTCTTTTTAACGCGCCCTATTTAATACTATCTATTTTAAGTGTTTTTACACGTCGTAGTGCAGATGCAGGTTCAGTTGCCACAAGCACTTCTTTATGGTATGTGGTTTTTGGCGCTTTATCTACCTTGGGCAGTATGCTTATCATTAGCCCAATATTTACCTGCTTTTGCGTGTTTAATTTTTATAACCAGGAAGAACGTCATGAGGGCACTTCATTGATGGGCAGGGTAGATATGTTTGATTAAAATTAAGGTGAGAAAGATTTTATTTATACTTCTGTTTTATTTTTCCTTGACTGCTTTTTCTACGGAGAAAAAAAGTATTATTAAGTATGATACTACTAAGATATCGTCCATTAAAAAAGCAAATCCTCAAATAGAAAAAGAAATATTTTCTGATAAAGATTTTGTTTACCATAAAGATGCCAAACCTTCCAAAGGCTGGTGGGAAGCTTTTTTAGAATGGCTGGGAAGTTTATTTGACAAGTCGGTTTCAAAAAACCCAAAAGTATCTTATAGCCTCATTAAGTATTTGATTATTGCAGTATTTGTTCTAGGCCTGATTTTTATTGTATGGAAATCTAACTTCATAAACTTGTTAACAGGTAATTCAAAAAAAATAAACCATATTTCTTTTAATGAGCTGCCTGAAAATATTGAAGGCATTAATATAGATGCATTAATTGCAGATGCCATAAAGAAAGGCAATTACAGGCTTGCTGTTCGATGGTCTTTCTTAAAAACTTTGCAATGGCTTAACCATCAAAATAAAATTGCCTGGCAACCCGCCAAAACAAATGTTGATTATCAAGCAGAATTAAAAGATGTGCATGGTAAAGAAGAATTTATTTCGCTTAGCCGTGTATTTGAATACGTATGGTACGGAGAAACAATTCCCACCGAAAAACTTTGTATAGAGTATAAAAATAAAGTGGATAAATTTATCAGCACGCATGTTTAAAAGCAACAATAAATATTATTTTATTTTATTGCTGCTGTTCGGTATAATGGTTTGGATGGAATATAACCAGCCCCAACCTACTGATTGGCGACGGACTTACGCAAAGCGGGATAAAATTCCTTTTGGCTGTAATGCTTTTTATCGTGTATTGAAGGAAGATATTTTTAAAGATAAAGTAACTATACAAACGAAAAATCTTTATAATACGCTTGAAGAATTACCCGATAAAAAAACTACGTATTTTTTTATAAATAATAATCTTTCATTTTCTAATTTAGATAGTAAACGCCTGTTAGATTTTGTGAAACAAGGTAACGATATATTTATGGCAGCCTCAAGCTTTAATGGATTGATAGCTGATACCTTTAAAATTGAAACCAAACAAGATTATAATTTGTTAAGTGATACAACCAAGAAATTAAAATTCAATTTTTGTAATCAATTCTTAAAAGCAAAAAAAGAGTATGTTTATCCTAACAGTATGGAGGTGACGTTCTTTAAAAGCTTTGACACTTTAAAAGTAGGTGTACTTGCAACTGCCGATTCTAACGCGCTGTTCATAAAGGCTAATTGGGGTAAAGGAAATTTTTATTTCCTATCCATACCTGATATATACACGAACTATTTTGTAGTGAACGATGCTAACAGGGAAGTTGCTTATAAAACACTAAGCTATATAAATATGGATAAAATTTACTGGGATGAATTTTATAAAAGTTATAATGATAGCAACAAAGGTTCTGAGCTGCAATTTATTTTTGCCAATGATGCCTTATATGCCGCGTATTTATTATCCTTGTTATCTTTACTTGTTTTTATGGTATTCGCCTTAAAACGAAAACAAAAAGCCATTCCAATTATAGAACCTTTACAAAACACAACGCTGCAATTTGTAGAAGTGGTAGGCAGTGTATACTACAATGCTAAAAATCATAAAATAATTGCCGTAGAAAAAATAAATTCGTTCTATGAATTTTTACGCGGTAAATTTTCTTTAGAAGGTAGAAGTTTTGGCGAAGAAGAATTTTTACGAATTTCAAAACTATCTACCATACCTTTAGAAGAAATAAAAAAACTTTTCTTAGTGATAAATCAAATTAATGAAAGATCTTCTATAACAGAAAAGGAGCTTATAGAATTGAACACATTTATTGAAAATTTTTACAAACAAAACAAACGTTGATATATGGAAAATTTTGAAACACGCATCGACCTGAACAATATCAGTAACACGGCCGAAACAATAAAGAAGGAAATTGGTAAATATATCATTGGCCAGCACCAAACGATTGATCTTTTATTGATGGCATTGTTGGCAGATGGCCATGTATTATTAGAAGGTGTGCCGGGTGTAGCAAAAACTCTTATGACAAAGCTGTTGGCAAAGACCATTGATGCACAATTTAAGCGCATACAATTTACGCCAGATCTTATGCCGAGCGATGTTATTGGTACGATGATATACAACTCAAAAACAAATGACTTTGAATTTAAACGCGGGCCTTTGTTTGCAAACATTGTTTTAACGGATGAGATAAACCGTGCGCCAGCCAAAACACAAGCAGCTTTGTTTGAAGCTATGGAAGAACGTCAGATAACAGTTGATGGCACAACCCATCTTTTGGATAGTCCGTTTATGGTGTTGGCAACACAAAATCCAATAGAGCAGGAGGGAACTTACCGTTTGCCGGAGGCACAGTTAGACAGATTTTTATTTAAAATAGAAGTTGTGTATCCAACTTTAGAAGAAGAGAAACAAATATTAAAAACATTCCATCTAAAAAATACGGTTGATTTTACGAGCATAAAAAGTTTTTTAAACGCAACTAGTTTAGTTGAATTAAGGCATACTGTACAAAAAGTTTTGGTGGAAGAAAATTTAATGGGGTACATCGCACAAATAATTCATGAAACACGTAACCATCCGTCTATTTTATTGGGCGCTTCGCCACGTGCTTCTTTAGCTGTTATGAATGCTTCTAAAGCTTGCGCTACTTTACGAGGAAGAGATTTTATTTCTCCAGATGATATAAAATTTGTTACGCCACATATTTTAAAACATCGTATAACCCTTACTCCCGAAAAAGAAATGGAAGGATTATTAATTGCGGATGTAATTAATCAGGTACTTGAAAAGATAGAGATACCACGATAGAATGAAAATTAAACTTCCTGAAATATATTTTACCACACGAAGTTATGCTTTAACGACAGTTTTAGTACTTGTATATTTATTGGGATTTTTTAATATTTTCTTTTATCACCTGGCTAATATTTTGTTATTGCTGCTTATCTTAATTTTTATTTTAGATGTGTTTGTTTTATTCAGAAATAAAAATGGCATTTCAGCAAAACGATTGTCCGGAAACAAACTCAGCAATGGAGATGAAAATTTAATCACTATACAGCTTACAAATAAACACGGTTTTAAAGTAAATATTACGTTAATAGATGAATTACCTGTTCAATTTCAAATAAGAAATTTTGAAAAAAAGATCAGTATTGAAAGTGGTAAAGAAAATTTTATTCGATATTTCTTAAGGCCAACTAAGCGTGGCGAATATTATTTCGGTGCTATTCGCGTTTTTGTTTCCTCGGCTATAAAATTAATAGAACGTCGTTTTTCTTTTGAGCAAGGAGCTATGTTACCTGTTTATCCTTCATTTATACAAATGCGTAAGTATGAATTGCTGGCCATTCATAACAGGTTAACTACAGGGGGTATAAAAAAGATGAGGCGTATTGGACAGACAGCAGAATTTGATCATATAAAAGAATATGTATCTGGCGATGATATACGCAGCGTGAATTGGAAAGCCACTGCCCGTCGAGATAAAATAATGGTTAATAAATTCCAAGATGAAAGATCGCAACCTGTGTATTGTTTAGTAGATATGGGTAGGAATATGAAAATGCCTTTTGAGCAAATGACTTTGTTGGATTATGCTATCAATGCATCGTTGGTTATATCAAATATTGCTCACATAAAAAATGATAAACCGGGTTTGATAACTTTCACGCATAAAATTCATAGCCATATTTTGGCGGAAAGACGAAATTCGCAAATGAAACGAATTATAGAAACATTGTACAATCAACAAACAAATTATACAGAAAGTGATTTTGAAACTTTATACATGTACATTAAAAGAACGGTTAATCAACGAAGTTTATTATTACTATTTACAAATTTCGAATCACTTAGTTCTTTAAAACGACAATTAAAATATTTAAAGCAAATCGCCAAACAGCATTTATTGGTAGTTATCTTTTTTGAAAATACAGAATTAAAAACAGTGTTTACTAAGCCCGCTGCTAATACCTTTGATATCTATTACAAAACTATTGCCGAAAAATTTGAATTGGAAAAACAATTAATAATTAAAGAACTTGCTGCTTATGGCATTCAAAGTATTTATACGCCGCCGCAAAATCTTTCGGTAAATACTATAAATAAATATTTAGAGCTTAAGTCAAGAGGCTTGGTTTAGTTTTCTATTATAAAAAATAGTAGTACTATTTTTTTAATTATAAGATAATTAATTCTTTGAAATTATCAACGTTTGCTTGTAAAAAGTAGATCCGTCAAAGGTTCGAACAATATAAACTCCGTTTTCAAAGATGGATAGATCAAGCTGTTGTAAATTATTCCCATCAATAAGATCGATATTGGAGGTCCATACCAGATTACCCATTACATCAATTATTTCAATCGAAACAGAAGGTACGCCAAAATTAAAGATATTAATATTTACCTTACCGGTTGATGGGTTAGGATATACATTAAATTTTGGAAACCCGGCGATATTGCTTACAAATGTTTGTGATAATAAACCGCCGAGTCCATTTCTATCATATTCACTTAGTTTATAGTAATTCACCTTATTTATAAGCGGACTTTCATCATAAGTTGTGTAATTTGTTTGCTGGGTAGTATTTCCTTTGGCTTTTTTTGTGATAATAGGTGTATAATCATTCCCGTTATCACTTCTTTCAATAACATATTTATCAGCATTTTCTTCTTCTGCCGTAGCCCAGTCTAATCTAATCCTGCCATATTCGTTGGTTCCTGTAAAAGAAAGCAGTTTCACAGGCAATACACAAACTGGTGTCATATCAGCACGTAAAGAATAATCACAATTCGTGCCTGAATAGCCATCAATTTCAAAAAAGTAACAACTGTTAGCTGTAGCAGCAAAGGTAAAGGTTGCTGCAGTTAGAGATTGTAAAAAATATCCCCCATATATTTTTGTAAGACTACTTGGCGAACCTGTAAAAACGGCAAGTTGTAATTTGGCAGTTCCACCGGTAGGCACGAGGCATGAAGAACCTGTAACGTTAAAATTAATGGTAACTGTGCAACTGGCCACCACACAAAACTCATACCAACTGTCATTTTCAGGTGTAAAACCAATATCTCCGCCATTTAAATTTGCATCGCATTGAACAGCTGCACAACCAGTGTAGTTATATGCGTGTGGGCCCGGCCCGCCTGCTGTACCACAACTTGTAACCGTATTGCTCCCGTCACAGGCAGTACCCGCATTATTATCTAAATTATTATAATAGCCATCACCAACACCTGCCCCACAATTAGTTGCACCAATAGTTGTGCCTTGAAAAGTGGAGCCGCAATTATTTATAATTAATGGCTGGCTAATATCGTCATTTTTTAAATTAGCAATTGTTAAGGTATAAGTTCCTGCCGAACCAGCCGAGTAATTGTCTACCATTACATATACAGTAGTACCTGCTGGTACAGAACAAATAGCCCCATACGTATATCCCGCCGAAAAAATTGAAAAAGGAGAATATGCCAATGTGTATGAACCTTGAGCTACTGTAGATGAGTGATAGGCATCATAAATAACGCCCGCTTTTTCTCCGGCACAGCTTGCCTCGGTTAAAGCCCCGCAACTACCCGTAGAAACGGAAATTTCAGGATCAACAATACTTCCGGCTACAATTCCGCAATAATAACTTGCTGTAACAGGTGCAACAAACGTGTACCATAAATTTTTATTTATTGTGTAACAATAAGAACTTCCATCGGCTGTAGCAGTAGAATTATTTCCAACCACAGTGCCTGTATAGCTACCAATTGTAGCCGTAGAATTCATGGTTATAGCTGTAGCACCTACACAACAATCATTTCCGGTTGATGTAAATGTTGTAGTTAACGTAAAAGTACCAGGATATGTTGTGCTTGAAATTAGTCCATCACACCACACCATTATATAATATGTTGTGCTTGGCGCTAAACAGGTGACTGAAATGGTTGGGGGAGCAACTGTAGAAGTAACACTATTTGCATCTCCACAAGCAATTTGCGTAAGTGCACCACAAGTACCTGAGTAAATACTTATGGAGCCATATTTAATGGCGCCCGCTCCTGTAGCCATACTAATGGAAAGATCTCCGGCTGAAGCACCTGTAGTATATTTATACCATCCTGTAAATGAACACCTGCTATCACTACTACAAGATGGGGTTGAAGGATCGCCGGTGGTATTTGTAAATGAAGAGGTAGTTGCACCTGCGGTAACACCTGTTAATAAGGTAACAGCACTAGAACATAAATCGCTTTGTGAAAATGTGTTTAGGCTAAAACCTAACAATAGAAGAAAAGAAAATATCTTTATATAGGTAACTGGTACTTTAAATTGTAGTTTATTATAAAACACATCTACCATCGTTTAAAATCTCTTTTAAATTACTTTAGGCGGTTTAGGAGTTTGATTTTAAACTTCCTTTTAAGATGTTCACCTATAAATTATACTGCAATTTACAATATTTAAAGGTAACAAATTCTGTTTCTAAAAAATGATATGTTAAAACATAATGAATTTACTTTTAATAGTGTGTAAATTTATTGATCAAACTCTAATATAATTAATGCTTCTTGGTTTTGGCTGGCCGCAGGAGATTAATTTATATAGAAGAACCCAATCTTCTATTTTATCTAAATTATCAATTTTTTATCAAAAAAAAATAAATCTTACCTATTATTAACAAAAAAAATAATATTCATTTACTTAACTTTATAACTCCCAACATCTGATTTAAATTCCTAATTTCACACCATGTTTACATCAGACCAGTTGAAAGATCTTCTGGAGCGCTCGCGGGCGTTGAGGAGGCATCTTTGACATCGATAGCAAGCTTCACGAAATAATACAGGAAGAAGAACGAACTCTTGCACCTGATTTTTGGAACGACTCTAAAAAAGCGGAGGCGTTACTGCGTACCATTAAATTAAAAAAAGATTGGACCACCGCTTATGCCGAACTTACAGGCTTGGTAGAAGATTTAAATACCTTATACGAATTTCACAAAGCCGGCGAAGCTACTGCCGAAGAAACTGAAGAGCAATTTAAAATTGCCAATAAAAAATTAGAAAGTTTAGAGTTTAAAAATATGCTTAGCGGTACAGAAGATGTGCTTAATTGCGTAATAGAAATTAACGCAGGCGCAGGTGGTACCGAAAGCTGCGATTGGGCTGCTATGCTAATGCGCATGTACATTATGTGGGCCGAAAAAAATGGCTGCAAAGTTTCCGAAAACGATCATCAGGATGGAGATGCAGCGGGTATTAAATCGGTTTCTCTACAAATTGAAGGTAGTTATGCCTACGGTTATTTAAAAGGAGAAAACGGTGTACATCGCCTTGTACGTATTTCTCCGTTTGATGCTAATGCAAAACGGCATACATCTTTTGCTTCAGTTTATGTATACCCAATTGTGGACGATACCATAGAAATAAATATTCCTCCTGCCGATATTGAAATTAGTACAGCACGCTCTGGTGGTGCTGGCGGACAAAACGTTAACAAGGTAGAAACTAAAGTGCTTATAAAACATCTACCAACCGGCATACAAGTTATGTGTCAGGTTGATAGATCTCAGTTGGCTAATAAAGAACGCGCTATGCAAATGCTTCGCTCGCAATTATACGAAATTGAAATGCGTAAGCGTAACGAAGCCAAGCAAGCAGTAGAAGCCGGAAAGAAAAAAATTGAGTGGGGTAGCCAAATACGTAACTACGTTTTTCATCCTTATAAATTAATAAAAGATTTGCGTACCGATTACGAAACAAGCAATGTACAAGATGTAATGGACGGCGACTTGGATGAATTTATTAAAGAATATTTAATGGAGTACGGAGAAAAATCGTAATTTAATAACGTAATTTTGTAGAACAAGAAGATTGAGCTTATGTTAATGCAACCCATCATAAATAAAATTAGTCGTAAGTTTATTTTAAATGAACTTACACCCGAAAGGTTTGTGCGGAAAACAAACAACGGCAATAACGAAATTTATGTAATTACCCACCAGAATTCTCCCTATGTAATGATGGAAATTGGTCGTTTACGCGAGCTTACTTTTCGTTACGCGGGTGGCGGCACAGGCAAAAGTTTAGATATTGATGAGTATGATGTATCGTCTCATCCATACAAACAGCTTTTGGTTTGGAATCCCGAGCACAAAGAAATTGTTGGCGCTTATCGTTATATAAAATGCAGAGATGCAGGTTATAAAAACGGACAAATAGATTTAGCCACCACCGAATTATTCAAATTTTCTCCGACCTTTTACAAAAACTATTTAGATAAAACCATTGAGTTAGGTCGCTCTTTTGTGCAACCAAGTTATCAGCCCGGCGAGCAATTTCGTAAAGGATTATTTTCTTTAGATAACCTGTGGGATGGCTTAGGCGCTATCATTATTGATAACCCCGATTGCAATTATTTTTTTGGTAAAGTAACCATGTACACGCACTTTAATAAAGAAGCGCGCGATATGATTTTAGCCTTTATGAAACATTATTTTCCGGATAAAGAAAATATGGTAAGACCTATTCGTTCTGTAAAAGGAGGTAAAATAAAAGTTTCTGCGTTTGTGCAACGAGTAGTTTATCCAACCAAAAGAAGTGTAAAAGTAGACGAGTTTGTAAAAAGTTTAAACGGCTTATCGTATAAAGATGGCCACATGATTTTAAATAAAGAAGTGCGCGAGTTGGGAGAGAATATTCCGCCTTTGGTAAATGCGTACATGAATTTATCGCCAACCATGAAAACCTTTGGAACCGCTATTAACAAAGAGTTTGGTGGCGTGGAAGAAACCGGTATTATGGTTTGTATAAACGATATTTACGAATCAAAAAAACAACGTCACGTAGACTCTTACAAAAAAGAATTGGAGAACAGAAAAAATGCAGGTTAACACAGCAGATTTTGCTATCAGTAGTACCGATGTAAATAAATGTCCTAAAACAAATTTACCCGAGTTTGCATTTATAGGTCGTAGTAACGTGGGCAAATCCTCTGTTATAAATATGATATGCAACAAAAAAATTGCACATACATCGGGCCAGCCCGGCAAAACAAGATTGATTAATCACTTTTTAGCCAACAACAGTTGGTACGTGGTAGATTTACCCGGTTATGGTTATGCCAAGGTTTCTAAAACCGCACGGGTAGAATTTGAAAAATTTATTTCGTTTTATATTTTAGAAAGAAAAAATTTAGTGTGCCTTTTTGTATTGATAGATATTCGTTTGCCACTGCAAGCTATTGATGCACAATTTATGCAATGGTTGGCCGAAGAAGAAGTTCCCTTCTGTATCATCTTTACCAAAATGGATAAACTTTCTAAATTAGAACTACAAAAAAATTTAGTCGTTTTCGAAAAAGGAATGCTACAAACTTGGGAAGCCATGCCCGATTACATCATTTCTTCTGCCGAGAAAAAAATAGGTAAAGAAGATATTTTAGATTATATCGACGAAAATATTCAGCTATATAACAGGCATTTGCAACAGAGCAAAGAGAAATCTTAATTTGCCATCCTGAAATTTTAGAAATCTTTGGGCGTTTCGGCGAATTGTCAGGCAAAGCATCAAAATATCGAAGTCATTCCGAACTTGTTTCGGAATCTCATGAGATGCTGAAACAAGTTCAGCATGACAACTTAATGTCTGGCAAAGGTAGTAGGCAATTGTTGCAGGGATTGCTTACAATTAGTTTTCTAATAATACGATTTCGTTTATTATCATAGGCATATTGAATACTTTGTGTTTGCGCCCATAATGTATGTGTACTTAGTAGTACAATAGAAAGAAACTGATGTTTAATGTATTTACCCATATTTAATTTTATTAATAGTTTAAATTTAAAATGCATTATTTTATTATTTGCTACTTTTATGTTTTATTACAGCTAGTAGCATTGAAGTTAATATTGGTAACGCTAAAAAGAAAAATGCAATAACTCTTCCTCTTCTCTTATGATTTAAATCATATTGTTTGTATTCTTGATAAATTTTTTAATATTTCTTATCCTTAATATATATAAAATAAAATAAAAAATAAAATAAAATAAAATAAAATAAAATCCAAATTAGCAACCCAATATATTTGGAAAAAATGACTTGGTTTATTTTAAGAATATAAAAATCATATATTACCACAAATAAAAATATCTAAAGTAAACAAGGCATAGAAAGACTGGTTGCTGCGCTAAACCAAGCATTTGTGTTTTTTTTATTGTTACCATCTTTGTAATACCAGTTGTACATATTAAAAAACAAATAATTTATCCAATACATATCTTTAGTTTAACGATTATTATATGCTGCAACTCTTACATCTATTGCAAGCGTTGCCAAATTATAGGCTAATTCAAACTTTTACATTTAACAACGCAAAAAACATCCCGCTAAGTGGGATAAAATTAAGTTATTTCCTCGTTTTGAGTAACCCTAGTAAAAATCCTAAGCCGTAAGAAATATGCAAAGTTGGATAAACCAGCATAATAGCCAACATTTCTTTTAACGATTTTTTAGAGCGAAGTGTAAATAAAGTATCACACAAAAAATATAACAGTAAAGGTAGCAAGCCATAATAAAAAGGCAGTATAAAATAAACAGGTAGCGTTAATAGATAAAGTGCAAAGCCGGCAGGTATTAAATGCCGTATACTAACCGCCGATCTTATTTTTTTTAAAACAAGCGGTTTATATAATCCATATTGGAAGTATTGTTTAAAAAGCAAGCTAAGTTTTTTACGCGGATGGTAATGTAGTTTAATATCAGGATGTTGGTATATTTTAAAGCCTAAACTTTTGGCTCTGTAATGAAATTCATCATCCTGGTTTCGTTTAAAAGCCGAATCAAATAAGCCTGTGGTTTTAAAAATATCTTTTTTCCATGCACCCAGGTAAACACTATCGGCATAACCTTCAAAATCTTCAAAATGAAAAGAACTGTTGCCAATACCAAAAGCGGTTGAGGTGGCATAACCAATAGCATTTTGAACGGTATTACCTTTTGCAATGCGCATGGGACCGCCAACAATATCTGCGTCAGTACGTTTAAATGTTTCAAGTATCTTTTCAAAATAATTACCGGCATAATCAGTGTGTGCGTCTAAACGAATGATGATATTTCCATTTGCCGCTTCTATAGCTTGGTTTAAGGCATAAGGAACTATTCGTTGCGAATTATGCAACAAATGTATATCGGCATGTTGCTGCATATAATGTTTTACAATAGCGCAGGTATCATCGCTTGAGTTTCCGTCAATAATAAATAATTCTTTTTCTGCCGGTAAGGCTTGTATATAAAAGTCAAGTAACTTTTTTATAAAAGCACTTTCGTTATATACTGGGCAAATTACCGATATCATAATTAACTTAATAAAATTTAAAAGTACCAAAGTTATAAAGTATTAGCAGTTTTAAATCAAAACTAAGAAATGTAATACGTAAAAACTTTGATACTTAAAACTCTTAATTTTATTATAGCTTTGCGACTTAATTATAAAAAAATGGTTCTACATAAAGAAGGATATCCTACTATTGGCTTGGCACTTTTATTTTCGGTGATGGTTATTGGCATTGCTATGTACTTTTTTCCGGGAAATGAAACGGCCAAATATACAGCCTATACTATTAGCGCGGTTGTGCTTATTATTGTGGTGCAGTTTTTTAGGAGCCCAACCCGTAAATGGTTTCAAAATGAACAACATGTAGTTTGCCCTGCCGATGGAAAAGTAGTAGTTATTGAAGAAGTAGAAGAGACCGAATATTTTAAAGATAAACGTTTACAGGTTTCCATATTTATGTCGCCAACTAACGTACATGTAAACCGTTACCCGGTTAGCGGTATAGTTAAATACGCGGTTCAACATCATGGTAAATACTTAGTTGCCTGGCATCCAAAATCATCTACAGAAAATGAGCGTACTACGGTTGTAGTAGAAACCAATACCGGCACGCAGATCTTATTCAGGCAAATTGCCGGTGCTTTAGCACGTAGAATTGTTATGTATAGCAAAGTGGGTGATATTGCTAAACAGACAGAAGAATTTGGTTTTATTAAATTTGGATCGAGGGTTGATGTTTTTTTACCTGTTGGCACTAAAGTAAATGTAAAGCTGAACGAAGTAGTTAAAGGCGGTATAACTATTATAAGTTAAACGGTTTTAAAAAGCTTCCCCTAAGTTTACAAAAATACCGCGGCTTCCATCAAGGCCAATGCCATAATCTATGGCCACGTTGGTATTAGATTTTTTATTTACCTTAACACGTAAACCGGCGCCTACAGCGGGATAAATGGTTTGAAATTTATTGCTTGGCCAATCTGTAACAGATTGGGCATTGGCAAAAACCACCCCACCAAATAAACCATTTTGGGTAATTCTAAACCTATACTCAGCTTCCAGGTATAATAAATTTTTTCCGCGCAGCCTGCTTTGTATATAACCACGACCCAAATTAGCATAAGGATCCCACCCGGTGCTTGGCAGATCAAGATAGGGTGCATTTCCGTTAAAGGTAAACCAGTTATAATTCCAAAAAGCCAAAACATTGTCGTGTTGGCCAATCCTAAAATATTTTCTAAGATCTATCACCAAAGATTGATAATTATTATCACTTCCTAAAAACGTAAAATTGGGGCAAAATGCAATGCTTCCATACATAGCATCTATGGCATTAATAGAGTTTTTACGATTATCAAACAAGGCATTTACAGAGATGCCGGATGAAACAGAATTTTTACTTAATCCATATTTTTTAAAATCGCTAACCTCTCCATTTATGGTACCTGCTTCTGTTATAGCCCAGTGGTAATCTAAATTATAAGCTAAACCGGCATAAAAAGAAGACGTTGAAATATGTTTTAAAACAGCTTCATGAATAATGATGTTTGAATAAGATAGCTGATCAGAATTAAGAGCAGCCCTTGTATGCCCGCCTAAACCGTACGTATATTCTGGATATTTATAATAACGCCAATCGCCTAGCAAATTATACTTATTTTTAGCTGTCCAAATATTAGAAAGTATGGGTAATATTATTTGATTTTTTTGCGTGTAACTTACGCTTGTGTTAACGGAAGATAATTTAGTGCTTTCTTCATTATCCGCATAAAAGGCGGCATTGGCAGCCACTACTACAGCAAGTTTGGTAACAGAAGAATATCCAACAGCCGGTAAAATAGCCATGTGCAATTTACCGGCTTTGTGTCCGGGTTCGCATATTTCAGGAGCGGGATCTTTTTTCTTAAAAACCTTTCTGTACACATCAACTATATCACGCTGATTACTTTCTTTTTCGCAGGTTGCGAGGCTATCTACTTTAGATATTTTTTTAGTATTTTTTTTTGCCTGGGCGAAAATACCGGCAGATAAAATAAAAAAAAGGAGACAGAAATATAGTTTTAATTGATTGACAAGCATAGTTACTATTTAGTTTTCCGAAAATTAATACATTAGAATTTATATTCAATTTGCTAATTTAATTTTATATATGGTGCTATCTAAATTTTTAAAAGCTAATGTATGTTAACTAACTTTACATCAAAACTAATCCCTAAATAATGTGTAGAATTTTTTACTCATCAAGACATAAATATTATTTGCTAAATTAATTTTTCTATTGAAAAAAAATATTCATATTTGTAAAAGTTTTAATAGTATCTGCATTTCAAGTTTCCGAGCAGAAATAAAACACCCAAAATTTTAATGCAATTTTTAATTAAAAATCAAAATGTATGTTTAATGCTTTAGAGCTTTCTGAAAAGCCTTTATCCGACCTGAAAGAAATTATTAAATTGTTAGGAGCTAAACCTGATGGGACTAAAAAACCAGATCTGGTTATGCAGATTATAGAATTGCAGGCTACACAACCCGAACAAATTGACAGGATAAAACAAGAGCTTGTGCATAAACACATGGCCGATACAGCGGGTGAACCTAAGGTTGAAAAAGCTAAACGCCCGCGTAAAGTTAAATTAGATCCTATGGAGGAAGAAAATAAAACTACTTCTACAAAGGATGAAGCTTCCATACAGGAAGAGCCTATTACACAAGCTGCCATTGCCGAAATAGATGCTACTGTTGAACATACAATATCAGAAACAGAAAAAACTATTGAGGAACCTGCTGTTAGGCCGGCTCAAAACAATAACAATCAGCAAACAAATAGGCCACTGCAAAATCAACCACAAAATTCAAATCAACCGCAAAATAATTCGGTACAACAGCAAAGGCAGCAAAACCCTAATCAGCAGCAAGGGCAAGCAAGACAACAAAATAATCAGAACCAGCAATCGCAAAATAATCAACAACAAAATCAGAATCAACAAAACAACAATTCTAATAATTCCGGGCAGCAAAATAATCCTCAACAAAATCAGAATCCACAGCAACAAAATAATCAGAGTCAACAAAATAATAATCCTAATAATTCTTCTCAACAAAATAATCCTCAACAAAATCAACCTACGCAACAAAATCAACCTACGCAACAACAGCAGCAACAACGTAAAGAAGACCTTTATAATTTTGACGGAATTATTGTAGTTGAAGGTGTATTGGAAACGATGCCTGATGGGTATGGTTTTTTACGTTCGGCAGATTATAATTATTTAAGCTCTCCGGATGATGTGTATGTTTCTCAATCTCAAATTAAATTATTTGGTATAAAAACCGGTGATACCGTTACCGGAAGTGTTCGTCCGCCAAAAGAAGGCGAAAAATATTTTCCTTTAGTAAAAGTAGATCAAATAAATGGCAGAGATCCGGCTTGGGTTAGAGATAGAGTACCTTTCGATTATCTAACTCCTTTATTCCCTTACGAAAAATTTAAGTTAACCGGGCACCCGCAAGAAACACTTTCATCGCGTGTGATGGATCTGTTTTGCCCGATAGGTAAAGGCCAACGTGGTTTAATTGTAGCACAACCAAAAACAGGTAAAACTGTTTTATTAAAAGAAGTTGCCAATGCTATTGCACATAACCATCCCGAAGTATATTTAATTATTTTATTGATAGATGAACGTCCGGAAGAGGTTACTGATATGGCTCGTAGCGTAAAAGCCGAAGTGGTATCTTCTACCTTTGATGAGCCTGCTGAAAAGCACGTGCGTATTGCCAACACGGTACTTGAAAAAGCAAAACGGATGGTTGAGTGCGGACATGATGTAGTAATTTTATTAGATAGTATTACGCGTTTAGCACGAGCTTATAATACGGTTGCGCCCGCATCTGGTAAGGTGTTAACAGGTGGTGTAGATGCAAGTGCTTTACATAAACCAAAACGTTTTTTTGGTGATGCACGTAAAATAGAAAATGGTGGCTCGCTTACAATTCTAGCCACAGCGTTGATAGATACAGGTTCTAAAATGGATGAAGTTATTTTTGAAGAGTTTAAAGGAACGGGTAATATGGAAATGCAATTAGATAGAAAAATTGCCAACAAACGTATTTACCCTGCTATTGATTTAACGGCTTCTTCTACGCGTAGAGATGATTTATTGATTGATGCAAACAGCCTGCAACGTATTTGGGTTCTTCGTAAACATTTAAGTGATATGACTCCGGTTGAAGCCATGGAGTTTTTACGCAGTCATATAAAAGGAACAAAATCTAACGAAGAGTTTTTAGTTAGTATGAACGGATAATTAATATGCTGAAACACAGACCATTCTTTTTTGCACTTACCTATAGCGTTTTAGTAATTGCTTTTAAATTATTTATTTTTTACGACGGGATGCAAATGACCAAAATTGGCATGTACTCTCATATCATTTCTTTATTAGTAATGACTCCCTTTATTCTCTTATTGGTTTATTTAGAAAAAAGAGCGCAAGGTGGACAGATAAGCGGAAAATTAGCTTTGCAAGAAGGATTGATCTTTATGTCGGTTTCTATCCTTATCTTATCCATATTTAATTATATTTTTTATGAAAAAGAATTAGGTGCTTACATTGCAGAGTACATAAGAGTTAATGCCCCCAAAAGTATTTTAGAAGAAGCTGCTAAAAAAGGAAAAAAAATAACGCCTGCCGAAATAGATATAATGGTAAAGGGCGGCATTGAAGACCTTTCTGCTTTTAAAGATACCACCTCAAAATTATTCAGCATGTTGGTGTATGGCATTTTTTCTTCGTTTGTAGCATCTATATTTTTTAAAGGAAATGCCAATGGCTAAGAAAACTGTTTTAGTTACAGGCGGTGCGGGTTACATTGGTTCCCACACCATTATAGAATTATTATCAAGTAATAATTACGAAGTAATTTCTGCCGATTATTTTTTTAATTCATCGCCAAAAGCTTATACCCAGGTAGAACAGATAACCGGTAAAAAATTCAAAACTTACAAAATTGACCTTTGTAACGAAAATGAATTTGATAAAATATTTACAGAAAATAAAATTGATGGTGTAATACACTTTGCAGCTTTTAAAGCGGTGGGAGAATCTGTTGAACAACCATTAAAATATTACCACAACAACATTACTTCTTTGGTAAATTTACTTTCACTTTGCGAAAAGTATACAATAAATAATGTTATTTTTTCTTCATCGTGTTCGGTTTACGGCAATGTTAAAAAACTTCCGGTAGATGAGCATACACCAATTCCAAAAGCAGAATCTCCCTATGCTTACACCAAACAGATTGGCGAAAATATGTTAGAAGATTTTTGCAAACAACACGCTACATTCAATGCAATTGCTTTACGTTATTTTAATCCGGTAGGTGCACATATTTCTGCTAAAATTGGCGAGTGGCCTTTAGGTAAACCAAATAATTTAGTGCCTTTAATTACCGGTACAGCTATTGGTAAATATACGCAGTTTACCGTTTTGGGTGGAGATTACCCAACGCGTGATGGTACTTGCATAAGAGATTACATTCACGTAAGTGATATAGCCAATGCACATGTTTTAGCGCTCGATTATTTAATTCAACATAAAAACACAAAAAATTGTGATGTATTTAACTTAGGCAGTGGCAATGGTGTATCTGTTTTAGAAGCTATTGCTGCTTTTGAAAAAATATCCGGCAAAAAATTAAATTATAAAATTGGAGATAAGCGCACCGGCGATGTTATTGCCGTTTATTCCGATAGCAGTAAAGTGCAAAATGCTTTGGGTTGGAAATGCCAACACGACATTAATAGCATGATGAAAAGTGCCTGGGATTGGGAGATTTATCGTATAGAGAGTAAAATTTAATTAACCTAATTATTTTAATTCGATTAATAGATTAAGATAATTACTTATATCCCAGCATAAATACCAGGCATCCGCCAGATGAGATAGAATCGCCTGTTGGTATTTCATAATCAATAAAAGCTTTATTTGCTAAGGATATATCAAACGCAAATTGTTTTTTGTCGGCAGCCGCATCTTTCGTAGTAAATAAAAGTTTTCTTTTTTTTGAATCTTTATCACGGTTATAAACGCTTATAATAACCTGTTTAGGTAAAGCTTCTGTATTAAAAACCATTCGGTATTTTTCACCTATAAAAAGCGGTGCTTCAATCTCTTTAAATGTAGCTTTTGCCCGGTAAGATATATGCGTTAATTTGGCCATATCATATGTATAAAGTTCTAGTTCTTTTTTAGCCCTTTCTTTCAAAGCTTTTGCATCGCAAGGTGTTTCCTGACCTTGCTGAAAAGCAAGTGATATAAAAAGTAAAATTACAGTAGCTGTAACTTTTATGGTGTGTTTATATAGGGTTTTTATCATACGTTTATTTTACTGGTTAATATTATCCTTTTATAATTTGGCTGCGTATTTCTTCAATTTTTTTTGTAAAACTTGTCAATTCTTCTTCGCTTATATTAAGTTTTGTCGGGTCTATTACATCAGGATCGGTAGCAATCATTTCTTTAACGGATTTAAAATTAAAATACATATCGTTTAATTGATGAAGGTCTTTTAATAAAGCACTTACATCGGCTTCTTTAGATGTATTGGTTTCGAGGGCTTTAATCATATTTTGTGCAATACTTATTTGATCAACAATATGCGTAACTACATTTTTATTTTTTTCTTTGGCATGAACCTGCGTACCTATATACATAGTTTCAATCCATGCCCCGGTAAATATCAGTACAGATATATAGTTCTGTTTGTTTTCTTCCAGCATATTATCAGTTTCTAATTGTATTTCTGCTAATATTTTAGAAACAGAATCCGGGTTATCCATATTTTTTTCCATCCTTGCCGGTATGTTTTTATCCTGAAAAGCTTTTGCTAAGCCTATACTTTCTGCCAGCTGAGAGCAGGTTTTAAAATATTTTTTACTCTCTTCGTTTTGCTTGTTTAATATGCAATAAGAAAGATCGGCCAAATAAGTACCCATACCCAAAGTTTTTGAAACAGTATTGCCGGTGCTGTATTTGCTGGTGTTTTCTATGGGGTTGGTTAAGCCCCCATAATATTTAAGCCCTGATTTTTTTAAGATGCCGGCAATTTGCATGGGTGATGGCAATGTATACATGGTAATTTCATCATTTTCAATAAAGGCATTACTTGAATCTGTTAACAGTGTGTTTTTTAAATTATCTTTTTTTTCAACGTTGTTTCCGCCATTTCCACAAGAAGTTAAACATAAAAAACTAAGCCCGGCTAATAAATGGTAAATATTTTTTTTTCTCATAGTCTTTTTTTTCAATTATAAATGCAAGGTAACAAACAAAATCATAACTTCAAATTATTATATATTTGGATTAAATTATGAGCACAAAAAAAATATTCTTTTTTCTTATTTTCTTTTCTTTTTTATGTAAAGATATACGATCTCAATCTTTTAATTTTATAAATTATACCGTTGAAGATGGCTTGCCTTATATACAAATTTATGATATCTTTCAAGATAACAAAGGTTATTTATGGACGGGTGGCTACGGCGGGCTAAGCTGCTTCGATGGTAAGAAATTCTCTAATTATGGCCCCCGGAAAGGTTTGGTGCATTATTGGGTAAAATCTATAACGCAGGATTCTTCTAAAAACTTAATAGTAGGTACACTAAGTGGGTTGAGTGTTTTTGATGGAAAAAAATTCACAAATTATACAACAGAAAATGGGCTACCCGATAATTATATTAATTCGGTAGCTGCCAAAGGTTCTGAAACCGCTATTGCAACACGTACAGGCTTATGTTATTTATCAGGTAAAAAAATAACTTTAGACAAACGTTTTAAGGATGTCGAAATAATAAAAGTAAAAAGTACGTATAAAGAATATGTACTATCTACCACAAAAAAAATGTATGTTGTTTCTAAAGATAAATTGCAAGCAATCTGTAGTTTTTTGATCACATCGGATACCACCATAACTTTTTTTGAAACGGATAAAAATTCTACACTTTGGATAGGTACTAACAAAGGTTTGTTTTATATCAATAATTATGATTTATTGAATGAGGAGAAAAAAGTAATCCCTACTTCTGTTACAGATAATATTTCATGTTTGTTTTCGGATTATAAAAATATTTTATGGATTGGTACAAAAAGATGTCTTATAAAATATTTTAATGAAACAACCACTTCATATCAAATATCCCAAGAAATAAATGCCAATGATATTTCATGTATTACTGCTGATTATGAACAAAATATATGGATAGGTACACACAGTGGCTTGTTTAAATTCAGGGATGAAGGGTTTGTTTATTATAATAATAACGACGGTTTAAAAAATGGATTTGTACAGACGATTATCACGGATAAAAAAAACAACTTGTGGTTTGGTACTTCCCGTGGTGGCATTTATAATTTTACAAACAATTCATTCATTAATTATACTACCAAAGATAATCTACCTGATAATACTGCCTCTGCTTTAGCTGTTGATAGTTTAGATCGTTTATGGATTGGTACAGATAAAGGTCTATGCTACCGAGTAAAT